>WTGP01000043.1 GCA_011523505.1 Gammaproteobacteria bacterium
TTCGCCGAAATCGAACCGAAGTGGCAAGCGCGCTGGGAGCGTGAAGAAACCTTCAGGACGCCGGCCAGGCCCGATCATTCGCGGCCCAAGGCCTACATCCTGGACATGTTCCCGTATCCCAGCGGCGCCGGACTGCACGTCGGCCACCCGGAGGGCTACACGGCGACCGACATCGTTGCCCGTTACAAGCGCATGCGCGGCTACAACGTCCTTCACCCGATCGGCTGGGACGCCTTCGGCCTGCCGGCCGAGCAGTACGCCGTGCGCACCAATACGCATCCGCGGGTGACCACGCGCCGCAATATCGACCGGTTCCGCACGCAACTGAAATCGCTGGGGTTTTCGTACGACTGGTCGCGCGAGTTCAGCACCGCCGACCCGGACTATTACCGCTGGACGCAGTGGATATTCCTCAAGCTCCACGAGCGTGGGCTCGCCTACCAGGACGAGCAGCCGGTCTGGTGGTGCCCCGAACTCGGCACCACCCTGGCCAACGAGGAAGTCGTGGAAGGGCGTTCGGAAGTCGGCGGTTTTGCCTGCGAGCGCCGGCCCCTGAGGCAGTGGATGCTCAGGATCACCGAGTACGCGGAGCGCCTGCTGGACGGGCTGGACGGACTGGACTGGCCGGAATCGACGCTGGAGATGCAGCGCAACTGGATCGGCCGCTCGGTGGGCGCGGAGATCGACTTCGAGCTGATCGGTAGCGACGAGAAGATCCGGGTATTCAGTACCCGCCCCGACACGATCTTCGGCGCCACTTTTCTCGCCCTCTCGCCGGAGCATCCGCTGGTCGAGAAGCTCGCGACGCCCCAGCGTATCGACGGGGTGCGGCGCTATTGCCTTGATGCGGCGCGCAAGAGCCAGCGCGATCGCGCAGCCGACGCGCACGACCGCAGCGGCGTGGACACGGGAGCGCGGGCCCGGCACCCGGTCACCGGCGAGGAAGTACCGGTGTGGGTGGCCGACTACGTGCTGATGGGATACGGCACCGGGGCGATCATGGGCGTTCCCGGCGAGGACCAGCGCGACTGGGAGTTCGCGCTTGAGAATTCGCTGAAGGTCGTGCGCACCGTTCAACCTCCGGAGGGCTACGAGGACGCCGCCTTCAGCGGCGAGGGCGTGGTGATCAACAGCGATTTCCTGAACGGCATGCGCATGGAGGAAGCCAAGCAGGCCGCGGTGGACTGGCTTGAGCGGCACGGCCGGGGCCGGCCGAGGATCGCCTACCGCCTGCGCGACTGGCTGTTCAGCCGCCAGCGTTACTGGGGCGAGCCGTTTCCGGTCGTGTTCGTGGACGGCGTTGCGCGTCCCCTTCCGGAAACCGATCTGCCGCTGACGCTCCCGGACCTTGAGGACTTCCGGCCCAGCGGATCTCCGGAGGGGCCGCTGGCCAAGGCTGCGGACTGGCTGGACACGGTCGATCCGTCCAGCGGCCGGCCGGCGCGCCGCGAGACCAACACCATGCCGCAATGGGCGGGTTCGTGCTGGTACTACCTGCGCTTCATCGATCCCCACAATCCGGGCCGCCTGGTGGATCCGGAACTGGAGCGTTACTGGATGCCGGTGGACCTGTACATCGGCGGCGCCGAACACGCCGTGCTGCATCTCCTCTACGCGCGGTTCTGGCACAAGGTGCTGTACGACGCGGGCCTGGTGTCCTGCGACGAGCCTTTCCGCAAGGTCGTGCATCAGGGCGTGATTCTCGGCGAGCGCGAATACACCGCCTACCGGGACGATGCCGGCGCGCTGGTCTCGGCGGAACGCGCGCGCCGCGTGAGCGGCTCGCAACCGGCGGCCTACGTGGAGAAGGACAGCGGCGAGGAACTTGAACCCGTGGCCGTCAGCGAGGACGACGTGCTCAAGAGTGGAGAGAATTTCGTTCTGACCGCGGATGCGTCCGTAGTCCTCGAATCGCGCGCCCACAAGATGTCCAAGTCGCGCGGCAACGTGGTCAACCCCGACGATGTTCTGAGCCACTGCGGCGCCGATGCATTTCGCATCTACGAGATGTTCCTGGGGCCGCTGGAGAAATCGAAGCCCTGGAGTACCCGCGGGGTGGAGGGTCCGCACCGGTTCCTCAACCGGCTGTGGGCGCTGCTCGAGCGCGGGGTGGCCGAGAAGGACCCGGACGCGGAGCAGATGCGGCTTTTGCATCGCACCATCGCGAAGGTCACCGAGGACATCCGGACGCTGCGGCTGAACACGGCCATCGCCGCATTGATGGAGCTGGTCAATGCGGCCGCGCGCTGGGACGAATTGCCGCGCGGCGTAGCCGAGCCTTTGGTGCTGCTGGTCAGCCCCTTCGCGCCGCACGTGGGCGAAGAACTCTGGGAACGCCTGGGCCACGCCGAATCGCTGGCCAATGCGCCCTGGCCGGAGGCGCGCGAGGAATGGCTGAAGAAGGAGACCGTGGAGATCGCGGTTCAAATCAACGGCAAGCTTCGCGCCAGCATCCGGGTGGCGGCCGGCGCCGAACGCGACGACGTGCTGGCGGCCGCGCGCGGGAACGAGCGGGTGGCCGCCCACCTGGCGGAAATTCCGATCCTGCGGGAGGTGTATGTGCCCGGCCGCGTCGTGAATTTCGTGGTGTGACCCTCATGCGGGCTTTTCTGCCACGCGTTACCGCGGCGTGCGCACTGTCGCTCCTGCTCGCGGCCTGCGGCTTTCAGTTTCAGGGGCCGCTTGAGTTCCCGGCGCTGTCCGGCGGCATCTGGCTGCAAAGCGCCCATGGGTCGACGCCGCTTCGGCGCGCCCTCAACGAGCAATTGCGACTGGCCGGGGTCACGGTGCATGGCGAGCCCGGGGAGGACGTTGCAATCCTGCGTCTGCTGGACGACGAGAGCGAAGAGAGCCTCGTGGCGATTTCCGCGAACAATCTGCCCACGGTCACGGAAATCAGCTACCGCGTGCGCTACACACTCAGACTCGGCCCGGCGCGGCTGATCGAGGCGCGTGAGCGCGAAGTGAACCACACCCGCGTGCAGGACGAGTTCCGGGTGCTGGGAATGGAGCGCGAGACCGAGGTCCTGCGCGACGCCCTGGCCGAGGAACTGGCCTGGCAGATACTCCGCGACCTGGCCGCGCTTCCGCCTCCCGCGGCAGCCGGCGGGCCATGATCAGCCTCCACAACACCCTGGGCGGCGAACGCCAGCCCTTCGTTCCCGGCGATGCGGACCGTGTGACCATGTACGTGTGCGGGCCGACAGTCTATGGTCCCGCTCACATCGGCAACGCCCGCCCGGCGGTGGTGTTCGACGTGCTGGCGCGCCTGTTGCGCCGCCGCTACAGGCTGGTCTATGCCAGCAACATCACCGACGTGGACGACAAGATCAACCAGGCGGCCGCCGAACAAGGCGTGCCGATCGCAGCGGTCGCGCAGCGTTGGATCCGGACCTGGCGGGAAGACATGGCCGGGCTGGGCGTGCTTGCGCCGGACCGGCAACCTCTCGCGACGGAACACGTGCCGCAGATGATCAGCCTGGTCAAGAGCCTGCTGAAGTCGGGGCATGCCTACGAGGCGGAGGGCCATGTGCTGTTCCGGGTGGGCGCGTATGCCGCGTACGGCGAGCTTTCCGGGCGCAATCGCGACGAGCAGATTGCCGGCGCCAGGGTCGAGGTTGCGCCGTACAAGGAGGACCCGGCCGACTTCGTGCTCTGGAAGCCGTCTTCCGAAGAACTGCCCGGCTGGGAAAGCCCCTGGGGGCGCGGGCGCCCCGGCTGGCACCTCGAATGCTCGGCCATGGCCCGCGAGCACCTGGGAGAGACGATCGACATTCACGGCGGGGGCCGGGACCTGATCTTCCCGCACCATGAGAACGAGATCGCGCAGAGCCGCTGTGGCCATGGCGCCCCCCTGGCCCGCTACTGGATGCACAACGGCATGATCCGCATGGGCAAGTCGAAGATGGCCAAGTCCCGGGGAAACATCCTGACGATTCGCGAATTGCGCGGGAAAATCCCGGGCGAGGTCCTGCGGCTGGCCCTTCTGAGCGCGCGTTACCGGGACCCGCTTGAGTGGACCGACGAGCTGGTTGCAACGTCCCGGCAGCGCCTGGACCGCCTGTATCGCGTTCTGCTCGACTGCGCTGAGGATTCCCGCGAAGGAGGGACGCCTTCGCCCCCGGGAGGATCTGCACGCACAGCGGAACCGTCACCCGAGCTGGTCCGCGCGTTGGAGGACGACCTCAACACGCCGGCGGCCCTGAGCGTGCTGGCCGGGGAGGCGCGCAAGCTGCGGGCCGGAGCCGTGGAACCGGTCGCGGGGGCGGCCGCGCTCAAGGCCGGCGGCTTCCTCATGGGTATTCTTCAGGCCGATCCTGTGGAGTGGTTTACGGCCGTGGAGAGCGGACCGGAGCTCACCGCCGAGGAAATCGCAGCGCGTATCGGCGAGCGGGCCAGGCAGCGTGACGCCGGCGACTATGCCGCGGCCGACCGCATCCGCGATGAGCTCGCCGGATGCGGCGTGATCCTGGAAGACGGCCCGCAAGGCACTACCTGGCGCCGGGCGGCGCTATGATTGGCCCATGAGCAAGCTGTTTGCACCCCGGCGGACCGTGGTCCAGGTGGAGGAGAGCGCCGAGCTGGCGCCCAAATTCGACGCCGGCGGCCTGATCCCGGCCGTGGTAACGGACCACGGCAGCGGGGAACTGCTGATGCACGCCTACATGAACCGCGAGGCGCTCGAGCTGACCATAACGACGGGCGAGGCGCATTACTTCAGCCGCAGCCGGAACAAACTCTGGCGGAAGGGGGAAACCAGCGGGCTGAAGCAGCGGGTGCGCGAACTGCTGATCGACGACGATCAGGACTGCGTATGGCTGCGGGTGGAACTGACCGGCGGCGCGAGTTGCCACGTGGGTTACCGGTCCTGCTTCTATCGCCGGGTCCCGCTGACTTCGGGCGGCGGGCCGGTCGAGCTGGAATTCACCGAGAGCGACAAGGTGTTCGATCCGGAGCAGGTCTACGCCGGGCAGGAAAACCCCACCCGATTGTGAGCGTCGAACCGCCGTCCCCCGGAACTCTGCGGGACGCCCAGGAAGAACTGCTCGAAGAGCTTGGCTTCTTCGACAGCTGGATGGAGCGCTATCAGCACATTATCGAACTGGGCCGCAATGCGCCCGACTTTCCCGACGAGTGGCGGATCGAGGACAATCGCCTGCGCGGCTGCCAGTCCCAGGTGTGGCTGAAGTCCTGGCAGGATGAGGGGCGCCTTTTCTTTCTTGCGATCAGCGATTCCGCGATCGTTTCCGGGCTGGCGGCGATCCTGATGCGCGTTTACAGCGGGCGGCGCCCGGCGGAGATCGTGGAGACGCCGCCCGACTTCATCGCCGGGGCCGGCCTGGACCGGCACCTGAGCCCGACCCGCAGCAACGGCCTGCATTCCATGGTGAACGAAATCCGGCAGCGGGCCGTAAAATGTCTCTAGTGTCATTTTTGAAAGCCGGGGCCATTGCGCTGATCCGCGCCTACCAGCTTTGCGTGTCTCCTTTCCTGGGTCCCCGCTGCCGCTTCCAGCCGACCTGTTCCCAATACGCCAGGGAAGCCATCGAAACTCACGGCCTGCCGCGCGGCTTCGGGATGTCCCTGCGCCGCCTGCTGCGCTGCCACCCGCTGGGCCCATCGGGCTGGGACCCGGTGCCGCCCGTCAAGATTGACCGGCCCTAGGGACGGCACACTGACGTGGACGAATCCTTTCTGTCGCTCCTGCGTTGCCCGAGGACCGGCGGCGAACTGCGCCCGGCCGGGGCGGAGGAGCTTGCGGTATACAACGAAGGCGTCGGGGAAGGGAGGTTGAGCAACGCCGCCGGCCGGAAACTCACGCAGGCGATGGAAGGCGCGCTGGTCTCCGAATGCGGCAGCTGGCTCTACCCGGTGCATGAAGGCATTCCGGTGCTGCTGGTCGAGGAAGCTGTCGCGCTCGCCGATACGTGCGCCTGACCCCGAACGAACTGCCGGCCGCCCTAGAGCGAGGGCTGGCGCCCCTGTACCTGCTGTCCGGGGCGGAGCCGCTGTTGCTGGACGAAGCGGTTGACCGGGTCCGGGCCGCCGCGCGCGCCGGCGGCTTTTCCGAACGCTCGCTTCACCTGGCCGACGCTCGTTACAACTGGGGCGAGTTGTACGCCGACGCCTGCAGCCAATCGCTGTTCGCCAGCCGGCGGCTGGTCGAAGTCCGGATGCCGGGCGGCAAGCCGGGCGCCGCCGGCGCGAAAGTGCTCAAGGAACTGTCCGGCTCGGTCCCCGAGGACAATCTGATCATGGTGGTTGCCGGAGCGCTCGACCGCAACGCCCGAAGAAGCGCCTGGGTGGGGGCGCTGGAGAAGGCCGGGACCTGGGTCGATGCGCCGCTGCTGTCCGCCCGCGAGCAGCGCGGCTGGATCAGCGACCGTTTGGCCGGCGAGGGTTTCCAGCCCGACGAAGCGGCCGTCACGCTGCTGGCCGAGCGCACCGAGGGCAACCTGCTGTCCGCCCGGCAGCAAATCGACAAGCTGGCGCTCGCCCACGATCCCGGACCGCTGTCCGTGGACGCGGTCATGGAGGCCATCGCGGACGCCAGCCGGTTCGACGTATTTCAGCTCGGCTCGGCCGCCCTGGGCCAGGACCTGCGGCGGACAGCGCGCATTCTCGCCGGGCTAAGGCGCGAACGTGCGCCTCTGACCCTGATTCTCTGGGTCCTCGTTCGCGACATCACGACACTGGCGGACCTGTACTGGCGAACGGCGCGGGGCGACAGCCTGCCCTCGGCCATGGGTGCGCTCAGGGTATGGTCGAGCCGCAAGGCCGAGTTCCGCTCGGCGCTGAAGCGCCACGGCGCCCGTTCCATCCGCCGGCTGCTCGTTCGCTCCGCGCGGGCCGACCAGGTCATCAAGGGCGCCCGGCCGGGAGAGCCGTGGACGGAACTTCAGCTTCTGGCCTTCGGCCTGGCGGAGCCGCATCGTATGGGCGCGGATCGATGAGCGAGCGGCGGGACACGGCGCTGGGACTGCTGGGCGGCAGTTTCGACCCGGTGCACAGGGGGCATGTCGCCCTTGCGCGCCGGCTGGCCGATGCGGCGAGGCTGTCCGAGGTGCGATTCGTGATCGCCGCCACCCCGCCGCACCGCACCGCCCTGGTGGCCTCCGCGCCGCTCAGGCTGCGGATGCTCAAGGCGGCGCTGGAGGGCATACCCGGTTTCTCGGTGGAAGAGTGCGAACTGGGTCCTTCCGCCACTGGCTATACGGTGGACACTCTCGAGTTCCTGAAGCGCGCGAACCCCGGGCGCACGCTCTGCTGGATGATGGGGTTCGATTCCTTCCTTACGCTGCCGACCTGGCGCCGCTGGAGGTCGATTTTCGACCTGGCGCACGTACTGGTCGGAGCGCGCGCCGGCCATCAGGCACCGCTGCCCGCGGCCCTCAAGGCGGAAATCGAGTCGCGTTCGATTGCGGACCATCGGGAGCTCAAGGCCTCGGAAGCCGGCCGCATCATGATTTGCCGCAAGCCGGTGGCGGCGGTTTCTTCCAGCCGGGTGCGCAGCGCGGCACGGTCGGGGGAGCTTGCGCAGGACCTGATATCGGCCCGTGTCGCGCGAATCATCTCGGATTCCGGCGCCTACGCCGGAGGTGAGAATTGAGCGCCCGTTCCACAGTGCCGGACATGGCCCTCGTGCGCCTGGCCGAAGGCATCCTGGACGAATTGCAGGCCTCCGAAGTGCGCCTGCTCGACGTGCGCTCGCAAACGGGGATGACCGATTTCATGCTGATCGCGACCGGCCGTAACGCGCGTCACATCCGGGCCCTGGCCGATCGCCTGACCGAACGAAGCAAGAAGGCCGGGCACCGCGTCCTGGGCGTGGAAGGCCTGCAATGGGGCGAATGGGTGCTGATCGATCTGGGCGACCTGGTGGTCCACCTCATGCGGCAGGAAACGCGGGACTTCTACAAGCTGGAGGACTTGTGGGAGTTTGACAGCGCCGCCGCGGGAACCTGACGGTCCGGCGGCATATGCCCGTCGCGTTGAAGAAGGCCCTGCGCTGGCTGGTCGGCGCCGTATGCGTGGCGTTGCTCGTGGTGGCCCTGTTGCTGGGCGTGCTGCGCGTGCTCATGCCCCTCGCGCCGAGGTTTCAGGAGGAGATCGCCGAGTGGACCAGCGACGCGCTGGGCTATCCGGTGGAGTTCGCCCGGATCGAACCGTCCTGGGGCTTTGCCGGACCCGAATTTCGTCTTCGCGGCGTGCGGGTTATGTCCGAGCGCGGCGGCGGACCGTTGTTGCTGGCCGACGAAATCCTGGTGGGCATCAATCTCCTGACGCTCCTGCCAGGATCGGGCCTCAACCTGGACCGCATGTCGATCGTCGGCGCCAGGCTGTCGCTCCGGCGGCTGGGCCCGGACACCTTCTCCGTGCAGGGGCGCGACCCCGCCTACTATCCGGGCGGCCCGGCGCGTCTGCTGGCTTTTGTTCCGCCCGAGCTGCAATTGCGCGACGTCTGGATCGATTTCGAGGAACCGGCGCGGAACGTGCGCGAAAACGTATGGCTTGAGCGGTTGTCGGTGACCACGGCGGATGGCCGCATCGTGCTGGACGGACGCCTGGTCCCGCCGGACCAATACGGCGAATGGCTGAGCGTTGGGGCGGACATCGAGCTGGCGCAATGGACCCGCGCCTTTCTGCCCGCCGGGCGCTGGCGGCTGCACCTGGAGGGCCGGTCCGTGAATCTCGCGAAAGTACGGGAACTGCTTACCGAAGCGGCCGGCCTGCCGTTGATCGGCTCCGGCGATTTCAACGTTTTCGTGGACCTCGACGGCGCCGAAATCGAACAGCTTTTCGGCGAACTCGACTTTGCGGACCTGTGGGTCGCGGGCGGCCCGAGCGACCACGTTTTTGACCGCCTTGCGGGTCAGTTCGAATGGCATCGGGAGGGAAACGTCGCGGAGTTGACCGCCGCGCGGCTTGAGGCGGCGCGAAACGGCGAGGACTGGCGGGATACCGAGATCAGCGCAAGCTGGACGCTGGGCCCCGGCGGAGAACTCGCCGCACTGCAACTGGAGGCCGGCTTTGTGCGTCTTGAAGACGCGATTCCGCCACTGCTCGGAATTGCGCGTGAGCCGGGAGTGTCTCCGGCGCTGCTGCCGGTTGCCGGCGACGTCAGCGATCTGAGCCTGAGCTGGGAGTCCGGAGGATCGTTTCCGCCGGAAATCCGCGCCGGGTTTTCCGGGTTGTCGCTTCAGTGGCCGGAGCGGGGCCTGACGCTGGCGGGAATTGACGGCAGCCTGCGGCACAAATCCGGCGCCGGCAATGCCGATCTCTCGATCCCCGGCGCCGGCGATTTCGCCGCGTCCTGGCTGGACGGGCCGGTAAGTCTCACCGGGGCGCAGGCGGAATTGAGCTGGCGGACCGGGCCGGACAACTGGTCGATCGAAGGCAACAATCTCAGAATCGGCGCCGACGGGATGGACTTCGCCGGCCGTTTCTCCCTGTCCCTGCCCGAAGGCGGCAGCTCTCCGGTGCTCGACCTGAGCGGCGGCGGCGATCGCATCGAGGACCTGCCGGCCGCGCTCGCGCTTCTGCCCTGGCAAAACACGCGCGGACTACCGTTCGGTTGGCTGGGCCGGGCCCTTCATGCCGGCCGGGCCGACGGCTGGAACATGCAGCTCGGCGGACCGCTCGATTCATTTCCGTTCGGCGGCGCGGTCCTGCGGGTGGAGATGGCCATTGCCGACGGTGTGCTGACGGTGCACGAGGCGTGGCCCGACGTAACGGACCTGTCGGGCAAGCTGGTGCTGAACGGATCCGCCCTGGTCATTCTCGACTCGGCGGGCGAGCTGGCGGGCGTGCGCTGGCGCGACGTGCGCACCGATGTCCGCGACCTGGCCAGTCCGGTCGTGGAGGTGAATGGCGAAAGCGACGATCCCTTGCCGGCGCTGATCGACGGTCTGGCGCGCATTCCGATGGCCGATCGAATTCATCCCATGCTGCTCAATGCCGAGACCTCAGGCGCGGCCGGAACCCGCGTGGAGTTCAGGCTGCCCATCGCGGACAGGAGCGCCTGGGAAATTTTCACCGAGACCGAACTCGGCGGCGGAGAAATGAAGCTGAACGACCTGATACCCGCGGTCACCAATCTGAGGGGCAGCATTCGCTTTACCCGCGCCGGAGTGCGCGTGCGCGAGTTGCAGGGACGGTTTCTCGATCAGCCGCTGCTGATCGACGTGAACAGGGCCCCCGCCGGAATGGCCGGCTACGGGTATCGGCTGGACCTGGACGGTTCGGCGACCGCGGAAACGCTGGAGGAACTGTTTGGCTGCTGTGCGCTGGACCGGCTCGACGGACAGTTCGCGTGGGACGGCAGCGTACTGGTGCCCGCGATGGAAGCGGGTCCGGCGCGTCCCGTGCGGGTGCGCCTGGAGACCGACCTGGTCGGACTGGGCAGTGCCTTTCCGTACCCAATGAACAAGCCGGCGGATGAGGCCGGGCCCACGCGGCTGGAACTGCTGTGGGGGTCCGGGGACCTGCCGCGCCTGACGGGCAGGCTGGGACTGGGGCCGGGCGTCGCCCTGGAGTTCGACGACGATGGCGACGGATGGCGGATCAGGCGCGGGCGCCTGCACTTCGGCGATTCCCTGCCGCGCCTGCCGGAAAGGCCGGGACTTGTCGTGGACGGGCGCGTCAAACGGCTGCGTCCCGCTCAATGGGCCGAGGTACTGGCGGACGAAGCCGATTCGCTTGACCTGCCATGGGCGCTGGACCTGACCGCGGGCGAGGTCTATACGATGGGCAACACCCTCAGGGACCAGTCGCTCCGCGTGCGTCCCCGCTCGGACGGATGGCTGGTGGAGCTTCAGGGCGATTTCGCCGACGGGCGCCTGTTCTGGCCGCGCGCGGGGGCCGGGAACGGGCAGTTGCTGGCGGACCTGAACCGGCTGAAGCTGACGCTACGGGACCCGGAGCCGCAACCACCGGCGAACCCGCGCGCCCTGCCGGCCGGCAAGGTCATGTTGAGCGATCTTGTGATCGGACCGATGCGACTGGGGGACGTGCGGGCCCGTTACGAGAAGACAGCGGGCGGACTGGCCGTGAACTGGTTTCGAACCGAGTCGGCGGCCTTCTCGTCCGAGGGAAGCGCGGCCTGGCTGGTCACGGACGATGAAGGCGCGGAGCAATTGGGGCGGCTGGACATGGTCCTTGAGAGTACCGACGTCGCCGCGGCCCTGGAACAGTTGGGCTACGCGCCCGGCATCTCCGGCGACCGGGGACGGATGACCCTTTCCGCGAGCTGGGACGGGCCGCCTTCGAGGGGCTTTCTCGGACGGTCCAACGGAACGGTCCGCCTGGAGGCGGAGTTGGGCGAAGTAGCGGCCCTGGACCCCGGCGGCGGACGGATGCTGGGCGTGCTGAGCCTGGCGCGCCTGCCGCGGCGCCTGGCGCTGGATTTCCGCGAAGTGACGGAGGAGGGACTGCCCTTCGACCGGCTGGCGGGCGATTTCAGCCTTCGCGAGGGTCAGGCGTACACCTGCAATATGGGCCTGCACGGAGCGGTGGCCGAACTCGCGCTGTTTGGGCGGATCGGACTCGAGGATCGCAGTTACGACCAGGTTGCCGTAGTATCCCCCAATCTGCCGGATTTGCTTTCGCTGGGCGGCGTTATAGTCGGCGGGACCGGCCTGGGCGCAACGATGCTTTTGCTTTCGCAGGCCTTCCGCGAACCGTTGCAGGCGATCTCGGCCAACTATTACCGGGTCGGCGGCAGCTGGGACGAGCCGCTGGTGGAGCGGGTGCTGCGGGAGGAAATTGACCTGGGCGCGTTTGACGATTGCGCCCGCTATCTGGAGGAGCATTTGACCGATATGCCTGAAGTGGATTGGGATGCGCTGCTGAGTCAGGCGCAGGAGGAGGCGCTGCCCCGGCAGGGGGGCGACGCGGACAGCCCCCCGGAAGAGCCGGTGGCGGATTCCGGCCCGGGTGCGCCATGAGCAAGGTTGCGGTCATACAGATGTGCTCGGGTGACGAGCCCGGCGCCAACCTCAAGCGCGCCGCGGCTTTGCTTCGCCGGGCGGCCGACCAGGGTGCGGCGCTGGCCGTGCTGCCGGAGAACTTCGCCCTGATGTCCAGGGACGCCGAGCGCATGCGCACCGAGCATGCCGAGGACCCGGGGGACGGGCCGTGGCAGGAATTTGCGGCCGAGCAGGCGCAAAGGCTGGGAATGTGGATCGTCGCGGGGACCATTCCCATGCGCGCGGAGGACCCGCGCCGTCCGGCATCGGCCTGCTGCCTGTTCGACGGTTCCGGAACCCTGGCGGCGCGCTACGACAAGATGCACTTGTTCGACGTGTCCCTGCCCGGGCGCAAGGAGTCCTTCCGCGAATCCGCGACGACCACGGCGGGCAGCGAGCCGGTCGTGGCGGAAACGCCGTTCGGCCGGCTGGGGCTGGCGGTGTGCTACGACCTGCGCTTCCCGGAGCTGTTTCGCGCCATGGGCGAGCAGGGCGCCGAGATGGTTGCGCTACCGGCCGCCTTTACCCGTCCGACGGGAGAAGCGCATTGGTATCTGCTGGTTCGCGCCCGCGCCGTCGAGAACCTTTGTTACATGCTGGCATCGGCGCAGCATGGAAGCCATCCCGGTGGGCGCGAGAGCTACGGACACTCGATGCTGGTCGAGCCCTGGGGGCAGGTCGTGGCGGAATGCAAGCAGGGCGACGGCGTGCTCTGCCATGACGTGGCGCTGGACAATCTCGACCGGCTGCGCAGCGGCTTTCCTGCGCTCGATCATCGCAGGCTGCCGTCGGGCGTGAAATGAACAAGTCTCCGGACCCTTCCACCTTCGAGGTTCAGCAGCAGGCTCTGACCCTGGCCCGCGGCAACCTGCTGGAGTCGGCGGACCTCGGCGACCCTCAGCTCGACCGGGCCCTGGGCGCGCTGATGCGGCCCGGCGTGGACTGGGGCGACTTGTATTTCTCGGAGTATTCAGGCGAATCCTGGGTGCTGGAAGACGGCATCGTCAAGACCGCGAGCCACGACCGCGGGCGCGGCATGAGCGCCCGCGCCATAAGCGGCGAAAAGTCCGGCTTCGCCTATTCCGACGACCTGGACCCCTCCACCCTGTTGCGCGCCGCCAAAACGGCCGGCGCCATTGCCCGCGGCGGCGGCCGGGGGCGGATCGAGTTGCGCCGCGAAGGCGCAAGCCGCCGTCTCTACGCGGCCGGCGATCCTGGCGACGGTTATTCCGATACGTCCAAGGTGGAACTGCTGCACGCACTGGACCGCGAGGCCCGCGCCGCGGACTCGCGGGTGCGGCAGGTGATCGCCAGCCTGTCCATCGCCCGCAACCTGGTGCTGGTCTGCTCGTCCGACGGCCGGCTGGCGGCCGACGATCGCCCGCTGGTGCGGCTGGGGGTGACGGTATTGCTGGAGCAGAACGGAGAAGTTCGCCACGGCGTCGCCGGCTGGGGCGGGCGTCTGCCTTTGGCCGATCTCGTAGCGGCCGATTCGGCGGGGGAATACGCGCGCGAGGCCGTGCGCCAGGCCGTGGTGAACCTGGACGCGCAGCCCGCCCCCGCCGGCGAGGAAATCGTGGTGCTGGGACCGGGCTGGCCGGGCGTGCTCCTGCATGAAGCGGTCGGCCACGGCCTGGAGGGCGACTTCAACCGCAAGGGGGTGTCTGCCTTTGCCGGGCGCATCGGCGAAGCCGTTGCCACGGACCAGTGCACGGTGGTGGACGACGGCAGCATGCCGGGCCGGCGCGGGTCGCTGGAGATCGACGACGAGGGCACGCCCACCGGCCGCACGGTGCTGATCGAGAACGGCGTGCTGGCGGGCTACATGCAGGACCGCCTGAATGCCGGCCTGATGGGCGTAAGGCCCACCGGCAACGGCCGCCGCGAGTCATACGCGCACCTGCCGATGCCGCGCATGACCAACACCTTCATGATGCCGGGTCCGCACGATCCCGAAGAGATCGTCCGTTCGGTGAAAAAGGGCGTCTACGCAAAGAACTTCGGTGGCGGGCAGGTGGACATCACGTCCGGAAAGTTCGTTTTTTCCGCGAGCGAGGCCTACCGGATCGAGGACGGCAGGCTGGGCGCGCCGCTGCGCGACGCCACGCTGATCGGCGACGGCCCCACGGTGCTGACGCGCGTGGCCATGGTCGGCAGCGACCTGGCGCTGGATCCCGGCGTGGGCGTCTGCGGCAAGGACGGGCAGACCGTGCCCGTGGGCGTCGGCATGCCCACCATCCGCGTGGACGGCATCACCGTCGGCGGCACCGCGTGACCCCCACGCACCAATGAATTTCAAACCACCAGGAAACCATAAATGACACAAGTAGCCATTCTCATGGGCTCGCGTTCGGACTGGAAAATCATGGAGAACGCGGCCAATACGCTGGATTCGCTGGGCATAGGCTGGGAAGCGCGGGCGCTTTCGGCCCACCGCGCCCCCCGCGAGCTTGCCGAGTACTGCGAGCAGGCCGAGGAGCGCGGGATCAGGGTGGTCATCGCCGGCGCCGGCCTGGCCGCGGCCCTTCCGGGCACGGTGGCGGCGCTCACTTCGCTGCCGGTGCTCGGCGTTCCGATGGCGACCGCCGCCTTCGGGGGCGCCGACGCCATGCTGTCCATGGCCCAGATGCCGGCCGGCGTGCCGGTGGGAACGCTGGGAGTCGGCCGGCACGGCGCCGTGAATGCCGCCCTGATGGCGACCGCCATCCTGGCCCTGGGCGACGCCGACGTGCGCGACGCGCTCAAGGCTTTTCGGGCCGCCCAGACGGCGGAAGCGGTCCGGGGCGCCGATGTCACCCAATGAACTCAGCGCGCGGGTGGCCGATGCCCTGAGCTACGCCCGCAAGCGGGGCGCCAGCCAGGCGGAAGCCTCGGCCTCCAACAACACGGGACTGACCCTGCGCGTGCGAATGCGCGAGGTCGAAACGCTGGAGAGCCACCAGGACCATTCGCTGGGCGTGACCGTGTACCGGGGGCAGCGGCGCGGCTCCGCCAGCACGTCGGACCTGTCCTCCGGGGCCGTTCGCGAAACCGTCGACAAGGCCCTGAGCCTGGCCCGGTTTGCGGCTGAGGACGAATACGCAGGCCTTGCCGACGCGGATCGCATGGCCACGGAGTTCCCGGACCTCGATCTGCACCATCCCTGGCACCTGGAGGCGGAGCAGGCCATGGACCTGGCGCTGGAATGCGAAGCCGCAGCGCTGGACGCGGACCCGCGCATCAGCAACTCGGAGGGCGCCGGCGTCGATACCGGCGAATCCGCCTTCGCTTACGGCAACTCGCACGGGTTTCTGCAAAGCGGCCGGTCGAGCAGCCACTCAGTGTCCTGTGTCGTGCTTGGCGAGCAGGACGGGCAGATGGAGCGCGACTACGATTTCAGCGTGGCCCGGGCGCCGGAGGAACTGACTCCGGTGAAGGAAGTGGGGGAGAGCGCCGCCGAACGGACAATCAGGCGCCTGGGCGCGCGCAAGATCGCGAGCACCAGGGCGCCGGTGCTGTTCGCGCCGCGCGTCGCGCGGAGCCTGGTCGGACACTTCTGCGCGGCGGTCAGCGGCCGGGCGCTGTACAACCGCGCCAGCTTCCTGCTCGACAGCCTGGACAAGCCGGTTTTCGCCGACTGCGTCAACCTGAACGAACGCCCGCACATCCCGCGCGGATTGGCCAGCCGGGCCTACGACGGCGAGGGCGTGGCGACCGCCGACCGCGACCTGGTGTGCGGCGGCGTCCTGAAGGGCTACTTCCTGGGCAGCTACTCGGCGCGCAAGCTCGGAATGGCAACCACCGGGAATGCCGGCGGCGCCCATAACCTCTTTCTCGAAAGCACCGGTCAGTCCCGGGAGGAACTGCTGGCGGAAATGGGCGAGGGCCTGGTCGTGACCGAAATGATGGGGCAGGGCGCCAACACCGTCACCGGCGACTATTCGCGCGGCGCGGCCGGATACTGGGTGCGCGACGGCGCTGTCGAGCACGCCGTCCACGAAATCACCGTGGCCGGCAACCTCAAGGACATGTTCCGCAACATCGCCGCCATCGGTTCCGACGTGGACCGGCGCGGCGGCATCTACACCGGTTCGATTCTCATCGACGACCTAAGCATCGCCGGCGCCTGAGCCGCCTTCCAGCAAGTTGTCCACGGCGGCGCGGAGTTCGTCGTTGCCGAGGCGTTGGGTGTAGTCGGGCTCGGAGTGTGCGAAGCGGATCGCGCCGTCGGCGTCGATGACGTACACGGCGGGCACCGGCAGGGCGTGATGGGTCTCGCCGGAGGCTTCTTCGAGGTCGATGCCGTATTGCTTTGCCTGCCGGTAGTATTCGTCGGGCACGCGGAAGGCGAGGCCGAAGGCTTCCGCGGCGCCCAGCCTGGCGTCGGACAGCAGCGTATAGTCCAGACCTTCCGCCTCGCCCTTCAGCGCTGAGGAAAGGTTGGCGGGACTGTCGGCGCTCAGGAAATAGACGTCCATGCCGCGTTGCTCCAGTTCGGGCACGACATGCCGCAGTTCCGCCAGGTGACTATTGCAGTAGGGGCACCAGCCGCCGCGGTAGAAGATCAGCATGGCGGGCCGTTCGAGCGCTCCGGGATCGAAAACGAAGTCGCTGCCGTCCCCGTTTCGGGCGGTAAACGAGGGCGCCGCGACGCCGGCCGACAGGGGTTGCGTTTCTTCGGCGCTGGCGGCGATTTCGGCGTGCGATGCGGGCGCGGCTAACGCGGCGGCGATGGAAACGATGGCGAGAATGGGAAAGGCTGTCTTGCGCATGGTCTGACTCCGGAAAAGTGCGCGAATTGTAATGCGCTGTTTGCCCGGCCAGCGGTGAGGGCGGGACGCCCTCGTTCCAAGGGTGGCGGCCACTACAATTCGGCGGCATGACCGGCAGTCCCAAGCATCTGGATGAATGGCTGCGCCATGCGGCGCGGCTACACCCCAGCGAGATCGACCTGGGGCTCGAGCGGATCGCTGAAGTGATCGGCAAGCTGGATCTGAAATCGCCTCCAGGCCGCGTGGTGATCGTGGGGGGCACCAATGGCAAGGGCAGCACCGCGGCGCTGATCGACGCGGCGCTACGCCTGAGGGGAGGGCTGCGCACTGCGCTGTATCTCTCGCCCTACCTGCAGGACTTCGGGGAGCGGGTGCAGATCGGCGGCGCGCACGCCGACCCGGTGGGCCTCAGCCGCGAGTTCGAGCGGGTGGAGGCGGCGCGCGGCGATATCCGGCTCACCGAGTTCGAGTTCGTCACCCTCGCGGCCTTCAGCCTTTTCAGCCGGGAAGGCTGCGACGCCTGGGTGCTGGAGGTGGGGCTGGGCGGCAGGCTGGACGCGGTGAACGCGATCGACCCGGACGTGAGCGTGATCACGCGGATCGCCATGGATCACCAGGACTGGCTCGGCGACACGCTGGACTCGGTGGCGGCCGAAAAGGCGGGGATCCTGCGCGCCGGGCGTCCCGCGTTTTATGGAGCGGGTGTAGCACCGGTGCCGATTGCCGCCCGTGCGGCGGAGCTGAGAGCGCCGCTTTACCAGGCAGGCGTTGACTTCGACTTCGAACGGCAAGGCGAGCGCTGGGACTGGCGCGGCCGGACCGTCCGCCGCAACGGCCTGGCGATTGCCGATCCCGCCAATGCGGCGGAACTGCCGAACGCCAGCCTGGCGTTTGCGGTGCTGGAAACCCTCAACGCCGCCTGGGTGCCCGAAGTCGGCGATTATTCGGCGATCCTGACGGCCGGCCGCTTGCCGGGGCGGTTCGAGCGCCTTGAGTTCGCCGGCGCGGAATGGGTGCTGGACGTGGCGCACAATCCGGATGCCGCCGCGTGCCTGGCGACGAGTCTCAACGCCCTGCCGCCGCGCCCGGCAATCTGGGTGCTGGGCATGCTCGGCGACAAGGACGTCGCCGGATTCCTGCAGGCTCTGCCGCTTCAGAAACGCGATCACGTGATTGTTGCGCCGGCTGAAAACCCCAAGGCCTGTTCCGCGGAAGTCCTGGCCCAGGCACTGAGAGCGCGCCGGCACGCTTACGTTTCGCAGTGCGATTCCGTGGTTGCAGCTTGCGAACGGGCCGCACAGGCGGCGACCGGAGAAACCCGCGTGGTTGTGACCGGTTCGTTCAATACCGCGGGCCCGGCGCGAAAATGGCTGCATCAGTGAAATCGTCGAATGGTCGAATTCGCGGCAAACCGACACAAAAAACCGCATGTCCGGTTATCCGCTCATCACTAGAATGCGAAGAGCGTGGCCCCCGGGCTGGTGCCTGCCTCTGCCTTCGTCACGCGGGGGTAGCGGGTTCGAGTCCCGCCGGGGGCTGCGCCTCGGCGAAGTATAGCAGCAAGCAAAGTCAGGCGGCGTTCAGTCCAGGCCGTAGATGCGCAGGACGTTGTCGCGCATCAGCTTGCGGCGGGCCTGCGGGCGCAGGTCCAGCGCGTCGATGTCGTCCACCGTCCGCTCGAAGTCCAGCACCGGGAAGTCGGTGCCGAAGATGACCTTGTCCTGGCCGAAGGAATTGATGTAGTGGCGGAAGCTGTCCGGCCAGTATTTCGGCCGATGCGCGTCGCAGCCGATGAACACGTTGTCGTGCTTCCACGACATGGCGATCATCTCCTCGTGCCAGGGAATGCCCACGTGGATGCCGATCAGTTTCAGTTCGGGGAAGTCGCAGGCCACCGCGTCCAGAGCGATCGGGCGCCCGACGCTGCGGCGCGGCGCGTCCTTGGCGTAGATCATCGACTGGCCCACCTGCATCTGTATGGGCACGTCCAGCTCGCAGCACTTGGCGTAGAAGGGGTAGTAGCGCGCATGGTCGGGCGCCAGTTCGAACCAGTGCGGATAGAGGTGCGCGCCGATGAATCCCATGTTCTTCACGGCGTCCTCGAACATCCGCACGCCTTCCATGCCCTGGGTGGGATCGATCCCGGCCAGGCCGCTGAAGCGGTCGGGATACTGCTCGCAGGCTTGCGCCACCACCTCGTACGGCAGGTGGTAGCAGCCGGGCAGCCCCACCTGGCCCGTGCGCGGGGCGATCAGGAACGCCCGGTCGATGCCCGCCGCGTCCAGCCGCTCGATCATCTGCTCCAGCGAAAGGCCCGCCATGAGCGGGCTCTCGGCCTTCATCTTGCCGACGAAGAAATCGCCCTGCCAGCCGGGCCGGTGCGACAGGGCCTCCGGCGTCCAGATATTGACGACCGCGTCGATCGCCCGGTAATCCTGATTGGGTTCGGTCATTCGCCGCCTCCGTACTTCCGGCGGCAATTATCCTCCAAGCGCTTTCCGATGACCATGAACTCCGGCCGGATGCACGCCTTATACTCTGCGCTTACCTGGGGGGCGGCATTCCGGCCTGAGACCCTTGCATAGGGGAACCCCTTGAACCTGATCCGGTTAGTACCGGCGGAGGAACGAGGTATGCGGCATTTCAATTCGCGCAGTTTTTTCCTTACAGCAACCACCTTTTTGGCGACCGCGGTTCTTGCTCAGGAATCGGGGCAGGATTCGGCTCCGGAACCTCTGGAGGAGGTGGTGGTCACGGCATCGCTGAAGGAGGTGCGGAGCCTGGACCTGCCCTCCAGCGTCACCGTGCTGGACGCGCAGACCATCCGCAATTCGGCGGTGCAGCACTTCGAGGAGCTGGCCCAGCTTACGCCCAACCTGCACTGGGCCGGCGGGTCTTCGCGGGCCCGCTATTTCCAGGTGCGCGGCATCGGCGAGCGCTCCCAGTACGAGGGCGCGCCGAACCCGTCGGTGGGGTTTCTTCTCGATGACATCGACTTCTCGGCGATCGGCGGCGTGGCCACACGTTTCGACCTGGGCAGCGTCGAGATATTGCGGGGACCCCAGGGCACGCGCTATGGCGCCAACGCGCTGGCGGGGCTCATTTACGCACGCTCGAGGGAGCCGTCCCGGGAGCGGGAGGCCGAAGCCGAGTTATCCCTGGGCAATGACGACATGCGGGCCGTGGGGCTGGCGTTGAGCGGCCCGCTGGGCCCGTCGGCCGCCGGGCGGTTTTCGGCGCATCGGTACCGGGCCAACGGTTTCCGGCGCAACGCCACGCTGAATCGCGACAACACCAACGCCCGGCAGGAGCTGAGCCTGCGGGCAAAGCTCAACTACGAGCCTGCGCCTGAACTGGCGCTGCGACTGACGCTGCTGCACATCGACCTCGACAACGGCTACGACGGCTGGGCCATCGACAACGAACGGACCACCTGGTCGGACAGGCCGGGGCGCGATTCGCAGACTTCCACGGGCGCTTCCTTGCGCGGCGACTTCGCGTTCGGCGGCGGCCATAGCCTTGTAAGCATTACCGGCGCGGCGAGTTCGGACATCGAGCACAGCTACGACGCCGACTGGGGAGAGGACGGCTACTGGTCCGAGATCGCCGGCTTTCCGATGCGCTACGACTACACCTCGCGCACCTTGCGAGAGCGCTCCGGCTTCAGCCAGGAACTGCGCCTTTTGTCTCCGGCCGAACGCGATACGGGCTATGTGCTGGGCGTCTGGTATCTGAACCTCGAGGAAGACAATGACCGCATCGATACGGGCCTCTACGCCGAGCCCGGCTACGCGCCCGGACCCAGCGAGGATCGGTTCGATTCCGGCTACGGCGCCGACAGCCTGGCGCTGTTCGGGGAACTGTCGCGCGCGTTCGCGGACCGGTGGCTTGTAACGGCCGGCCTGCGCTGGGAGCGGCGCGACTCCGACTACGCCGATTCGAACGGCGAGCGGTTCTCGCCGTCGGACGACATGCTCGGCGGCCACGTGAGCGTGTCGCGCCCCTTCGGCGAGGACGCGAACGTTTATGCGCGGATTGCGCGCGGCTACAAGGCCGGCGGGTTCAACCTGGGCCTGGGAGGCCGGGGACTGACCCGCGACGAACTGCTGTACGAGCCGGAATTCCTCTGGAACTACGAGATCGGCGCCAAGGGCCTGTGGCTGGCCGGCCGGCTGCGCGGCGAACTGGCCGTGTTCCATTCGCAGCGCGTGGACGTGCAGGTGGACACGTCCCGGCAGGTGGATCCCCAGGACCCGAACACCTTCCTGTTCTACACCCGGAACGTCGGGCGCGGAGTCAACCGCGGCGTCGAGTTGACCCTGGAGTACCGGCCCGGCGACGCGTGGCGCATGAGCGCGGCCCTGGGATTGCTGTACACGGAAATCACCCGCTACCCGGGCCGTCCCGAACTCGAGGGCCGCGAGCAGCCCCACGCCCCGGGCTACGGTTATGCGCTCGGCGCACTGTGGCGCCATCCGCAAGGCTGGTTTGCCGGCGGCGAACTGACGGGCAGGGACGGCTTCTATTTCTCCAACAGCCACGACCGCAAGTCGGGGGCGTACACGCTGTTGAACCTGCGCGCCGGGCGGGCCTGGAACGGCTGGGAGGCGTTCGCCTGGGCGCGCAACCTGCTGGACGAGTACTACGCAATCCGCGGTTTCTACTTCTCCAACGTGCCTCCGGACTGGCCCGAACAGGAGTTCCGCCAGCAGGGCGATCCGCGGCACTTCGGCGTTACCATACGGCGGCGTTTCTAGAGAAGGGGACCATGCGCATCACTGCGGAACTCAGCCTTTACCCGCTGGCCAGCGAGCAGCCGATTGAGCGCATTACGGGGTTTATCCGCGAGTTGCGCGGGCAGCCCGGCGTCGAGGTGCTCACCAACCAGATGAGCACCCAGCTTCGCGGGGAACTGGAGGACGTCCAGCGGGCCGTGGATGCCTGCATGAAATCGGTCATGGAATCCGGCGACCGGGTGGTGCTGGTGGCCAAGTACCTGAACGCCGACCTGCCCATCGACTCGCTCCCGCAGCTCTAGCTGCCAGAGCCGGATTCCGCATGGACCTGATGGCGATCCTGGAGGTCGTGGCCGTCGTGCTCGGCTTCGTCTACGTGGTGCTGGCCATACGCCGCCATATCTCCTGCTGGCTGGCTTCGTACGTCGCTTCCGGCCTGTTCGTGGTGGTTTTTCTCGACGCCGGACTGATCTTCCAGCCCTGGCTGCAGGTCTTCTACATGGTCATGGCCGTGTACGGCTACCGCAAGTGGCGCAGTGGGGCGAAAAAACCGGCGACGCTGGGCTACTGGGGCTGGCGCAACAACCTGATCGCGGTGGCCGCGCTGCTGGCCGTATCGATCCCGATCACGATCTTCGGCGCGCAATACAGCGAGTCGTCCCTGTTCTTTATCGACGTGGTTACCGCGCTCGCGGCGCCGCTGGCCACCTTCATGCAGGCGCGCAAGTACATCGGCAACTGGATCTGGTGGATGGTGCTGGACACGACTTACGTGGCCCTGTACCTGGAGAGGGGCCTTTATTTCACCGCCATGCTGTACGCCAGCTACTTCGCATTGGCATGGGTGGGCTACCGTTCCTGGCGCAAGGCCCTGCCGGCGTGAAACGGCAGCGGCTGCTTGACGAGTGCCCGGCGCTGGCGGACGTCAAGCTCATCCGCAGGCTCGGCGGCGGCGGAGGATGGAACGAAACTTGGCTGGCCGCGCGGGGCGTTGAAGGGCTGGTCGTTCGTTTCGACACGCCTGCCGTGCGCCTGCTGGGGCTGGACCGGGCCGCCGAAGTCGATGTCCTGCGCGCGATCGAGGGCCGGGAACTCGGCCCGGAACTTGTTTTCGCCGATCCCCGCCGCGGAGTGCTCGTGACGCGACGCCTGCCGGGACGCGCCTGCACGCCCGGCGGTCTGCGCGATCCACTGCTTCTGCGCAATCTGGGAGCGAACCTCCGGCGTCTGCACGAGACGGTTCTTCCACCCCCTGACATCGCGCCGCTGGACATGGCCCGTTCCCTCGATCGCTACGCATCGCTGGTCGGGAATGTCCGGGCGCGAAGAACGGCGCGTGAAACTTGCCGTTCCCTCAGGGCGGCCGCCGGTCATCGCAGAAAACCGGCGCTGTGCCACAACGACCCCGTGGCGCAGAACATTCTGCGCGGACCGGCATTGCGTCTCATCGACTGGGAGTTCTCCGCCCCGGGAGACCCGCTCTTCGACCTCGCCGTCGTGATTGGTCATCACGATCTCGACGTGGGACAGGGCCGCGCGCTCCTGGGTGCGGCCAGAGGCCGCGTTTATCCGTCCGATTGGCGCGGCCTGACGCACCTGGTGGTGGGCTACGAAAACGTGCGCCTGCTTTGGGAGGCGGCCGTGAGGGCAGTCGCGCAGATTGATTAGCCGCCGCCGATTCTTTATGCTCGCCCGCCATGAACGACGTGGCATTTGACGTACGCGAACGCGTAACCAGCATCATCGACGGCGAGCCGGTGGGCGCGTCCAGGCGCGGGGTGGACTTTCCGATCATCAATCCGGCCAGCGAGGAACCGAACGGGGTCTTGCGCGAGGCGGATGCCCAGGAAGTGGATGCGGCCGTGCGCTCGGCGCGCCGGGCCTTCGAGACCGGTCCCTGGCCGCGCATGGGCGCGGAAGAAAGAAAGGCGATCTTCCGCTCCATGCACGAGGCGCTCCACAGGCACCGCGACGAACTGGAATTTCTCGACAGCCTCGACACCGGCGTGCCCATCAGCCAGGTCCGCGCCATGCACGTGGCGCGCGCCGCCTACAACTTCGAGTTCTTCGGCGAGGTCCTGAGCCAGGAATCGGGCGAGGTCTATACGCAGAACCCCAACTACCTGACCTACGTGACCCGCGAACCGGTCGGCGTGGGCGCCATGATGGCGCCGTGGAACGCGCCGGTACCGCTGGCTTCCATGCGGGTGGCCACCTGCATCGCCTTCGGCAACACCTGCGTGCTGAAGCCGTCCGAATACACCCCGCACTCGATGGAGCGGATGGTGGAGATCTTCCACGAGGCCGGGCTGCCGCCGGGCGTCGTGAATCTCGTCAACGGCCGCGGCCCGGTCACCGGAACGGCGCTGGTCAACCACCCGGAAGTGGACATGGTGGGCTTCACCGGCGGCTCGGAGACCGGAAAGATCATCATGTCGGAGGCCGGGAAGTCGCTCAAGCCGGTCCTTCTGGAGCTTGGCGGCAAGTCCGCCAACATCGTGCACGAGAGCGCCGACCTCGACCGCGCGCTCGACGGCTCGCTGATCGGCATCTTCTCCAGCAACGGCCAGCAATGCCTGGCGGGCTCGCGCATCCTGGTGCAGAAGTCGATCGCCGGCGAGTTCATCGAGCGGTTCGTCGAGCGGGCCCGCAAGCTGCGCATCGGCGATCCGCTCAAGGCGGAGACCGAAATCGGACCGCTGTGCTACGAGAACCACATGAACCGGGTGCTGGGGTACGCGAGCCTGGCGCGCGAGGAGGGCGCAAAGCTGCTGACCGGCGGCGGCCGGCCCGAGGGAATGGAGCAGGGCTGGTTCGTGGAGCCGACGGCGGTTCTCGCCGAGGACAACTCGGCGCGCGTCTGCCAGGAAGAGATCTTCGGCCCGTTCGCGACTTTCCTGGTTTACGAAGACCTCGACGAGGCCCTGCGCATCGCCAACGACTCGGAGTTCGGGCTGGTGGCCTACCTGTGGTCGCAGGACCTCAACGTGACGATGCGCTCGGCGCGCGAGCTGCGCGCCGGCACGATCTGGGTGAACACGCCGATCTATCGCGAATTGCGGGCGCCATTCGGCGGCTACAAGCAGTCCGGCATCGGCCGCGACGGGGCCAGGGGGAGCCTCGAGTTCTTTACCGAACCCAAGACCGTGAGCATTCCGCTCACCGATTTTCCGATGCTCAAGATGGGAGAATGAAAGATGACCAGTGACCTTCCGGTGCGGGTGCAACGCACCAATCTTGTCGTTGCGGACCTGGAGCGCGCCTATCGCGTCTACCGGGACATCCTGGGCTTCAAGCTGGATTTCACGCTGGGACACCGCCCCGAGTCGTATTCGTTCGTGGTGTTTCAGATCCCCCGGGAAGCCACGACCGGGTTCGCCGCGCTCAGCTCCAAAGACCAGGTGCGCAGCCTGGCCCTGACCGAGATCAAGGGCGTGGAACTGCCCGAGCCCAACCTGCCCAGCAGCCACGCGCTGGTCCTGGAGGTGGACGATATCGACGGCGTGCTGGAGGCCGCGCGCGCCGAAGGCCTGCATGTCTTTCCGGAAGAAACGCTGCGCACGCACGACGGCCGCGTTGGGCGCGAGATCGGCATGCTCGATCACGACGGCCACCTGATCGTGCTCTATTGCATACTGCAATCGTAGCCCGGGAGCGAGGTCGTCCCGACCTCCGAGAGGGCGAGACGCCCTCTTTCCCGGGGCAAAGTTGAATACCGTAGCGAAACTTAGCCGGGATCCGGACTTCATCCGGCTGCGCCGTCTCCAGCGGCGCTACGCTTTCGCCATTGCCGGCAGCGTAGTGGCGTTCTACGTCAGTCTGGGCGTGACGATGGCCTACTGGCCGGAAGTGCTCGACATACGCCTGGTGCCGGGACGCTGGATCACCGTCGGTCTGGTCTGGAACGTGCTGGGCCTGCTCGGCTGGTTTGCCGCCACGGCCACCTATGCGGCGCTCAGCACGCGCCGGCTGACGCCGTTGCGCGCGCAAGTCAGGGAACGCCACGGATGGAACAATCCCGATGGCGCCTAACCTGTCTTCCATCCTCACGTTCGTCCTGATCCTCGGGGCGTCGCTGCTGATCACCTGGCAGGCGGGACGGCGGACGCGTTCGTCCTCGGAGTTCTACGCGGCCTCGCACTCGGTCGGAGGCTTCAGCAACGGGCTGGCGATCGCCGGCGACCACCTCTCGGCCGGAACGCTGCTGGGAGTGACTGCCGTCATCTACACGGACGGATACGACGGCCTGATCTACATGACGGGCGGGGCGGTCGGCTACCCGCTGTTGATGTGCCTGCTCGCGGAACGGCTGCGCAATCTGGGCAGCTATACCTTCGTGGACGTGCTGTCGGCGCGCTTTCGCGAAACCTCGATCCGGGTGCTGGCCGCCACCGGCACGCTGGTGGCCGCGGTCCTGTACCTGATATCGCAGATGGTGGCCGGCGGGGCGCTGTTCGAGGTGCTGTTCGGCATTCCCTATCCCTGGGCCGTCGCCATGGTGGGCGGCCTGACCGTGCTCTACGTAAGCGTGGGCGGGATGCTGGCGACCACCTGGGTGCAGATGACCAAGGCCGTGTTGCTCATGTTCTCGATCCTGGTGCTGCTCGCCCTGCTCATGCTGAACCTGGGCGAGGGGCCGCTGTCGTTGCTGGAGTCGGCGGCGCGCGTGCATCGGCGGGGCGAGGAATGGCTGAGCCCGGGACAGTTCCTGCCCGACCGGGTTTCGATCTTTGCGTTTGTCCTGACCGGCATCGTCGGCATGGTCGGGCTGCCGCATCTGCTGATGCGGTTCTTTACGGTTCCCGACGCCCGGCAGGCCCGCCGGTCCGCGGTCTTCGCCACCGGCTACATCGTGACTTTTTCCCTGCTGCTCTGGATTACCGGCCTCGGCATCGTCGTGCTGCTGGCCGGCAACACGGAAATCCTGGACGAGCAGGGCGGAATGATCGGCAGCACCAATATGGCGATCATGCATGCGGCGCGAATCATCGGAGGCAACGTGATGCTGGGATTCATGGCTTCGGTGGCTTTCGCGACGCTGTTGGCGGTGGTTTGCGGACTGGTGCTGGCGGCCGCCGCGGCACTGGCGCACGATCTCTACAGCGGGGTCTACAAGCGTGGCCGCGTCGACGACAGGACCGAGGTCCGGGCCTCGCGGATCAGCGTCGTGGGCCTGGGCGTGATCGCCGTGGCGCTGGGAATTCAGTTTCGGGGACAGAACGTCGCCTATCTGACCGCGCTCGCCTTTACCGTGGCCGCCAGCGTGAATACGCCGGCGCTGGTTGCGGCGCTGTTCTGGCGCGGAGCCAGCGCGCGCGGCCTGATTCTCGGCGGCTGGGTCGGGATGGTCGTTTCGGTGGTCCTGCTGGCGCTGAGTCCTGCGGTCTGGGAAGGCGCCCTGGGGCTTGAAAACGCCCCGTTCCCGTGGATTTACCCCGGTCTGTTCTCGATACCGGCCGCGGCGCTGGTAATCGTTGTAGTATCGCTGGCGGACCGCAGCCCCGAGGCGATGCTGGGGCGCCGGCGTTACGATGAACTGCTGGCGCCGTCCGTGCTCGGGCGGCGGGATACACCCGTGATACGGCACTAGTGCTCCAGGAGGCGAACATGCCGGACATGACAAGGGCGGACGTCGCGGCGATCTACCATTCCCCGCTGCTGGACCTGGTCTACAGGGCGGCGACCGTGCACCGCGAGCATCATGCGCCGGGCGAAGTGCAGCTTTGCACGCTGCTTTCGGTCAAGACCGGCGGCTGCCCCGAGGACTGCGCCTATTGCCCGCAGGCGGCCCGTTACCACACCGGCATCGACCGGCACGGCCTGCTGAAACTGGACGCGGTGCTGGAAGCCGCTCGTGAAGCCAGGGAGGCCGGGAGCACGCGCTTCTGCATGGGCGCCGCCTGGCGCGAAGTGCGCGACAACCGGCATTTCGACGAGGTGCTGGAGATGGTGTCCGGCGTCCGCGACCTGGGTCTTGAAGTCTGCTGCACGCTGGGCATGCTCACCGAATCGCAGGCACAGCGGCTCAAGGAAGCGGGACTGTACGCCTACAACCACAACCTCGATTCGAGTCGCGAGTTCTATCCCGAGATCATCGGCACACGCACCTACGACGATCGCCTGGAGACGCTGGCCAACGTGCACAAGGCCGGCTTGTCGGTTTGTTGCGGCGGCATCATCGGGATGGGCGAAACGGTCGATCAGCGCATCGACCTGCTGCACACGCTGGCCACCCTGCCCAACCCGCCGGAATCGGTCCCGGTCAACGCGCTTGTTCCGGTGCCCGGGACTCCGCTGGAAGACTGCCCGCCGGTCTCGACCTGGGAAATGGTCCGGATGATCGCGAGCGCGCGCGTGCTCATGCCCAGGGCCATGGTGCGCCTGTCCGCCGGGCGCTCGCGCATGAGCGCCGAGCAGCAGGCCTTGTGTTTCCTGGCCGGCGCCAATTCGATCTTCACCGGCGAAAAGCTGCTCACCACGCCGAACCCCTCGTTCGACAGCGACGAGGGATTGCTCGAGCTGCTGGGCCTTACCCCAAGAGAACCGTACACGCAGCAGGAAACTCACGCGGCTGCATGAGCGCTGCGATACGGCGCGCCATACGGGAGGCGCTCAGGGAGCGCGAAAAGGCCGGCCTGCTGCGCAGACTGGAGACGGCTCACGGCGGCATCGACTTCTGTTCCAACGACTACCTGGGACTGGCCCGGGACCGGCGCCTGCGCGACAGGGTTGCCGCGCTCGCGGCCGAGAGCGCGGCGCCGCAGGGGGCGACCGGTTCCCGGCTGATTTCCGGGAACCACCCCGCTATCGAGGCGCTGGAGACGCAGCTTGCCGGGTTCTACGCGTCCGAAGCGGCGCTGGTTTTCTCCAGCGGCTACGCCGCCAACCTCGGATTGCTGGCGAGTCTGGGTGGAGTGGTGCAGACGCTGGTCTGCGACCGCCTGCTGCATGCCAGCGCCATCGACGGGGGCCGCCTGAGCGGTGCGAAGCGGGTGGTTTTCGCGCACAACGACATGCGCGACCTCAAGGCCAGGCTGGGCGAACTGCGTTCCGGGGAAACCGCCGCGGTGGCCGTGGACACGGTCTATTCGATGGATGGCGACTTTGCGCCGCTCGAGGAAATAGCGGTTCTGGCCGAAGAACACGATGCCGCGGTCGTGGTGGACGAGGCGCATGCCAACGGGGTGCTGGGGCCCGAGGGCCGCGGCGGCGTGGTCGCCGCCGGACTGCAGGACCGGGTATTGGCCCGGGTGGTGACTTTCGGCAAGGCGCTGGGGCTGCAGGGCGGCGCCGTTCTGTGTTCGCAGGACCTGCGGGAATATCTCGTGAATTTTGCCCGTTCGTTCGTGTTCTCCACAGGGGTGTCCCCTCTCTGGGCAGCGAGCGTGCAGACCGTCTACGACATGCTTCCGGACCTGAATGCCGAGCGTGAACAATTACTGGACAACGTCTCCCGTTTTCGCGAGCGCGTGGCGAAGTCCGCGCAGCCCTGGCTGCCGAGCGAGTCCTGGATCCAGTGCCTGCGCGTGCCCGGCGCCCGGCGCATAACGCGCGTGGGCGGCGTTCTTCGCAGCCGGGGGCTGGCTGCCCTGCCGATTCGCGCACCCACCGTTCCCGAGGGCGAGGAGCGAATCCGGGTGTGTCTGCACGCGCACAACACGGAGGAGGAAATCGACCTGCTCTTCAGCGCCGTGGACGAAGCGCTTCGTTGATACCTGGGGGAGGGCGGCAAGTGGATATAATTTTGCGCCCCCAGCCACTACCGGTAATGTCCCATGAAAAACCTGATGGCCATTGCAACGCTTGCACTTTCCACCGCCGTTCTTGCCGACGAGGCGCCGACAACCAGCCTGGAGGAAGGCATGCAGGCGCCCGACTGGACCCTGCCCGGCTCGGACGGAAACACCTACGCCCTTGCGGACCTGCTCAAGAAAGGCCCGGTGGTGCTTGCCTGGTTTCCCAAGGCCTTTACGCCGGGCTGCACGGCCCAGTGCCAGTCCCTGGCGCAAAACGGGGACATGATCCGCGAATACAAGGTCAGCTACTTCATGGCCAGCGTGGATCCCATCGGCGACAACACCGATTTCGCGAGCAAATACGATGCGGACTTTCCGATCCTCTCCGACGAAAGCAAGGAAGTGGCGAACGCTTACCAGGTGATCGGGCAGTATGGCGTGCCGAGGCGCGAAACCTTCTATATCGGAACGGATGGCGTGATCCTGGCGGTGGACCGTGAGGTTGACGCCCGGGGCGCCGCCAAGGAAACCGCCGCGATGCTGGCAAGCCTGGGCGTCGAGAAACGCGAGTCGCCGGCCTCGTCCGCCGGCCGGTAACCGCGCCGATACGGATCCGGATGCGGGGGCGCCGCGCCGTCGCAAACTTCGGAGGCGTTCCGGCGCAGGCGGAAATCGATGGAGCGCTGCGCAGTTGCGGGTATCGGGACCGGCGTAGGCAAGACCCTGGTTTCGGCGCTGCTGGTGGAGCGCCTGGGGGCCAGTTACTGGAAACCCATACAGGCCGGGGGCCTCGTGCATACCGACACCGAGGAGGTCCGCCGCCTGGTCACGCTCAGCCGCGCCCGCTTCCTGCCCGAGGCGTACAGCCTGAAGGCGGCGATGGCGCCGCACGCCGCGGCGGCCCAGGAGGGCGTGACCCTGCGCAGGGAAGAACTGAGGCTGCCGGAAGTGGAGGGACCGCTGGTGGTGGAGCCGGCCGGCGGGGTGCTGGTGCCGGTGGCCGATGGCCTGCTCAACATCGATCTCCTGAAATACTGGAACCTGCCGGTGGTGGTTGTTTCCAGCTACTACCTGGGCAGCATCAATCACACGCTGCTTACGGTCGAGGCGCTGAAGTCGCGTGATCTGGCGCTGGCCGGTATCGTCTTCAACGGCGAGCGGAACGACCATTCCCGCGGCGTGATCCTCCGCGAGACGGGATTGAAGTGCCTTCTCGATCTTCCCAACCTTCGCCAGCCGGTAAGCCCCGGGCACGTTAAGGCGTACGCGGCGAGAATCGAACTGTGAACGAGCGCCTGTCGGCCGCCGACCTGGATTTCGACCGGCGGCACATCTGGCATCCATACGAGTCCATGCGGAGTCCCACGCCGGTCTATCCGGTTGTCTCCGCCCGCGGCGTGCGCCTGACGCTGACCGACGGCCGGGAGCTGATCGACGGGATGTCGTCGTGGTGGTCGGTAATCCACGGCTACAACCACCCGGCACTGAACCGTGCGGCGCGCGAGCAGATATCGCGCATGCCGCATGTGATGTTCGGGGGGCTGACGCATGCCCCGGCGATCCGCCTCGCGCAACGGCTGGTCGAATTGACTCCGGGCGACCTCGATCGGGTCTTTTTTTCCGATTCGGGTTCGGTGGCGGTTGAGGTGGCGATCAAGATGGCCCTGCAGTACTGGCGCGCCCGCGGCGTGGAGGGCCGGACCCGGCTGCTGACGATACGGGGGGGCTATTACGGCGACACCTTCCAGGCCATGTCGGTCTGCGATCCGGTGACCGGCATGCATCACCTGTTTGCCGGTGCCGTGTCCGAACAGCTGTTCGCCGACCGGCCACGCGTGCGCTTCGGCGAGTCCTGGGACCCGTCCGACCTGGCTTCGCTGGAGGACCTGGCGGCCCGGCACGGCGATGAGATCGCCGCCGTGATCCTGGAGCCCATCGTGCAGGGCGCCGGCGGCATGCGCTTCTATCATCCCGAGTATCTCAAGGGCGCCCGCGAGCTGTGCGATCGCCATGGATTCCTGCTGATCGCGGACGAGATCGCCACCGGGTTCGGGCGAAGCGGCGAACTGTTCGGTTGCGATCACGCCGGCGTGGTTCCCGACATCATGTGCGTGGGCAAGGCGCTGACCGGCGGTTACCTGAGCCTGGCGGCCACGCTCGCGCGTCCGCATGTCGCCGGGACGATCTCCGCCGCGCCCGGCGCCGCCGGCGTGCTGATGCATGGCCCCACCTTCATGGCCAACCCGCTGGCCTGCGCGGTCGCCGTGGCAAGCGTCGATCTGCTGATGGAATCGCCGTGGCGGAAACGGGTGGCGCGGGTCGAGCGGGAGCTGCGCCGCGGCCTCGCGCCTTGCCGCGACCTGGCCCAGGTAGCGGACGTGCGCGTGCTCGGCGCCATCGGCGTAGTCGAGATGCGCAAGCCCGTGGACATCGCCCGCATCCAGCGCCGTCTCGTGGAGCGCGGCGTATGGGCCCGGCCGTTCGGCAAGCTTATCTACCTGATGCCTGCCTACGTGATGTCCGTGCGGGACCTCAGGACCCTCTGCGCCGCCGTCTGCGAAACGGTCGCCCAGGAGCCCGCATAGCCCGCCTTTCCTTGCTCCCATCCTTCCGGCTCCGAGCGACTGTCGTAGCTTTAACTTCATCCCCTTCTTCAGGGAGTATTGGAGCCAGGGGTGAGCGCCGTTGTCCCGGCGCGAACGAGCAAGCTACAGGGATGTATTCATGCGTCTCCCGGAAGAAGGGGGTGAAGTTAAAGCGGAATCGAAGCGGTGCGAGAGGGTACTATCGGTGCGCAAATCTGGGAAACATCGAAATGAGTGAAGCGCTGCTGTACGAGAAGGACGGGGCCGTGGTCCTGCTGACGATCAATCGGCCCGACGAACGCAACCTGCTGGGTCGCATCGGCGACGGCGCGTTGTTCGAGAAGGCGGCCGGTCGAATTCAGGCGGATTCCGAAGTGCGTTGCGCCGTCCTGACCGGGGCGGGCCGCGCGTTCTCGTCGGGTGGTGACGTCAAGGCCATGCGCGACCGCAGCGGAGCGTTCGAGGGTGGGTCCGCGGAATTGCGCGAGAGCTATCGCAACGAGATCCACCGCATGATCCGCGCATTGTGGAACCTGGACGTGCCGCTGATCGCGGCGGTCAACGGTCCCGCAATCGGTCTGGGCAACGACGTGGCCTGCCTTGCCGATATCCGCCTGGCTTCGGAGAAGGCGCTGTTCGGGCAAACCTTCCTCAAGCTGGGCCTGATTCCGGGCGACGGGGGCGCCTGGATCCTCCAGCATCTGATCGGCTATTCGCGCGCCGCGCAGCTATTGCTGACCGGCCAGCTCATCGACGCCGGAACGGCCAGGGACTGGGGGCTGGTCAGCGAAGTTACCTCGCGGGAAGAGTTGCTGCCGAGGACCCGCGAACTCGCCGGCGAAATCGCGCTGCAGCCGCCGGTGGCGCTGCGCATGGCCAAGCAACTGCTGCGCGCCGGCAGGCAGGACCGCTTCGGGTCGGTCATGGAGATGTCCGCGAATCTGCAGGGAATCCTGCAACGCACACGTGACCACGACGAGGCGGTGGCGGCATTCTTTGAAAAGCGCCCGCCGGAATTCACCGGGAAATGATGATAGAGTTGCGGCAATTCCCGCTTCCACCCTGGCGGGGACGGTCGTTGCGGGGGAAGTGGATCGCAGCCTGTCTGCGCAAGGTGGGGGACGCAGAGATCAGCGATCGTGACATTTGATACCGGCAATCCCGCAATCCAGTTCCTGGAATTCCTGTGGAACTCGTCTCTGCTGCTGGCCCCCATGCTCCTGTTGGGGCTGTTCCTTTCCGGGCTGATCCATGTGTTCATTTCGCGCGAGGCCATCCTGAGGTGGCTGCGCCACGACAGCCTGAAGTCGGTCAGCAGCAGCGCCGCGCTGGGTGTTCCGGTGCCGCTGTGCAGTTGCTCGGTGGTGCCCGTGGTGGCCGAGATGCGGCGCAAGGGCGCCTCGCGCTCGTCGTGCATGTCCTTCCTGATCACGGCCCCGGAGACCGGCGTTGACTCGATCCTCGTGACCAATGCCTTCTTCGGATGGATAGCGGCCATCGTGCGTCCTGTCATCAGCTTCGTGACCGCCGTCGTGGCCGGCGTTTTCTGCATCGGGCTGATTCGCACCGACCCGGCCAAGGACCAGCCCGCGCAGGAACACGACCACGACCACGATCATGACCATGACCACCATCATGGTCACGACCACGACCACGATCACGACCATGGCCATGTGCCGCTGATGCCGGGCGCCGAGGACTGCTACGTTAGCCCACGCGACATGAAGCAGATGGCCGGGCGCTGGCTGCGCAAGCTGCTGGGCCTGTCGCGCCGCTGGCGCACCGCATCCTGGCTCAAGCCCGATTTCTACCAGAGCCCGGAATTCAACGGCAACGGCGCCGCGCAGAAGGACTCCGCAACCGAGCCCGAGGAGGAGGGGCTGGAATTCAAGACCGTGGTCAAGCACATCTTCCGCTACGGCTTTGTCGAGATCGCCGACGACATCCTGTTCGCCCTGCTGGTCGGCGTGGCCCTGGGCGGCGTTTTGTACCTGGTGATTCCCAGCGATCTGATGTCCAACGAATACGCGCGCTGGCTCTCCTACCCGGTCATGGTCATCGTCGGCATTCCGCTCTACATTTGCGCCTCGGCCAGTACCCCGATCGCCGCCGCGCTGGTGGCCAAGGGCTTCAGCCCGGGCGCGGGGCTGATTTTCCTGATGACCGGCCCGGCCACCAACACCGGCACCATCGCAATCATCATCAGCCAGTTCGGCGCCCGCTTCGCTTCCGTCTATGTGGGCGCGGTGATTGCCGTGACGGTCGTGATCGGCATATTGATCGACATTGCGCTGCTCGCCACCGGCATAGGCATCACGGTCAACCTCACCCCCTCGGACTCGACCGCCATCGCGCTGCTTCAGTGGGGCTCTACAGCCGTTTTCGCGGCGCTGGTGATCTGGCGCTTCCGGGCGGGCGCGATGAAGAGCGGCTATCAGGACATGGTCGCCAACATCGCTCCTGCCGTTCGCCGCCTGATGGCCGCCTGGCGGCGCGTGGCGCGCGGTCGCCTGGCTTCTGGCACGGTGTCGCCGGCCACTCCGCTGGGCCGGGCGGTATGGGTCCTGGCGGTGCTGGCGCTGCTGGCCACCGGATTCACCGTGGTGCCTCCCGGCCATGTCGCCTACGGTCGCCTGGCCGGCAAGGTGGTGTGGCGCGATGAGCCGCCGGGATTGCACTACTTCGGGCCGTGGCCGCTCGTGAAGGTGGACAAGTGGCCGGTGGACCGGGTGCAGTCCATCGTCAGCGCCAACCAGGTCGAGCACGTGAGCGGCGACCTGAGTTTCATGGATCTCAAGGTCAACGTGCAATACAAGATCAGGGACGCCTACCGCTACTACTACCTGATCAGCGATCCGCAGGTCATCATCGAGCAGCTGCTGAACGACCATTTGCGCGCCTTCGTTTCGGCGCGCGGCATGGAAGAGTTGTTCAATGTGCGCCGGGACGACCTGGAAGCCTATCTGAGCCAGGCATTCGTCGACCCGGCGGCCGGCGTAAGCGATGTGCTCGGCAGCATCGAGCTGGTCAAGGTCAACCTGCTGGGCATCTGGCCGGTGGCCGAGACCGTCAGCAGCTTTCGGGACGTGTCCAGCGCCCAGGAGGACAGGGAGCGCTATGCCGTAAACGCCCAGCGCTTCATGGCGCAACTGGTGCCGCAGGCGCACGGCAACGCTTTCTACGAGACCCAGCAGGCCGAGGGCGAGGCCTACCGCAAGGTCGTGACGGCGGGCGCGGAGTCCGAGGCCATCGCGAAGGTCGCCGTTGCCGTGCAGACCGCGCCCGACGTGCTGGAGAACATGCTCTGGCGCGAGAAGCTGGAAAGCGCGCTGGCCGGGCGGCCCAAGATCATCGTTCCCAACCAGGAAAGCCTGGACCGGGTGGCGCTGTGGAAGCGCAACCCGCCTAATTCCGCCGGCGGCGAACACCATGCCGCGGAGGCCAAGAAATGAACTACAAGCGCACAATCTGGCTGACGATCGCGGCCGCAGCCGTGCTGCTGATCGCCTACGACAGCCTTTACATCATCAACGAAACCCAGCGCGGCGTGCTGACCCACTTCGGGCGCGTCTCCGAGCCGGTGCGCGGACCGGGCCTGCATGTCAAGTGGCCGCGTCCGATTTCCAAAATCTACAAGGTGGACACGCGCATTCAGACGCTGTCCGGAATGCCGCACGAACTGATCACGGAAGACCAGAAGAGCGTGCAGGTGGACGGCTACATGCTGTGGCAGGTCGTGGATCCCATTCTGTTCATCAAGGCGATCCGCACCGGCGAGAGCGCTGTGGAGAAGCTTGAGGACCTCTACCGCTCCAGCACCGGCGTCGTCGTGAGCAACAAGCCGCAGGAGGCGTTCATCAGCCTGGGGCTTGAGCATATCGACATCAACATCAGCGCCAGTGAGATTCGAGAGCGCATCGCGCCCATCGCCCTCGAGAGCTACGGCGTGGAAGTGATCCGGGTGGGAATCGTCGAGTACACGCTGCCGCCGGAGAACCGCCCCAGCGTGATCGAGCGCATGATCGCCGAGCGCGCCCGGATCGCCACGCGCTACCGCAGCGAAGGCGAAGAGATGGCCATGCGCATCGAAGCGCTGGCCATCAACGAACACGAGAAGCTGATGGCCGACGCCCATGCGGAAGCCACCACGATCCTCGGGCGCGCCGAGGCCGACGCCGTGGCCCGGCTGGGTGAGGCCTATCGCCAGGATCCCGAGTTCTACAAGTTCATCCGCGCTCTGGACAGCTACGACCTGATTCTGGACGGCAAGACCACCCTCATGCTGCCGGCGGACAACGAACTGTTCAAGTATCTGGACAGCGACGAAATGCCGGGGGACGGCGAGTGAGCGAACAGATTCCGCCCAGCACTCGTCTGATACACGCGGGCTTTGATTATGCGGCGGCCCGCAAGGGCCGATTGTGGGCGCTGGCCGCGCTGCTGGTGGTGGGCATAGTGCTGGCTCAGGGGATATACGTGGTCAAGAAGGAGCAACTGGCCGTGGTTACACGCTTCGGCGAGGTCATCAAGGAGGACGTGCAACCCGGCTGGCATTACTGCCTGCCGATCATGGACCGGGCCCACATCCGCAAGGTGGAGCGTATCGAGATTCATCGCATCATGACCTCCGAGAACGGCATGGCGAACTTCAGCGTTCTTTCGGGCGATCTCAATCTGCTGGAGATCAGCATCGCGGTGCAGTACCGGATCGACAATTTGCGCGAGTTCCTGTTCGCTTCCACCGACCCGATCGAAGTCGCCACGATGCTGGTTCGCGACGAGTTGGTGAAGATTCTCGCAATCAACTTCATCGACCTGATCCTGACGCTGAACCGCAACCTGATCCAGGACCATATGCTGGCCGAGGTGGCAATGCTGCTCGATGAGCACAACATCGGCATCGAGGTTCTGGCGCTGGACATCGTGGACGTCAATCCGATCGAGGAAACCCGCGCGGCGTTCCGCGACGTGAGCGACGCCGTGGCCGAACGCAAGCAGGTGATCAGCAACGCCAACCGCGAGCGCGAGCGCCTGCTGGCGCGCACCCGCGGGCAGGCCGAGGCTCTGGTGCAGGACGCCAGGGCGCGCGGCCACGAGCGCGTGGCCCAGTCCGGCAGCGCGGCCGAGGCCTTTATGGCGCTTCTGCGGCAGTACCGCGAGCAGCCTTCGCAGACTGCCATTACCCGTTACTGGCAGCGGATGCGCTCGATCTTTGCCGACGCCAGCCTGGCGGCCGTGAACCCTGGGGACGATTCGAGCATCGACATCAACATGATCGAGGGCCTGGCCGACATCACCGGGCTTGGGCTTGACGGCGCGCCCCAGGCCGGCCAGCGGCCGCTGCTGACCGTGGGCGGCGAGGAGCAGCAGCACACGCTGGAGACGGTCGATCAGGACCGGCACCTGGTCAGCGGGCGCTTCCACGATCCCGCATCGGAGCGCGACGACCTGGTGTTGGGGCGGACGCGCTCGCTGATTTTCGACCGGGCGGCGATATTCACCCACACCCATGCGCAGCGCAACGCGCCGCCCGTGGAGAATCAGCCGGTCACCAAGCCGATGGTCGAGGTGGTTGAGGAAGAAGCGGCGGCCGAGGCCGAGGAAGGCGGCAATCATGGCGGGTAGACGGGCCAGGCCGGCCGGCGTGGCGCGGCTGCTGACGATTGTCGCAGGCCTTGCGTCGCTGGCGGCTTCCGGCGCGTCGGCGGCGCCCGGCGTGCACGAAGATCACGTGCTGTTCGCACAAAGCGCCTGTCTGACCGGTCCCAACCGCAACCTCGGCATTCTCTACCAGGCCGGCATCCTGGCCGCGTTCGCGGAAATCAACGAGCAGGGCGGAGTGAATGGCCGCAGGCTGGAGATGGAAACGCTGGATGACGGATACGAAGCGGAGCGGGCGGCCGCCAACGCCGAGCGCTTCGTCGCGGACAACAACATGCTGGCCGTGATCGGCGCGGTCGGCACGCCCACCTCCAACCGCATTGCACCGGTGCTGCGCACGGCCGGCATTCCTTTCGTCGGACCGCTGACCGGCGCCGAATTGCTGCGCGACACGCAGCGCTACGACAACGTGGTCAATCTGCGCGCCAGTTACTACGAGGAGACGGACCAACTGGTGCGGCACATGCTGGAGCAGGGGCACCGCCGGTTCGGGGTCATTTACCAGGACGACGCTTTCGGGCGTTCGGTCGTGCGCAACTACAAAGCGCTGCTGGACCGGCATGGCATCCCGATCCTTGCGCGCAACGCCTACACGCGCAACACGCACTCGGTGCACACCAGCCTGTTTTCGCTGGAAAAGGCGGATCTTGACGCGCTCCTGCTGGTCGGGGCTTACGCGGCCAATTCCACGATCATCAACCTGGCCAATTCGCTGGGTCAGGACTATATGCTCGGCAACCTGTCCTTCGTGCTCAGCTTCGAACTGCGCCGGCAGGTGGAACAGCACAGCGAGCGGATACTGGTGACCGAAGTCGTGCCCGACCCGACAGACCGCAGCCTGGCCATAGTGCGCAGCTTTCACGAGGCCATGGATAGCTGGATGGCCGGCGCCGCATCCCTTGAATCCGACCCGATCAATGAGGTTTCCTTGGAGGGCTACATCCTGGGCCGATTCCTGGCCGAGGTGCTCGGCCGCATCGAGGGCAAATGGACCCGCACCAGCCTCATGCGCGAGGCCCTCTCGCCGGAACCTCTGGCGCTGGACGACTGGACGCTGGAATTCGCGCCCGGCGCCAACACCGGTTCGCGCTATGTGCGGCTGACGCATTTCGGCGAATAGCATTGCAGGCTGACGGCAGGGGGGCAGACTGGTGAAAAAGATCGAGCAGTTCCAGCGCGAAGAGACCGGCGAGGAATGGCTGCGCGAGCTGTTCAAGGTCGTGGCCCGCAGGCGCGCCGTGATGTTCCAGCTTATTTCGGAAACCACGCGCATGCTGCTGCTCGGCAACGGCGGCGGGGCGGCGCTCGTGATCGGCTTCATGAGCACGCAGAAGGAAGCAGAGTCCGGCGCCTACCACTGGATATCGCTGACTGCCGTGTCGCTTTTCGGTGTTGGAGTGCTGGCTTCGGCGATGACCATCATCCTGGTCGCGCTTGTTGCGGTGCGCGAGGCGCACAGTTCGGAGACGGGCCTCAAGCAGTTCGTGGACGGCGATATCGACCGCAGCGAAGTGCTGTTCGTGGTGGAGGAGCCGTCCTTCCGCATTGCCGACTATGCGACCGGCTGCGGCCTGCTGAGCGCCCTGACCTTTCTCCTGGGCGGCCTTACGGCTCTGCTCCTGCTCGGTGTATTTTTCTAGGCCGAAGCGGGCATGAGCCGCAACCTGCTGACCCTGATCGGCTATTCGCTGGTCATATTCGTCGCCACCTTCCTTGCCGGCAAGGCGTCGGCGCTGGGCAAGATGAGCCACACTCGCACCCAGCTCGTTCTGAGCCTGGTGGCCGGATTCATCATCGGCATTGCCTTCTACCACCTGCTGCCGCACGCGGCTGAGAATCTTACCGGCGAGGAGGGTTTGCACCAGGCCGTGTTCTTTGCGGTTCTGGGCATTGTGGCGATGGTGGTTCTGCTGCGCGTTTTCCACTTCCACCATCACGAGCTCAGCAGCGCTCAGCGAATATCGGGCTCCGAGCGCGGCCAGGCCGGCTTGAAGCGCCAGTCGTTCTTCAGCATCGCCGCGGGCCTGAGCCTGCATACGGTGACCGAAGGCATCGCCCTGGGCGCGGCGGTGCTTGCGTCCATGTCGCATGGGCAGCCCACGCTCCTGCCGGGCCTGGGCGTCTTCCTCGTCATCCTCGCGCACAAGCCGCTGGACGCCTATGCCCTGCTCAGCATGATGCAGGCGGCGGGCTTCAACAAGGCGCAGCGCGCCCTTGCCAACGTTTGCTTCGCCTTGCTGTGCGGGGTTGTTGCGCTGGGCTGCTACCTGCTCGCCGGCCAGTTGAGCGATGCCCCGGGAGGCGGTTCGGTCACGGCGTCGGCGATGGCCTTCGGCGCCGGAGCGTTCCTGTGCGTGGCCCTCAGCGACCTGCTGCCCGAAATCCACTTCCATACCCATGACCGCTTCAAGCTGCTGGCGGCCTTTCTGGTGGGACTGGGCCTGAGTTACGGGATCTACTTCATCGAGGAAGCCACGCTGCACTAGCCGCTGCAACGTCGGTTTTTGGTTTGTCGCTTATTGAGATCTACATGGTGGCCGGCTTCGTGCTGGCGGCCTATGCGGTCGTCGCCAACGACTCCATCCAGACGCTGGGCACTTTCCTGTCGTCGAACGCCCACCGCCCCTGGTGGGCGCTGTGGATATTCGCTTCCGGAATCCTGTGCGTGGTCCTCGCGTACGGCTGGTTCGCGCACGACGGCGACGTGTCCTACGGCCGGCTGACGAACTTCCCGGTACCCGAAGGCGGCATAAGCTGGATCCACGTGATCCCGCCCCTGGCGCTGCTGTTTCTTACGCGTGTGGGCGTGCCGGTAAGCACGACCTTCCTGGTACTGACCGTGTTCACGATCAGCAACCTGCAGGCCATGCTGACGAAGTCGCTGCTCGGCTACCTGGTTGCCTTCGTCGTCGCGATCGTCGTGTTCCGGCTGGTGTTCAAGCGCGCAACGGAGTATTTCCACCGCACCCGCGGCGAGGCAATTCCGCGCTACTGGGTGGTGCTGCAATGGTCGTCCACGGCCTTTCTGTGGAGCCAGTGGCTGATCCAGGACCTGGCCAACATCTTCGTCTACCTGCCCCGGCAACTCTCATTCTCATGGCTGGCGTTCGGGGTGCTGGTGCTGATCGCCATGCAGGGCTACATCTTCTACACCTTCGGCGGCGTCATTCAGAAGATCGTTCTCTCCAAGACCGACACGACCGATATCCGCGCGGCCACGATCATCGATTTCATCTACGGGCTGGTCCTGCTGGTATTCAAGGAGGTCAGCAACATCCCCATGAGCACGACCTGGGTGTTCCTGGGGCTGTTGGCCGGCCGGGAGTTCGCGCTTTCCATGTATCTCGCCGACACCGGCTTCAAACGCACGCTGCGGAACGTCTCGATGGATGCGCTCAAGGCGCTGTCCGGCCTGATCGTGAGCGTCATTCTCGCGCTCGGACTGCCGTATCTCAATCGCCTGCTGTTCGGCGGCTAGTGTCCCGCGACCGGCCGCCCGGCATTCTCTCGGACTTCTGCTCGATCCATTCGTAGATTACCGGCAGCAGTACCAGGGTCAGGAAGGTCGAGGTGACGAGGCCGCTCACAACCACCGTCGCGAGCGGCCGCTGCGTTTCCGCGCCGACGCCCGAAGAAAGCAGCATGGGAACCAGGCCCAATATGGCCGTGCTGGCGGTCATCAATACGGGCCGCAGGCGCATGGCGGTTCCGCGGCGGACGGCGTTCGCGACGCTCATGCCCTGGCCGCGCAAATCATTGATGACACTCACCAGGACAATGCCGTTCAGCATCGCCACACCGAACACGGCGATGAACCCGATTGCCGATGGCACCGAGACGTGCTGACCGGTAATGAACAGGCCGAGCAGGCCGCCGATCGTGGCGAACGGGACGTTCGCGATAATCAGGGTCGCGTACTTGACCGAGTTGAAGGCCGTATAGAGCAGGACGAAGATGAAGAATATCGTGAGCGGAACGATGATCGACAATCGCGCCAGCGCGCGTTGCTGGTTTTCGAATGCGCCGCCCCACTCGATCCAGTAACCGGCCGGCAGGTCGATCCGGTCCTCGATCGCGGCGTTCGCGTCGCGCACGAAGCCGTCGATATCGCGGCCGCGCACGTCCATCTGGATGACGGCGTATCGCTGCAACTGTTCGCGTCGAATGAAGGAATAGCCTTCCGCCACGCTGACATCGGCTACGGCGGATAGCGGCACGATCGCACCGCCGCTGGTTCTGAGCGGGATGCGCTGAATCGACTGCACTGTCGCCTTCGACGCGTCGTCGAGCCGGGCGGTGATGTCGAAACGGCGCACGCCGTCAATCAGCGTGGAGACCGGTTCGTTGCCGATACCGGTGCGCACGACTACCAGGACGTCGTCGGCGTTCAGTCCGAACCGGGCAAGCTGGTCGCGCCTGACCCGGATTCGAATCTGCGGTTTGCCGACGTTGGCTTCCAGCGAAAGATCGGCGACACCTTCTACCTCGGCGATCAAGTCCTTGATTTCCTCGCTCAGCCGGTCCAGCACAGACAGATCCTCCCCGTAGATCTTCGCCGCGAGGGTTGCGCGCACGCCCGATATCAGTTCCTCGACGCGCATCTGGATCGGCTGCGTAAAGGCCACGACCGCCGTGGGGACGACGCGTTCAAGCTCTTCGCGCATGACCTCGGCGAGTTCCCCAATGTCGCGATCGCCCGGCCACTCGTCTTCCGGCTTGAGCTGCGTGTAAATCTCCATGTAGTTCACGTCCGCCGTTTCGCCTTTTTCCGCGCGTCCGATCATCGCCACCGTGGTCTCGACTTCCGGGAACTTCGAGAGTGCGTTCTCGATGTCTATCGAGACCTTGATCGATTGATCCAGCGATGCCGAAGGGATCGAGGTGACGCGCCACATGATCGAGCCCTCCTGAAGCTGCGGCATGAATTCCTTGCCCAGCAGGGGAAACAGCGCCAGACTGGCGGCGAGCAACCCGACCGCGCCGGCCACCACGGCCTTTTTCCGGCCCAGCGACCACTCGAGCAGCGGCAGGTAGCGGGCCTTGATCACGCGCACCAGCCAGGTGTCGCGTTCTTGCCTGGGCTTGAGAATCAACGCGGCCAGTATCGGAATCAGCGTGAGCGTCAGCACCAGCGATCCGGCCATTGCAAAACTGATGTTGAAGGCCATCGGCTTGAACAGCTTGCCTTCGAGGCCTTCAAGCGCGAACAGCGGCAGAAACACGACAATGATGATGAGGATTGCGAACGAAACAGGGTTGGCGACCTCGCGCGCGGCTTCCATCACCGCGGCGGTTCGATCGACGGGCCCGCCGGACTCCCTGCGCTGCGCCATGATGCGGAACGAGTTCTCGACCATCACCACGGCGCCATCGATCATTATTCCGATGCCCACGGCGAGCCCCGCCAGAGAAATGAGATTGGCGGAGAGGCCCGCTTCGCCCATGAAAATGAACGCGATGAGCGTGGCGAACGGCAGGGCGGCAATCACCACCGCGGCCGAGCGCAACTCGCCCAGCAACAGGAACAGCACGACCGCGATCAGGATCGACCCCTGGACCAATGCCGCGACCGCCGTGCCGACGGCCTCCTCCACCAGATCCGTGCGCTCGTACAGTGGCCGCAACGCGACCCCTTCCGGCAAGGACTGATCGACGATCTCGACCTTTTCCTTTACCGCCTCGACGACGTCCTTCGCATTCTCGCCCATTCGGGACAGCGCCATGCCCAGCACCACCTCCTTGCCGTCGCGCGTGACCGCGCCGAAACGCACGGCCCCGCCCTGCCTGATGTCAGCGAGGTCGCGCAGGTAAACGGGTATTCCGTCTTCGACCTTGACGACCATACTGCCGATGTCCTGCTCGTTTTCGACCAGTCCCAGGCCGCGCACCAGGTACTGCTCGGCGCCGATGTTCACGTACTGGCCGCCCACCTGGCGATTGTTGGTCTCGATGACTTCCATGACTTCGGTGAAGGTCAGGTCGTACTTGATCAGGCTGAACGGATCCATCACCACCTGGAACTGCCGCTCCTGGCCACCCCAGGAAATCACGTCATCGACGCCCGGCGCGGTGCGAAGGATCAGGCGCACGCTCCAGTCGTGCAGCGTGCGCAGGTCCATGTCGGTAACCGCTGCGTTGAGCCGCTCATCGGCGCGTTCCAGCGTGTACCAGAACACCTGGCCCAGTCCCGAGGTATTCGGGCCCATCTCGGGCGTGCCGTAGCCTTCGGGGATGCGGTCGCCCACCTCCTGCAGCCGTTCCATCACGAGCCGGCGGGCGAAATAGATGTCCATCCCGTCATCGAAATAGACGGCGACGTACGACAGGCCGAAGAGGCTGACCGAGCGAATCTCCTGGACCCCAGGCAGCCCCGCCAGACCGGACTCGATCGGAAAGGTCAGCAACTGCTCGACGTCCTCGGCGGCGAGACCGGGCGACTCGGTGTAAATGTTGACCTGCGCCGGAGTGACGTCCGGAAAGGCGTCGATCGGCACCGTCACCACGGCCCGCCAGCCCAGGAACGCGACCACGGCGAAGACGATGAGGACGAGGAACTTGTAGCGCAGCGAGGCTTCGACAAGCTTCTCTAACATGCGAATTCCCCGGGGCGCGTTGGCACTAGCGACGCCGCTGCTAGTGCGCGTGGCCTTCGCCGATCGCGGACTTCAGCAAAAGCGACTTGAGATGGAACACGCCGCCCACGGCCACTTCGTCACCCTCGAAGAGCCCGCCGCGAACCACCGTCCAGTCGCCCACGGTGGGTCCCGCGTCGATTTCCTCGGCATGAAACTCGGCGCCGTTTTCCAGCCTGAATACCGCGGGAGCGCCGTCAATCAGGGTCACGGCCGTGTTCGGAACGGCCAGTGCCGGGGCGCTCATGCCGGTTTCAATCTCCACCTCGACGAACTGGCCGGGATGCAGCCGATCGCCGGCGTTGTCCACTTCGATGCGAAAGCCCTGGGTGCGCGTGGTTTCATCCAGAAGGTGCTGGCGCTGAATGACCGTGCCTTCAAGCCACACGACCCGATCGAGACTGACGCGCGCCCTGGCGCCCTCGTCGAATTCCGGCAATGCGCTCGGTACCGTTTGCGCTTCCACCCACATGACCGACTCGTCGGTGATGCTGACCAGCACACGCCCCGGCTCGATCAGTTCGCCCACAATGAAATCGTCCTGCAACACCGTGCCCGCTTGCGGCGCAATCAGATCGAACACGCCCGTGGCCCGGCCCGCGTCGTCGGATTGCGTCAGCGCCTCGGCTTGCGATTCAGTCATGCCGTAGGCCACTACCTTGCCGAAAGCCTGTTGCCGGGCGACCTGCGCCTCGGTGTAACGCTGCGCGGACACCGTGTCCCGGCCAAGCGACCTGACGCGCTGCCACTCCCGGTCGGCGATGATGAGTGCGCCTTGCGCTGCGGCCATCTCGACGCTTGAAAGGGTCAGCAGCGGCCGGCCGGCCTCGATGTGATCGCCCAAGCGGACGTGCCGGGCAATCACCTGCGCCGGAATGCGGGTCGTGACCCGCGCTGACCGGTAAGCGTTAATGACAACCTCGCCGGGAAGGCGCAGGGATTCGCTCAGCGCGCGTCGGGCAATGGCTTGCACCGTTACGCCCGCGGATGCGCGCTCGTCGAGGGTCATTCGGATGGCGCTGCCCTCTTCGTCTTCGCCGTGCTCATCGTGGTCCGCGTCCTGAGCGTGGGCGGGGACGAGAAACGCGAGGCACAAACACGCCGCCCAACGCTTCGATACGCCCGCGAGTCGATTCTCCGTGTGCATGGCGGCGGCCGAGCGGTGGAGGTTCATCGGACACCTCCATTACCAAACCAGGCGTCCACCTGGCCGGACGCCCCCAACCATTCGAACCAGGCGCGCCAGAGGGCGTGGCGCAAATCGAGCGCGCTCTCCTGCACGTCGAGCGTGGCGGTCAATTGCACCAGGTAATCCGTCGTGCTCAGTTCACCGGCCTGCCAGAGCAGTTGCAACTGCTCCGTTTGGCCTGTCAGGCTCGCCTGCCCGGTCGATTCCCAATCTTCCCAGGCGCCGCGCGACAGCTCGTATCGCTCGGCGGCGCCGATCAGCCGCGCGTGGGCGCGCTGCAGGACATCGTCGGCAATCTGTTGCGCCCGGCTGCGCTCGGCCAGCGCCGCCCTCACTTCATGGTTGTAGCGATTGCGGATAAAAAACGGGATGCTGAGACTGAGGCCGATCAGGGTCTCACCATCCTCCTCGCCCCCCGCAAGACTTACCGTGGCGTCCGGCCGGCGTTCGCGTCGCCTGAGTTCAACCAGGGCATCCGCGGACTCGACCCGACGCCGGGCGGCCAGGACCTCGGGCAATGCGAGAACCAGCGATTGAGCGTGGGCGTCCGACGGTACGCCCGGCAACGACGCCGGCAGCGCCGGCCATTCAGTGGCGGGCGATTGCGGCGTCACATTTCTCACCGCCTGGCGCGCTTCCGCCAACGCGGAAGCGGCAGTCGCCCTGCGGATGCGCGCGTCCGTGCCCGAAAGCCGGGCGAGATCGAACTCCACCCGGCTCAGGTCGCCGGCGTCAAAGCGCCGTTCCGCCAGCGCCACAAAGTTGTCCATCAGTTGTGCGCGGGATTCGGCCAGCTTGTTGCGCTCGATGCCGGTTTGATGCAGCGCCAGGCCGTTGAGCAGTTCCACGGTGACCTCCCGCCGCGTAGTGAGATACTCCGCTTCCACCACCAAGCGGTCCGACTCGGCGACCGCGGCCCGCGCGTTGCGCTTGCCGCCCCAGTCAATCGTCTGACTGATCCCGAGCGCGCGCGTGTCGGCGTCGGCGTTCTCGGCCTCGAGACTGAGTTCCGGATTGTAGAGCGGGCGTGACGCCGCGTCGCGAAACGCACTGCTCGCCTCGAGGGCGGCACGTGCGGCCTGAACGCGGGGGTTTGCCTCGACCACCGCTTGTACGAACCGGGTGAGCACAGGATCCGCCGGCGTGAATTCCGGCGAATCGGCCTCGGCAGCGTGGGCGACCCACGGAACCAGCAACAGGACGCCCGACCATGAGGCGAGGCGACGACATCGTGTTTGCATATATCAACCCCCGGGTACAGTCTAAAAGATCAGCATGGTTGCGAAACCTGCAGGTTCAGGCTCATTGTTGACCCCTGACGGAATCATGGTTAGCATAAATGCCCCATTTTCAAGGCTGCCTTACGCGCCCGGTAGTTCGGCCGCGGCGGCAGACGAGGAGAAAAAAAATGGCTGACAACTCCCCCACCGGCAGTTACGTCCAGATGGATGCCGTGGACTGGGTCCCGTTCCCGCAAGGCCTGTGCCAGGGCGACATCAGTTGGAAACTGCTGCATGTTTCGCCGGAAGCAGGCGCCTGGACCGCGATCTTCGACTGCAAGGCCGGGTCGTCCTTCGCCAAACATGTCCATATGGGTCCCGGCGAGTATTTCCTGACCAAGGGCCGCATGAATGTGCGCGGCGGCACTGCCGAAGGCGGCGACACGGCAGTTGCGCCGGGCTATGGCTACGAAGCCTGCAACGCCCAGCACGATCACACCGAGTTCCCCGAGGACAGCGAGTTCTACATGACCTTCCTGGGTCCGCTGAACTTCCTGGACGACGACGGCAACACCGTGGCGGTGGTAGGCTGCAAGCAGGTCCTGGACGCCTGGAACGCCTCCTAAGGCGGTCAGTTTCATCGACTCTGCGGCCCTGAAACGCAACGGGCCGTAGTGTGTTACGCTTGTGGCGCGGGGGAAATGCGCCATGCTTGCCATGCTGCTTGAAAATCGATGCCGTATTCGCGGCATTGTCTGCGTTACGGCTTTGCTGCTTTACGCGGGCGCTCTGGAGGCGGACCAGCACCGGCACGGCGAGGACTGTACCGACGAAGTATGCGCGGTATGCCTGTTCACCGATTCCGGCGGCGCCGCGCCAGCCGTTTCAGACCAGCCCGGTTCGCGCCTGTTGCGCGTGTCGGCGCCCGTTGCCTTTAGATACCTTCTGGCGGCCTCCCGGCCGTTTGAGCCTCGCCGCACCCGGGCCCCGCCCATCTCCTGATCGCTCCCTTTGAACTGCGTGCGCGGCATCCGCCGATGCTGCGCACGGGACTGGTGGATCAGGAGATGGCTGATGAATTATTTGAGAATTGTTTTTTTGACGGGGGCGCTCGCCGGCGCGTCTGCGGGCCTTGGACAGGAACAGGCGCAGGAGGCGGACGAGGCCCCGGACGGCGCGCTTGAGGAAATCGTGATTGTGGGGCATCCGCTGTCCGCCGAAGGTCTGGCGACACCCGCGGACGTCCTGGCGGGCCGCGAGCTTGAGCGGAAAGTAGCGCATAACATCGGCGATACGGTAGGCGGCGAACCCGGCATACACAACAGTTCCTTCGGGTTGGCCGTGGGACGTCCCGTGATCCACGGACTGGGTGGCGCGCGGGTGCGAGTGATGGAGGACCGCATCGACGCCATGGACGTGTCGGTAACCAGCGGCGACCACGCCGTGACCGTGGAACCCTTCATCGCCGATCGGGTGCAGATCTTCAAGGGCCCCGGGACGCTCTTGTACGGCTCCGGCGCCATAGGCGGCGTGGTGGACACGCACACCGGGAGAATACCTCACGAGGTGCCCGACGAACTGGACGGCAAGGTGAGCCTGGGGTTCGGGGGCAACGGCAACGGCAACGCGCGGACCGGATCGTTCCGCCTGGACGGCGGCGCCGGGAACTTTGCGTGGCACCTTGACGCGTTCCGGCGCGATGCCGACGACTACGAGATTCCGGGCTATGCCGAGTCGGCGCTGCTGCGCGCGATGGAAGAGGAGCACGAGGAAGAGGAGGAGCACCACGAGGAAGACGGCGACGAAGAAGAGGAAGAGGATCACGAAGAGGAAGAGGAAGTCTTCGGGATACTTCCCGGCAGCGGCCAGGACGTGTTCGGCGGTTCCGGCGGCTTCTCGGTGATCGGGGAGCGCGGCTTTTTCGGCGTGGCGGTCAGCGGTCTGGATGCGGAGTACGGCATTCCGGGCCATGACGCGGAGCTCCATCTGCACGGGGAAGAGGAAGAAGAAGGGGAAGAGGGCGAACACCACGAGGACGAAGAGGAGGAGCACGAGGCCGAGGAAGAGGGCACGCCTTACATCGACCTGAAGCAGACGCGCGTGGACATCGAGGCCGGGCTGGCCGACCCGCTTCCCGGATTCACCAATTTCAACGTAAGGCTGGGCATCAACGATTACGAGCATGCGGAAGTCGAGGGGTCCGGCGAAGTAGGCACGGCTTTCGAGAACCAGGCCTGGGAGGCGCGCGCGGAACTGACTCATGCGCCGGCCGCCGGCTGGACCGGCGCGCTGGGACTGCAGGTGGCGGACCGGAGTTTTTCGGTGGTCGGGGAGGAAGCCTTTACGCCGCCGGTGGATACCCGTTCCCTGGGCGCCTTCTGGGTTGGCGAGCGGTCGCTTGGGGATTTCAACGTGGAGGCGGGCGCCCGCCTGGAAAGCGTTGAGCATGAACCCGAGGCCGGCGGTAGCTGGGACTTCACTACCTTCAGCGCATCCCTGGGCGCGATACTGCCCGTTGACGCCACCTGGACCGCGTCGGCGCTGTTGGATTACTCCTCCCGCGCCCCGGTGGGCGAGGAATTGTTCTCCAACGGTCCGCACCTGGCCACCCTGAGCTTCGAGATCGGCGATTCCGAACTTCAGGAGGAAAAGGCACTCAACTTCTCTGGGGTTCTGCGCGGGGTGGGCGACGGCTGGTTGTTCGCCGCCACCGTCTATCGCACCGCCTTTACCGATTTCATTTATCAGGCCGCGACCGGAGAGGAAATGGAGGAGTTGAATGTGCGCCGGTTCGCGCAGGCTGACGCAACCTTCACCGGCCTCGATCTGGAGGCCTCCGTCACCGTGCTGGAGAGGGGCGATGCGCGGCTGGACGTGACGGGCTTCTTCGACACGGTCTCCGCCGAACTGGACGTGAGCGGCAACGACCATCTCCCGCTTATTCCGCCGCGCCGCGCCGGAATCGGACTTGACTTCGAGGCCGGCCCGTTCAACGTCAGGCTGGACTACGTTCGCGCGTCCGCACAGGACGACGTGGCCGACTACGAACTTCCCAGCGAGGGCTACAACGATCTGCGCGCCTGGTTGAGTTACGAGATCGAGCGGGATGACATGCTGGCCGAAATTTTCCTTCGCGGCAGAAACCTGACCGGCGACGAGCAGCGCAAGCACACGTCCCTCATCAAGGACCGGGCGCCCGAACCGGACCGCACGATCGAGGCGGGATTGCGGATAAACTTCTAGAACGTTACGCCAGGTTCAGTATGATCGATACCGCGCGGCGGCGGCCGCTCCTATACGCCATAGCGATTTGTGGGCTGGCTCACGCCAGCGTGCATGCGCAGCACGTCCATGGCGTCGTCGAACTTGGCGTTGTACTTGAGGGCAGTACGGTTGCCGTATCGCTGAGTGCGCCGCTCTCCGATGTCGTCGGCTTTGAACATGCGCCGGAGAGCGATGAACAGCTTGAACGCATTCGGCAGGCTGCGGCGATGCTGTCGAACGCAGACGCGATGTTCGGACTGGCGGAGTCGGCGAAATGCGAGATTTCGGACATGTCCATTGACGGACCGGCCTACGTCAGACAACATTTCGCTGAAGACGATGCCGGCTCAGCGGAGAGTGACGACGACCACCGTGATACGCATGATTCGCACGACATGGACTCCGACCACGACGACTCCGAACAACACGCCGAAGTCAATGCGAATTACGAATGGGTATGCGCCAATGCATCGGATCTTGATTCCCTCGCGTTGCGTTTCACGGAGAGCTTCGTGGAGGTCGAGACGATCGAGATACAGATTCTCACCTCTGCCGGTGCGCATGTGCTGACGGCAGAGGGGCGGGTGGCGTCGGTTTCTCTTTCGCTGCCCTAGCGGCTCGTGGCAGGAGCCATGGCGGTCACAGCCGTCGCCTCCGGGGACGCGATAGCGATATCGGGGCTGCGTTTCGGCTACGGCTCGGACGATGACATCCTGGCCATATCCGAACTCAATGTTCGGACTTCGCAACGGGCATTCGTGTTCGGTCCCAGTGGATGCGGCAAGAGCACTCTTCTTGCCCTGGTCGGGGGCGTACTGGTTGCGCGCGAGGGCGACGTCGCCATCCTGGGCGAGAATCTCTCCGGGATGAAGAGTGCGGCCCGTGACCGGATTCGTGCGGACCACGTCGGCTTCATCTTTCAGCAATTCAATCTCGTTCCGTACCTGTCGGTGGTCGAAAACGCATCCCTGCCGTGCCGCTATTCCCGGCGGCGGTTGAAGCGCGCCTGCGACGCCGACGGCTCCGTCGAGGAATCGGCGGCCCGGCTGCTTTCGGCGCTGGGCATCGGCGAGGAGCTTCGTTCGCGCAGGACGACGGACCTGAGCGTTGGACAGCAGCAGCGCGTCGCCGCGGCACGCGCCCTGATCGGCCGGCCCGAACTGGTTATCGCCGACGAGCCCACCTCGTCGCTTGACGCGGACCGTCGCCGCGAGTTCATCAATCTGCTCCTGTCCGAGGCGGGGCGGGCCGACAGCACCGTCATCTTCGTCAGCCATGACGCTTCGCTCGCGACGCACTTCGACGTTGCGATCGATCTGGGGCTGAGCAATGCCGCGCCGGACCCTTCCAATGCTGCATAACTTCGGCAACGCTGTTTCGCTCGTTTTCAAGAGCCTGCTCAATCGGCGTGCGACGGCCATTCTGACCGTTGCATCGATTGCCGTGAGTGCCGGCCTGCTGTCCATAGTGGATCGGGTCAGGACGGACACGCAATCCAGCTTCGCCAACACGATCTCCGGCACCGACCTGATCATCGGCGCGCGCAGCGGCGATCTGAACCTGCTCCTGTACTCGGTTTTTCGTATCGGCAATCCCACGAACAACGTCGCATGGAACAGCTACGAGGAAATCGGGGGCAGACCGGAGGTGGACTGGACCATTCCGATTTCGTTGGGAGACGCGCACCGGGGCTACCGGGTCCTCGGGACGGACCTCGGCTATTTCGATCATTACCGGTATGCGGATCGCCGCTCGCTGGCGTTCCTCAAGGGCGGTCCGTTCACTTCAGCGACCGAGGCGGTGATCGGCGCGGAGGTTGCCGAGCGGCTTGGATACGACATCGGCCGGCAAATCGTCGTATCCCATGGACTGGCGGACACGAGTTTTCTTACCCACGACGAGGACCCGTTTACGATCACCGGAATACTCGCGCGCACCGGCACGCCGGTCGATCGGACAGTGCACATCAGCCTGAGCGGGATGGACCTGATCCATTCCACTGGCGGCGCCGATCGCGTAGTGCCGCCCGTCGCCGGTTACGAGCCGGAGGAAATCACGGCATTCCTGGTCGGGCTCAAATCCAGGACGGCCATATTCGGGCTGCAGCGCTACGTCAACGAATTCGAGGACGAGCCGATGACCGCGGTCATACCGGGCGTGGCCCTGCAGCAACTCTGGGGCCTGGTCCGCGTTGCCGAATACGCATTGCTGGGCGTGTCGGCGATGGTCGTGCTGGCCAGCGTGCTCGGGCTGCTCTCGACGCTGCTGGTCAGCCTCAACGAGCGCCGCCGCGAAATGTCCGTCCTGCGTTCCGTCGGCGCCAGGCCCGGTCACATATTTGCATTGCTGCTTTCGGAGGCGGCAATGCTGGCCTTTCTCGGCGCACTTTCCGGCCTGCTGCTGGTCCAGCTCGGCATCCTGGCGATACGGCAGCTCGCGCTGGCGGAATTCGGCATTCAACTGAGCGTTCAACTGCGGGCTTTCGATCTCTATGTGCTGGCGGGTATCCTTGTCATCGCGGTCATGGTCAGCATCATTCCGGCCTGGCGGGCCTACCGGAATTCGCTCGCCGACGGTCTCACGGTACGGCTTTAGCGCCACCGCGCTAAAATGGAGAGAGCATGAGCATTTCGAATCGGGTCATTCGGCGGGGGATCGCGGTGACGCTGCTTCTCGGCGGAATTGCGATTGCGGACGATGCCCGTGAACTCACCTGGGACGACCTGATTCCTGACGCCGGTGCGACCGAGCAGCCGGGCGACAGTTCGTTCGACGATCCGTTTGCGATGCCGACACTGCCTATGGGCGTGGTCGAGGAGCTCGACGGCGTCCTGGTGAAGATTCCCGGATTCGTCGTGCCGCTGGAGGTTTCCGCCGAGGGCAAGGTGAGCGAGTTCCTGCTGGTGCCTTATTTCGGGGCATGCATTCACTATCCGCCGCCGCCCGCCAATCAGATTGTCTACATTACGGCGGAAGAACCCATGGATCTCGAGTCCACCTGGGAGCCGATCTGGGCGACGGGCGAACTCAAGACCGAGTTTCGCGAGTCCGATCTCGCGTACTCGGGATACACGATGGCGGCCCAGGCAATAGAAATATACGAGTACTAGTCGACCCGGGAGGGCATATGTCGAGTCAATCCAGCTTTCAGGAAGGGCAGGTCGTATCGGTCCCTGAGACAGAGGGCTACGTCATGAACCAGACGATGTTGCGGATCAAGGATCCGCAGCGGTCGCTGGATTTCTATTCCCGCGTGCTGGGAATGACGCTGATCAAGGAATTCCGGTTCCCGGAAATGGAGTTCTCGCTGTATTTCATGGGATACGTCACGGAAGACGACGAGCCCATTCCCGACGGCGCGGAGGCGCGCGCGGCTTATGCCTTCCGTCAGAAGGCGATGATCGAGCTGACCCACAACTGGGGCACCGAGAGCGACGACGACTTCGCCGGCTATCACGACGGCAACGCCGATCCCCGGGGCTTCGGCCACATCGGGCTGTCCGTGCCGGATGTCTATGCGGCCTGCAAGCGCTTCGAGGAGTTGGGCGTCGAGTTCGTCAAGCGCCCGGACGACGGCAAGATGAAAGGCCTGGCCTTCATCAAGGACCCCGACGGCTACTGGATCGAAATCCTCGAGGCCAAGAGTTGCGGCTCCATGGCCGTCGCCATGACCGGCTGACCTAGGCGGGGATTACGCGGCCGGGGTTGAGGATGCCCCGGGAATCGAGGGCCTGCTTCAGGCGTCGCATCAAGTCCAACTCTTCCGGGCTCCGTGAAAGGTGCAGGTAGTCGCGCTTGAGCACGCCGATGCCGTGCTCCGCCGAAACCGAGCCGTCGTGCGCGCCGGTGAGCCGGTAGCCGATATCGAAGATGGTCTCCAGATCTCCCTCGCGGCGCGTACTCACGAACAGGTGCAGGTTGTTGTCGCCGATGTGTCCGAACACGAGATTGATGGCGTCCGGCAGCGCTTCCTTGAGCTCCGTGTCGAACTCATCCAGGAATTCCGCCATCTCGGCGATGTCCATGCTGACGTCCAGGCTGGCGTAAGGCAACAGGTCGGCGGTGATTTCCGCCACGCCGTCGCGGATGTTCCAGAAAGCCTGCCGGTCCTTTTCCGATTGCGCTATCGCCGCATCATCGATCAGTCCGGCCTCCAGCGCGCCGGCGAGGACTTCCTCGAAGCGCCGGCTGTCCGTTTCCTGGTCCGAGCCTTCCGCTTCCACCAGCGCGTAAATCGGGTAATCCCGGTCGAAAGGCGAGCGCAGGCTGTCGCTGTGCCTGATGACGCGGTCGAAGTAAGGCGACCACATGACTTCATAGGCGCTGACCGAGCCGCCGAGTTTGCCCTGCAGTTCACGCAGCAGTCTGACGGCAGGATCGAACGAGCGCACGGCGCACAGGGCGGTGCAAGTGCTCTCCAGCTTCGGATAGAGACGCAACACCGCGCGCGTAATGACACCGAGCGTTCCCTCGGTGCCCACGAACAACTGCTTCAGGTCGTACCCGGCATTGTTCTTGAGCATCTTGTTCAACGAGCTGATGATCGTGCCGTCCGCCAGCACCGCTTCCAGTCCCAGCACCAGGTTGCGGGTCATGCCGAAGCGGATGACCTGGTTGCCGCCGGCATTGGTCGCGATTGCCCCGCCGATATGGCAGGAACCGCGCGCGCCGAAGTCCAGCGGCAGATGAAACCCCGCATCCCGCGCCGCTTCCTGGATGACCTGCAGCGGGGTTCCCGCCCAGGCGGTAACGGTCATGGCGGCTGCGTCCAGCTCCTCTATACCGTTGAGCCGCTCGAGTGAAAGCGCCAACTCACCCGCCTGCGGCGTGGCGCCGCCGGCCAGGCCCGTCATGCCGCCCTGTACGACCACCGGTTGCCCGAGTTCGTGGCAAGTGCTCAGCACACGGGACACTTCCTCCGTGGAGCCGGGCCGCACGACCGCTGACGGCCGGAAAGCGTTTTCCGCGGTGAAGTCCACGCTGTAGCGCTCGCCCACGGAGTCGCCGGTCATCAGGGAATGACCCTGCCGGCTGAGAACTGCGATGGTGTTGTCGGTTAGAGGTACGCTCAAGCCGAGGTTCCGTCGGCGCCGACCGGTTCGGCGGCAACCCATTATGGCGCAAGCGGACCTGCGGCGGAATGCGGCGCGCTTGATTCAGGCCGGGATTTGTGGAGAATCAGTAGTCCGGTCAGTATTGGGGGACGCCAGGATGCTGAAGTTCTCAAGAAACATTGCGTGGCTTGGATCAATAGCTGCGATATCAGCTTTTTCCATTTCTCTACTGCCAGCAGGGACGGCGACAGCACAGGAGGCCGCCGCCGGGGAAATCGAAGAGATTGTAGTGACCGCGCGGAAACGCGCGGAAAGCCTGCTGGAGATCCCCGAGTCCGTGTCCGTGATCACGGGAGCGGACATCGACCGGCAACAGATCAAGGGCCTCGAGGACGTGGGCTTCCAGGTGCCCAATCTGAATCTGTCGATGCGCCTGGACGGCTTTCCCAATGTTTCGGTGCGCGGCCTGGGCGCCTTTGGCAACACCCAGGGCGTGGGCTTTTATCTCGATGACGTTCAGTTGTTTTCCGACGCCTCGTCGCGTTTCGGCGACCTTGAACGGATCGAGGTGTTGAAAGGGCCGCAGGGCACCCTCTATGGCGGCAGCAACATCGGCGGCGCGGTCAAGTTCGTCAGCGCGCGCCCGGACACGGAAGAAGCGTTCGGCCGGGTCAAGGGCGTGGTGGGCGACCAGGGCATCTTCGACGTTGAAGGCAGCCTCAACCTGCCGCTGGGCCAGGGCGACTGGGCCATGCGGGTGTTCGGTTTCTGGGCGACCAACGACGGCTTCCTGCACAATCCCAACCCGACGCGTCTGAACGGAATCGCCGGCGACAACGACGAGGACATCGGGGCCACGGAAGAGACCGGCGTGCGCGTTTCGCTGGCCGGGCCGCTGGGCGACAACCTTTCGGCCTATGTTTCGGTGCGCTCCAATGAATACGAGGGACCGAACAACACCTGGATACGCGAACTCGACGAGAGTGACCTTCAGCACCACAACGAGGTGCCTGCGAGTTTCAACCCGAGGCACGAGCGCAACACGACTTCGGCCATGGTGGAGCTGACCTGGGAAATGGACGGCTACGACATCACAACGGTTTCGTCGTGGACCACCACCGAGAGTTTCCGTTTCACGGACCTGGACCAGAAAGAGGAGTACCTGCTTTCGCTGTTCCGGCCCGAAGACATGGACGTGCTCACCCAGGAAATCCGCTTTACGTCGACGGATGAAGGACCGTTCCAGTGGCTGGCCGGCGTCTACTACTCGCGTTACGACGAGAAGATGGACTCCGACCTGGTCTGGTACGACACGGTCATCTATTCCGGAGGCGAGATCAGCGGACCTCTGGGCTGCGCCGCGGGGACACCTCAGTGTTCGGGTGTCTGGGCCGGCGAAACGGTAACGGAGGCCGAAGAGCTGGGCGACGTCGCGTTGACGCCGTTCGAGAAACGGATGCGCGACAAGAGCCATCTCGCCGGGTTCATGAACGGGACCTACGACCTGGGTGATTGGGAATTGAGCCTGGGATTGAGGGGCGACCACTGGAACAACGACACCTTGCGCTTTACCGACGGAAATATGGCTGAAGGTACCGCGAGCGAAACGGAGTTGCTCCCCCGGCTGTCGCTTACTCGCTGGCTGGGCGACGGGTCGATGCTGTACGGCACCTACTCGCGCGGCTATGAGCCGGGCGGCTTCAATATCATCGAGGATTTGCCCGATCTGACGTCATTTGAATCCGAGGAAGCAGTCAGCTACGAGGTCGGCTGGAAAGGCCGAATGATGGACGGCCGTGTGACGGCTTCGCTGGCGGCCTTCTTCATCGACTACGACCGCCGTCAGATCGAGACCCAGGTTCCGTCCGAAGTCGGAATCGTGGAGCTGATCAACAACGTCGGCGACTCGAAGCAGTCCGGACTGGAGGCGGATATAAGGGCAGCGCTAAGCGATCGGCTTTCGGTGGCGCTTTCCGCCGGCTGGACCGAAGCCGAATGGGACAGCGGCACCCGGGTGTTTTCCGGAGACGACTTCAAGGATATCGGCGGCGACACGCCGCCGGTAACGCCGGACTTCAGCTGGAGTCTGGCCGCGGATTACGTGCAGCCGCTGGCCAACGGCATGAACCTCACCGCCAGCGCGCAGGTCAGCCACAACGGCAAGTACACCGGCCTGCGGCTGTCCGATCCGGCCGGCGTGACCGTGGTCAATCCCAGCTTCACGCTGGTCAACGCCCAGATTGGAGTCTCCGGAGAAAGATGGGAGCTCGCCTTGAATGTCGAGAACCTCCTGGACGAGGACTACTACACCGACGTTCAGACCTTCCCGGATTTCTTCTTCCTGGACGGCGACCCGGACTCGATCATAGTGATCGGCACGCTGGGTCAGCCGCAGTTGGTGACTGCGAGCATCAGCTACTCGTTCTGAACGGAAACTGAAACACCGATAGCGCGAAAGCCCGGCGACCCCGGGCTTTCGTTTATCGGCGCTTCGGGAAAATTCAGGTTGCGAGAGACAAAAAAATGCTGTGCTACACTGATCCGAGCGCAAATTCAGGCATGGGAACGACTACCACACGCCCCGCAGTTGTCGCTGACAAAAGGGAATTCTTTGGGCGTGCTACCAGTCCCTCCCGCTTGATGGGAGGGGACAAATGCACGCTTTTTTCTTCCGCCGCCCGCTCGCGGCCATAATTCTCGTTCTTGCCCTGCCCGCTTTCGTTCAGGCCCAGCAGGCCGACGAGGGCGAAGAGGAGCAGGACACGAGCGTGGAGGCACTGGCCGAGGAAGCGGAGGACGCGCTTGAACTCGGCACCCAGGTGGTTACCGGGTCGCGCCTGATCGGCGGCGACCCCAGCGCTCGCATATACAGCTTCACCGCCGAGCAGATTGCCGCACGGGGTGTTTCCACCCTGGAGGACTTTTTCCGCAGGCTGCCCTGGACATACTCGTCCATGACTTCGCAAACCAGCAGCGCGTCCAACAATAATCAGGTCTTCCTGCCCGGCGAGGACTCGATTCGCTTCCGCGGGAACGGCCTGGCCATTTCGTCGCTCAATCTTCGCGGCCTGGGCAGCCCGAACACGCTGATTCTCCTGAATGGCCGGCGTATTGCCGGCGTGGGCGGTGTTCAGGACGACCTGGCGAATCTCCTGAACGTGCCGCTGTCCGCCATCGAACGGGTGGACGTTCAGTTGGACGGCGCTTCCACAGTGTACGGTTCGGATGCCATCGGCGGCGTCGTGAACTTCATCACAAAGAAAAACTACCGCGGCCTTTCCGCCAGTTACCGTCATGAATACAGTTCCACGGACGCCCACCAGACCAATGCCACCATTACGGGCGGCTACGCATGGGGTAGCGGCAATGTGACCGCGATCCTTTCCCGCTCGACGTCCGATCCGATCACGAATGCAAAAACCGGATGGACCACGCTGGACTATCGCGGCTTGTACGGCCCGGAATTCGACCGGCGCATCACGGACAAGACCCAGCCCGGCGTGGCCTGCAAGTTCAGGAACCTGAGGCCCGTTGGGCGGCCGTTTTACTGGTGCGTGAATTCCGGGGCGCCGCTGTGGCAAAACACTTTTTACCAGTTGCCCTCGGACCACAGCGGCGCCGGCGCAACCGAAGCCGACTTTCACACCTTTACCAACCGGGCGGGCGACACGGCCCCAACACCGCTGGACGAACTGCCCCCGCAGAACGGCATGGACTCCTCGACCCGTTCGCTGAGCCTTAACGTTGAGCAATACATTAGCGACAGCCTCAGGGTGTTCGCCGATGTCAACTGGTCCATCAACGAGGCCTACCAGGAATACGACCGGCGCATTAACGGTCGGTTCCTGGTGCCGGCCAGCAATGCCTACAATCCCTTCGGCGAGCCGATGATGGTGAATTACGCCGCGGTCAACGAGTTCGACGACGGCCTGTTGCCCCAGCAATACGACTTTGCCGAGAACGAAACGCGCAATCTGAGCTTCGGGATCATCTGGACTTTCGGCGCGGACCACGAATTGCTGGTGGAAGCCACCCGCAGCAAGTCGTGGCGCACCGACCATGGCTTACGCGCCTATGCCGAGCGAAGCGTATGGGACCCGACGGCGGAGGCCTTTTACGAAGCGCTGTCGAGTCCCGACCCGGACCGGGCCCTGAACGTGTTCGGCAACGGCACGGTGCAGGGCCAGTTCGAATCTTTGCTCACGCAATACGAAACCCCTTACGAGGGCACAACCGATACGCGGCAATACAATGTGAGCCTTCGGGGACGGTTGTTCCGGCTGTGGGGCGGGGCGATTACCTACTCCATTGGCGGCGAATACCGGGAAAACATTATTTTCTACTCAAGCGGAAGTTATAACTCGACATTCGTGCCGCCGGAAAGTGAATGGGCCACCGACTCGGCATTGAACGTCGGCTTGAAGCGGCCTTCCCGGGATACCCAGGCCTATTACGGCGAACTGGGCCTGCCGCTGTTCGGCCCGGACAACGCAAGAAAGGGCCTCAGGTCGCTGATCCTGACGCTGGGTGCGCGCTACGACGTACAGGAATCACTGGGTGCGTTTGGCGGCGACTGGAACCAGTTGCGCGTGCCGTGCCGAAATGCCTACTGGGACCCGTTCGTGGCGGATTTTGTCTGGTTCGACGACCGGTGTATCCACCGCAACGTGACCGCGACACTCGGTACCGCCCGTGCCGGACGGACGACGCCGCGCGCCGGATTCGAGTACAAGCCTCTGGAAGAACTCACTATGCGGGTCCGCTGGTCCCGGTCGTTCCGGGCCCCCAACTGGACAGACCAGTTCTATGCCCGGGACCCGAACCGCAGGCCCACTGCATACGCGAGCAATTTCTTCCAGACGATAATCGATCCCTACGATCCGGACGGGCCGACCGAAATCACTTGGGCCCACGGCGTATTGCAACAGAGCCTGCCGCTCTCTCCGGACATCCAGTCGGAGCACTCGGATCACTGGACGGTAGGAATCGAGTGGGCGCCGGAGGCGGTTCCGGGACTGCTATGGACCGCGGACTGGTCGAGGACGGACTTTACCAACCGGATTCGCAGCAGCAGCCTGTGGCTCGCGCAGAATCCGGAGTATGTGTTGAATCATCCCCTCGTGGCGGAGCGCAACGAGCGCGGCGATCTGGTAAAGGTGTACTCGCGGCGCATAAACATTGCCGCGGAATACAACGATTTGCTATCCACCGAGCTGCAATACTCCATTGACACGCGATTTGGAAACTTCAGCCCGGGCATTGCCTATACACGCTTTTTCAAGGACTCTCGGCAGGTGAGCCCGGATGCGCTGATCGAATCCGATCTCGGCACGCAGAACGGCCCGGACCGCTACAAGTGGCAGGGTTCGCTGCATTGGTTGTGGGGCCGCGTCACGGCAAGCGTGTTTATGTATTACACGCCGGGCCACGTGTACGAAAACGCCTTTACCTGTCCGTTCGACATCACCACTATTCCGGGTACGCGCTGCACGGTGCGCCATGAGGAACTGGATCTGGACGTGTCTTCGCTGACCACCGTGGACCTGACCGTGACCTATCTGTTCGACAATGGGCTGCGGCTTCGCGCCGGGGGCACCAATATCCTCGACCGGGCGGCGCCACGTTCGCTTTCGTTCAGCGCCTCGCGCCTGACGCAGCCCTACGATCCCCGCCGCTGGGACGCACGCGGCCAGGTGCTGTTTCTGGAGTTGCACTGGGAAATGTGACGACTCGCAAGAGGCCATAGCGTCTAGCTTGGCGCTATGATGCGCTCGACCGCGCGCGCGAGCACCTTCAGCCCCAGCACGATGTCTTCCTCGCGCGTATCTTCCGAGATGTCGTGGCTGCGACCGCCGATGCTCGGGACGAACATCATCGCCGTTGGCACCAGGTGCGCGAGCATCGTGGCGTCGTGCCCGGCTCCGCTCGGCATGCGGATGCTGGACGCATGCAGGTCGGCCGCGGCCTGTTCCAGGTGCCCCAGCACCGACTCGTCCATCGGGTTCGGCAGGATCCCCGCGCCCGGAACGACCTCGGCCGAAACCCGATGCTCTTCCGCGAGCCGCCCTGCATGGTCGACGATGTACCGCCGAATGCGGTCCAGCACATCCGCGGAAGGATCGCGATACTCGACGCCCAGACTCGCCTGTTGCGTCACGACGTTGTAGGCGCCCGGCTCCAGCCGGACCAGTCCGAGGTTCCAGACGGTCCTGTCGCTGCCTTCATTTCGGCAGAACCGCGCAAAGTCGTCCGCAAACGCATAAAGCGCGGCCGCCGCGTCCCGGCGCAGTTCCATCGGCGTCGTGCCCGCGTGGTCCGCCTGCCCGGTGAAGACGACCTCGCAGCGGGACACGCCAACGATGTCGGTCACCAGTCCGATCCGCTTGCCCGCGGTCTCCAGCACCGGTCCCTGTTCGATGTGCGCCTCCAGGTACGCGGCGTGCCGGTCCGGCTCGAAGCGCAACAGCTCGCGTCCGGCGTAGCCGGCCGACTGCAAGGCGCTTTCCAGGCTTTCGCCCCGTTCGTCCCTGAGTTCACGAATATCGCCCTCGTCCATTTTTCCGGCGAAAACGGCGCTTCCCAGCAAGCCGGCGAAGCGGCCTTCCTCGTCGATGAAGGAGATCACCTCCACGCCCGGGTCGTCCGTCAGGCCGGCCTCCACGTAGGCACGAGCGATCTCCAGACCAAAGATCACCCCCATGGAGCCGTCCAGCCATCCGCCCTTGGGCACCGAATCGGTGTGCGAACCGATCAGGATGTGTTTGCGGCTGCCCGGCGTGCGCCCGGCGACGCTGCCGATTCCGTCGATACGCGCATCGAGCCCCGCGGCCCGCATTCGCTTCAGAAGCCAGTCGCGCGAGGCGAGGTCCTCGGGTGTGAGCGAGCGCCGGTTGACGCCGCTGCCCATCTTGCCGAACTCCGCAAGCGCACGGAGGTCCGCGAGCATCCGCTGCGGATCGATCGGCAGCACGGCGCCACCTTCCGTTTGGGGGAGGATCGGGCTATTTCTTGCGCTTCAGTTCGATCGTGGTCGTCTCTTCGCTGATCTTCCCGTCCTGCATGCCCCACCAGCGTGTGGTCAAGCGATCGTCACCGCGGAAAATATATTCTGCGTGGTGCATGTGTTGGGCGTCGGGCGAGGCCAGGTTGGTGACGCTCTCGAACTGCAACTCAAGGCGGTTCTCGTCCTCCGTCGCTTTCACTTCCATGCGGGGCTGGTTGCCGGCGGCGCAGTAGTGCGTCATCAGCACCCGGTCGCCGTCGGCATGGTACATGTTGACCATTTCGTATCCTTCGGGACTGCCGGGCGCCATCACCTCCACCAGGGCGGAACCGGCCGCCGTGAGCCGGAAGGTGGAGCCGATCATGTCGCTCTCCTCACCGTTCTCGTCCAGATACACCCAGTCGCCTTCCAGTGCGGCGAGTTTCTCCATCACGCTCTTTTCGTCCGCCGCGGCGGCGCCACCCGTCAGCATCAACGCCAGCAGCGTCGCGCCGGAAATTGCAGTTCTGATTTTCATAAGTGTCCTCTCTTCGGTTTTTTTGGTCAGTCAGTCCAGCAGCAGGCCGCCGGATATGTTGGTAATTGTGCCCGTCATGTGCCCGGCCGCGTCGGAGCACAGGAAATCCGTCATTGCCGCGCATTCATCCGCGGTGCCGAGCCGGCCCAGCGGCGCCCGCTCGGCCAGAAAGGCCCGGCGCTCCGGCCCGAGACGGTCGAGCATGGGCGTATCGATCGGGCCAGGCGCGATCGCGTTGACCCTGATGCCGTCGGCCGCCCACTCGCGGGCGAGGTAGCGGACAATGCCGATGATTCCGGCCTTGGCCGCCGTGTAGGCGGGGCCGGACAATTCGTTGCCGCCGTTGATCGCATTCGTCGACGAATACATCAGCATCGCGCCGCGGGTCTGCTTGAGATACGGATGCACGGCGCGCGCCAGCAGGAAAGTCGATGTGAGATTGACGTCGACGATCCGGTTCCAGTCCTCCAGCGACACGTCCACGAACGGCCCCTCGCCGGTGATCCCCACGGTGTGCACCACCCAGCGCGGCGGACCCAGTTCCCCGGCGCATTGCGCGACGGCCTCTGCGACCTGCGCTTCGTCGGTTGCTTCCGCCGGCAGCGAGAGGCCGGCCGGCGCCTGCTGCCCCGGCAAAACCATCGCCCCCACCGCCAGCCCACGCTCAACGAACCGCCGCACGACCGCCGAGCCGATCCCCCCGGCCGCACCCGTTACAAGCGCACACTCCATGCTGCCCGTCACTCCGCTCTCCCGGCGGATTCGATCAAGGTCAGGCGGCCTTGGGTACCACAAGCGCGGCCTGGATGCCGTCGAGCATGCTCCAGCGCAGCGAAGCGGACGCCCGAACCGCGGCGATGGCGCGCTCCTGGAGGGCCTCGGTGGTGGCGTAGCGGTCGGTCAGTTCCAGGCCAATATGCGCGTGCTCCTCGTCGCCCTCGATGTGCACGTGGAAGAACTCCATGTCGTCCTCGCTGAAGCCCATCTTGCGCATCGCCTTGACGTAGGCCGGATAAAGCGTGGGCAACTGGCCTTCCAGCGCAACCATGATGCCGGCGGCCGATTCCGCCAGGTGGCGAATCGTGGACAGCTCCCAGATCCAGGCGCGCATGGCCCGCGTGGTCGGGAGGATTTCGTCGCGCAGGTCCGCATTGACGACGTCCTCGCGCGACAGGCCGCAGGCCTCGGCGAACTTGACCAGCAGGTCCGGATGCCGTTTTTCCGGCGTCTCCGGCATTTCCTCGCCCAGCAGGTTTTCCAGCAGGTGCTGGCGGGCGTCAAGGTCCGGCAGCCGGGCATAAAGGGCGGCGAACTGCTGCGGGATCGGCGCGATGTAGTAATAGTGCTGCACCGCGTAGCGCCCCAGTTGTTCGCGCGAAAGGGCGCCCTGCGCCCACATCCGGCTGAAAGGGTGTCCGCCGCCGTGGCGCGGCTTGCGCGCGGCTTCCAGAGCGTCGAAAAAGTCTTGTTTGTTCAACATGGGTCGGTTTTCTCCTAGTGCATTTCCTCGCCGCCGGTCACGTTCAGCGAGTCGCCGTTGATGTAGATGGCCTGGTCGGAACAAAGGAACGCAACGGCGTTGGCGGTGTCCGCGACCTTGCCCTCGCGGCGCATCGGATTGCGCGTGCGGATATTGTCGATGTACTGCTCCAGCGTCAGGCCGAAGTGATTGGAAAAATAGTCGTTTTGGACGGCGCCCAGCCCGGTCGTGACGTGGTTGGGACAGACGGCGTTCACGGTGATCCCGTGAGGGCCCAGCTCCAGGGCGCAGGTGCGGGTCAGCCCGACAAGGCCGTGCTTGGACGCCGTGTAGGCGGCCATGTGCGGGAAACTGGATTTCGCCGCCTGGCTTGCGATGTTGATGACGCGCCCGCCCTCGCCCTGGCTGATCATCCGGCGGGCGGCGTGCTTGGTGCAGAGGAAGGGGCCTTTCAGGTTCACGTCCAGGACCGCGTCCCACTTGTCTTCCGACAGCTCGGTACAGGCGTCGATCAGGTAGCCAATCCCGGCGTTGTTGACCAGGATGTCCAGGCGGCCGAAGCTTTCCACGGCGTGCGCCACCGCGGCCTCCACCTGGGACTCGTCGCGCACATCCAGCGGGAAGGCGTCGGCGACGCCTCCCCGGTCCCGGATACCCTGCACCACGGCCCGCATGGAATCGGTGGCGCCGATGTGCTTGTCGGGCATGTGTTCGTCCGGCGACTCCCCCAGGTCCGTGATCAGTACGCTGGCCCCGCACTCGGCCAGCTTCGAGGCGATGCCTTCGCCGAGTCCGCGGGCGCGGCCGGCGCCGGTAACGAGCGCAACCTTGCCGCTCAGGTCGTAATTTTTCATGGAGCGGATTTTAGCCGCTAATCGGAGAGGACTTAAGCCTGCACGGGCGGCTCACGACAGCGCCTGCGAGAAGATCTCCGCGCAGCGTTCCACGACGGCACGCCGCCACAGGGGATCGTCCGGAAGGTGGTGCCGGAGCATGGCGGCGTCGACTTTCCGGCGTCGCGCCGTGCCGTAATCTCCCCGCACTTCCGCCCAATGCGACTCGATTATCGCTCGCAGGCCTTCGTCGAGCGGGTAGGTGCCGAGTTCCAGTACGATCGAGGTGAGTTCCCGGCCGGACAAAGCACGCTCATAGCCGTCCGCGCAATGGCCGAGCGCATCGCGGTATTCACCGGCCTGGGCATCCCGCGGAGCGATCAGGGCCTGGCCGAAACGCCGGCGGGCCAGCGCCAGCGCCTTGCCCGTGTGCATGCACACGACCATGCCTGCGCCGAACGCCCCCGCGCCGGAGTGCAGGTCCACGATCGTCACGCGATTTGCGCCGCGGGCCTCATCCCGAAGAATCCGCAGCAGGACGCGATGCGCCCATAGCGGCCGGGTTCCGCCGAATCCGAAACCGTCTTCATGCCGGTACTGGCCGTCCATGAGGGCCTGGACGAAACGCCGCTTGCCCATTTCCTCCATCAGGCGCTCGACCGCGGAATAGTCTTCGCCCGCCATCAGCGTGGCGTGCACCCGCTCGTATTCTTCGCCGCCGGCGTCAAGCGAATCGAAGTCGGGAAAATTCCGGCACAGGTCCACCAGGTCTTCGGCAGTCCGGGTCATGCGCCAGGCGCCCACCGGGTTCACGCCATGAATCATGAGCACCGCGGTCCCGTCCGGCAGGTTTTCGCAATGCCCGCTCCGGATTAGGTTGACCTGGCAGCCGGAACCGGCCATCAGCTCCACCCCGTGTACGCCCGATGTGAGGACCAACAGGTGTTCGGGCTCCCGCGCTCCGGTTCGCGCGACTTCTACCGTCAGCGGGACCCTTGTGGACTCCTGTAACGGGTGGGTCAGGCTGCGGAGGGTGAAGTCGACGCCATGCGCGGCTGAAATAAATTCCGCGCGCGCCTCCGCGAGTGAGGTCCTGAAACAGTCGTCGACGGAAAAGACCATTACTCGCTCCCGGAAACTCCGGTCAGCAGGTCCGCCGCCTTCTCGCCGATCATGATCGCCGTTGCATTGGTGTTGGCGGCCGGCAGCGTGGGCATGATGGACGCGTCGGCGACCCATAGTCCCGCGAGTCCCCGCAGGTGCAGGCGGTGATCCACCACCGCATCGTCGTCATTTCCCATGCGGCATGTTCCCACAGGATGAAACATGGGAAAGGCTTCCCGGCGAATGTATTTTTCCCAGTCGGCATCGGATTCGAGTTCCCGCCCCGGTTGGCGCAGTCCTGAAAAAAGGCCCTTCATCGCGTCCCCGCGGACGATCCCCTGGGCGATACGGCATCCCTCGATCAGCTGCCGCAGGTCTTGATCCGCGCCCAGCAACTGGTGTTCGATTTTCGGTGGCGCAGACGGACGGGCGGAGCGCAAGCTTACCCGCCCTCTCGCGGCCGGCCGCATCACGCCCACGGCCACGCCGAATGTCTGACCACGGTGGATAGCGGGAACCTCCCGTTGGAAGTCGATCGTGAACGGAGACATGATGATCTGAACGTTCGGCGCATCCAGTTCCCGGCGGGTGCGGACAAAGGCCTGGGCATGACCGACGCCGCTGCTGATGGGTCCCGCTCCGCTCGCAAGGTAGCGGATTGCGTGGACGATGTTGCGCAACGGCCCCATTTCGGATCCCAGGGAGCCCCGGGTCGCGCCGTACGACAGCCGCACTCCCGGATGCTCCTGGAGATTGGATCCCACGCCGGGCAGCGCGCAAGTCAGCGGAATGCCTTGTTGCGCCAGGACGTCCGGGTCGCCTATGCCCGAGAGCAGCAGCAGCTTGGGAGTTCCGATCGCGCCCGCGCACAGAACAATCCCGCGGCGCGCTTCGGCTTGCCGGTCCCGGCCCCTGCAACGAAATCGAACGGCGGCGGCGCGGCGACCTTCGGTCACGATTTGCGTGGCCACGGAATCAAGTTGAACGCGAAGTGCCGTGGGGCGTTTTCCCGCCGGCAAGTAGGCGCGGGCCGTCGAGTGCCGCAAGCCCCGTTTTTGCGAAAACTGAACCGGTCCCGCACCTTCCCGGCTGGGACCGTTGAAGTCCGGGTTGGGCGGAATGCCGGCTTGCTCGCAGGCCGCAAGCCAGGCGTCGGTGAGCGGCGATGCCGCCCTGTTTGACGAAACATGCTGCGGTCCGCCTGCGCCGCGCTCCGGTGAGGCGCCCGCCTCGTTGTGCTCAAGGCGCCGGAACAGGGGCAGCACGCTCGCATAGTCCCAGCCCGGATTGCCCAGTTCCGCCCAGTGGTCATAGTCCCGGGGATGGCCCCGCACGAACATCATTCCGTTGATCGCGCTGCCGCCGCCCAGGCATTTACCGGCCGGCCATTGATCCGGGCGTCCGTTCCGCGATGCGTCGTCCTCCACCGGGTACATCCAGTTGAAACGGCGGTTGAAGATCGCCCTGCCGCTGGCCGCGGGCAGCAGCACATAGGGATGGCGCCCGGAACCCCCGGCCTCGAGAAGCAGGATCGATCCCGCGCCGCGCTCGGCCAGCCGCGCCGCCAGCGCGCAACCTGCCGAGCCGCCGCCGACGACAATCCAATCCGCCTGCTCGCGCAACTAGTCCTCGACGATGTTGCGGCGCGAAGAGCGGTGCCAATGCAATTGAAACACGTCCGGGCGGGCGTAGTGTCCCACGCCGTCCACCAGCCACTTGGCGTCGCGTATGCCTTCCAGGTCGATCGTTGCGCAGATCAGCGTTTCTTCCTCGAATACCGGTTCCACCACATAAGCGCCGTCGGGCCCGATGATGGAACTGCCTCCACGCATCTCCCAACGGGCCGCCGCGCCGCCGGGGTCGGGAAAATGCGGGGGCAGGCGGGACTTGCCCATGACCTCGCGGGCCACCACCACGAAGCACGCGTTCTCATGCGCAAGGTGACGGCAGGACGCATCGATGACGGGATCGAGAAAACGATGCCCCGGCCAGCCCGCGGCGTGCACCTCGACCGAATGGTTGTTGAGCAGAAAACGCGCCGGCGCCATCTGGTGCTCGAAGCAGATCAGCCCGCTTACCCGCGCTCCCGCCATGTCATGGGCAAGCAGGTCCGATCCGTCGCCCCGTCCGTGAACCAGGCGCTCGGTCGCGGTCGGAACCAGCTTGCGGTGGCTTCCCTGCAGTTCTCCGCGGGCATCGATGAACACCTGCGTGTTGTAGACACTTCCCGCACCGCTCTCGTTCGCGCCGATGACCAGGGCGACTCCGTGTTCTTTCGCGGCGTCGCACAGGGCGTTGATTTCCGGTCCGGGAATCTTCACCGCGCTGCGCTGGAAGGCGCGGCGGCAGGCGGCAAATTCCGGAGAGCTGATTTGCAGGCTGGCCCAGTAGGGATAGCCGCAAAGCCAGGTTTCCGGAAAGACCAGCAATTGCACGTCTTTCGAGCCCGCATCGGCGATGATTTCCACCGCGCGCCCGGTCGCGCCCGGCAGATCGTGATAGACGGGGGCGAATTGCGCGGCGGCGACCTTGAGTTCCCGCCTGGGTTCCGAGCGGTCAGCCGTTGACATCGATCACTACTCGTCCGCTGATCCGCCCGTGAAGGATTTCGTCCGCCAGCTCCGGAAGATCGGACATCGGCGCCACCCGGTAGATGTCCTTCAATGCCGCGGGATCAATCAGGTCGGCAAGAGCGGCCCAGGCGCGCCGGCGCCGCTCCTGGGAGGCCATTACGGAATCGATGCCTCTCAGCGTGACGCCGCGCAGGATAAAAGGCATGACCGTGGCCGGGAGACGGAAACCGCCGGCCAGGCCCACCGCCGCGGCCAGCCCGCCGCGCCGGGTTTGCGCCAGCGCGGTCGCCAGGGTCGTCCCGCCGACGGAATCGATCACCGCGGCCCAGTTCTCGGACTCGAGCGGGCGCGAATCCCGCGCCAGCTCCTCGCGCGCGATCGTGTTCGCGGCGCCCAGCGATTCAAGAAACCCTGCTCCGTCGGGCTTTCCCGTAACGCCGGTCACCTGGTAGCCGAGGCGGGCCAACAGCATCACCGATACCGCGCCCACCCCGCCGGTCGCTCCGGTCACCAGTGCGGGGCCGGAGTCAGGCGTGACGCCGGCGTCTTCAATGGCATGAACGCCCAGCATGGCGGTGTAGCCGGCAGTACCCAGCGCCATTGCCTGCTCGGCCGTGAAGGCATCGGGAACCGGCACCAGCCAGTCGCCCCGGAGGCGCTGCCGCTGCGCGTAGCCGCCCCAGTATTTTTCCGACAGTTCGTAGCCGTTCACCAGCACGCGCTCGCCCGGCTGGAATCGTCCATCGCGGGATTCGCGCACGACTCCGGCCAGGTCGATGCCGCACACCATGGGCAGCCGCCGGCAAATCCTGCCGCGCCCGCTTACCGCCAGGCCGTCCTTGTAATTGAGGGTGGAATGGCTGATTTCCACGAGTACGTCCTCGTCGGGAAGATCAGGCAGGGCAAGGGTCTCCAGTTGCCCCTGGACCTTTCCGTCCCGCTCCCGCGCCACTATGGCCTGGATGGTGTCGCTCAAGCTCTTGCTCCCTTGTCAGTCGGCCGCGGCCGCCACGATGCCCCGAATCGGCATGTGAATCAAGCGAGGCGGCGCAAGTACTCCGCCTTGAGAAGGCGTTTCCTGATTTTGCCGGTGTCCTCGCGTGGCAGTTCCGGGTGAAAGTGGATTTCCCGGGGGACCTTGAATCGCGCCAGCTTTTGCACGAGAAACTCATGAACGGACTTCGCGTCCGGTGAATCCGCCTTGTCGTCGCGTTGCAACACCGCAACCAACCGCTCGCCGAAGTCCGGATCCGGAACTCCGAACACCGCCGAGTCCCCGATCCCGGGACACGCCGCCAGCGCGGCTTCGATCTCCGCCGGATAGATATTCACGCCGCCGGAAATGACCATGTCGGTCTTGCGTCCCGTGATATACAGATAGCCGTCGTTCGCCAGGTATCCGAGGTCACCGGTGGCCATGTAATCGCCGCGCCGCATTCGCCGCGTCTCATCGTCCGCCCGGTGGTAGCTGACGTAGGGCGTGAGACTGCTGCGCACGCAGATCTCCCCGGTCTTTCCCGCCGGCGCCTGCGACCCGTCCGCGGCGGCGATCCTGAGATCAATGCCTTCCGCCGCCTTTCCCACGCTGCCGGGATGAGCGCGCCACTGCCTGCTGTCGCAGGTCGTCAATATGCCGGTCTCGGTCATTGCGTAGTAATCGACAAGGACGTCACCCCACCAATCGAGCATCCGCCGCTTCAGCTCCGGCGGGCAGGGCGCCGCTCCGTGGCTGACGTGCCGCAGACTGCCGGGGTCGAACCGGCTTCGGATGCGCCTCGGCAGCGACAGCAGGCGCGCGAACATCGTCGGCGTCATGTACAGGTGCGTAATCCGGTGGGCGACGACCAGGCGCAGGAGTTCCTCGGCGTCAAACCGCGGCTGCATCACCAGCAGCCCTCCGGTCCGCAATACCAGGTTCGCGTAGGCATTCGGCGCCGAGTGATAAAGGGGCCCGGTAACAAGGGCCCTGATCCCTCCGCCGCTGAGCCCCCAGGCGCGCACGCTTCTCCGTGCGACCTCGGCGACGGCCGCGGGGGGCGCCGAAATCCGGGAGACGCCCTTGGGATCGCCGGACGTGCCGGAGGTGTAAAACAAGTTGTCGCCCGGTCCGGCCGGCTCATCGGTCCACGGGGGATACCCTCGAATCCAGTCGCGCCAGAGCGGTATGCCCTCTGGTGGAGCGTTTTCGGGCAGGCCATATGCCTCGCGCAACTCGGGCGGCGTTGCAACGCACACGGGTTTCAGCGATCCACAAGCCTCAAGCAGTTCGCTGCTCAGCAGGTCCGAATGCGCCACCATCGCGAGCGCGCCGCTGTGATCGAGAATCCGCTTGAGTTCGCCCGCCGTGAGGTGCCAGTTCAGCGGGACGCTGACGGCATTCAGCAGGGTGGCCGCTCGCATGGCCTCGAAGTAGGCGAAATCGTTGCGCATCAGCAGGGCCAGTCGGTCTCCGGCGCCCAGCCCGAACTCGCGAAGGGCGCCTGCGGCCCGGCGTGCGCGGAGATCGAGTTGCGCGTATGAAATGCTGCGCTCCCCGCTGATCAGCGCGGGCGTCTGATCGTCGGTGGTCATGCGGAAAGAAAGCCGGCGAAACGCCCGTCGGGGTCGCGCTCGGCGCGCAGGTCCGAAAGCCGGCGCCAGGCGCGTGGCGAAAAGCAGGCCTGAATGCGCGGTTTTCCGCCGCGCACGTCCACCTCATTGATGTAGTGGCCAAGGCTGTGGTCGGTCAGCGCCCGCGAACTTTCCGCCAGCCAATCGAGTACGCGCCCGTCCAGGGCCTCATCCTGCCAGGCGGCGTATCGTCCCATCCACACCGGCGCCATGAGCGAACAGGCAGCGTCTTCGGGCAGTCGCGGCGGGTTCTTGAAGAGGACCACGCAATGACTGTTGCGCGCCGGGGCGGCAGAAAAGGTCTGCGCCAGCGCGCGCACCGCTGCTTCGGGGGCGTCGCTCCAGTCGCTATCGACCAGGTATCGCCCATAGCCGAATTGCGTTGCGTAATCGATGCTTCCCAGTTGCAGGCGGTCCATGCTCACTTCACGGTGCGGAATGCTGAACAGCGCCTCCTGCATCAGCGGATGCCCGCTGAGCGGTGCCAGCGAGTCATGTGCCTCTTTCGTGCTTGCGGCAAAGCACACCGGCCGCAAGACGCAGATCCGCTCCGGCGGTTCCGTTCCGGCCGCTGCGCCGGGATCAGCCGCCAACAGCATCATCAGTTCGGTATTCGGCAAACCGTCCGATGCGAGCTGGGCAACCAGCGCGGCCACCTCGCCTGCATGATCGAGCGGAAATACATGCACACTCTCGGTTATGACGCCCGGCAAAGGGCCGGTTCGGAGGAAAAACCGGGTCACCACGCCCGGAAAGCCGTTTCCGGCGCCCCGCAGGGCCCAGAACAGGTCGGGGTCTTCCGTGCGGCTTACGTGTCGCGCACGGCCATTGGCGTCGACGATGTCGGCGCCCTCGATCCAGAAACAGGCCATTCCGCCCCATTCGTCGCCATTGACGCCAAAGCCGCCTCCCAGCAGGTAACCGCCCATCGGCACGGTTGCGCAATGCGCAACGGGGAAGGCGAGTCCCTCCCGGGACAGCGCCAGCGCCAGTTCCCGGCTCCACAATGCGGGCCCCACGGCGACTGTTCCGGTGCGCGCATCGACCTTGACGTCCGACAGCAGTCCGAGGTCCAGAGTCAACGCATCGTCGCGCAGGGCGGCGCCCCAGAGGTGATGGCCGCCGGATTTCACCGCTACCTGCAGCCCCCGGCGTCTTGCATGGGCCATTACGTCCGGAACGTCTTCGGCGCGGGAGACGCGAACGATCGCAGCGGGCATTCGATCCGGCTTGCGCGCCTGCCAGACCATGGCCCGCCGCCAGGTCTCATAGTCGGGCGCTGCCGGCGTGACCAACCGCGCGGTTGCCGGCAGGGTCTCGGGGCGTGCGGCCGCGGGCAGCGCAAGACCCGCCGAACCCGCCAGTGCGGCGGACAGGAACCGTCGGCGGCTGAGATCGATCATCGGGAAATGCGGTATTCCTGGCGGGCGGTGCGGTTATCCTACTGGCGTCTCACGCGAGTGTGTTCCCTTCAAGGGCGATTCCTTCTCCAGCGCGCATGCCACGAAAACCAACCAGCCTATTTTCGCTGATTGCCTACTCCGGGCCGGCCATTCCGCTGGCCATGCTCGGGTTGCCGCTGATCCTCTACCTGCCGCCCTTCTACGCGGGCGAACTCGGCATGGATCTGGCGGCGGTAGGCGCGGTATTTGCGGCGGCGAGAATGTGGGACGCAGTCATTGACCCGCTGATCGGCTACTGGTCGGACAGGACCCCGGGACGATTCGGGCGGCGCAAGCCGTGGCTGCTGGCAGGCGCACCCTTGTGGATGCTGGGCGTCTACGCCCTCCTGAGCCCTCCCGCAGGCGTGAACACTCTCTACCTTTGGTTCGCGGCCTTCGGCTTCTATGTGGCCTGGACCATGGTGCAGATTCCCTATCAATCCTGGGGTGTCGAGCTGTCCCGAAAGTACGAGGAACGCTCGCGAATAACGGGAATTCGCGAAACCGGCACTCTGGTGGGCGTGATCCTCGCCACCGCGGCGCCGGTGCTGGTTTTCTCGACACCCAACCCGCCGCTGCGCGAAGTCCTCTGGGTGTTTACGGTGGCGCTGCTGGTCCTGATACCGTTGACCGTTCTCATGGCGGCCGTCGTCACTCCGGCGGTGCCGCCGGTCGTCGCCAGGCGCCCGGGGCCGCTGGCTTCCGTGCGTTTGCTGGCCCGCAACCGGCCGCTGCTGCGCGTTCTGCTTGGTTCGTTCTGTCTGCTGCTGGCGGGCGGTCTGCTCAACTCCGGGTTGCTGTTTGTGTGGGCCCACGTGCTGGAGCTTTCGACTCTGGATTTCCTCTCTTACGTGCTCGTTCAGTACGGGTGCGCCGTCCTCGGAATGCCGGTCATGGTCTGGCTGGGCAACCGCATCGGGAGGCACCGCGCCCTCGCCCTCGGAGGCGGCGGGTTTCTGGCCCTGCAACTCGCCTTGCTCGCCATCACTCCCGGGGCGTTCGAACAGGCCCTGGTCGTGGCTGTGGCCGGCGGTCTCATTACCAGCGTGATCTGGGTCATGCCGCCTGCGCTGGTGGGGGACACGGTGGAATACGGAATGCTCGCGGGAGGCGGCGACCAGGCGGCGCTGTACATGGCCGCGCTTAACTTCGTTTCGAAAATGGCGTTTGCCGCCGGAGTCGGCATCTCGCTTCCGTTGCTCGACGTTCTGGGTTTCAACCCGGCCGGCGGCAATACCGCCGACACGCTGTTCGGACTGAAGATGGTGGTGATCGTGCTGCCGGTGGTCCCGGGCCTGCTTGGCGCGGCAATCCTGTTCAATCACCAGCTGACGGCCAGCGAGCACGCTTCCATCCGCAGGCAGCTTGCCGAGCGCGGGGTGGAAACCGGATCGGTATGAGTGTTTCTCACGCGACGCAACGCCTGAGGTGGATTGCCCTGGGACTTTTCGTCGGCGCTTTCGCGCTCACGCTTTCCTGTGAGAGCCCCGTTCCCGGCGAGAAACAGTTCCGTGACTGGGTTGAAGAGCGCTACGCGCAACCGTTTCGCGACGGGGAGACCGACCGGTGGGTCGCGGTTTTCGATGAAAATGCGGTCGGCATGCACCACACCCTGCCTGCCATGGAAGGCCGCGAAGCCATCCGCAATTTCGGGCGGATGGTGCATGAGAACCTGGTCGTCGAGCAATTTGACCTGACGGTGAAAGAGGTGCGCGTTTCGAAAACCTGGGCGCTTACCCGTGGGAGTTTTGTCAGCCGCTTTGTTCCCGCCATGGCGGACGCGGGGATCGTTCCGGCAGTGGAAGCGCCGGCGACAGTCGGGAAGTTCGTGCTTCTGTGGGAATTGCAGGACGACGGCGAATGGCGAGTCATCCTCGACATGGGCAACCTGGATTCCCCGTGAAGCAGCGGACTTGCGCGCCGGTTGCCGTTGCGCTGTTGGCCGTGGCGGCGGCCGTCGGGGGCCAGGCGGAGGAGTCGCCCGGGGCCGCGATCTACTACGCCTGCGCCACTTGCCACGGGGAGCGCGGAGAAGCGGACGAAGCGCGAATGACGCCGGCTATTGCGGTCTTGCCTGCCTGGTATTCGGCGGCCCAGCTTCGCGCCTACCGCAACGGCTGGCGCGGCGCGGAATCCGACGATTTCACCGCACGCAAGATGACCCTGTTCGCGGAGGCGCTGGCATCGGACGAGGCGCTGCAAGCCGTGGCGGAATACGCCGCCGGCCTTGGCGATTCATTGCGCGATTCCGAACCGTCGAACGCCGCGCCATCGCCGTCGGGTCCGCCGGATGCCGTTACGAAGGCACACTTCGAAGGATGCGCCAGTTGCCACGGGGCAAATGGCGAAGGCATTGAAGAATTGGGCGGTCCGCCCATTGCCGGCCAGCCGGCCTGGTATCTCAATCGTCAGATGGATGCGTTCTCGAGAGGAACTCGCGGCAGCCATCCCGACGACCGCTTCGGAGGGCAGATGCGTGTCGCTCCCACACCTTCGGACCCGGACGAATTCGCCGCCCTCATTCGCTATATCGACAGCCTGCCCCGCCCGTAACGGGCGCGCCGGGCGGTGTCAGTTCGCCGCGGCTTTGGGCAACAGATTCTGACTGCGCAACTGCCTGACCAGGCGCGCAAGGACGTCGCGGCGATACGCGTCCTTGTCGGTTTCGCTCCAATCGTACAGGCCCACGCCTTCACGCAGGCCGTTTCGTCCCGCGCGCATGTTGTCCTCGATGATCCGGGGGGCGGCATAGCGATCGTCATCCAGCGCTTCGGACAGGTAACGGCTGGCGTAGTGCAGTGTCTCGTTGCCGCCGTAGTCGATGAACTCGGCCACCCCCATTCCGGCGTAGCGCACTCCGAGGCCCCGCCGGGTAGCGCGGTCGATCTCTTCGGCGGATGCAATACCCTGTTCGATCAAGCGCGCCACCTCGTTCATGAGCAGCACCTGCAGGCGCGGAACGATGTAGCCGGGCGCCGGCGCGCAAATTACCGGCGTCTTGCCGATATCCGTCAGCGTCCGGTGCAGGTTGTCCAGCGCATCCGGGGCGGTTCCGGGATGGGGCGACAACTCGACCAGGGGAATCAGGAAGGCGGGATTCAGCCAGTGCGCATTGAGGAAGCGCCCCGGCCGGGACGTACAGCCCGCCAGTTCGGTGGAGAGGAAGGTGGAGGTCGTGGAAGCCAGCACGGCATCCTCCGGCAAGTGGCGGCCGGCAAACTCCAGCGCGCTCTGCTTGGCATCCAGTACTTCGGGCACGCACTCGAAAGCCAGTCCCGCATTCGCCACCGCGTTGGCGGCTTCGGGCGCGAAAACAAACCGGATGCGATCCATGGTGCCGGCGATCAGCGAGGCGTCGAAAGCGCCGAGCTCCGCCAGGGCTTCGAGGTTTTCGGAAATTTCCATTAGCGCCGACCGTTCGAGTTCACGCGCCGCATCCTGCGCCCTTCCCTTGAGATCAATCAGCAGCACGGGGTGGCCGGCGAAAGCAAAGGCCTGCGCGATGCCACGTCCCATGCGCCCGGCTCCGAGGGCCGCGACGACGGACTGGTCGGCAATCGCCGCTCCTGCGCGTGCCGCGCTCATTCCCCGAACCCCGTGTTGAGCAGTTGCTTCAGGGAGGCTGCATCCAGCCTCTCCAGGCCCAGCGCTTCCAGCGTGCGTGGGCCGGCCAGAAAGTCGTGACCGCAAACGGCCGAGCCCATCGCCAGCAAGCCGCGGGCCACGGGCGCGTCGACGCCGGCCCGATCCGCCACCGAGACCATGAACGCGAGACCCAGCGCCACGTCTTCACGCATGTAGCGATGCTCCTTGAGATCGATGTGTTCGCGCCAGTCGCCGCTGTCCACCAGCGCCTGATGGGCGTCCCCGTACATCCACCGGTCGGTTTCGTAATGGTCGCGCAATGGAAAATGGTACGGGGAGTAACCGAGAGACTCGCGAATCGCAATGCGCTCTTCGTCCAGCGCATTGGTGACATGCCGCACGGACGCTTGCGTTCCCTCGTTGTGAATGTCCCACTCCGGGAAATGTTCCAGCGGCCCTGCGTTCATCAGGATCAGCGGCGGATGGATGATCGGACCGGCGTTCATCAATGCGCCGGAAAGCACATCTTCCACCGGCTCCACCGAAGGGTATGCCGTCTGGAGGATTTCAACAGCCTCTTCGGTCCGCGCAGCGGGAAATACGCCGGTGGGAAGACGCCTGGCGCGAACCGTAATCGCAACCTCGCGTGGACCGTGCTTGCGCGTCAGATAGGGAAGCGTACCGGTCTCGGCGTAGAGGACATTCGCGGGGTTCCCGCAACGCCGGGTCCTGTCCGCCAGCAGATAGCTGCCGAAGGTGCCGGGCGGGAGAAAAACCGCCTGGCCATCCACGAGATGCGGACACAACTCCCTTGCGATATCGGGCTGGGCGAAAGCCGGCAACGGGATCAGGATCAGCTCCGCACCGCTTACCGCCTCTCGCATGTCTGCCGTCGCCATGGCGAGAGGGACTTCTCGCCGTCCGGCGCTATCCTTGAGGATAGTGCCGCCATGCTCGACCACCGGGCGCAGCGCCGCGGCATCGCGCCGCCAGAGCCTCACCGAGTGACCCTGCTCGGACAGGTCGGCGGCTGCCGCATAGCAGCCCGCTCCGCCGCCGAGCACTGCGATCTTCATCGGCGCTGGTGAGTGTGGCGCACCGCGAGGGACATGCCGCGAAGGACACGCCTTCGCTCCCAAGGCTCAGAAGCGGTAGCTTGCCGTCGCTCCGGCCATGCCCGGTTCCGCCACGTGCGACCACTGGGTTCCGTGGATACCGGGCGGCGGCGCAATCACCAGGCCGTCGAAGGGAATCTGGAAATTGCTCCAGGTCACGCGCTCGTCGCCGCAATTCCGGCACCAAACCGAAAATTCCCAGGACTCGCTGCGGACGCCCGCCCGCGCGTTGAGGAGCGTAAAGCCTTCCTGCACCCGGTCGGCCACCGGTTCGGTAAAGTTGTAGTAGTCGTCCCGGAAGTAGGCGTTGCCGGAAAAGAACAGGCTCCAGCCGTCACTGACGGGACGCTCAAAGTCCAGGCCCAACGATCCGGTGAAGTTGGACGAGAACGGGATGTCTTCGCCCCCCAGGGGCAAAAAGCCCGGCGTCAGCGGCGGAAGCCCGTCCGCGAAAGTGGCATCCAGCCATTGCAGGGAGGCGTGAACGCTGACGTTTTCGCTGACCACCAGCGTGGACTCAAGCTCCACTCCCCGCGAGCGTGCGCCCTCGATATTGACCACGGCAAAAGCGCCGTCGGCGCGCAGGGTCTGCGTCTGCAGGTTGTCGAAATCGGTGTTCCAGGCCGCCAGGTTCAGGCGCAGCCGCCGATCGAGAAGCTCCGACTTGAGCCCCGCTTCGAAGTGGTCGGCGGTCTCCGGCTCAAAGGTGGGGGAGAACATCGGGCCCGCGCACAGCGGTCCGAACAGCGGCGTGGTTCCCGGCGCGCAGCCGAATACGGGATGCCCGAGAACGGCCGCGTTGCCGGCGGCGTCGCGCGTCATGCTGATGCCACCGGACTTGTAGCCGCGGCTGTAGGTTGCAAACAGCATGACGTTGTCCGACGGCCGGAAGTCGACGCTTGCCGTGTAGGTCGGCTCGCTCTCGTCCGTGCTGGCGTCGTAGTCATAGACCACTGCCAGCGGCAATGAATTGAAAATCCCGAACGCGTTGGTCAGCGGATGGTCGCTGACCATCGTGCCATCCTTCTCGTCGCTGGAGTAGCGCGCGCCTGCGGTCAGCGACCATTGTTCGTTCAGCGCTACGCGCACATGCGCGAACAGGGCGCTGCTGTTGATTTCCTGCTCGAAGGCGTGGTGAAAGGCGCGGCCCGGGCGGTTGCCGAAAAGGCCGGGGGCGAAGAACGGCCAGGAGGTAATCTGCGGTCCCCAGATGAACTCGTTGATCAGCTCGATGTTCTCGCGCGAGACGAACCCGCCCACCATCCAGTCGATATTTCCGCTGGCGCCGGCCAGCCTCAGTTCCTCGGACACCAGGCTTACCTCGGGAAGACTCTGGTTGCTGCGCAGAGCGTCCACGCCCGAGAAGTCGTTGTCCTTGACGTTCGTGTCCTCGAAATTGCGCCAGCCGGTAATGGAGGTAAGCGTCATTCCGCCAAGTTCCAGCGTGGCTTCCACGCTGATTCCGGCATCGTCGGCGTCGTATTCGGGCGGCAAATTGGATTCCGCCACCAGGGCGTCAAGGTCCGGCGGATTGACGATTCCCGAGCCTGCGGCAGCGGCGGCAGCGCCATTGACCAGCGGACTGAGGGGATCGTTGACGATGCGAAGCGGCGTGCAACAGATTTCGGAGAGCGTCGCGTAGTCCGCGGTTACATGCACCTGCAGGCTGTCGGACACGATGAACAGCGCCTGGGCCTTCAGCGCAAAGCGGTCCAGGTCGTGGATTGCCTCGTCGGAGTTGATCAGGTCCAGCCAGCCGTCGCCCTGCGCGTACGTCGCGGCAAATCGAAACGCGACGCTGTCGCTGGCCACCAGGTTTACCGAGCCCTTGATGCGATACCGTCCGTACTCCTCGAAACCCGCTTCGACCATGCCATCCGGGCCTTCGAAGTCGGGCTTGCGGCTTATGAAGTGTATGACTCCCGCCGTCGTGTTCTTCCCGAACAGCGTGCCTTGCGGGCCCTTCAGGACCTCAACGCGCTCCAGGTCCAGAAAATCGGACGCCGACAGCAGCCCGGAGCGGCTTCGGTACACCCCGTCCACGAACGCCGCAACCGCCGGGTCGAAACCCATGTTGAACACCGAGTTGCCCAGCCCACGCAGGGCAAAGGCAGTGCCCTGGGAGGGTGGGTCCACCGCGTTGACCTCAAGGGAGGGCACGATAGCCTGCAGGTCATAGATGTCGGTCACCAGGTTGGCGGCCAACGCTTCCGCGCCGACGGCCGTTACGGAAATCGGTACGTCCATCAGTGATTGTTCGCGTTTCTGCGCGGTCACAACGATTTCCTCCAGGGCCGGTTGCTGGGCCGCCAGGGCCGATGCGGCCAGAAGCAACGCGAGGGGCGGGAGGTGGCGCGCGGGGTGCCTTGTCCGGCGAGCGCAGCGGATTTCAGAAGGTTTCATGTCAAACGAGATCCTCCACGAGGAGTTGGTTCGCAGAAAAAGGGCCGGTTGCCCGGCACCGCCCGAAGTGTACCCGGCTGGCCGGATTCGGCAAAACACGCAATCTTCCGGATCTGTGGAATGCCGGCTAGCGGCGGGCGAAGGAATTGGTCCAGACGGCCCAGGTGGTGAGGCCCAGGAGGGCAAGCAGGACCCAGCCGGGCATCGACAGTCCGAGCAGCGACCAGTCCACTTCGGCGCATTCGCCGGACGCGGTGAGAGCTTCGCGGACGGCGGTGATCACGCCGAAGTTCTCGACGATGAAATCGAAGCTGGCGCCGCAGGGCGGCACGGTTCCTTCGGGCTGGCTCTGGATCCAGAGGTGACGTATCGCCACGCCGCCGCCGGCCAGCCCGACGCCGCCGCATAGCACCGAGTAGGCATGCCGGAACCAGTTAGCCGGGCGATGCACGGCCGCGAGCAGGAAAGCCAGGCCCATCCCTGCCACCGCAAGTCGTTGCAGGATGCACAGCGGGCAGGGCTCGTAGCCCTGGACGTGCTCGGCGAACAGCGCGTAGCCGAACAGCAGGAAACAGGCGGCCGCGCCCAGCAGGTTCAGAGGGCGGGAGCCGGCATTGAGCAGTTTGACGATCAGCGACTTCATCCGTGTGGCGGATTCTCGCACAATCGGGCCAGCGTGGTTTCGAATTCACGGCCTTCCTCATCGGCCAGCGCCGCATCGCGCAACTCGCGCACGGCGCTTGCAGGTTCCGACCTGTATCGCAGAGCCGGCAGCGCCCCGCGGATGGCCTCGTAGCGGCCCAGGCCCCGCTCGAAGGTCTCGCCGTAGCCCTTCACCAGTTGCTGGCAGGCCGCCATCTCCACCGCAAGCCCGTAGTCCTGCGGGGCCAGTTCCGCCAGCGTGGCCAGCCATTCGCGAATACGCTCGTCCTCCTCGCGGTAGCGCAGGGAGCTCAGCCGCCAGGCGCGCGTGCGCGCCATCGCGCGCATCAGGAGGTATCCCCAGAGACGGTCGGTGGAGACCTTCCTGCCGCCGGTGAAGGCCTGCAGTATCCGGCGGGTGTAGCCCCACCTCATCAGCGGCGCACCCAGCCAGGCCGGCAGGCTGCCGCAGATTTCCTCCACCCGCGGACTCAGGTAGTCCACGATCCGCATGAGCCGGCCGCCGCCGGCGCCGACTTCCGCCTGCACGCGGGCAAAGCGGGCCGCGCGGGTCTTGAGGTCCGCGACCCGCGCCGTGTCCTCGTAGCTCATCCACAGCGCCAGGCCGCGGGCGGTTTCGAGCAGCAGCGTGTATTGGCGCGCCGCGCTGTCGAGTTCCAGGATGGAGCGCAGCCGGTCGAGATACAGGCCGGCGTAGCGGTGGTTCTGATAGTCCACCAGGCGATGCACGCCGATTCCCAGCAGGTCCGCGCAGGCGCCGGGGAACTCCTTCGATACTCGCTCCATCAACGCTTTCGCTTTCGGGTTGCGGGGAACCGGCGCCGGGTCGTACGGCGGTGCGGAGTCGGGACTCGCCTCGGCGGCATCGCCGCCGGCCGCAGCCTGGGCGCGCGCCTTGCCGGCTTCGTACGCGGCGAGATTGCGCTCCAGCGCCCGGCCGCTGGCCCGTATCGCCTGCTCGCAGGCTTCGGCCGAAAACGGCAGGGCGCCGGAGCCCGCCAGGGCGCCCAGCACGACCGAACTGATCACGCTGCGGTGTTCCCGGGCCAGGGCCTCCATGTCCAGCGCGACCAGGCGCTTCGCGCTGGCCCGCGCCACCTGGAGGACGGAATCGCTGTCGGCGAGCCCGTCGCCGAGCGCCGACTTCTCGCCGATGGTGAAAACCCGGTGGGTGGACGCTACCAGGGTCGTGCGCTCGCGCGTCACCAGTCCACGCTGTACGGCGCGGCCCGCTTCCATCAGTTCCGAGGCGACCACGAGGTCCACGTCGCCCGGCTGCGGCATGAGTGCAAGCACCGGGTCCGCGCCCGCCGCCTCGGCGGCCGCTCGGGGGAAGAATTCGAGGTAATAGAGGGTGGCGCCGGTGCGCTGGGCTACGCCCGGCACCGAAGTCGCTTGCGCTATGAACCCGCCGGCCTCGGCCGCGTCCAGCAGCCATTGCGTCAATACGCCGCCTCCCTGGCCGCCGAGGGCGGCGATCGCCAGCTTGAAGACCCGGGGAGCCGGTTCTCCTTCTACCACGCGAGGGCCCGTTTGCGCTGGGTGCGTCTTTGCAGAAAGCCGATCACTGCGCGGCGCAGCCCCTGCATGAACCGCTCGACTGCGCCCGGGTTGTCCACCAGTTCGGCGTGGTAGAAGGATGGGCAGAGCACGGCCGCGTGCGCGACCTCGCCGCATACACCGCAGCCCACGCAGTCGTAGTCCACCGCCGCCACCGGCGCGCTTCGCAAGGGATCGGGGTTCGGTTTGACGGTCAGGGACGGGCAGCCGGACAGGCGGATGCAGGAGTGATCGCCGGTGCAGGTTTCCGCGTCCACGCCGTAGTGCTTGCGCGCGACCCGCATGCCGGCCTTGCGCCGCCGGTTGAGCAGCGGCCGGATACGCCGCTGGCGATTGAGCTGGCACTCGCCCTGGGCCACGATCACCTTGGGCCCCTTCTCGCGCGTGCTCATGGCCTCGCGCAGGATTCTGAGCGTGCCCTTCATGTCGTAGGTGTTGAGGCTGCGCACCCAGCGCACGCCCACGCCGCGCACGGCATCGGCGATCGAGAGGCGGGCGGTGCGGCGCGGGGCATCGGCCTCCGACGAGGGGACCCACTGTCCGCCGGTGGCTGCGGCGTAGCCGTTGTCCACGATGACGGTCACGCCGTCGTGCTCGTTGAACACCGCGTTGCCGATGCCGCTGGTCAGGCCGTTGTGCCAGAAGCCCCCGTCGCCCATGATCGACACGGGACGCCGGTCGCCCTGCGTGTGCAACGCGGAGGCCGCAGCGCTGCCCAGGCCGTAGCCGAGAATGCTGGCGCCGAGGTTGAAGGGCTCGAGGCTGGCGAAGGAATGGCAGCCGATGTCGGCGCTAACGTGCACCGGGCCGATCTCCTTCTGCAGCAGCTTGAGCGAGGAGAACAGCGGACGCTCGGGGCAGCCGGTGCAAAGGCCGGACGGCCGTTCCGGCACCCTGGCGGCCAGTTGCGAGGCGGGCAGCAGGGGCCGCTCGGTGACGGGATTCAGCAGGCGGGGGCTGTGTTCCTCGACAAAGGCGCGGATTCCTTCCTTGAGCACCGCGCCGGTGTATTCGCCGGCCATGGGGAAGGGGCCCTTGCCGAGCACCCGGGTTTGCAGGTCGGCGCGGCGCAGGAACTGATGGGCGGCCTGCTCGATATGCTCGGGCTGGCCTTCCTCCACGATCAGCAGCGCGCGCTTGCCCGTCGCGAATTGCACGAATTCCTCCTCGATCAGGGGATAGGTGGCGTTGAGGACGTACAGGGGCAGCCGCGAGCCGCCGAAAGCGTCGGCCAGGCCCAGGTGTTCCAGGGCCCGCAGGACGCCGTTGTAAAGACCGCCCTGGAGCACGATCCCAAGATCGCTTTCCGGACCGTCTATGAATTCGTTGAGCCTGTTTTCCCGGATGAAGCGCACGGCGGCCGGCCAGCGCTCCTCGGTCTTCTCGCGTTCCTGCTCGTAGGTGTAGGGCGGCAGGATGATGCGCGATGGGTCGCGCTGCGGCGCATTGAGCGCGTCCGCGGCCGTGAACGGCGGCCGGCGGTTGTCGCTGGCGATAAAGCTCCCGTACAGATGGCAGGCGCGGATGCGCAGCATCAGCATTACCGGCGTATTGCTGGCCTCGGACAGCTCGAAGCCCTGCTGCACCGCGGTCACGATGCTGTCCAGCCGGGGTTTGGGATCGAGCAGCCAGAGCTGCGATTTCATCGCGAAGGCGTGCGTGCGCTCCTGCATGATGCTGGAGCCTTCGCCGTAGTCCTCGCCGAGAATGACAAGCGCGCCGCCCTTGACCCCCGCCGAGGCGAGATTGCCGAGCGCGTCGCTGGCCACGTTGGTGCCCACGGTGGATTTCCAGGTCACGGCGCCGCGCAAGGGGTAGTTGATGGAAGCGGCCAGCGTGGCTGCGGCGGTGGCTTCGCTGGCGCTGGACTCGAAGTGCACGCCCAGCTCGTCCAGGATTTCGCCGGCGTCGGCCAGCACGTCCATCAGGTGCGAGACCGGCGCGCCCTGGTAGCCGGCCACGTAGGCCACGCCGGACTGCAGCAGCGCCTTGGTGACCGCGAGTATGCCCTCGCCGCGGAATTCCTCGCCCGCGGTCAGGCGCAGCAGTTCAACTTCCTTCGCGAATGATCGTTCGGCCACCTTGCATCTCCACCGCGGTGCGGGCGGAACCGCGTCAAGTGTACTACCCGGCGTCCCGGCCCGGGTTTGTTCAGGATTCCAGGTTCTTCAGTCTTTCCAGTTGTTCGCGCAGGCTTTGAAGATCGCGATTCAGTTCTTCCCGGCGGTCATGTACGCCCTGGACCACATCGGGCGGGGCCTTGTCCAGGAACTGCGGATTGGCCAGCTTTTTCTCGGCCGCCTGCAGGGCCTTTTCGGCCTGGTCGCGGAGCTTGCCGAGGCGGGCGCGTTCGGCCGCCGGGTCGATCACGCCGGCCAGGGGCGTCAGCAGCCGCAGTTCGCCGTGCAGGGCGGACGCGGCGGGCGGCGCCTCGGTATCCGCTGCGAGCAGCGTGAGTTTGTCCATGCCGGCCATCGGGTAAAGGAGCCCGGACAGCGATTCCATCCGCTCGCGGTCCTCCCGGCGGCCACCCTGGGCCAGCACTTCCAGCCGGCGGCCGGGCGGCAGGTCCAGTTCACCGCGAATCTGGCGTATTCCAAGGACAAATCCCTGAAGCCATTCGATTTCGTCTTCGGCCTCGCGGTCCTCGGGAAAGCCATCGGCTTCGGGCCAGGACGCGATCATCACGCTGTCGCCGCCAGTTCCCGCCAGCGGCGCGGTGCGCCGCCACAGCGCCTCGGTGATGAACGGCATGATCGGGTGCAGCGCCCGCAGCACGGCCTCCAGTACGCGAACCAGCGTGTGCCGGGCCGCGGCGGCGGCCTTTGCGTCGCCGCCGGCGAGCACGATCTTGGCCAGCTCCAGGTACCAGTCGCAGTATTCGCGCCACACGAAGTCGTACATGGCGCGGCTCGCCAGGTCCAGCCGGTAGCTGTCCAGCCCCTCGGCGGTGGCCTTGAGGGCCTTGCCAAGGCGCGAGACGATCCAGCGGTCGGCGGGGCCCGGACGGGCGTCTTTCGACGGCGCGACGCCCTCGCTCCCGGACTGCTGCATGAAGACGAAGCGGGCCGCGTTCCACAACTTGGTGCAGAAATTGCGGTAGCCGGCGGTGCGGTCGAGATCGTAGCGGATGTCCTGGCCGGTGCTGGCCATGGCGGCGAAACTGAACCGCACGGCGTCGGCGCCGAAGGCCGGGATGCCTTCGGGGAACTGCTTGCGCGTGGCGCGCTCGATCTCCGGCGCCAGTTGCGGCTGCATCAGCCCGGCCGTTCTTTTCTCCACCAGCGTGGCCAGGTCCACGCCGTCGATCAGGTCCAGGGGGTCGATCACGTTGCCCCTGGATTTCGACATCTTCTGGCCTTCGTGGTCGCGGATCAGGCCGTGCACGTAAACCTCCCTGAACGGCACGTCGCCCATGAACTTCAGGCCCATCATGATCATCCGCGCGACCCAGAAGAACAGGATGTCGAAGCCGGTCACCAGCACCGTGCCCGGATAGAAGCGCTTCAGTTCCGGCGTTTCCTCCGGCCAGCCCAACGTCGAGAACGGCCACAGGGCCGAGGAAAACCAGGTGTCGAGCACGTCCTCGTCCCGCCGCAGCGGATAGTCGTCCGGCAGCTTGTGCCGCCGGCGCGCCTCGGCTTCGTTACGGCCCACGAAGACCTCGCCGTCATCGCCGTACCAGGCGGGTATCCGGTGCCCCCACCAGAGCTGGCGGCTGATGCACCAGTCCTCGATGTTGCGCATCCATTCGAAATAGGTGGCCGCCCAGTTTTCCGGAACGAAGCGCACGCGCCCGTCCTCGACCGCGGCGATGGCGGGCTCGGCCAGGGGCGCGGCGCGCACGTACCACTGGTCGGTCAGGAAGGGTTCCAGCACGGCCTGCGAGCGGTCGCCCCGCGGAATGACGTGGCGGTGCTTTTTGACGCCCGCCAACGCGCCCTGTTCCCGTAGCGCCTCCACCACCGCCTTGCGGGCATCGAAGCGGTCGAGGCCGGCGAATGCCGGCGGCGCGGCGTCGTTGATTTGGGCCCGGGGGGTGAGCACGTTGATCGCGGGCAGGCCGTTGCGCCGGCCGATTTCGTAGTCGGTGAAGTCGTGCGCGGGCGTGACCTTGACGCAACCGGTGCCGAACTCGGGGTCCACCGCCTCGTCCGCCACGATGGGGATTTCCCGCCCGGTCAGCGGCAGGCGCACCGTTCGGCCCACGAGTTGCCGGTAACGCCCGTCTTCGGGATGCACGGCCACGCCGGTATCGCCAAGCATGGTCTCGGGGCGGGTCGTGTCCACCTCCACCGCGCCTTTGCCGTCCGTCAGCGGGTAGCGCAGACGCCACAGGTGGCCGTCCTCTTCGCTGGACACCACTTCCAGGTCGGACAGCGCGGTCTGCAGCACGGGGTCCCAGTTCACCAGCCGCTGCCCGCGGTAGATCAGGCCCTCTTCGTGCAGGCGCACGAAGACTTCCCGGACCGCACGGCTGCGCGCTTCGTCCAGCGTGAAACAGTCGCGCGAGAAGTCCAGCGACGCGCCCAGCCTCCGCAGCTGGTCCCCGATACGCCCGCCGGACGACTCCTTCCAGGCCCAGACGCGCCGGACGAACTCCTCGCGGCCCAGTTCGCGGCGGTTCAGTCCCTCGGCTTCGAGTTGCCGCTCCACCACCATCTGGGTGGCGATGCCGGCATGGTCCACGCCCGGCTGCCAGAGGGTGCAGTCGCCGCGCATGCGGTGGTAGCGGGTGAGCGCGTCCATCACCGTGTCCTGGAAGGCGTGCCCCATGTGCAGGCTGCCGGTCACGTTGGGCGGCGGTATCACGATGCAGAACGGAGGACCGTCCCCTCGCGGCGCGAACCATCCCGCCTCCTCCCACCGCCGGTAAGCCTCGCCCTCGATCTCCGCCGGCCGATAGCGCTCGGCCAGCGATTGCCCGTTCACTGGCCCAGCAGGAACTCGGTGAGCAGAGGCACGGGCCTTCCCGTGCTGCCCTTGCTGCCTCCGGTCTTCCACGCCGTCCCGGCAATGTCCAGGTGCGCCCAGCGCGCATTCTTGACGAATCGCGAGAGGAAGCAGGCTGCAGTCGTTGCCCCGGCGAAGCGCGAGCCGATATTGGCCATGTCGGCGAAATTGCTCTTCAGCTCCGGCATGTATTGCGGACCCATGGGCAGCCGCCAGGCCGGATCGCTGGCCGCTTCGCCTGCCGCGCGCAGCTCCTCGGCGAGGTCGTCGTTGTTGGCGAACAGGCCGCTGTAATGGCGCCCCAGCGCCATCAGGCAGGCGCCCGTAAGCGTGGCGACGTCCACCACCTTGGACGGCTTGTAGCGCAGCGAATAGTAGAGCGCATCCGCCAGTATCAGCCGGCCTTCGGCGTCCGTATTGAGGATTTCGATGGTCTCGCCGGACATCGCCTTGACGATGTCGCCCGGCTTCGTGGCCCGTCCGCTGGGCATGTTCTCCACGGCCGCGGCCAGTACCACCAGGTTGATCGGAAGCCTGAGTTCGATCGTGGCGTGCAGGGCCGCCAGCACCGAACCGGCCCCGCTCATGTCGAACTTCATCTCGTCCATCGCGCGCCCGGGCTTCAGCGAAATTCCGCCGGTGTCGAAGGTCACGCCCTTGCCCACCAGCGCGACCGGAGGCGATTCGTCCGATGCGCCCCTGTAATGGAGCACGATCAGCCGGGGCTTCAGCTCGCTGCCTTCGCAAACCGACAGCAGCGAATTCATCCCCAGTTCCTTCATTTCGTCTTCCTGAAGAACTTCGGCGGTGACGCGGGTGCTGCGGCGCGCCAGCTTGCGGGCTTCGGACTCCAGGTAGGCCGGAGTGCATACGTTTGCCGGCAGGTTGCCCAGCTCCCGCGCATAGTTGCGGGCCCGTCCGATGGCGCGGCCCTGCCTCAGGCCCAGTTTCGCCTGCGCCTCTTCCTCCTCGCCGTCGATCGCGACGGTGAGCCGGCGGTCCTTCGGCCGCGTGTCCTTGACCCTCTTGCGGGTTGCCGTGTATCGATAGGAGGCGTATAGCCATTGCTCGGCGAAACTGCGCGCCTTGCGCGTTGCGTCCATGCCCGGCACGTCTTCCAGCCCCATCAGGTTGATCACCGTGGTTGCGCTCGACCGCTCGGCCCGCTTTACGGCGGCCTCCACGGCCTTGCGCCAGCCGGCGGCATCAAGCTTGTCCCTGTTGCCGAGGCCGGCGAGCAGCAAATGGCGCACGCCCAGCCGGCCCGTATGGGTAAGCAGCAGCGTTTCGCCGGACTTCCCGCGAATGTCGCCCGATGCCATGGCGTTGCCGATCAGATTGCGCAGACCCGCGCTCAGACCGGCGGTGGCTTTGGCCTGTTTTCCATCCTGATATACCGGGGCGATTGCCAGGTCAGCCTGTAAACTGTTCAAATTCTGCGTGGTGATTTCGAATTGCATGCGGTCGCCTCTTGAAAACCCTGCCGACGGCGCTGCTTTAAGGGAATCGGCGCAGGCCGTAACGGTGGCTCATTCTATTGCCTTTGAGGAA
>WTGP01000045.1:0-22500 GCA_011523505.1 Gammaproteobacteria bacterium
CCGCACAAGCGGTGGAGCATGTGGTTTAATTCGATGCAACGCGAAGAACCTTACCTGCCCTTGACATCCTTGGAATCTCCCGGAGACGGGAGAGTGCCTTCGGGAACCAGGTGACAGGTGCTGCATGGCTGTCGTCAGCTCGTGTCGTGAGATGTTGGGTTGAGTCCCGCAACGAGCGCAACCCTTGCCCTTATTTGCCAGCGGTTCGGCCGGGAACTCTAAAGGGACTGCCGGTGACAAACCGGAGGAAGGTGGGGACGACGTCAAGTCATCATGGCCCTTACGGGCAGGGCTACACACGTGCTACAATGGCCGGTACAGAAGGTCGCTAACCCGCGAGGGGGCGCCAATCCTCAAAGCCGGTCGTAGTCCGGATCGAAGTCTGCAACTCGACTTCGTGAAGTCGGAATCGCTAGTAATCGCGAATCAGCATTGTCGCGGTGAATACGTTCCCGGGTCTTGTACACACCGCCCGTCACACCATGGAAGTTGGTTGCACCAGAAGTGGGTAGCCTAACCTTAGGGAGGGCGCTCACCACGGTGTGGCCAGCAACTGGGGTGAAGTCGTAACAAGGTAGCCGTACGGGAACGTGCGGCTGGATCACCTCCTTTAAGAGCAAAAAACCCTCGGTCTTCGAAGGACCGGTTCTCGGGTTCCCACACTCAAGCTTGTCGCCTGTTTTTTTCCTGCGGAGCGAGGGCGTTCCGCCCTCAACGAATCCTCGCCCGTCCAACCCGGTTTGTAGAAAACGCGCCCGTTCGGCTATCGTTGCCCGCGGGTCGCCGAAATCGACTGCATCCCGGAAAGGAAGGAGGATTGAATGACTGCGTACATCGTTGTTGCGGCGCGCGTGGACAAGCGCACCGAGGGTTTTATCGAGTATTCAAAGCGCGCCGGTGAGCTGACCAGCCGCTGCGGGGGCGAGTACATCGTGCGCGGTCCCGCGGAAACTGTCCTGGAGGGCGAGATGTGGGGCGAGCGCCCCTGCGTCATATCGCGCTGGCCTTCGCTGGAAGCCGCCAAGGCGTTCTGGAACAGCGAGGAGTACCAGGAAGTGCTCAAGCCGCTGCGGGCCGACACCGGCCTCTACGACGTGGGCCTGTTCGAGGGCACTTAAGAGTCTCCGTTGCAGGTCAAGCACGGATTCCCGCCCGTCTTCGATCCGCGTGCAAGAGTGCTTGTTCTCGGATCGTTGCCGGGCGACGAATCGCTGCGCCGGGGCCAGTATTACGGTCATCCGCAGAACCAGTTCTGGAAGTTGCTTGGGGCCGTTTTCGGGCGGGACTTGGCGCCCCTTGAGTATGAGCGCAAGTGCGCATTCCTGCTGCAAAAACGCATTGCGATCTGGGACGTGCTCAAGGCGGCCGAACGCCGCGGCAGCCTCGACACCGCCATTCGCGAGGAGCGCCCGAACGATCTGCCCGCGCTATTCGGCGAATTGCCCCACCTGCGCGCCGTGGGATGCAATGGCGGCAAGGCGCATCGATCGTTTAGCAGGCACTTCGGCGCCTGGCTGAATGAATTTCCGGGCGAAATAAGCGTGTGCCGCCTGCCCTCTTCAAGCCCGGCCTACGCGGCCATGCCGCTGGAAGCCAAGGTTCGGCGTTGGCGGCAATTCCTGGAGGCTGCGCTCGCGGATTCGTAGCTGATCCGCAGCGCTTGGATTGATTGCAATTTCTGCGAGGTAACTATTGTGAAGATTGAAGGGTCTGTAGCGCTGGTGACCGGTTCCAACCGGGGCATCGGCCTGGGTTTCGTCAAGGTGCTGCTGGAGAGGGGCGCGAGCAAGGTGTACGCCACGGCGCGCGATGCATCCAACCTGCCTGCCGTCGTGGACCTGGATCCGTCCCGTATCACCGGTTTCGTCCTGGATATCGACGATGAAGCGCAGCGCCGTTCGGTCGCCGGGCAGACGAGCGACACCAGCCTGCTGATCAACAACGCAGGGGTTCCCGGCAGCGAGAACGAGGATGAGCGGCGCTTCCTGCGCGCGAGCAGTCTCGACGACGCCCGCCGGGTGATGGAAACGGACTGCTTCTCGCCGATCGAAATGTGCCGGCTGTATCTGCCGAACATGGTGAAACGCGGCGAGGGCGGCGTGATCAACATCCTGTCGATCGGCGCGATTTTCTGCCTCCCGTCACACGCGAGCTACTGCGCCGCCAAGGGCGCGCAGGCCATCATGACGATGGGTCTTCGCGCGGACCTGGACGGAACGGGGGTGGACATTGCCGGCGTCTATACCGGCGGTGTCAGAACCCGCATGTCGGCGCGCGACATTCCGACCTTGCTTACCCCGGAAGAACACGCAAGGGACGTATTCGATGCTTTCGAGGCCGGTGAGCGACACATATTCGCCGGTCTGGGCGCCGGCGAAATGCGCGACACGATCCTGGCGGATCCCGGCGCTTTTGAGCAAAGGCAGATCGAACGCTTTCGCAACCCGGAGAAGGCCTGGGATTAGCGGCTCTTCCAGCGCCACCAGAGGACGGGGCCCGTCAGCACCAGCAGCACCGCCAGCCCGCCCACCAGGTCGTTGACCCACTTGAACTGCTCGTGAATGATGTTGCCGGTGTGCACGTCCACCACGAACAGGTAGAAAGTGGCACCGGACAACTGCGGTGACTTCATGTCCGTCAGTTCGAAATCGCCCGATGGCTGCTCCCGGTAAAAGCCCCTGCTGTTCTTGAGATAGACGGCCGAGTCGAGCAATACCCCGTCGCTGACCATGGTCGCCGGCCCGTTGATCTGCGACCACTCCCGTTCGCCGTCGCGCCGCTGAAGGTGCATTCCGCGGTTATTGCTGAAGAACAGGCGGTCACCCACGCGGAACAGGTTGCCGCCCTCGCCAGCGGTGGCGGAGCCGCCCCGCCAGGACTTGCCGCCGTCGTGCGTGTGCAGGAGCCCAAGCCGTGTGCTGACGCTTAGCCGCCGCGGCTCCCCGGGATACGCCACGACCTGCTCCAGTTCCTCGCCGAGCGAGCGGTACTGATAGACGGGCGGCAGGGAAGAGCGCTCCATCGGCATTTCCCGCGCCCAGTTTCCGAAACCGACAACGTGTTCCAGGATGATTCCGGTCACGCTCAGGTAAACGATCGGTACGAGCGCCAGAAGGCCGAACACGGTGGCGTGGGTGCGGTACAGCAACCGGTGCGTCTCCCGGCGCACCCGGGGGCCCGGTCCGGACCGGCGCCGCCAGCGCCACGGCAGGAACCAGTAGAGAAATCCGCTGATGGCCAGCACCGCCATGGCCAGGCCGCCCAGGTCATTGATCAGTGTTGAAGCCGTGCGGCCGAATATTCCGTAGCCGAAGTGAAGGTCGAAGACGAAGTCATAGACGCTGACCTGTTCCGGCAGTCCCGTCACCGTGACCTGATCCAGATTCAGCCATTCAATCCGGGAGGGATCGCTGCGGCTGATGCGGAAAATGCTTTCATGGCCCACCACCCCCACCAGTTCATCCGGACGACTGCCGCGAGCAAGGCTGCCGATGCGCGTCCCCTGCAAGGCGAAGCGCTCGATGCCCCGGCCCTGTTCGGTCGTTCGCCACAACCCGTCGTCGGTGGCCACGACGATTCCTTCGAGGCTGCCGTCGCCCGGGCGAACTAAGCGCAGCACCTGTGGCTTTTCGCCACCGGGAAAGGAAACGTCGCGCCAGTTCTCGCCGCCGTCTTCGGTCAGCCACAACCCGCGCTCGGAACCGCCCAGCCAGCGGTTCGGCCGTGCTTCGTCCACCGCAACGTAACGCATGACCGTGGCCGGCAGCAGCCGCGCCACTCGCGCGGAGAGCCACGATTCCGGAACGGTCATCTGCCGCTGCCAGCGCCACTCGTCGTGATCGAGCAGAATGCCGCTGATCCCCAGAACCAGCAGCCACGCGCCGGCTGCAAGCCCCGCCCACTTGTGCAGTGTCAGCAGCGCCCGATTCAGCGGTGTTCGCCGCTTCGGCCCCCTCTTGCGACTCATTGGATCGCCGGCCTCATTCGAAGTACGACAAGCCCGTCCTGCCCAGCCTCGGGGTCAGAAGTCGTATTGCGACCGCTCCGGTTCGGTCAGCACCACGAACGGGGAGGAGTCGGGCACGACGCGGAGGAATACTCCCATGGGCTGGCTGTCGTCGGTCTTCACCTGGTCCCAGCGCAACTCCTTGTCCTCGCCGCAGCGCTGGATCGTCTGGAACCAGAGGATGCGGCCGGGTTCTTCCGGCAGCAGCGCGCGGAACATGAAGCGTCCGAATCGCCGCGTCGGCAGTTCGGACCCGGTCCACACGATCTCGTCCACAGTCTGCTTGATCTCGTAACCCTCGCCCATTTCAACCGGCGGATCGAGTTCGCGCATGATCGTCTCGGCCTGCCAATCGGGATCATGCGCGACGGTCACCCGCATCACGCCTTCGGGAATCTTTACCCGCACCTCGGTCGTCGGATCCGATCCGCAGCCATGCGGCACCCGCACTTCCACGTCGTGGAACCAGCCCGCCGGCATGTGGGTCATATGCACATAGGCGTGCCCCAGTGCCGTCCCGCTCAATCCGGCCAGAACGGCCAGAGCCGCCAGCCTCGCCAGTCGTTTCTTCATGCTATTGCCCTCCATTTGTCTCCGATAGCCCCAGCCAGGATAAATTCCGCAACTCCCCAGGGCGCACCTCGAGCGTAAGATACACGGACTACCCAGGATTTTCCTCCGGCTTCGGCGTTACCGGTCGGCTGGTAAGCTTGGGGGGGTTCAAGACGGGGGTTGAATGAAAGGTAGCCGGCTTACGCTGGTACTGATGAGCATGCTGACTGCTCTGTTCGTCCTGCGCGTGTGCGCACAATTGCTGCAGGCGCTTTTTCCCGTGGACTGGATTCCCGAATTCGAGGCCTGGCAAAGCGGGCTGCTGCCGTACCCGGTCCTGCTCGCCAGCCAGTTCGGCATTATCGGGTTGATGAGTTTTGTGCTGCACAGGGTGCGCAACGGCAACATACGGGCAAGGCTCTGGAAGTATCGGGTCTGTCTTGTTTTCGGTAGCGCCTACTTTGCCGTCATGACTTTCCGCTGGCTGGCCGGACTGACCTTTCTGTCCGATCAGGCCTGGTTCGCAATGTCGCTGCCGGCCTTCTTTCACGTGGTTCTAGCCTCATTTATCCTGTTGCTTGGTCTGCATATCCGCCGGCGGGTACGAAATCCGAAAATCTTCGGTTATTCCCCGCACAATTAGAGGTTCCCCGGCCATCGGGCATCCGGTTTGCTTTTGTCCGAGCGGTCTTTCACAATGACGCCGCCCGATTTCGGGGCCGCCGCACCGACAAGAATCCATTGAAAGCGTAATGAACCAGCCAGCCCCGCACGTCGAGTACCTCGCAGTGCACAAGCGCTACGCGGAGTCGGACTGGGTCGTGCGCGACCTCGACCTCGAATTGAATCGCGGCGAGTTCCTGACGCTCCTGGGCCCGTCGGGTTCGGGCAAGACAACCTGCCTCATGATGCTGGCCGGCTTCGAACCGCCAACCACCGGCGACATCCGCATCAACGGAGTCTCGGTTGCCGGCCTGCCGCCGGACAAGCGGGGCATCGGCGTGGTTTTTCAGAATTACGCGCTGTTCCCGCACATGAGCGTGGGCGCGAACCTGGCCTTTCCCCTGGAAGTGCGCGGCCTGAGCGCCGAACAGCGCCGCGAGCGCGTCGCGCGGGCGCTGGAGCTCGTGCGCCTGGAGGACTTTGAGGACCGCCGGCCGAACCAGTTGTCCGGCGGACAGCAGCAGCGCGTGGCCATTGCCCGGGCGCTGGTGTTCGAGCCGGAACTCGTGCTGATGGACGAACCGCTGGGAGCCCTGGACCGCCGCCTGCGGGAGCAATTGCAGTACGAAATCCGGCGCATTCAGCGGCAGCTCGGAGTTACCGTGCTGTACGTGACGCACGATCAGCAGGAGGCCATGGCGATGTCCGACCGCGTGGCCGTCTTCCGGGCCGGCCGTATCGAGCAGGTGGCGACTCCGGAGGTCCTGTACGAGGAACCGCAGAGGCCCTTCGTGGCCAGCTTCATCGGCGAGAACAACCTGCTGAAGGGGCGGATCGTGTCTGCCGAGCGCGGCGTTTGCCAGGTGGACGTGGGCGATCAGCGTATCCAGGCTGCGCACGTCGGAGACCTCGCCCCCGGCAGCGAAACGCTGGTGGCGATTCGTCCGGAGCGGGTCCATATCGCCCCGCTGTCCATGCGCTACTCAAACGAATTCGATGCCGAGGTTGAAGACATCAGTTTTCTCGGCGATCACCTCCGGGTGCGGCTGCTGGCATGCGGCAGTTCGGATTTCATCGCCAAGATTCCCAATATCGTGGGGCATGGAGGCATCCTGCCGGGAGATACGGTCCGGATCGGCTGGGGCGCACTGGACTGCCGGGCCCTGGAGGCCGAGGTCCTTTGACACCTGTTGCAAAAAAAGGGGATAGCGTAATGAGTATTGGTTTTTCCGGTCGTTTCCGGGGGAAGGCGCCGGCGGTATGGGGCTTTTGCCTGTTCGTTACCTGCCTGGCGCCGGCCGGCGCCGCGCTGGCGGAGTCCATCACGGTCGTGTCCTGGGGGGGTTCGTATGCGCGCGCCTGCCAGCAGGCCTATCACGAGTCGTTCACCGACGAAACCGGCATCGAGATACTGCTGGAGGACTACAACGGCGGGCTTGCCCAGGTTCGTGCCCAGGTCGATGCCGGAGCGGTGCATTGGGATGTGGTGGACATGGAGATGCCGGATGGCTGGCTGGCCTGTCAGGAGGGCCTGATCGAACTGGTGGAGGTGACGGAGTTGCCTGACGGCGTGAACGGCGAGGCGCCCGAGGACGACTACCCGAGCGAATACGTTACCGAGTGCGGATCCGGAGTGACCTTCTATTCGACGGTAGTTGCCTATAACTCGAACTACATGACCGGCCCGCCGCCACAAACCATCGCCGATTTTTTTGATCTTGAAAAATATCCCGGCCGCCGCGGCATGCGACGCTCGCCTTTCGTCAATCTCGAATTCGCGTTGCTCGCCGACGGTGTGGCGCCGGACAGGATTTACTCCGTGCTGGCGACTTCCGAGGGCGTGGATCGAGCCTTCGCCAAACTGGATACGATCAAGGATCAGGTAGTGTGGTGGGAGGCGGGCGCCCAACCGCCGCAACTGCTCGCCGATGGCGAAGTCATCATGAGCACCGCCTATAACGGCCGGATATTCAACGCGCAAGTGCTGGAGAACCAGCCCTTTGTTATCGTGTGGGACGGGCAGGCGCTGGACAGCGGCTTTCTGGCGATCGTGGCCGGAACGCCCCGTTACGAGGCGGCCAGGCAGTTCGTGCAGTTCGCCAACCGACCCGAGTCGATCGCCAATATAAGCAAGTACATCTCCTATGGCCCGGTTCGCCAGTCGCCTCGCGCATTGGTGGATCGCCATCTCGCCACCGGCGTGGAGATGCAGCCGCACATGCCCACCTCACCGGCGAACATGAAACGCGCCGTTCGGTTGGATTGGCGCTGGTGGAGCGAAAACCGGGACGACGTGTACGAACGCTTCAGCGCCTGGCTGGCGCGATAGCCGCCGGTCCGGACCCCAAGGCTTGAAGCGGATTCTGAATTTGTCGGCGACGGCGCCCCGGCTGGGCGCGCTGGCCCTGGTGTTGCCGTTGCTGGCCTTCGTTACGGTCAGCTTCGTTGTCCCCCTGGGCACCCTGCTGGGCAAGAGCGCGTACCAGCCGGAAGTCGCCCGGGTCCTGCCGCGCACGATCGCAGAGCTCAGGGACTGGAGCGGCGAGGGACTTCCGTCCGAGGATGCCTACGCCGCCATGGCGCGTGAGCTGACGGCGCTTACCGAAAACCGTCCCGAACTGGCCCGTGTCGCCGGGGCCGTCAACCGCGTGCAGAGCGGGATGCGGGGCGTTCTCAATCGCACGGCGCGGCGATTGGCGAGAGCCGGGCAAGCAGACTCATGGCGGGCAACCCTGGCCGGAATCGACTCCGACTGGGAAGAGCCGGCCACCTGGCTGGCGATTCGGGAAGCCGGCGCCCGCTTTACCCTGCGCCACTACCTGCATGCTTTGGATCTTGAACAACGGTCCGATGGCGGCATTGCGTCCAAGGCGGCGGACGAACGCGTGTATACGCCGCTGATGTGGCGCACGCTGCTGGTCAGCCTGGGCGTGACGCTGCTGTGCCTTGTGATCGGCTATCCCATTGCCTACATGATCACCGAGGCGCCGCCGGCCCGCGGCAGGATTCTGCTGTTGCTTGTGCTGGTCCCGTTCTGGACCTCGCTGCTGGTGCGAACGACGGCGTGGATCGTCCTGTTGCAGCGCCAGGGCGTCATCAACGGCTTCCTGGTGTCACTGGGCCTCGTTCCCGACGACGGGCGCCTGCAGATGATCTACAACATGACCGGCACCTTTGTGGCCATGACTCACGTGCTGCTGCCGTTCATGGTCCTGCCGCTGTACTCGGTAATGCGCTCGATTCCCCGATCGCACATGGCTGCCGCCGTGTCCCTGGGCGCCGCGCCTTTGCAGGCCTTTCGCCGGGTCTATCTGCCGCAGACCCTGCCGGGCATCGGCGCGGGCTCGCTGCTCGTATTCATACTGGCCATCGGCTACTACATCACGCCGGCGCTGGTGGGCGGACGCACAGGCGAACTGATTTCGAGCCAGATTGCCTATCACGTGCAGACCTCGCTGAACTGGGGTTTGGCCGCAGCGCTCAGCAGCATTCTGCTGGTAGCCGTGACGGCCCTGTACCTGGTCTACAGCCGGGCGATCGGCATCGAACGGATGAGGCTGGGCTGAGGTGCGGGCGATGGTCGGCAGGCGCATGGGCCGATACGGCTTCAATGCCTTCTGCGTGGCGGGGTTCATATTCCTGCTGGCTCCGATCCTGGTTATCGTGCCCCTGAGCTTCAACGCGGAGCCGTATTTCACGTTTACCGAAGGGATGCTGCGTCTGGATCCCGAGGCCTGGTCGCTGCGCTGGTACGAGAGCATCGCCGAGGACGAGGCATGGCGCCGCGCATTGGTCAACAGCCTCATCATCGGTGTCGCCGCCACGGTGTTGGCGACCACTCTGGGCACGCTGGCGGCGCTCGGCCTGGCAAGCCCGTCCATGCCGGGGCGCACACTGGTTACGGCGGTGCTGATATCGCCGATGATCACCCCGATCATCATCGTGGCGGTGGGCGTGTTCTTCTTCTACTCCGGTCTCGGCCTGGGGCAGACGCATGCCGGACTGATCCTTGCCCACGCGGCGCTGGGTGCGCCGTTCGTGGTCATCACCGTAACCGCCACGCTGGCCGGGTTCGACCGTACGGTCCTGCGGGCGGCCGCCAGTCTCGGCGCCGGGCCCATGCGGCGCTTCTTCCGGATCCAGTTGCCGCTCATCTCCCCCGGAGTCTTTTCCGGAGGCCTGTTCGCGTTCGCCGCATCGTTCGACGAGGTAGTCGTCGTGCTGTTCCTGGGCGGACTGGAGCAGCGCACGATACCGCGCCAGATGTGGGCGGGCATACGCGAGCAGATCAGCCCCGCGATTCTGGCCCTGGCCGTTTTCCTGATCGCCTTCGCCGTCGTGGTCCTGCTGACCGTGGAATGGCTGCGGAATCGTTCCGCTTCCGCGCAAAGACCGGTACATTAGCGCCTTGTGACTGAAGACAACACATGAGTGCGCGGAGCAGGCTTGTGGCCGCCTCGGCCTACCCGATCGTCATGGCGCTGGCTTGCGCGTCGTTCGCGGGATTCTCCCGGCTGGGCCTGACCACCGCGCTGAGCGCCTACGCGGCCGTGCTGCTCGGAGCGATTCTGATCACCTGGCATGAGCTAAAGCTTCCGTACCGGCGTGACTGGAGACCGGCAGCCCCGGAGGTAGGCGTTGACGCCATGTTTCTGGGCGCGGTGCAGATCGGCGTGCCTCTGCTGCTGAGCGTTACGCTGGTGGTGGCGCTGGCGGACGGGTTGCGCGCCCGGGGTCTTTTCGCAGCGGATTTCTGGCCGCATCAATGGCCGGTCTGGGCGCAGGCGGCGTTGATGATGCTGGCGGCGGATTTCGGACGCTACTGGCTGCATCGCGCGTTCCACAAGTTCTCGCCGATGTGGCGGCTGCACGCGGTACATCACTCGCCGCACCGCTTGTACTGGGTCAACGTCGGCCGGTTCCATCCGCTGGAGAAGGCCATCCAGTACTGCCTGGACGCACTGCCGTTCGCGCTGGTCGGCGTGTCCGGCGAAGTCCTGGCGGCTTACTTCGTGTTCTACGCCGTCAACGGCTTCTATCAGCACTCCAACTGCCTGGTGCGGCTGGGCCCATTGAATTACCTGATCGCCGGGCCCGAGCTTCATCGCTGGCATCACTCCGAATTGCCGGAGGAATCCAACAACAACTTCGGAAACAACCTCATCGTGTGGGACCTGCTGTTCGGCACCCGGTTCCTGCCCGAGCACCGCGAGGTCGGACCGCTGGGCCTGGTGAACCGCGCATACCCGATGGGGTTCTGGGCGCAGATGCGAACTCCCTTCATGCCCGACATTGAAAGCGCTGCCGGCGACCAGTGACAAAGGAACGCCCGCCGCTTCACTACGCAGCGCTGCGCGCCGCCTTGTCGCTCCGGTTCGACGGCCGGTATCAGTCGCTGCTCAATGCCACCGGGAACCCGCGAAGCGCACAAAAGGCGCTGTTGCGCCGGATCCTGGTCACCAACGCCAACACGCATTTCGGGGCCCGCCACAATTTCAGGCAGATCCGGAATCCGGAGGCGTATCGGCGAGCGGTCCCGACTAAGACCTACGAGGATCTTCGCAAGTACGTGGACGTGCAGGACCGCACGGGAGAGCCGTACCTGACCGCCGACCGGCCGGTCTATTACCATCGCACCAGCGGCACCCTCGGATCGGCCAAGGACATTCCCGTAACCAGCGCCGGACTCACGCGCGTAAAGGAGAACCAGCAGCTGTTCGCCTACTCGGTGGCCCGGGGGACCCGGGCTTTCGAAGGACGGGTGCTGGGGATCACGGGCCAGGCGGTGGAGGGACTCATGCCGTCCGGCGTGCCCTATGGCTCGGCTTCGGGCCTCTTGTACAAGCGGATGTCGAAACTGGTGCGCCGGAAATACGTGTTGCCGCCGGAAGTCGCGGACATTGAGGATTACGATCTGCGCTACTTCGCCACCGCGGCCTTTGCGCTTGCCGAGCGCAACGTGACCGGCATAGGGACAGCCAACCCCTCCACGCTGGTGCGGATCCTCGACCTGATCCAAAGCGAGCCGGAGGCCCTGATCGAGGCTGTACACGAGGGCCGGCTGCCCGATGGCGCCGACCTGCCCGCCGAGAGCACGCTGACCCCTGATCGCGGCCGGGCGCGCGAACTGGAAGGACTGCTCGCGGCGAAGGGCGTGCTGGACTACGCGGCCATCTGGCCCAACCTCAAGGGGATCATGACCTGGACCGGCGGCAGTTGCGGTGTTCCCCTTCGCCGGCTGGCCGATTCCATTCCGGCCGGGACTTCGATCATCGAACTGGGTTACATCGCCAGCGAATTCCAGGGCACGGTCAATATCGATGCGGCCGAAAACGTCTGCGTACCGACTTTGCTGGACAACTTCTTCGAGTTCGTCGAGCGCGAGACCCGGGAGGCGGGCGGCAGGGATTTTCTTCTGCTCGACGAGCTGGAAGAAGGCGGCGAATACTACGTTTTCGTCACCACCCAGGACGGTCTGTACCGCTACGACATGAACGACATCGTGCGGGTCACGCGCATGATCAACGCAACGCCCTGCCTCGAGTTCGTGCAAAAAGGCAAAGGGGTGACGAGCATTACGGGCGAGAAACTCTACGAGAAGCAGGTGCTGGATACCGTGATGGCGGCGACGGTCCGGCTGGGCGTTTCGGTGAAGTTCTTCGTGATGCTGGCCGATCAGGAGGCGGCGATGTACACGCTCTACCTTGAGGCCTCGGGCCGGGAGCCGTATCAGGCATCCGGCCTGGCCAATGCAGTGGACCGCGGACTGCGCGAGGCCAATATCGAATACGACGGCAAGCGCGGTAGCGGAAGGCTGGCCCCGGTCGAAATCAAACGGCTGCGCGCGGGAACGGGCGGGGAATTCCGCGCCGACCGTGTGGCCGCCGGACAGCGCGACTCGCAATTCAAGTACCTGCACCTGCAGTACGCGCACGAATGTCCGTTTGACTTCGATGCGCACGCGGAACCGGGCTGAGGACCCGGCGTCCGTTCATGCGTATCGAAAGCGTTGATGTCCGGCGCTTTCCCGTGCCGTTCAGGCTGGTCTTCCGGCACGCGTCGGCAAGCCGCTCGGAAGCCGCCAACGTCATTGTCGCGGCACGCGGCCCTGGTGGAACAACCGGCTACGGCGAAGGTTGCCCACGCGAATACGTTACCGGCGAGACCGTGGAGTCGGCCTCCGCGTTCATCGAGAAGCACAAGCCGTCATTGATTCGGCAGGTTGAGGACCTTGAAGGACTTCGCGCATGGATACGGGCACACGGCGAGAAAATCGATGCGAACCCCGCTGCCTTCTGCGCGCTGGAGATTGCGGTCCTGGACTTGCTGGGCAAGATTGAGCAGCAGCCGATCGAGGGATTGCTCGGCATTTCCCGATTGAGCGGTACGTTCGGGTATTCGGCCGTCCTTGGCGATGCGTCACTTTCTGCCTATCGGCAGCAGGCGGAACAGTACTGGGAAATGGGCTTTCGCGATTTCAAGGTGAAAGTGTCCGGCGACGCGGAAAAGGACAGGCGCAAACTGGCGCTGCTGACCTGTCACGGCGACGCTGATTTACGCATTCGGCTGGACGCCAATAACCTGTGGCGCGATGCGGCCGAAGCCATCGGCTACCTGAAGTCCCTGGACGCGCATGTATTCGCCGTCGAAGAGCCGTTGCGGAGCGGAGACCTGAAAGGATTTCGACAGGTGGCCCGGGAATGCGCGGTCAAGGTGATTCTGGACGAAAGCCTGGTTCGAACCGGGCAGCTGAAGGCGCTGGACGATCCGGAGTGCTGGATCGTCAATCTCCGCGTGTCCAAGATGGGCGGAATCATCCGGTCGCTGGAATTGGCGCACGAGGCAACGCGGCGGGGGATCGGCCTGATCGTGGGCGCCCAGGTGGGCGAGACCAGCATCCTCACGCGCGCCTCGCTGGCGGTGATGAACGAGCACCGGCAATCCCTAGTCGCCGCGGAAGGCGCCTTCGGCACCTTGTTACTGGAGCAGGACCTGACCGAGCCCTGCCTGATGTTCGGCGCCGGCGGAACACTGAACGCGGAAAACGACCTCGACATCACACGGTCCGGACTCGGACTACGGATTCACGAAGCTCAACTCACCCCCGTCTGATCCTCCCGCGCTTCCTGAGGTCACGCAGGATCTCGCGCGCCGCGTTGCGCCCCGGGATGCCGCTTACGCCGCCGCCCGGATGCGCTCCCGCGCCGCAGTGATAAAGACCGGCGATCGGTCCGCGATACGCGGCATGGCCCATTACCGGGCGGTTGCTCCACAACTGGCCTGGCGTGTGGGCGCCATGAAAGATGTCGCCGCCGGGAAGGCGGAAGCGTTGTTCGATATCGGCCGGCGTGAGTATCTGCCGGGCGATCACCGAACGGCTGAAGTTGGGGGCGACGCGGTCCACGGCGGCAAACACGGTATCGGCGGCGTCTTCACGGCCCTGCTGCCAGTCCCGATGGCGGGGAAAGTGCTGGCAGAACAGGCTGGCTACATGCCTGCCCTCGGGCGCCAGCGTGCCGTCCACGGTTGACGGGATCAGCAGTTCGATCACCGGATGCTCGGACCAGTCTCCGCGCCGCGCATCCAGATACGCGTTCTCCATGTAGTCGAGGGTCGGGGCGATGACAATGCCGGCGCCGTGGTGGTCCTGGATTCCGGCGCCCGGTTTGCAACTGAACTCGGGCAGCTCCGACAGGGCCACGTTCATGCGCAGCACGGCCGATTCCGTGCGGGTTCGTTCGATCCGGCCGCGGAAATCGGCATCGAGCTCGCTGCTGTCGATCAACTCCAGGTAAAGAAGTTTCGGCGCCAGGTTTGCGGCGATCGTTTTGGCGCGGCGAACGGAGCCATCGGCGAGCACGGCGCCTTGTGCGCGACCGGCCTCCACAGCCACCTCCACGACTTCGGCGCCGGTTTCCACGATGACTCCCAGTTCACGCGCTTGTGCGAGCATGGCCTGGGTAATAGCGCCCATTCCGCCGATCGCGTGTCCCCACACGCCCTTGCGGCCTGCGATTTCACCCAAGGCATGGTGCAACAGCCCGTAGGCCGTACACGGCGCGTGCAGCGAGGCGTGGTTGCCCACCACGGCGTCGAAGGCGAAAGCCGCCTGGATGTGCGGGTTCTCGAACCAGCTCTGCAACAGGTCCGCGATCGGCACCAGGAAGAGATCCGCCAGTTGCAGCTGCCGGCGCATGCCGAGCCGCGTGACGTCGTTGCCTGCCTGCGCAGCTCTGACCCAGTCGCGCAGGCCACCGCCCACGTTCGGAGGCGGGCGGTGCATCTGCCGTAGAACGACGTCGCCGACTTCCCGGATCATGGCGCGAAAATCGGAGAGCGCTTCCGCATCGCGCGGCGAGAAGCGGGCCAATTCGCGCGCCGTGTCGCTCTCATCGTTGTGGATGGACAAGGATTGGCCATTCGGCAAAGGCAGGAAGTTCGCCATCGGCCGAGGGACGATCCGCAGTCCATGCTCGTGCAGCCTGAGGTCGCGGATAATCCCGGGGTCCAGCAGACCCACGGTGTAGCTCGCCGTCGAATTGCGGAACCCGGGATGGAATTCCTCGGTAACGGCCGCGCCGCCTACGATGCTTCGGCGCTCGAGTATGCGCACGCGCTTCCCGGCGGACGCCAGGTAGCAGGCGCAGACGAGACCGTTGTGGCCGCCACCTAAAACGAGTACATCGTCTTGCGGGTTCACCTGAACGCGGGAATGACCTCCTCGCCCATGAGCCGGATAGCTTCTTCCGGGTCCGGGCCCAATGGGCCGCCCAGGTTCACCTCGTTGACGCCCGCGTCCTTCAACTCATGGATCTGGTCGATGACTTCCGCAGGCGTTCCGGCAATTCCAAGGCGCAGCATGTTCGGTGTGACACGCGCGCGCGCCTCCTCCATTTGCCCTGCGTCCACCAACTCCCGCAGCGGCGTGAAATCGCTTGCTCCGAGCCCGATCGTGCGCAGCGCACGGTCCTCGAGATACGGCCCGAAATAGGCGGCCAGGTTCTTCATGACCTCCGAAGCCGCGGCCTTCTCCCTGGAGAGCGACAGCCAGCCGCAGCCGGACACCACGTAGTCATTCGCCGGGTCCGTGCGCGCGGCCAGCCCTTCGCGTATCGGCGCGATCATCTGCCTCGCGGATGCGGGAGGCGTGATCATCGGCAGGCTGCCGTCGCCGATCTCGCCGCTCAGGCGCAGGAAATCTTCGCCGAAAGCCGAAAGATAGATCGGAATGTCGGGGCGCAGCGGCTTGAACCGCAGGTAGCATTCCGGCCCCCACTGAAACACCTCGCCGTCGTACTCCATCACCTCCCCGCGCCACAGGCCGCGTATCAGGTGCACGGCTTCGCGATGGCGCTGCAGGTAATCGGAGGCGTCCACCCCGGCCCAGCCGATCATGTCCAGCGTGTGCAGGCCCATGCCGAGAATGAAACGCCCTCCGGAAAGCTCGTCCAGCGTCGCCGCGTACGTGGCCAGCTCCACGGGATGCGTGGTGTAGGGGTTGGTGCCGACCGATCCGATCCGGATGCGTTCGGTGGCGGTAGCGACGGCGGACGTCGTCACCCAGGTGTGGCGCATGAAGGTGTCGTGCGGAAACCACACGCTGTCGAAGCCGGCCTTTTCTCCCGCGACCGCCAGGCGCACCAGGTCCGGCACGGGGCCCAGGTACTCGATCAGGCGCAGGCCGAAACGCATGCTTCAGTCACGACGCGCGCTCAGCGGCACGCGAACATCGAAAGCTCTGGAGGAGCCGGGCGGCTAGTAATAGGCGGCTTCGGACTCGACTTTCGGGGAGTAATCGGCCAATTCCGGCGGCAGCACAGGGTTCAGCTTGGCATCCCAGCTGAACAGGTGTTCGCCGGGCTGAAAGTCCGTCGACAGCGGTCCGCCCTGGGTGCGGAAGAACAGCAGGTTGCCGGTCTTGGAGCCGAACGGTCCGTGGGGCATGCCGGGCGGCCTCCAGAAATACGCGCCCGGTTTCATCAGGCCGGTATCGCCGGTCAAGTCGCCCGTGATCAGGTACATCTCCTCGACCACGGGGTGAATCTCGATCACGTCGTTTCGCCACAGCGGAGGCGCAGAGAGCACCCATGTCTGGTCATGAGTATGCGGATCCTCGCGGCAGATGATGCGGGAGAATTTGCGGAACCCGTCCAGCATCCCGTCGCCCTCGTCCACGTCCACACCGAGCTCGCGCAGACTCGTGTCCAGCTTGGTGCCGAGCACGTCCACCTTCTCCACAAGGCGCTCGGCGTCGTCGTCCGGCCCTTCGCCAGCCGAAGTCTCGGGCACGCCGGACACGAATGTGAGAGCTACGGCGCCATTTCTGCTCGATGCGCTACGCCGGGTGTGACCGGCCGGAAGGTGCGCATAGCAGAGTTCGCCGTACTCGACGCCGTTGATTTCAAGGTCCCCGTCCAGGACCAGCAACTCTTCATCGGTGCTGAGGTGCTCGGCGGAAGGTCGCGACCAGCCGGCCGGATAACGCACCATCGTGCTGGCCGCGCCAGTCTCGTCGTCTTCGCTCAGGATCTTGACGTGTGCTCCATCAAAACGTCCGTCCCACAGGTCGTCACGCCAGGGAACCGCCTGCGATTGTATGAATTCGATGTGGGGTCTGGCCATTGCATCCTCCCGAAACTTCAGGGAAGCAAGAATGCCACAGATTTGTCCTCCGGGCAGCAATGCCCGGCGCCGCTTGATGGCTGATCAGGAACCTGCTTCCAGGCCGGAGGATTATTGGCCGATAACGGTAATGGCTGCCGTGACCGGCACGCGCTCAGGCGGATAGCAATAGTCGGCGTCGCAAACCTGAACGCGCAGTTGACCCGATACGTCAAGCACTCCGGGCACGGCATCCTCCTCGACAGTCAGCCGGGCCTGTATCACGGCGCCATCCTCAAAAACCGGCAGCGGATCCACGGAGTACCATTCGATCACCTCGGTCGGACGCGGGTAAATCACCTGTTCCCACAGTACGCCTTCAACCGAATCGGGGAAAAACGTCGTTGGAATCAACGCGGAATCCGTCGGCGAGTCCGAGTTTGCGTGCGTGCCGGGAACCAGTTCCAACTCGATCCTCATGAGGGCTTGCGCTCCGGCCGGCAACTTCCCGGGATTGACGGACGCAATCACGCCTGCATGACCGGGTCCTTCATCTTCCGCCTGCCCGGGATCCGGCGCCACAACATCCGAAACGAGCCCGCCTGCCGTGCTTTTTTCGGGCAACAACGATTCGATCTGGAGTTCCAGTGTCCTGACCTGCGTTCCCGCGATCGGCGGGAGCCTGAGGACTTTACGCCCCTCAATGTCCAGGAGGAAATTCGTCGGCATACCCCGGGCCTGGAACTCCGACTGGGCAAACTCCATATCGCTTTGCAACTGGATGAAATCGAATCCATTGCCGGTAGCGTACGGCAGGACGAACTCGTCTTCTTCCGGGTGTACGTTGAGCGCAAGAATCTCGAACCCCTCGGGGCCGTACTTCTCCAGAACCTTCTGCAGTTCAGGATTTTCGCCCCGACAGGGCCCGCAGAACGGGTACCAGAAGTTCAGGAGCACGACCTTGCCCCTGAAATCCGAAAGCGACACCCGCTCGCCGTTGTCGTACCGCTCGAAGGAGTAGTCCTTGATTTCCTCCGCGTCCTCGTCCAGCACGGCCCTGATATCGGCTCTGACTGTCTTGTCGTCTTTTCCGAGTTTCTCCGCGTAAAACAGTGCCGCCCCCCGCACCCTTTCCGTCGGCTCCTTCGCCGCCAGCGGGAGCAGATACTCGTAGGCTTCGATGGTTTGACCGGCGCCGTCCAGCGCCCGGGCTTTGGTCTCATGGAATACATTGGCATTGACGAATCGTGGAATTGTCGTGTCCTGCAGCAACTCCACGGCATGCTGAGACTGTCCGTCGGCGATCAGTTCGTCGCCCTTCATCACGTTTTGCTGGAACGTCAGCCGGTCGTTCCAGTGCGTAGCACTCCAGCCATCCGGTTCGTCGGCCGTCGCCGCGACCATCTGCTCGGCCAGGGCGAGTGCCTTTTCCGGCTGCGACTCCGAGTAAAGGTCCGCCAGCTGCGTCATTCCGGAACCGGACCAATCAAACTCTTCGGGCGGGTAGGTTGTGCGCAGGCGCTCATACACGGAAATCTTTTCCTCGCGATCCTCGGTGCGGTAGGCAAGCCAGTAAAGCGACTGCGCGCCTCGCTCGCTCTCGGGGAACCGCTCGGCGACTTCAAGGGACTTCTCCCGCCCCAACGCCGGGTCGGCCTTGTGCAGTGACGCCGCGTAGTAGAACGCCTTGTCGGGACTGTCCGGCGTTGCTTCCACCGCCTTCTTCAGCAGCTCCAGTTCCAGCTCCTTGTCGCCGCTTACATCGGCCATGAGCGCCAGGGTGCTGTAGCCGTCGGCAAGACCCGGATCCAGCGCGAGCGCCTCGTTGGTGTACTGCCGGACCTTGTCATAGTCCCGATACATGTAGAGTTGGCCGATCGCCCACTTGTAGGCTGCAATATCGGACGAATCCCGTGACCACTCCTCGTAGAGAGCAAGCAGACTCTCAAAGGACTCGTCCGCGGCGGCTTTCATCGCCGCACTGCGTTCTTGTTCATCCAGTTCTGCGCTGATTTCCGATCTGCCGAGGTCCTGAGACGCAAAGATGAACATCCGGTGCGCCTCGGTATTGTCGGGGTCGAGTTCGACCGCGGCCCGGAAGTGCGTGACGGCGTCGGCGGCATTCCGCTCTCGAAACGCCCGCTGGCCCTCGTCATAGCTGGCCTTCGAAGCCGCAACAGCTTCACTCGTGGGTCCGTCATCGACGGCTTCCGGCGCGCAAGACGCCACAGCCAGACAACCGCTCACAATGATGAGGGTGGCGAAAACAACTCTCCCGGTGAGCATTTCGAAAATCCCCTGCGCCAATGCCGTCGGCCCCGCACAAGTAGTGTACCCCCTTCGGTGCATTGTCACGACGAATACACCCGGGAGTAGACGAGCCGTGTCAATCTGGGTATGTGGTAGGATATGCGGCGAACTCTTGGGGGAGGGGGCGCAACGCAGTTCTTCAGGATTAGCGAATGCTCCTCCTGCTTTCCATGCGTGAATAACAGCATGTTGAGGGGCAAATCATGCGCACTCGAATCCATGGCCGCTGGCTGGCGGCATTCCTACTTGTTTTCCTCGCGCCGGCAGTCGGCTTTGCACAGGACGACGATTCACAAGCCGCGACAGACGAGGAGGCCCTGGAACTGGGGGAGCAGATCGTTACAGGCACGCGGTTGCCTACGGCGGCCGGCGCTTCACCCATCTTTGTGCTGACGCGGGCTGAGATAGACCGCCGAGGGCTGACGAGCATCGAAGACATCGTCCGCTATCTGCCGCAGAACTTTTCCACCATTACGAACGGGGGCAGCCTCGACGGCCGCTCGCCCCGGTTCCAGATCGGCTCAGTCACGATCAATCTCCGTGGCTTGGGAGAAGGGTCCACGCTGGTACTTGTGAACGGCAGGCGCCTGGCGGCTTCGCCCGCCGAGAACGGCACCTTTACGGACGTTTCCACGCTTCCCTTCAGTGCCATTGAACGGGTGGAGGTGATGACGGACGGCGCCAGCGCGGTGTACGGCTCCGACGCCGTTGGGGGCGTGGTCAACTTCATCATGAAGAAGAATTACCGGGGCTCGGAATCGTCGATACGCTACGAGAACAGCAGTTCCGGCGGACACCGGAGGGTCGTTGAGCAGACCTTCGGATTATCGTGGGACACCGGCAACGTGACAGCGTCCGCTAGTTATCGCGAGGAAGATCCGGTATTCATGCGCGATGCGGGACTTGACACGGACGGGGATTACCGCGAGCAGGGCGGCAGATTCTATCCCAACACCTTTGGGCAACCCGGCAACATCCTGAGGTTTGGACTCCCCTCAGGCGCACCTCCGAACACTACTTACGGAATCCTGCCCGCAGGCGACGGAACCAATTTCAGTCCGGATGATGTCATATACGTTTCCAATGAGGAGGTCGCAACCCAATCCGGTAACTTCAATCTCCTGCAAAAAGGGCTTGCGGCGACCGCTCCCGGAGAGGCGATTCCTTATTCGGAACACTTGTCTGCTTACCTGAGCCTGACGCAGGAAATCGGCGAGAATCTGACGCTGAGCCTGTCCGGGACTTACGCGCGCCAAGACTCCATTCAGGAGGGAGTGGGCGCATCCTTCAGCGGTCCCGTACCGGCAAGCAACTACTACAACCCATTTGGCGAACCTGTCTATATCGCATACGCGTTTCATCGTGAAATAGCCGATGGAAAACTCTCGGGCTTTGCGAGGACGACCGACCTGGATCGTATAAACGTGAGCACGTCCCTGACCTGGGAGACGCCAATTGAGGGTTGGACGGCTGTCTTCTCGGCCAATTACGGCAAGGATAATCCGTACGGCGGCTATCCAGGTTCGTTCCAATACAGCGCCAGGCAGGGCCCCGCAGGCGCTGCATTCGAGGCGGCGCTCGCCAGCAGCGATCCGGCGGAAGCAATCAATCCGTTCGGCGATGGCACCGTTCAGCGCGCCACACTCGAAGAGTTTGTGACATATGCCACGCGGGGAGCGCGAGAAGGCAGGCAGGATGTTATTGGCTTGAGCTTGTCCGGCTCGCTTCTTGAACTGACCGGCGGGCCTGTCGAATTGGCCTTGGGAGCTGAAGCTCGCACCGACACGCTCGACTTTGATTCGTTCCTGCTGAATCCATTTACCTTCAGGGTTCCGGATGCACCGGAGATCGTTCCCGAATCGGAGAACACCGCCTGGTTTGTCGAGCTTTCCGTGCCGCTGGTCGGAGACTCCAATTCCCGACCCGGCATCCATGGATTGATGTTGTACGCGGCTGGACGTTTTGACGAATACGAGATCGCGGGACCGTTCGAGGGCATTCTGCAGCCGGCGAGCACCCGAAAGTTTGACGACTTTGTGACGAAGCTCGGCATGGTCTATTATCCGGTGGAGAGTCTCAAGTTGCGCGCCACTTGGGGTCAGGCATTCCTGGCGGCAACATTGCCGGAATTGTTCGCGCCTAAACGCGAATTCACGTTTTTCCGTTTTCTCGATCCACTTAACCCCGTTGAGAACGGTGGACCTTTTGCGTCGATATTTCCACTCACTGTTCTGGGCGGGAATCCCGACCTGCAACCCCAGACTTCCGACACGGCCACCCTCGGGTTTGAGTACACGCCCGCTGATATTCCGGGACTGTATCTCTCCCTTACCTGGAGCAAGACGGATTACGAGGGGCTTATCGGGAGCTTGAGTAGCGCTTTTGGCTGGCCGCCGGTGTATGCCTTTGAAAACTGGCAGCAGTTCCCGAACCAGATCAGGCGCGATGCGGAGGGTGTTCTGACTTACGTGTCGATGCAAAGCACCAATTTGTCGGCCAGGACCAGTGAAGCGTTGGATTTTGAAGCGCGATATACATTCGACACGACGCTTGGAGAATTCGCGGCAGGGATTCTCGGCACGCGCACGCTGGCGCTGGAAATTGTCTCAGGGCCGGGTGTCGATCCCGTTCAGCAGGCAGGCACGAACCAGGGGCCGGTCGACCTCAAGGGCAGCGCATACCTGGACTGGTCACTCGGACCATGGGGCGCCAACCTGACGATCAACCACGCAAGCAACTACGAAAACATCAATACCGGTGTATCCCGGACCGACGTGGACGGTTACACGACAGTCGACCTGCAAGGATCGTACGTGCTTTCCGAGTCAGGCTGGCGCTTTACGGCCGGAGTGCAAAACATCTTCGACGCGGACTTCCCCTTCTTCGACAGCTATCGGGGCGTTGATTCCGCGCAAATCGACTTCCGTCGGCGCATCGCCTTCGTGGACGTGGTAAAGGAGTTTTCCTGGTAGAGGGTGCCGTAAGTCCATCCCGCCGTCGGTGAGGTCAATGAGGGCCGGCCCGAGTATGCCGCCGCTCGCATCATCACACACTGCGGCGATCCAGTCGTTATTGCGATCCGGCGTATTTCGCACCTGCCGCGCTGAAGTGCCGCGCTGAAGTATTGACGACGGGTGGATTTCGCCTACAATTGCAAATCCTCCGGCGTATGGGCACGTCGGGGATTTAGTTCTTTTACAACGGCACGCAACTTGTGCGCGCCCGTCCTTGGCGGGCCGGCATATGAGCGTGCGTCGTGCGCGGGTCTGTAGCTCAGTTGGTTAGAGCGCACCCCTGATAAGGGTGAGGTCGGAAGTTCAAATCTTCCCAGACCCACCAGGCTTGGGACAGACCTAGATAATCGGAGT
>WTGP01000006.1 GCA_011523505.1 Gammaproteobacteria bacterium
ACGTGCGAAGTTCCACCACCAGGCGCAACAGCCAGGCCCAGCCGTACATGCGCTCGAAAGAGCGGTTGTGGTCCTCGTCAAAGTACTCCGCTTCCTCCAGCAACGCCTGGGTGCTGAATTGCGCCTCCAGCACGCTGCGGGTCAGTTCCGCGGCCGAATGCCCCGGATAGAGCTTCAGCAGACGCACGAGCAGCCAGTGGCCATGCACCGCCGAGTGCCAGTCGAAGCAGCCGTAGAACACCGGGTGAAGCTGCCGGGGGGTCAATGCGGACCCGTCATCCACCATCACCTGCCCCGGCTTGTTCGGATATTCCGTCGTAATGCAATCCAGCGCAAGCCGCGAGAACACGGCGGCCTGTTCATTGGTCATCGGCTGATCGAAGCGCGGCATCGCGTCTTCTCCCATGATCGGAGTATCCGTTTGGGGATCGGCAGCGCCTGCGCCTCCTGCGCCCGCAAGAAGAACGGCGCCCATGCCGGCCACCAGTCGCCTCACGCCGCCGACCCGCGCCGGATGGACCGACGTCCGGCCGTGCAGAAGGTGGATACGCCGCTGACGGGCAATGGGACGCTGCGCGATTCGGGCTCGCATATCAACTCCACGAAAGCAGGTGACTGGAAGTGGAGCCGGATGGTACCACTGTGCCCCCACTCTGGCGGGACTGGCAATCCGCCCGCCAAACCCACTGCTCTTCGTCACGAGGAGCAGGCGCGGGCAAGCAGGACAGCGGCACTGGAGCCCGCCACAAGAGCAGCGCCGTTGATGATGGAATTGACCAGTTTCCGTTCGGCCACCGCCGTGCGCACCGCAGGGATTACCGGGCCGGATTGCTCGGCCAGCGCGTTGAGCTGCTTCTTGCAGTTCTTCAGTTCCTCACTGAATTCCAGCTTGTCGAGGCACATGGTGGCATGCGCGAGACTTGCCAGTGCGGCGGTTTGCTCATCGGCTCTCTCTTTCTCCCGGATCGCGGCGCTCAGCCTCTGCACAATCTCCTCACGCGCTTCGGGCGAGCGAATGAATAACTTGCTCTTCTTTGTGGCAAGGATTTTCTGGTTCACCAGTCCCGAAACGACCGCATTCTTCAGTTTTGGCTTGGCTGCTCTCTGCAACCACCTGCCAATGCGCAAGGGCTTGAAGGGATCGGCTTTGTTCTCCAGACCTTTCAGAAAATCGTCCACCTCAGCATCGCCCACGGAAAGCTGCCCGCGCACCTGATAACCGCCGCGCTGAAAAGTGACTCGACCGCTACGCACAAGCAGGAACAGAATGGCGCCGGCCACGCCTATTTCCAGGTACTTCTTCTTGATCGTCACCGGATATTCGGCACCGGTCGACTCCAGGGCGAGCAGGACCAGCTGTTCATACAATGTGAGGTCGGTGCGGGACATCATGTTGTCCGGTCGGTTGGCCGGCGCAGGATAACAGCAACCACGGGGCGGCTATTCGCCCGGGGCGGTCCGTCGGCTATCCTCTACCGCTGAATGGACAAGGAACACCTTCCGGACTACTTTTCGGTCGCCGACCCGGCTGGGCTGAGGCGCGAATATCCGCTGGGCGACGACTTCCTGGCGCGGTTCGCCGGCATGGGCCGCGACGAGTTGCGGGCGATCCAGGAAGGCCGCTTCCGGCGCTGCCTGGAGCGCGCCTGGGCCACGCCTTTTTACCGGCGGCTGTGGGGCGAGGCGGGGCTGGAACCGGGCGACGTGCAGAGCCTTGAGGACATTGAAAGGCTGCCGGTCTTCTCGAAGTCCGATCTCATGAAGAGCGTGGAGGCGAACCCGCCCTTCGGCGACTACCACGCGCACCGCGACGACGATCCGCGGTCCGGCCCGGCCGGGCTCGTGATGCAAACCACCAGCGGCACGACCGGCGCGCCGCAGCCGATTTTCTTCGGGCCGCGCAGCCGCGAGCTGCAGGCGCTGCTGGTGGCTCGCGCCTGGCTGCTGCAGGGACTGAGGGCCGGCGACGTCGTGCACTCCAGTTACGCGCACGGAATGGTGAACGCCGGGCACTTCGTGCGCGAGGCCGCCCTGCACTACACCCGGGCGCTGCTGCTCTCGGCCGGCGCCGGCAACGAGACGCCCTCGGCCACCCAGGTGGGAAACATGGCGCGCTTCGGCGCCACCGTGCTGGTGGGCTTTGCCGACTACCTTCGCAAGCTCGCGGACACCGCCCGCAGCCGGGGGCTTCAGCCGGGGCGCGACATCCGGGTGCGGATGATCTCCACCCACCTGGGCCTGATGCCGCGCGAGGAACTGGCCGCAGCCTGGGCGGCGGAGTCGATCTACGACTGGTACGGCGTGGGCGACACCGGCCTGGTCGCCACAGAGGGGCCGGACCTCGATGGCATGCACGTCATGGAGGACGCCCACTTCCTGGAGATCCTCGACCCCGACAGCCAGCGCCCGGCGGCCGACGGCGAAGCGGGCGAGCTGGTCTGCACCTGCCTGTACAAGGACGACGCCTATCCCATCATCCGCTTCAACACGCGCGACATGAGCGCGCGGCTCGCCGGCGGCAACGCGCTGGGGCTGCCGTTCGACCGGATCGCCGGATTCCTGGGCCGCAGCGACAACATGGTGAAGTTCAAGGGCATCAATTTCTACCCGGAAGCGGCCGCCGCCGTGCTGGTCGAGCTGGAGGAATACGCCGGCGACTACGTGTGCGTGCGCGAGGGCGAACAGCTCCGCATCGAGATTGAAGCCTGCGATCCGCAGCTACCGGGCCTGGCCGATCGCATCGGCGCGCTGATTCGCGAGCGGCTGGGTGTCCGGGTGCCGGTCGAGCTGTGCGAACCGGGAGCGCTTCGGGAACTCACCGGCTCCGAATCCCGCCAGAAACCCCGCCGCCTGATTACCCGCTGATCGTCTGCCGGACGGTGATCACGACCCATTCGGTGAAATTGGGGTGCTGCGACAGGCCTTTCTCGTTGAAGGTGTAGTCCAGGCCCATCAGGTCCTGCTTGATATGGTGCTGCAAACCGTCGGCCGAGGACGCGGGCGACACGACGATCAGCTTCTTGCCCTTGCGTTGCGCCTGCTGCATCCAGCGTTTCAGTTGCCGCACGTTGCCTTCGCGCACGGGCGGAATGGCGTCGTCCTGCAGGTTGATGGCCCGCACTTCGCTGATTCCCGTGGCGGCCTTCACCTGTTCGGCAAGGCTCTCGATCACCGGCAGGTCGAGCACGTTGTCGAAGTCGTCCTCGGGGCCGTGGGCGACCAGGAACAGTGCTTCGTTGTCCGGGTCGGTGCTGATTTCCAGTGCATGATCGGACAGGATTCCGGCGATCAGCGGATGGTCGTCCATGTGCGGCGCGAATACGAGCTTCGCGCTGGTTTCGATGGGTTTGACCGTCAGGTAGGAAGACTCTTCGCGCCGGCCCAGGATGTACTCCCACTGCCGGGTCATGGAGTTATGCACGGTCGACGTGGTCTGCACCAGCACGATGGTCCTGGCGCCGGCCGCTTCGAGATCGTCGATGGCCGCCTGCATGTGGGACGAGGTCATCATGGCCATGCCGTAGCCGATGGCCGTCGGATATTCGCCGGCAATCGCGCGCATGGAATCGGTCATGATCCTGTCGCCGGCCTCGCTGACGCCATGTGACAGGACCAGCACGCCGATCTCGCCCCTGATGTCCGCGTCGCTGACGTACCAGGTGTAGTTCTCGCCCATCTGCGCCACGTTGATGCGCAGTTCGTTGTCCGTCAGCAGTCCGTACAGGGCGATCTTTTCCTTCAGTCCGGCAATGACGTCTTCGCTCAGCATGTCGCGCATGTCCATGCCCATGCGCCGGCGGCCCAGTTCGTCCGGCGGCGGCATCGGCATGTCGTGGCCCTGGTAACCGTGGGCGCGATGCGCGCCGTGGTCCTCGTGCTGGGCCTCTACGTATGCGCTGCCGAATCCCAGTGCAATCGCGGCTCCGGCCGCTACAAGAAATCGTCTAGGTCTCATCTGGAGGTCCTCCCTTGAGATGCGGGGTTGACGGTGGACCGAGAAAACCGTCCTCGATTTCCGCCACCTGGTCGGCCCAGGACAGCATCGCCTGGTCATGGGTCACCATGAGCGTGGCGACGCCATGCTCTATGGTCTGTCTGGCCAGCAATTCAACCACTTCCCCGCCGCGGCTGTGGTCCAGCATGGAAGTCGGTTCGTCCACCAGCAACAGCGACGGTTCGGTCATGAGGGCTCGCGCTATTCCGACCCGCTGGCGTTCGCCGCCGGACATCTGGTCGGGCCGGTGCGAGGCGCGGTGCGCGAGGCCCACTTCTTCGAGAAGCCGACCGGCCCGTTCCCTGTGGGCCCCATCCGGTTTGCGGCCGTTGATGTGAGCCATCAGCAGAAGCTGGTCCATGGCGGTCAACGCGGCGACCAGGTTGGACTGCTGGAAAATGAATCCGATGCGCTCGCGCCGCAGTCGCGCGCGGTCGCGTTCGCCCAGCGCGGTCAGGTCATTGCCTTCGATGGCGATGCGCCCGGAGGTGGGCGGCAGCAGGCCGCCGCAGACCGCCAGCAAGCTTGATTTCCCGGCCCCCGACGGCCCCATCACGGCGCACAGGACGCCCGCCTCGACGGTCAGCGAGACCTTGTTCAGGGCGGTGACCTGCTGGTCGCCGTCGCCCAGAACGAGGGATACGGAATCGACGGCGAGCGTCACCGCAACTGCCCCAGGGCAATGATCGGATCGATTCGGGCAATCCGGCGCACCGCCAGGACCGCCCCCACCAGGCCGCCGCCGATGACCAGCGCGCCGGATATCAGCATGGCGCGGATATCGATCACATAGGGGATGTCGGTGCGTTCGACGATCAGGTCGCCAAGGCCGTAGCCGATCCCCACGCCGCAGGTGACGGCTACGGCCAGCAGCAGGGACACCTGCCCCAGGGCGTCCCGCACGAGATATCCCGTCGACGCGCCCAGCGCCTTGATCAGGCCGATCTCCTGGGTGCGCTGTATGGTCCAGATGGAGAAGAACGCGCCGATGATCAGCGTCGCGATGACCAGCAGAAAGCCCTGGTTGATGCGCACCGAGTCCCGCTCGGCCTTGTAGCCCGTGGACGCGACAAACGACATCGGCTTGTCGAGCGCGACCGTGAACAGCTCCTCGTCGACGGCGGCGATGTCCGTTGTTTCCTCGAGCTGCAGGGCCACCACGGTGGCGAAGTCGTAGAGGATGTCGGGCAGCGATTCGCCTTCCGGCGGCCCTCCCGGCGGACCGTAGGACGCTTCGGCCCAAAGGCGGAACGGCGCATACACGATGGGCGTGTGGGCGATGTTGTTGTGGGCGTCGAGCAGCCCCACCACCTTGAGTTCGGTCAGCACCCGGTCCAGAACGATGGTGTCGCCGATCTCCACGTCGTTTTCCGCCACCAGCATGCGGCTGACCACCACGCCGTAGGGGTCGCCGCCGATCGCCTGGCCGGCGTCCGCGCCGGGGTCGATGAACGAACCCGGCTCCATGCCCCAGAGCGCCAGGGTGACCGGCTCGTCCTTGGAGGTGCGGGCGTTGAACATGGTGTTGCCCAGTTGGGTCGACGTCATTACTCCGGGCCGATCCGCCCATCCTTCCCACATCGCCCGCTCCACCATGCTGTTGGACCAGGTGGGCTTGTCGTCGTATTCGAACGCGAGGTGGGTGATGGGCAGGGCGCGGATGCCGGAAATGTTGCGGTCGACCAGGCCGCTGGACAGGCCGGTCAGCAGCACCATCATCAGGGCCATCATGACGATGACCACGGCCATGAGCAGAAAGCGGCCCCTGGCGAAGACGAGATCCCTGAGCGCGAGAAACATGGGAGGCGTCATTCTATCCAGAAGCGTCCAAACCAGCATTCGGCCCAACACGGACTGCACTTGGTGGAAAATAGGGCGCTTCGTTGTCCGAACAATCCGAGATCAAGGGCCTTAACGCATGAAAAAACCGCATCACATTCTCTCCACACTGTTGTGCGCGTCGCTTGCCGCCGCAATTTCCCCGACCGGGGCGTTCGCCAAGGAAGGCATGTTCACTCCGGAGCAGATACCGGGGATCGCGGGGGACCTGCGCGCCACCGGGTTGAATCTGGACCCGGCAACGCTGGCCGACCTGACCGCGTTCCCGATGGGGGCGGTCATTTCGCTGGGCGGCTGCACCGCCTCGTTCGTCTCGCCGAATGGCCTGGTGGTCACCAATCACCATTGCGCGCGCGGTTCGGTGCAGTTCAATTCCACCAGCGAGAACAACTATCTCGAGAACGGCTTTCTCGCCGCCTCGATGGCCGAAGAGCTCCCGGCCGCTCCAGGATCGCGCGTCTACGTCACGCTGCAGGTGGACGACGTCACCGAGCGGGTGACCGGCGGACTGGACCCCGCGCTGGAGCCGCGCGAGCGTTTCGCGAAGATCGAGCAACGCCGCAAGGCCCTGATCGGCGAATGCGAGTCGGAACCCGGCTACCGCTGCCAGGCCGCGTCGTTTTTCGGCGGGCTGCAATACAAGCTGATCAGGCGTCTGGAGATTCGCGACGTACGCATCGTGTATTCGCCGGCCGACGCCATCGGCAGGTACGGCGGCGACATCGACAACTGGCGCTGGCCGCGTCACACCGGCGATTTCGCCTTCTACCGCGCCTATGTAGGCCCGGACGGCAGGCCCGCCGACTATGCGGAAGAAAATGTCCCCTATTCGCCGCCCCACATTCTCGAGGTGTCCGCCGGCGGGCTGGAGAACGGCGATTTCGTGATGGCCATGGGTTACCCGGGAAGCACTTCGCGTTACGCCCGGCTCGCCTCCGTGAGGCAGACCTTCGATTGGCAATATCCCGAGTTCGTCCGCTTTTTCTCCGACTGGATAGCGACGATCGAGGCCGCCGCGCCGGAAGGCAGCGATGCCCGCATTCGCTATGCATCCAGGCTGGCGCAGCTGAACAACGTGCTCAAGAACCTCAAGGGCCAGATCGACGGCGCGCGCCGCAACGACCTGGTCGGGCGCCGGGCGCAAAGGGAAGCGGAACTGAACGAGTGGATCGCGGCCGACCCGCACCGGATGATGCTGGGCCAGGCGATCGGGGAGCTGGACGCGCTCTCGGAGGAACGGGCGGCGGAGGCCAAACGCAGCTATTGGTACGGCAATGCGCTGCGGCCCCAGCTATTGGGCGCGGCGCAACGCCTGTACCGTCTGGCGCACGAGCGCACCAAGCCGGACGCGGCGCGCGAGAGCGGTTACCAGGAGCGCGACATGGCGATGCTCCGCCAGCGCATGAGCGTTATCGACCGCCGCTATGACCCGGCGGTGGACAAGGCCGAGTGGATGCTGTTTCTCAGGGGCTATCTGGCCCAGCCCGCAGACATGCGCATCGAGGCGCTGGACGAGGCCATGGGCCTCTCGCCCGAATTGAGCGACGAGGAACTTTCGGAAAAGCTCGACGGGTACTACGAAGATACGGTCCTGAACAGCCTGGATACGCGCCTGGCGCTCATGGACGCGTCACCCGAAGAGCTTGACGGCCATGCCGATCCCTTCATTCGTCTGGCGGCGGCGCTGCACGAGACGCAGATGGCGCGGGAAGAGGCCGGCAAGGTCCGCAGCGGACGGGCCAACCTGCTCAACCCGCAGTACATGCGCGCCATCATCAGCTGGCAGCAGTCGCGGGGCCATGCCGCCTACCCGGACGCGAACTCCACGCTGCGGGTGACTTACGGCACGGTAATGGGCGGATCGCCGGCCGACGGACTTCTCTACGAGCCGTTCACGCGCCTTGAAGGCATCCTGCAGAAGGACACGGGCGAGGATCCGTTCAACTCGCCGGCCGCGCAGCTCGACCTGATCCGCGCGGACGACTACGGCGACTACTACCTGGATTCCATCGGCTCCGTGCCGGTCAATTTCCTCTCCGACCTCGACTCCACCGGCGGCAATTCCGGCTCGGCCACGCTGGACGCCGACGGCAAGCTGGTGGGGCTGCTGTTCGACGGCACGCTGGAAAGCGTCAATTCGGACTGGGACTTCGACCCGGACATCACGCGCACGATCCACGTGGACACGCGCTACATGCTCTGGGTCATGGAAAAAATCGACGGCGCCCAGGCGCTGATCGACGAAATGACCATCGTCCGCTGATCCCGGCCCGGGTTCGCCGGAAAAAGCTCAACCGGCCCCCCGCCCGCCGGGGGCCGGATACAATGCCGGCATGCCGGGAGGGCGGCAACTTGACGGCAGCGGCGAACAGGCATCGGCCCGGTCGCGGCTGTTCGCGAACTACGAGGTTCGCCCCGAGTTCTACGACGAGATGTTCGACGACGACGGCGCGCCGCGCGCGCATTGCCGAAAGCTCTACGAAACGCTCAACCGGATGCCGGCCGAGGACATCGCCGCGATGCAGGAACTGGCCGAGCGTTCTTTCCTGCACCAGGGGATCACCTTCGCCGTGTACGGCGAAGAGGGGGCCCAGGAGCGGATCATTCCGATCGATTTTCTGCCCCGGCTGATCGCGGCCGCGGAGTGGGATTTCATCGAGCGCGGGCTGAAGCAACGGCTCAAGGCGCTGAATCTGTTCCTGGCCGACGTGTACGGCCCGGGAAGGATCCTGTCCGACGGCGTGGCGCCCGTGGACCTGGTGCGCGGCTGCCCGCAATACCGCATCGAAATGCGCGGCGTCGAGGCCCCGCATGGCGTGTACGTGGCATTGTGCGGAACCGACCTGGTGCGAACCAACGAGGGCTTCAAAGTTCTGGAGGACAACCTGAGGGTGCCATCCGGCGTGTCCTACATGCTGGCCAACCGGCGCGCGCTCAAGGGCAGCCTGCGCGGCGTGTTCCGGCGCCACCACGTTCGCGGCATCGGGCACTACGGGCAGCTGCTGCGAAAGACGCTCGAGGAGCTTGCGCCGCACGGCGTGTCCGATCCCTGCATTGTTCTGCTTACGCCCGGAGTCCATAACGCGGCCTTCTACGAGCACATGTTCCTGGCACAGGAAATGGGCGTGGAGCTGGTGCAGGGCAGCGACCTCGTCGTTCACAAGGGATTCGTGCATATGCGCACCACCGCCGGGCTGAAGCGGGTGGACGTGATCTATCGCCGCATCGACGACGATTTCATCGACCCGCTGGCGTTTCGCGCCGATTCGCAGATCGGCGCTCCGGGGCTGTTCTACGCCTACCGTCTCGGCAACGTAACGCTGGCCAACGCGCCGGGCACGGGCGTGGCCGACGACAAGAGCGTGTATGCCTACGTACCCGAGATGATTCGCTACTACCTGGGCGAGGAACCGCTGCTGGCCAACGTCGAGACTCACCTGTGCCGTGATCCGGAAGCGCTGGCCTTTACGCTGGACAATCTGGACAAGCTGGTGGTGAAGATGGTGGGCGAATCGGGCGGCTACGGGATGCTGGTGGGTCCTCACGCCACGCCGGAGGAACGAAACGACTACGCCAGGGAACTCCGCAAGAATCCGTCGAACTTCATCGCCCAGCCCACGCTCGATCTGTCGGTCTCGCCTTGCCTGTCCGAGGGGGGCGCCGCGCCGAGGCATGTCGATCTGCGGCCCTTCGTTCTGCGGGGCCGGAAAACGAGGCTGGCCCCAGGGGCCTTCTGCCGGGTGGCGCTCACGCCGGGGTCGCTGGTCGTGAATTCGAGCCAGGGCGGCGGCGGCAAGGACCTCTGGGTGCTTTCGGAATAACGCCGCATGCTCGCGCGCAACGCCAGCGGCCTGTACTGGATGGGGCGCTACCTGGAGCGGGCGCGGCATGGATGCCGGCTGCTTCGCGACCAGCTCGCAACCATGGAGGACCGGCCGGTCGAGCAGATTGCGGACAGTTGGCGGCGGCTGTACCTGGCCGCCGGACGCTCGCCGGTGGGCGGCCACATCGAATCGACCGGCGACGAGGAGGACTTCATGGCGGCGGACGCCTATACGCTCGCCGACGATCTGACATTCGCGCGCCATAACCCTGACTCCATCCGCAACTGCGTGGCCGCCGCCCGCGAGAACGCGCGCCAGATCCGCAACGTGATCGGCAGCGACATGTGGTCGTGCCTGAACGTTACCCATCTGGACCTCCGCGGCCTGGAAATCCAGGCCATCTGGACCGCGCAGCCGGGCGACTTCTTCGCCCGAGCGGAGGACAACATCCGCGCCTTTTGGGGAATTGCGGAAAGCGCGATGTACCGCGACGGCGGCTGGCATTTCCTGGTGCTGGGACGCTTCGTGGAGCGGGCCCAGCTGCTGGGCGCCCTGGTGGAAGCGCATATCGCCGTGTTCCCGTCAAGGAAGCGGGACAGCGAATGGGAATGGCGCTCGCTGCTTGCGGTGTGCGAGGCCCACTTCGCCTACCGCCACCTGTACCCGCTGGAACACCGGCCGGACCGCATTATCGATTTCCTTGTAGCCGACGCGCGCCTCGCGCATTCCCTCCGCCATTCGCTGCTCATGATCGCGGAATCGCTCAAGGGAGTGTCCGGAAGCCAGGCGCGGCAGGCCGAGGTTGCAAGGCGCGTCCGGCGCATGGCCGGATGGATAGACGGCGACTGGCCCCGGCGCGATCCGAATGACGACGAGGCTGCGCGCGCGGCCCTGGCGCGCCTGCGTCAATCCTGCCGGCAACTGCACGAAGATATCGCGACCGCCTTCTTCTCCATCGAAATCCAGGACCAGGACGGCCGGACGTGACACGCCACCACGTGGAGCATGTCTCCGAATTCAGCTACGGGGCGGCGGTGCATGGAAACCTGATGCTGCTTCGGCTGCATCCGAGCGAAGAATTCGGGCAGCGGGTCCTGTCGTTCCGACTGAAAGTCCGGCCCTCCGCCGACTGGGTGGCATGCGAGGACGCCTTCGGCAACCGGTGCCATCTGCTCAGCATTCATCGCCGGCACCGCCACGCCACGGTGCGCGCCAGCAGCGAAGTGGAAACAGACGCCGGGCCGCCGCTGCCGGAACGCATCGACGCGACCGCGTGGAGTGCGCTTTCGGACCCGGGCGTGTCACTGCGCTACTGGGAGTTCCTGGCGCATGGCGGGTTGGCCCGGCCGGGACCGGCGCTTGACGCGTTCGTTGAACAAAACGGTATCCGGCGCGGCGAGGACCCCCTGAGTTCCCTGCTGACCCTGTCGTCGAGACTCCACGACGTGCTGCGCTACGAGCCCGGCAGCACCGCGGTGGACTCGCCCATCGAACGTATTCTTGCAACCGGCAGGGGCGTTTGCCAGGACTACGCCCACGTGATGATCGCCATTGGCAGAACCTGGGGCATCCCCGGCCGTTACGTGTCGGGCTATCTCAATCCCGGTGCGGCTTCGGGCGAACGGCCCTTGCCGGCCGCCAGTCATGCCTGGGCGGAATTTCTTCTTCCGGAACTCGGATGGGTGGGGCTTGACCCCACCAACGGGGCCGCGGCCGGCGCGGGGCACATCCGCACCGCCGTCGGGCGCGACTATAACGATGCCGCGCCTACCCGGGGGACCGTTTTCGGCGGTGGCGAGTCCCGCCTGGGCGTCAAGGTCACGGTGAGGGAATCAGGCCCCGGGGCGAACGCCCGCGGTCCCCAGGCGGCTCAATAACTTATACGGGGCGGCGCCGCTCCAGCTCGGCGGCCAGCAGGCCGGCGGCGCCCGAAGCGCCGCTGTTGCTCATGAACACGACCGCATCGCCTGCCTCGGCAGCCGCGGCGGCGGCGCACGCAGCCTCGGCGGCGTCAGCGCACACCGTGACATGATCGTGGCCGGCAAACGCGGCTTCCGGATCCCAGTCCAGGCTTGCGGACGGAGCCAGCCAGGCGTGGGCGGCGCCTTCCAGCGCGCCGGGCAGTTTCGCCAGGTGCGCGCCGGCCCGCATGCTGTTGGAAGCCGGCTCGAAGACCGCCAGTACGCGGCGGTAGTCGCCGGACAGCGCTTCGAGTGTCGCCCGTATCTCCGTGGGGTGGTGGGCGAAGTCATCGTACAAGGCGACGCCGGAATCGCCGGCCGCGTAGCGGCCCAGCAATTGCAGGCGCCGCGCCGGCGGGACGAAAGATTCGAGTGCAGCGCAGGCCCGCTCGACTGGCACGCCAGCGGCATGCGCGGCCGCCACCGCGGCCAGTGCGTTGGACAGATTGTGCGCGCCAGGCAACGCCAGATCGCAATACGCTTCGCCGGACTGCCCCGAAATTTTCGCGCGAAAGCCCTCGATACGTTCCGCGCGCCAGTCCGCCCCGGATCCGGGATCGACCGAAAAGCGCTCCACCGGACTCCAGCAACCCTTCTCAAGCAAACCGGAGATGTTGACGTCCGCGCCGTTGACGATCAGCCGTCCGGCGCCCGGGGTGCGCCGCAACAGCAGGTGAAACTGCCACAGCACCGCTTCCAGGCCATCGTAGATATCGGCGTGATCGTGCTCGATATTGTTGATGACGACCGTGCCGGCACGGTAGTGGAGGAACTTGGCGTTCTTGTCGAAGAACGTGGTGTCGTACTCGTCGCCCTCGATGACGAAATGCCGCCCGCCCCCCAGCCGGGCGGTGCGCTCGAAGTTTCCCGGCGCGCCGCCGATCAGAAAGCCGGGGTCCAGGCCCGCCTCGTGCAGAATCCACGCGGCCATGCTCGCGGTGGTGGTCTTGCCGTGCGTGCCGGTAATCGCGATCACCTCGCGATCGCGCAGCACCTGTTGGCCGAGCCATTCGGGACCCGACATGAACTTCAGGCCGCTGTCCAAAAGCGCCTCCACGATCGGCATGCCGCGCGACATCACGTTGCCTACCAGCACGAGGTCGGGCCCGGCGTCCAGTTGGGCGGGATCGAAGCCGACCACGGGTTCGATCCCCAGTTCCCGCAGGCGCGTGCTCATCGGCGGCCAGGCGGCGCGATCGGCGCCGGTGACTTCGTGGCCGAGTTCGCGGGCCAGGGCCGCAAGCCCGCCCATGAAGGTCCCGCAAATGCCGAGAATATGAATATGCATCAGGAAGCTTCGAGCGGGATTCCGAAAAGCTGGGTCAGCGTGACCAAGAGGATCATGTAGAGGAAATAGTGGGCCACGGACAGGAGCAGCCCCGCCCAGATGCCGCGATCCATGGCCCGGGCGAAGATGTTGCCCATGGCCAGCAGCCACCACGCGAGGAAGCCGTATTCCACCGCCTGAATGAAAAGCCCCGGCTGCTCTTGTGACGTGACGACGTAAACCAGCGGCAGATTCAGCGCGTTGATGATCGTCTGCACCCCGATCAGCGACACGAGCGTTTGCGGCCAGCGCTCGGGTTTGCCCGCCATCCAGAGCACGAATCGCGAGTAGCCGAGCAGGAGCAGCAGTTCGAATGCCACGACGGGCACGACGAATAACGCGGGCCCCGGCAACAGCATCAGGAAACCGATAGCGGTTACCGCAGCCCAGGGAGCCAGGCACAGGACCAGCATCTCGCGCGAACCCGGAAGCGAGTCCGGCCCGCGCAGACCGAGCGACACCATCAGGACGCCCTGGAATATTGCAACCATCGCGACTGGATTCCTTCTTGCCGACCGAGCCCGTTAGCCAGGGGCGAGGTCGAGGCCGGTTCCGGAGCCGGGGGAAGGCTCAAGCGCCGCCGAAACCCGCGCAAAAACTTCGGCGGGCGAGCCCAGTCCGTCAACGCGGCGCAGCAGGCCGGAGTAGTGCTCAAGCAGCGGGCGGGTCTGGCGCTCGTACACGGCCAGCCGGTTGGCGATGGTTTCCTCCCTGTCGTCGTCGCGCTGGATCAGCTCGCCGCCCGCGGCGCGACTCGCCGCCAGTTCCTCCGGCGACGAGAAATGAATGTTCAGCAGTTTGCCGGTGGCCGAACAGGTCCGGCGGCCGGTCAGCCTCTTCATCAGTACGCCGTGATCGACTTCCAGCATCAGCACCGCATCCAGTTGTTGCCCCGACCTCTCAAGCAGTTCTCCGAGCAGCCGGGCCTGCGAAAGGTTGCGGGGGAAGCCGTCGAGGATAAAGCCGCCGTCACAATCGTCCCGCCCCAGACGCTCGCCGAGAAGCTGCATGACCAGTCGGTCGGAAACCAGCTCCCCGGCATCCATCGCCGCCTTTGCCTCAAGCCCCAGCGGGGTGCCGGCCGCCACGGCGGCGCGCAGCAGGTCGCCGGTGGACACCTGGGGCCAGCCGTTCTGCTCTTCCAGCCGACGCGCCTGGGTGCCCTTCCCTGCGCCCGGGGCGCCCAGAAAAACAATCCGCATCGAGTCCTCCGGCCTGGCTTGGGCAGCGGTCAAGGGGGTGCTATCGTACACGCTGGTCCACGCAGAAAAGCGACTGTCCGCATGCCCGCGCCCAACGCACTCTACGCCCAGTCGGGCGGTCCCACAGCCGTCATCAATGCTACCGCTCAGGGCGTTATCGAGGCGGTCCGCCGGGCGAGACCCGCGGTCGGCAAGCTGTACGCCGCGCGAAACGGCATCCTCGGGGCGCTGCACGAGCAGTTGCTGGATACCGACGCCGCCTCCGCGGAGGACGTGGCCGCCCTTGGCCAGCGTCCCGGAAGCGCCTTCGGAACGGCCCGCTACAAGCTGGCCCGGTTCGAGGACGACGAGCGCGAGTACCACCGGCTGATCGACGTGTTTCGCGCGCACGACATCGGCTTCGTGTTCTTCAACGGCGGCAACGACTCCATGGACACGGCGCTCAAGCTCTCCGGACTGGGGCGGCGGCTGGATTACCCGCTCACATGCATCGGCCTGCCCAAGACCGTCGACAACGACCTGCCGATCACCGACTGCTGCCCCGGCTTCGGCTCGGCGGCGAAGTACGTGGCCGTGTCCACCCGGGAGGCCGCGCTGGACGTTGCCGGCATGGCGCGGACCTCAACCAGGGTCTTCATCCTGGAAGTCATGGGACGGCATGCGGGCTGGATCGCCGCCGCCGGAGGGCTGGCGGGATCGGGCGCGGGCGACGCGCCGCACATCATCCTGTTCCCGGAAGTTCCGTTCGAGACCGACCGCTTCCTCGAGCGGGTCCGGGAGTCGGTCGAGCGGCACGAATACTGCGTGATCGTGGCCAGCGAGGGGGCCCGTTACGCCGACGGCCGCTTCCTTTCCGAGGCCGGCGGCACCGACGCCTTCGGCCACAAGCAGCTCGGCGGACTGGCGCCGGTGCTGGCGAACATGGTCCGCGAGAGCCTGGGCTACAAGCACCACTACGCCATCAGCGACTACCTGCAGCGTTCGGCGCGGCACCTCGCGTCGGCCACGGACCTGGAGCATGCCTACGCGGCCGGGCGGTCGGGAGTCGAACTGGCGCTCGCGGGCGGCAACGCGTTGATGGTGACGATCAGCCGCACCGGCGACGATCCCTACACATGGGAAACGTCGTCCGCCCCCCTCGACCGGGTGGCCAATCGCGAGAAAGAACTGCCGCGCGGGTTCATCACGGAAGACGGCTACGGCATCACCGAGGCGGCCCGAACCTATCTTCGGCCGCTGATCGAAGGCGAGGCCCTGCCTCCTTTCCGCGGCGGTCTGCCCGTCTACGCGGAACTCGACCTGCCGTCGGCGGAAAAACGCCTCGATCCGTTCGAGTAGCACCGCTCAGCCGTGGCGGGCGGCGAAGAGGCGCAGCTGTTCCTCGGTGGCCGGCTTCTGGTACTTCTTCTTCCAATCGGCATAGGGCATGCCGTAGATGCGCTCGCGCGCTTCCGTCTCGGTCAGGTCGATTCCGCGTTCGTTGGCGGCCTCCGCGTACCAGCGACCCAGGCAGTTGCGGCAGAAGCCGCCGGCGATCATCAGGTCGATGTTCTGAACGTCCCTGTTCTCGTCGAGGTGCCTGAGCAGGCGGCGCAGCACCGCCGCTTCCAGCTCGCGGCCGGTTTCCTTGTCGATCATGCAGGTGCTCCTCGAATCCAATGGACGGGGCGGGGGAGTATACTCGCGCCGTTTTCCGCGGAGCGCCATACGCGTGAGTATCGCCTATCAGGGCATCGCGGGCGCCTGGTCGCATCTGGCCTGCAGCGCCGTTCATCCCCAAAGGGAGGCCATTCCCTGCCCGACGTTCGAGGATGTGTTCGAAATCGTGGAGGCCAGGCAAGCGAACCTCGCCATGATTCCGATCGAGAACAACCTGGGCGGGCGTGTGGCGGACATCCACCAGCTCCTCCCGCACCAGGCCCTGCACATCGTGGCCGAGTACTTTCAGCCGATACGCCACGAACTGCTGGCCGTTCCGGGCGCGACCCCCGAGGGCCTGAAAGCGGTCTACAGCCATCCCCAGGCGCTGGCGCAATGCCGGCGCTATCTGCGCGAGCGCGGGCTGGAGCCGCGGGCTGCCAGCGACACGGCGGCAGCCGCGGAGAGGGTGGCGCAGCGGGGCGATCCGTCGATCGGCGCGATCGCTTCGGCGCTGGCGGGCGAACTGTACCAACTGGACAGCCTGGGCCGGGACATTCAGGACGAGCACCACAATACGACGCGCTTCATCGTTCTGGCCAGGGAAAAGAACAGCGGGCCGCCCGATCGGGACACCGACTACATCACCGCGCTGTGGTTCCAGCTTCGCAGCGTGCCGGCGGCACTGTACAAGGCACTGGGGGCCTTCGCGACGAACAACGTCAACCTCACCAAGCTCGAGAGCTATATTGGCTCGGAGAACTTCGACCGGGCGCGCTTCTACGTCGAGGTCGAGGGCCACGAGTCCCATGCGCCGGTGCTATCGGCGCTGGAGGAAATCGCCTATTACACCGACATCGTCCGCGTGCTCGGCAGCTTCCCCCAGCACGAGTTCCGGCGGCAACGGAACTAGCCTTAACATAGGTGGCCCGCCGCGCGGAGATCGTTGCGGCGGCGCACGATAGCAACCATCCTGAGGTGCGAAAATGCACAAGATTCTTGTCACATATACACGCCCCGACGATGTCGAGGCCTTCGATAACTACTTTCGCGATGTTCACGCGCCGATCGTACGGAAGATTCCGGGACTGAAGAAACTGGTGGTGAACCGGATCACGGGCAATGCAATGGGCGGCGATCCCTCCTTCTATCTGGTGGTGGGACTGCAGTTCGGCTCCAGGGAGGACTTCGAAGCGGCAATGCGCTCGGAGGAAAACGCCGCCGCGGGCAAGGACGCGGTCGAGTTCTGCCGGGCAACCGGCTCGGAATTCGAAGTAATGATCGCCCACGAAGAGTGACCGGACAAGTCGGCGCATGAGTGAGCGGATGACGGGCGGCGAGGCGCTGGCGCGGTCGGTGCTGGCGCACGGCGTCGAAACCGTATTCGGACTGCCCGGCGGGCAGACCTACGGGCTCTTCGACGCGCTGGCGCAGTCCGAGCGTCCGGTCGAGGTCATCAACTCACGCCACGAACAGGGCGCGGCCTATATGGCGCTCGGTTATGCCGCCTCCACCGGGCATCCCGGCGTGTTCAGCGTGGTGCCGGGACCAGGCGTCCTCAACGCGGGGTCCGCCCTGGTCACGGCCTACGCCACCAACTCGCGCGTGCTGTGCCTGGCGGGGCAGGTCCCCTCGCAACATATCGACCAGGGTTGGGGCATGCTGCACGAAATCCACGATCAACTCGGGATCCTCCGGCGCCTGACGAAGTGGGCCGAGCGTATTCCCAACGGCGCGGATGCGCCGGAAATGGTGGCCGAGGCGTTTCGGCAATTGCACACGGGGCGGGCGCTTCCGGTGGCGCTGGAAATGTCTCCGGACGTGATGGAGGGCGATTGCGAAGCCACGCTGCTCGAACCGGTCTCCTCTTACGAAGTGAGCAAACCGGACCCGGATGCCGTGAAGGAGGCGGCCCGCATTCTGGGTTCCGCGCGAAATCCGATCATCATCGCCGGAGGGGGCGCGCTGGATGCAGGAGCGGAACTCAAGCGCGTGGCGGAAATGCTGCAGGCGCCGGCGGCCGCCAATTTCAACGCCAAGGGCGTCATCGACGAGCGTCACTACCTTGGGATCAACCTTCCGGCAGCCCACGCGCTTTGGAGCGACGCGGACGCGGTGCTGGCGGTCGGCACACGGCTCACGGAACCCGAACTGGAGTGGGGCCTGGACGACGGCTTGCCGGTCGTGCGGCTGGAGGCGGACGACAGCGCTTTCGATCGCGGGCGGGCGCCGACCGTGGCGCTCTGCGCCGACGCCGGCGCCGGGCTGACGCATCTGGCGGATGCGCTTGAGAGCGCCAACCGCAAGCGCGGGTCGCGCAGGAAGGAGCTGCTGGGCCTGAAGCGACGATTCGGGAAGGAGTTCGCCCGCAACAACGCGCCCCAGGTTGCCGTGCTCGAAGTGGTCCGCGATGAGCTGCCCGAAGACGGCTTTCTGGTGGACGAGGTCACCCAAATGGCCTATACGTCCTGGTTCGCGTTTCCTTCCTACCGGGCGCGGCACTACATCAGCAGCAACTTCCAGGGCAACCTGGGCTACGGCTATCCCACCGCACTGGGCGTGCAGGCGGCCCATCGCGACCGCAAGGTGGTCGCGTTCGCGGGCGACGGCGGGTTTCTCTACGCCGGCGCGGAAATGGCCACCGCCAAGCGCCACGGACTCAATGTCGTGGTGATCGTGTTCAGCAACGACGCCTACGGCAACGTGCGCCGCGACCAGGCGCAACGCTATTCGGGGCGCGTTTTCGCTTCCGGCCTGACCAATCCCGATTTCAAGGCCATGGCCGAGTCGTTCGGGCTGGAAGCCTGGCGGGCCCGCACTCCCGAAGAACTTCGCAAGGCGCTTCGGGAAGCGCTCGAGGCCGATGCGCCGGGCCTGATCGAGATGCCGGTCAGCGAAATGCCCAGTCCCTGGCCCTACATCCTTTTGCCGCGGGTCAGGTAGTCCTCCAGCCGCACGGCGTCCAGCCCCGGCACTTCCTTTACGACGAATTCGTCTTCCCGGCCGAAGGGACGGGTGGCGTCCAGCCCTACCCTGCCGACGAAATCGCTTTGCGTGTCACGATAGAACCCGGCGCGGTCGCTGATGACCAGGGTCCGCGCATCCACCCTGCCGCGGGTAATGAAGGCGTGCATCACGGCGTTCATGTCGCTCAGGTCCACGTCCTCCTCCACCACGCAGCACAACTGGTTGTAGTCGGCGTGGCTGTCGAAGACGACTTCCATGACGTCCCGCGCGTGCCCGCGGTATTGCGGGCGGATCTGCACGGTCGTGTTCATGAACGCCGGCGCGCAGGAGACGTCGACGATTCCGGGCAGGCGCCGGCTCAAGTCGCGATAAACGCGCGCGGCGTTGATCGCTTCCAGCGGGGCGAGGTCCTCGCGCGATCCGCACAGCAGGCTGTGGAACATCGCGTCGCGCCGCCAGGTCACGCGCTCGACATCCATGACGTGGTTGGGGGCCTCGGGCACGTAGTAACCGAGCACCTCGCCGAACGGTCCCTCCAGGCGCCTTTCCGCCGGCAGTATCCGGCCCTCGATGACGACTTCGGTGGCGGCGGGAACCGGGAGGCCGCTGTGCGCGCCGGAATACACGTCCACGCGCTTGCCCGCCAGTTCCGCGGCCAGCGCGTACTCGTCGACTCCGGCAGGAAGATGAGTGCCGGCGGCCATGAACACGGCCGGCGAAACGCCGATCAGCAAAGCAACGGGCAGCGACTGTCCGGCCTCCTCGGCGCGGCGCTGGTAGTCGGTGAGATCGTGGCTGTCGCCCAGCCGCAGGCGCAGTTCCCGCGGACCGGCATGCATCGCCCGGTGAAACGACAGGTTGGGCACGCCGGTATCGGGATCGAGGGCCAGAACGATCGCCGCGGTGAAATACGGCCCGGCGTCGCGCTCGTGGTAGGTGATCAGCGGCAGATCGGAAAGCTGCCCCTGTTGAAGGTCTCCGGGCGCCGGGGCCTCGCGTGTCGGCGCTGCGACCCGGGACTCCGCCGCGTCCAGCATGCTTGCGTAGGCGGCGGCGAATGGCCCCTCTTTCACGGGCACCAGGCTTCGCAGGCGCCGGGCATCGGCAAACAGGTTGGTCACGACTTCAAGCCGCGTCCCCTTGACGTTTCGGAACAGGATCGGGCGATTGCCCGCCTGCTGGGCGCGCTTGGTCACCGCAGCCAGTTCGAAACGCGGATCGACCGCCCTGTCCACGGTCAGCAGATCGCCGGCCTCCGCCAGCCGATTCACCCATTCCCTCATCAAGGCGCCCTCACGTGGTCGGACCAGCGCGGCAAAAAGCCGGTAATCAGCGCGGCGACTGCGCAGCAGCCCGCGCCGACGAGCAGCATGGCCGCATAGGAACCGTCGGCATCGTACGCGGCCCCGTAGGCCCAGGGACCGAGCGCGGTGCCGGCCAGAAACGCGCTGAACAGCAAGCCGTAGATCACGGCAAAGGACTTCAGGCCGAAATAGCGCCCGGCGAGATAGGCGAGCAGGTCGATTTCCGCGCCCATGCTCAGGCCCAGCAGCAGGGCCGCGGGAATCGCGAATCCCGCCGCGTTGCCGGTGGACAGGACGGCCATTCCGGCCGCGGAAAGCAGGAACACGACCAGTGCGACGCGGGGCGCGAAGATCCGGTCGATGAGATAGCCGATCACGACCCGCGAAACCATCACGGCGATGCCCACCATGCCGGCAATCCAGCCGGCCTCCTCGCCCGGAATGCCCATTCCGCTGAGCATCGGCTTGAAGTGCGCCAGCATGCCGTAAAGGCTGAACGACAGCAGCGCGAACACGCAGATCAGCATCCAGAACACGCCGCGGCCCATCGCCTCGCGCCAGGCGTCCCCGCCGGTTTCGACTGCGGCTCCTTCCGGGCCCTGCGGTCCGGCGGTTTGCGGGCGTGGCGGATCCTTCAGGAACAGGGCCACCAGCGGCGTGGCCACGAAGATGATGATCGCCCCCAGCGCCAGGAAGCTGAACCGCCAGCCGTAGGCGTCGTTGATGTAGCGCACCATGGGCGGAACGTAGGCGTAACCGAGACCGGCGCCCGCCATGGCCGTGCCGATGGCCAGGCCGCGGCGGCGATCGAACCAGGACGAGACCGTGCGCATATAGGGCGGACTGTTGGCGCCGGCGCCGAGCACGCCGATCAGGACATAGACGGTCAGCAGTATCCAGAGCGCATCCAGCCGCCAGCCCAGCATGCACAGGCCGACTCCGAGCACCAGCATTGAGGGCGCCAGCACCCGCCGGGAACCGTAGCGGTCTACCAGCCGCCCGATGAACGGCAGGGTCACGGCAAGGCAGAGGGTGAACAGGGTCAGCGCCAGGCTCATGTCGGCGCGCGCCCAGCCGAACTCCTGCTCGAGCGGCTCGATGAAGAGACTAAAGGCGCCGTAGGCGAACTGGCCGGGGCTGGTGGACAGCCCGAAGGCCGCCACGGCCACGATCCACCAGCGCGCTCCTTTACTTTCCACGGTTTTCCTCATGGGGCGCGCATACTATATGCGGCCATGTTCGGGGAAATGGTTCGGGTTGGGGCCGTCGACGGGCGGGTCTATACGAGCCGCGAGGTTTTCGCCGCGGAAATCGAACGGGTGTTCGCCCGTTGCTGGAACTACGTCGGGCACCTGAGCGAGATTCCGCAGCCGGGCGACTACCGGCGCGTAACGTTGGCCGGCCGGCCGTTGATCCTGATCCGGCACGAGGACGGAACCCCGCGCGTCCTGCTCAACCGTTGCGCCCATCGCGGCGCTGCCGTGGTGGGGCGCGACTGCGGCCGGGCCCGGCGGCTGCGCTGCCCGTATCACGGCTGGACTTACGCGACCGACGGGGCGCTGAAGCAGCTTCCGCTGCCCGGCGGCTACAAGGGCGACGACGCGCCACGCTGCGGAGACCCGGCCTGGTCGCTCGAATCGTATCCGGCGGAAACGTACCGCGACTTCGCTTTCGTGCGCCTGGAGGAACCCGAAAAGGCGCCGCCGCTGGCGGAGTTCCTGGGTCCGGCGGGCGAGGCCCTGGACCTGATGGCGGACCGCTCGCCAACAGGCAGGCTGGTCGTGGCCGGCGGCCGGCTGGCCATCGTGCTGCGCTGCAACTGGAAGGTGTACCTGGAGAACCTGCACGACGGCCTGCATCCGCCGCACGTGCACGAGTCCTCGATTTCCGCCGCCCGCGCAGCTGCCTCGGCGGAAGACCCTCCGGAAGAAGTTCGCTGGGTCGCTGCCAACGGCCAGCCACTGTCCACCTTCGGCGAGCTCGAGGTGCGCTGCCATCCCCATGGCCACAGCGACATGAGCGGCTTTCGCAAGGAACCGGACGGCATGGACGCCGGCTACCGGGCGGCGCTGGAAGAAGCCTGGGGCGCCGGGCGCGCGGAACGGGCACTGACCCGCAACCTGCACAACGCCTGCTTCTACCCCGGCGCCTCGGCCCATCCGCAATACATGCAGATGCGCCGGCTCACTCCGCTGGCGCCGGACCGCACGCTGGTCGAGAGCTGGACCCTGAAGGCGGACGGCGCCCCGGAGTCGCACTTCCTGCGCAACATCCGATACGCCAACACGATTCACTCGCCCTCTTCGCTGGTCAAACCGGACGATGCCGAAGCCTATCGCCGGGTCCAGCAGGGACTTGAGGGTCGGCCGGGACGCGTCAGCCAGCATCGCCGGGACGAAAAGCCCGGTCCCGGCCCGGACACTGCGCTGAGCGAAGAATACGTCCGCGCCCAGTACCGCGCCTGGCGGGCATTGATGGAGGATTAGCCGGTGATCGTCCTGCCGGAAAACGTCGCAGTTCCCTCATCGCGGCTCAGGGCGGCGGAGCGCGTCCTGTACCTCGAATGCGAATACCTGAACCTGGGGCGGTACGACGAATGGCTGGCGCTGTTCAGTGAAGACTGCCTCTACTGGGCGCCGCTGTCACCCGCCCAGGACGACGCGCAATCGCACTCGTCCCTCTTTCACGAGAACCGCGGGCTGATGCGAATGCGCATCGATCGCATAACGCACGAGGCCGCGCATTCCCTTGCCGGCGGGATTGGCACGAGCCGCACCGTGGGCCCGGCCGCGCTTCGTGAAATCGAAGACGAAAGCCGCGACTGGATCGTGGAACGGCGGTTTCAGATGATCGAGCGCCAGGGCGAGAGGGTCCGCAACTTCGCGGGCCTGTTCGCCTACCGGCTGACGCCCGGCGGGAACAGCTTTCGGATTCGCGAAAAAAGAGTGGACCTCATCGACTGCGACGCTCCGCACGAGCCGCTGGAGGTCTTTTTCTAGCCCGCGTCACACTACCCATTCCGCCAGGAAGGAAAGCAATCATGAGGAAACTGTGTTGGATATTGGCACCCGTGCTGATTCTGCTGTCCGCGTGCGCGCAGAATCCCGCGCTTGCGCCGGCCCGGCCGAACATCATCTTCGTGCTCACGGACGACCAGAGATATGACGCCCTGGGTTTTCTGAATGAGGAAATCGACACGCCGAACATGGACCGGCTCGCGGCGCAGGGCGTGCACTTCAGAAACGCATTCGTGACGACCTCGCTGTGCTCCCCGAGCCGCGCTTCAATCCTCACCGGCCTCTATGCCCACGCGCACGGCATAGTCGACAATCTGCAGCGCAGCCTGAGTCCCGGCACACGCTTCTTTTCCCAGGACTTGCAGGAGGCCGGTTATCAGACCGCGTATGTCGGAAAGTGGCATATGGGCCTGCACGGCGACGAAAAACAGCCGGGATTCGACCATTGGGTCAGCTTTGCCGGGCAGGGCAACTACTTTCCTGTTGACGGCAGCACGATCAACGTCAACGGAAACCGCGTTCCGCAGCAGGGCTACATTACCGACGAATTGACCGACTACGCGATGGAGTGGCTGGAAGCGCGCGAGCGCGGGAAACCGTTCTTCCTGTACTTGTCGCACAAGGCCGTTCACGCGGATTTCTTGCCCGCGGAGCGGCACAGGGCGCTTTACCCGGATGTCGAAATCAGGCTGCCGGACAGTTCGGCGGACACGCCCGAGAACTACGCCGGCAAGCCCATGTGGGTCCGCAATCAGCGCAACAGCTGGCACGGCGTGGATTTCGCCTATCACGGCGACCTCGATATTCGCGAATACAAGCGCAATTACAACCGCGCACTGGCGGCAGTGGACGACAGCCTCGGAAGGCTTCTCGCGTGGATCGACGAACAGGGCATCGCGCAGGACACGATCGTCGTTTTCATGGGCGACAACGGCTTCCTGTTCGGCGAACACGGACTGATCGACAAACGCAACGCCTATGAGGAATCCATTCGCGTGCCGCTGCTCGCCTACGCGCCCGGGCGCTTCCCGGCGGGCGCCGTGGTGGACGAGATGGTGGCCAACATCGACATCGCGCCCAGTCTGCTTGCGCTGGCCGGCGTCACATCCTCCAGTCCCATGCACGGCGTCGATTTCGGTCCGCTGGCCCATGGAGAGAACGTGCAGGACTGGCGTTCCGAGCTGTATTACGAGTACTTCTGGAACTGGGTTTTCCCCCAGACGCCCACGACTTTTGCGCTTCGCACCGACGATTTAAAGCTCATTCAGTACCACGGCATCTGGGACACGGACGAGCTGTACGATCTGCGAAGCGACCCGGAAGAAATGCGCAATCTGATCGAGGAGCCCGGGCACAAACCCGTCGTTCGGCGGATGCGGCAACGCCTGTATGCCCTGAACCTCGAAACCGGGGGACAAGCGCAGGTTCCCTACACGATCAAGGAAGGTCACGGTTTGCGCTTTCGCACGCCCGATGGCGCCGAACAGGCCGAATTCCCCGAATCGATCTATCGGCGGCCGAACCCGCCCGACATCGAAGACTACAAGGACTAGTCCATGATCTGCGGAAGCGGCGGCAGCGTGTGAATCTCCAGCGCCGTCGTTACCGCCCGGGTTGACATCACCGGCACGCCGGAGGCGCGGGCCGTATCCTCGAGAATCGCGTGCTCGACGCTCAAGGCGTAGCGGCTTGCGGGCGCCAGGGCTGCCGCGGGAATGACGCGTTCGGTGTCGGAATAAAGCATGAAGCGCTGGCCCTGGAAGGGACGGCCGCTGTGGTCCACCTTGTAGTTCTCCTCGTCGCGCAATATCACGAAGATCATGTCGTCGCAGATTTCGCGCGGGTCCGGGCGACCGGAATCGAAAGGCGTGTACCTGACGACAAGGTCAAACATGGAATCGACGCCGTCGAAGCGGACCTGCTCGCCGTTCTGCTCCAACCACACCTGCGGACCCTCGGGGTATCGGCCCTCGCCGAGCCGGACGGGTATGGAAACCGGAGCGGTCGCGCCCGGCGGCGAGTAACGGAAGACGTACTCGCCGTTGGGCCATTCTTCGTCGATTTCCGCCTCGCTGCCGTAGGTCCGGTCGCCCCGAATGAGCAGTATCCGGTCTCTTGAAGGACCCACGACGGCCCGCTGATCCGTGAATTGAACCTCGCGGCCGTCCGGCCGGACCAGCACAGCTTCGCCGAGCGGCGTTCCGTCGGCGAGGAAGATTTCGGAGAAGAAAGAGTAGTACTGGCGCTTTGGTTTGCCGGCGCCGACCTGCTCATACCCCGCGTGCTTGCCCACCACGGCGAAATTGACGTCCCGGGTCTGGGCGTCGGCCGGAGAAAACGCCAGGAACGCCAGCGCGGCGAATGCAAGAAGCGGCGGAAACGCGCAGCGAGCAAAGGCGTCCCGCCCCCGCAAGGGACGGGACCGCCTGGAGGGCAATGCCCCCTCTCCCGGGATCGGCTTCGCCGGCCGCCTACCGGCCAAACTTGTAACTGACCTTGGCGCCCCAGATACGCGGATGCGGACGCAGCCGGAACCCGCTGAAGCCGAAGTTCTCTCCGGTGCCCGTGAAGTACTCCTCGTCGGTCAGATTCTCGACGTAGGCCACGACTTCCCAGCACTCATTCAGATGCACGCCGGCCCGCAGATTGAATATGTCCACTTCGGGGGTGCGGAACGGAAAGCCGTCGGTGCGGCTCGGAACCTGCGCGATCCAGTCCGTTTGCGTCAGCGGATCGGAGTAAATGGTCGCGCCGCTCGTCTGCAGGTAGGTCACGTCCTCGATGGTCGAGTACTGCGAGTCCTTGTAGATCCACTCCAGCCGCGCCCAGCCGTCGAGCTGATCCAGCGTGAACGCGTAGTCGGCGGCCATGCTCCAGGTCAGTTCCGGCGCCCGCGGCAGCGGCTGGCCCTTGAGGTCGACGAACAGGTTGCCGCTCAGCCGCGCGACGTCGTCGCTCAGGATCTCCGTGTCGATCACTCCAAGGCCCGCAGTCAGCGTCAGGTTTTCGGTGACCAGCGCCGCCAACTCCGCTTCCAGGCCGGTGGCGCGCGCTTCCTGGACGTTGATCGTGAGCTCCACGTTGGTCGTGGCGTCGCCCGGCACCAGGAAGAAGAAGGTCTCGAGCTGCAGGTCCTCCCAGTCCAGCAGGAAGGCCGCGGCGTTGAAGCGGGCCCGCCCGTCGAACAGTTCGGACTTCACACCCACTTCGTAGTTGGTCAGGATTTCGGGATCGAAGACCTCGTTGATCGCCGAGTTGTCGGCGCCGTTGCGGCCCAGCGAGAAACCGCCGGCCTTGTAACCCCGCGACACCGTGGCGTAAACCGTGGCTTCGTCGGTGAGATCGTAGGACAGCGCAACCCGGGGAGAAAGATCGGTAAACGTTTCCTCGCCGCTGATCTCCATGGTCGGCACCAGGTTGTTGGGCCAGCGCGGATTTTTTGGCCCTGCCGGCGATGATCCATACGGCAGGTAGGTATTGGTGACATCATCGGATGTGTAGCGGCCGCCCAGCGTAAAGTCGAACCGGTCCGTCATGTGCCAGGTCACGTCCGTGAAGACCGCCACACTGGTCAACTCAAACCCGTCATCGGCGCAGGCCAGGCAGAAGAAGGACCCTTCCGGCCAACCCCAAACGGCGGGGAGGAAGGCCGGGGGCAGCGCGGGGACTTGTAAGGCGTGGTCCACGCCATTGACCACGGTGGTCGTGCCCGACTGCACGGCATTCGACATGTCCTTTTCGTCGCGGGCGTACATCGCGCCCACGGTCCAGTCGAAGGCATCGGACGTGATGTCCAGTCGCAGCTCGGTGCTGAACGACGTGCCTTCGCGTGTCTGATCGCGGAACACGACATTCGCGGGAACCAGGTCGTTGTCGAACACCCGGTCCAGCTCGGTGTCGATCCAGCCGCTGATCCAGTTGAGGGTAGCGGTGTCCGACATCTCGCGGCTGACCTTGAGTATGGCGATGCTGGTGCTGTTGTCGTTCTTCTCGCCTATCGCCGAGCGCGCGGTCTTGCTGCGGTTCTCGGGCCAGAAACCTGTGCCGGGGTCCACCGGCTCCCGCAGGCCACCGCTGGGTCCACGGAACAGGAAGGTGGCCACGGAGTCCGTGTCCCAGACGCCGGACGGCACGTTCTCGTCGTGGCCCTGATTCTCGTCGCTGTTCATCAGCATCAGGTCCACGGTCGTGGCGTCGTCCAGCAGCCAGCGCGCCGACACCCGGAGCATCGTGTAATCGTGGCCGGAATCGCCGCCGCCCGGCACGATGTTCTCGACCAGGCCGCCGGAATCCTCGTAGTAGAGCACGCCGCGCAGCATGAAGTTGTCCGATACGGGGAGGTTGATCATGCCGCTGAAGTCGTACTGTTCGGCGGCGTTTTCGAAGTTCCGGAATCCCAGCGAAGCGCTGTAGTCGAACTCGGGCTGCGGCTTGCGCGTGGTCAGGTTGAGCGCGCCGCCCACCGCGTTGCGCCCGAAATAGGTGCCCTGCGGACCGCGCAGCACTTCGAGCCGCTCAAGGTCCTGCAACTGCGGGTTGACCGTGCCCTGCCCCACCGACGCCACGCTGAACTCGTCCAGGTACACGCCGATGGACTGAATGAAGGAACTCTCGTCGGTGTTGATGTTGCTTACGCCGCGCATCGCGATGCTGATGCCGCGGGAGCCCACCTGGCCGTCTTCCGTATAGCTCACATTGGGCGTCAGGTTGAGATACTGCGCCGCCTCGGTGATATTGGCGATCTCGAGCGCCTCGCCCGTAAAGGCGGTCACCGCCACGGGAACTTCCTGCAGGCTCTGCTCGCGGCGCTGGGCCGTGACGATGATTTCCTCAAGAACCATGCCGTCTTCCTGCGCAACCGCCATCGGAGCGATCATCGCAAGGGCAAGAAAACCAAAGGGAATACTGCCTTTCTTCATCCGTTTTTCCTCCGGGGAACTGATGCCCGAAATTCGGGAAACTGCAAGTGGCGATCATAACACCAAAGCCCTTTGGGCAAACGGCCGCGAGGCTTTGACCAGAAGGGATCAATAGGTCTCATATAGATTCATAAAGTCTCATATTCGTAATCCAGTACCACCCGTTGGCTGAGCGGAAGCGACTGGCAGACCAGCACGAACCCGGCCTCGATTTCCTCCTCCAGAAGCGCATGGTCCTTGCGCATCCGGACTTCGCCCTCCACCAGTCGCGCCCGGCAGGTGGCGCAGATGGCGCCGCGGCAGGAATGCGGAGGCGTGTGCCCGGCCTCGATGGCGGCGCTCAGGACATCCAGCCCGCGCGACGGGTCCATGCGGAATTCGCGCCGCTGCCCGCCGAGCAGCAAGGTCACGCTCACGACTCGCCCAGGCTGTATCGAATTGGTATTGGTCATTTCGGTTACTGTACGGCCAGTGAGCGATTTCCGAGAGCGTTACGGGGAGTGGGCCCTGGTTGCCGGCGCATCCGAAGGACTGGGCGCCGCTTTCGCCGAACAGCTCGCCGGGCGCGGCATGAATGTCCTGCTGCTGGCGCGCCGGGAAGAATTGCTGGCGGAACTGGCCGGGCGGCTGACCGCCGAATACGGCATCGATGCCCGCTGGCGGGTGCTGGACCTGTCGGACCCGGACCCGGCGGCGCGGCTCGAGGCGGCCTGCGGAGACATTTCGCCCGGCCTGCTGGTCTACAACGCGGCGCTGATCCCCACCGGCCCCTTTGTCGAGATGACACAGGACACGCTTGAGCGGATCGCGAGGGTCAACGTGCTGGGCCCGCTCGCCCTCACACGGGCGCTGCTTGATCCCATGCGCAGCCGCGGCCGGGGAGCCGTGGTCCTGATGTCCTCCATGTCGGGAATACAAGGCTGGCCGAGGATCGCAGCCTACGCGGCCACCAAGGCGTTCAACACAACGCTGGGGGAAGCGCTCTGGTACGAGTTGGGCGAAGAAGGCATCGACGTGGTGGTGTCGTGCCCGGCCGCCGTCAGCACACCGGCCTATTTCAGGAACTTCGGACGCAGGGTGCCGGGCATGCTGACGCCGGAGACCGTCGCGCGCAAGACGCTGGACGCGTTGGGCAAGGGGCCAAGGGTGGTCCCCGGACTGTTCAACCGCATCGGGTGGCAGGTCATGACGCGACTGCTGCCGCGCAAGCCGCTGATCCGCGCGATGGGCAGGACGATGAAAAAGGTGGTATGAGCGGCTTCCTGGCGGGCTTCTTTTCCTCCTGGCTGATTTTCGCCGCCATACTGGTCCTGCAACTGGTCCTGCCGGCGCGACGCATCGAAGGCTACGCCCGGCATGAGGAAACCGGCCGGCGCCTCGGCTACCGGCTGAACGGGCTGCCGGTTTTCGCAATCTGCGTAGCGGCCTGGTTCTTTCTGGGCCACTACGGCGTCGTGCCCTGGGACTGGCTGTGGCATCACCGCTGGTCCGGGGCGGCGGGCGGCTGCGTGCTCGGTCTGCTGGTGTCCGCGGCCGTCGTGTTTTCCGCTCCCGCCCGGCGGCGCTCGTGGCTGGCGGACTATTACCTGGGACGGCGGCCCAACCCGCGGATGTTCAGGGGACGCGTGGACGCCAAGATGTACCTGTACGTGGCCGGCGCGACGCTGCTGCAGCTGAACCTGCTGTCCTTCGCCGGTCATCACCATCTCGACAATCCCCTCGATCTCTCCCCCGGCGTCGTGCTCTACCTCATGCTGTTCACCTGGTTCATCTGCGACTACCTGTTCTTCGAGCGCGTACACCTCTACACCTATGACCTCTTTGCCGAGCGTCTGGGTTTCAAGCTCGTCTGGGGATGCCTGGCCTTGTATCCGTATTTCTATGGAGTCGGGCTCTGGGCGGTCGCCGACCTTCCCGACCCGGAGGCGCCGCAATGGCTGTACTTCATTGCGGCGCTGGTCTTTTTCGGCGGCTGGATGCTGGCCCGCGGGTCCAACATGCAGAAATTCACTTTCAAACGCGATCCGGGGCGGGCGTTTCTTGGCGTCATGAAGCCCCGGGTCATTTCCGACGGCGCCCGCGGCATCCTGTGCAGCGGTTTCTGGAGCGTCTCCCGCCACGTCAACTACCTCGGCGAAATCATGATGGCCTGCGGCCTGGCGCTGTCGCTGGGCCGGCCGCTGGAACCGGGACCCTGGCTGTACCCGCTGTATTACGTGCTGCTGCTTGTCCCGCGCGAACGCGACGACGATCGCCGCTGCGCGGAGAAATACGGCGCGCTGTGGGACGAATACCGCAGGCGGGTCCCCTGGCGGATCGTCCCCCGCGTCTATTGAACGTTAGTCCGAGATGTCCTCGAGGCGCTCGCCGGAGCGGACGTTGATCTGAAACAGTGTGGAAATGCCGGTCAGCAGGAGGCTGGGCAACACCGTAACGGTGAAAGCCCATTGCCAGCCGATGAGTACTGCCAGCGCACCGACCACCAGCGGATACACGGCAAAGCCGATGTTGATGCCGATTCCGGCCACGAAGGCTACCGCGGTGGCGCGCACCCGGGTGGGAAACACCTCCGCCAGGTAGGTCTGCAGCACGGCGATGGTTCCGTAGAAGAAGAAGGTCATTGCCGCCATCAGCGCGATGTCGGCCTCCAGTCCCAGGTCCAGCCAGAACACGGCTGCGCAGATGGGAATGGCGATGAACACCCAGATCGCCACCGTATTGCGGCGCGTGGTGAGGAACTCGCCGACCAGTGAAGAGGCGATGTAGCCGATCGCACCGATACCGTATGACACGCCCACGATCAGGTTCGCCTCGTCCAGCGTGTGGCCCCGCACTTCGTGGAAGAACGTCGGGAAGAAGAACGCGGTTCCCGCGTAGGCGCCGCCAAAGGTCAGCGACGCTATCCAGCCGAGAGAAACGCGCCGGATGTATTGCGGGCTTAGCAGCAGGGCGATGCGATCCCTGGCCGTCATTCCAGTTTCGGCAGCGGCTTCCTGCGCCTCTTTTTCCGCCAGGAACCGCTTGCTTTCGGGAATGAACCAATAAAGGACTACAGCGATGGGTATGACGAGGAACGCCACCATGAACAAAAGGCGCCAGCTCCCGGCGCCCTGCACGGCCTCGGCGGACATCAGGCCCAGCGACTCGAGAAACGCGCCCACCGACCGGCCGATCGCCGGATTCCCCATCAATTCGACCGCCAGCAGTCCCCCGATAAACCATCCCAGCGGATAACCGATCTGCAGGATGCCGGCGTTGAACCCGCGGAAACGGGCGGGCGACGCCTCCACCACATACGAATTGATGATCGGCACCATGCCCGAACACAAGCACCACCCGACCAGGCGCAGGAACACAAGCATGGCCAGCGTTTCCGCCAGCGAAAACAGGCCGACCATAAGCGCCGAAACGGCAAGGAACACGGAGAACATCATCCGCCGGCCATAGCGGTCGGTGAGCAGCCCGGCCACCACGATGAAGAACGCGGCGGCCAGGAACGAGGCCGACAGGATCAGGCCGATTTGCGGATCGCCGATCGCGAAGGTCTCCTTGATCGGCGGGATCGCGTAACCGAAGAACGCCTGGTCCATGTTGGCCAGCGTCCAGCCGAACAGGCAGATGCCGAACACCTGCAGGAAGTACGGGTTCAGAAGCGCGCGCCAGTTGACGCGCTCGCCGGACTCAATCAATTACGGTCCCTCCGTGAGTGCCCCGGCGTCAGGCCGAACTTTCCGCCTTTGCGGCGGCCGCGGCGCGCGATTCCCTGAGCATCAGACTTCCGGCGGCCGCCATGACCAGCAGGTTGGCCAGGCCCACCATGATGAACGGCGCCACCGGTCCGTGACGGTCATACAGGAATCCGCCCAGCGCCACGAAAACCAGAATGCCCAGCACTCCACTCAGGTTGAAGGCGCCGACGACCGTGCCGCGCGACGCCTTCGGCGCCTCGCGTCCGATGAGCGTGGTGGCGCCCCAGAAAGCGCTGATCTGGCCCGCGCCCAGCAGGCACAAAAACGGAATCGATCTGACCGAAAGCAGGTCGCCGACGAACCACATTCCCAGGTAACCGATCGTCGCAACCCCGAAGGCCACCCCCAGCGCCAGGAGCCGGTCGCGCTTCTCCAGCAGGAATCCCAGCACGACAATCCAGAGCAAACCGGCGGTCTGGGCGACGGCAAACGGGCGCACGCTCATGGCCTGGGCCTCGGATCCCGTAAGCCCCGCGCTCTCGACCGCAAATCGTCCCCACAGGGTCAGGAAACTGCCCAGGATCACGAGGTCGCTGCGGGCCACGAAGGCGCCCGCGTAGGCCACGGCGATGCGAGGATTCCTGATCGCCTCGCGCACGCCCGCGGTAAGCAATTCCTTCACCGGCGGGCGCTCCTCGCGCGTGGTCGGCGTGCCGGGCTGCAAGCCCCACGCCGCCACTGCGGCCGTCACGAACGCAACCGCCGCGACAAGGAACAGCCCCAGGGGCAGAACCGAGTCCTCGGGCAGGTCCAGGCTTTCCACGAGCACCCGGGCGCCGTCGCCGAACATCAGCTTGATCAGCACCACGCCCAGGCCGGTGAGCGCGCCGCTGATCGCCACCACGCGGCCACGCGAGATTTCCTGCGGGTAGTCGGCCAGGATGGTGGCCAGCATGCCCGTGGCCGCGCCTATGCCCACCGCATAGAGAACGCGCGCACCGAACAGCTGCCAGATCTCGAAGGCGTAGGCGTGAAAGACGTAGCTCAGGCCCATGAGAAGCAGCCCGATCGCGAAGATCTGGCGGCGTCCGATGCGGTCCGCGGCCACGCCCACGAGGCCGAACACGGCGAGCAGCACGAATTCCGTCCACAGGACCAGGCCGCTGATCCATTGCCCCTGGTCCCTGGCCGGGATGCCGAAGTTCTCGCTCAGTACGTTGGTCTGCACGCCGGTGATCGCGGTAAGCAGTCCAACAGTGGTGAACGAAACGAACAGGAACGACCACGCGTTGGTAGTCGTGAGGCCCGGCACGAACCACAATCCCGCCAGACGCTTGCCGGAGGGGTCCGGCTTCAGATCGCGCCCCTTGGCTGCGTGGAGTCCGTTGGGCATCTCAGAATCGCTCCCGTGCCGGCGACGTCAGGGTCTGCTGAAAGACCCCGAAGCAAACGCGGCCGGCCGGCAGCAGCCGCGAGCGCTCATTCAAATGTTCGTGAAGCCTAGGTCTCCTGCTTCGGCGGCGCCGGCGTGCGCTCGATCGCGTACCACTCAAGGCTGGACAGGCTGGGCTCCTCCGGATCGTAGGTTTCCGGTGCGTTGAAATACTTGGGATGGTGCTTCTCCGCGTAGTCGAGCAGCTTGCGGTCGTGAATCTGTTCCAGGTCCTCGCCGGCGCCCATGAAGGCCGCGTACTGGCAGAAGCCGGGCGACTGCCCCATCAGCATCCACGGCAGCCACGGCGTCGTGCGGTTCCAGACCCCGTGGTACGGCAGCGTGGTCAGGTCCGGGTTCTGCAGTTGCGCACCATCGAGGTGGAATGCGAAGAACTCCGATACCTGCACCATCGAACCCGTGGACTCGCGCACCCACTTCGCCGGATCCAGCGCGTTCGGATAGTAGAGGTGGATATGGATTTCCATGTCCACCCGGGGGCCGCGCTGCTGCCACGGCAGGACGAAGGGAATTTTCGGCGGCACTTCCTCATTGAGCCCGCCGAATCGCGGCGGTTCGGGAAAATGGTCGCTGATCACGTAGTTGAACGGATCGTTGGCGATCGGCACCACGGGCACGGTCTCGTTGGTATAGGGGTTCTCCCACTCCTCCAGCACCTCGCCGCTGCGCAGGTCGGTGTAGTAGCCCACCTCGCGCAGGATCTTGGCGATCGAACCGTCTTCGTTCTGCTGCAGGCGCGACACGCCGAAGCCGGCAAAGCCGAACAGGTCGCGGATCGCCTCGCCGGGGCGCACGCCCATCACGTAGCCCTTGAACCAGCCCGTCTTCTGAACGCTCTCGTCGAGGTTGCCCTGGGTGCGGGCGTATGCGATCTTGTTGCCTTCGCCGGTGCTCAGGTCCACGTACGGGCCGCCCAGGTAATCCTTCGAGCCGTTGGCGTCGCCGTTGCCGACGTTCACATCGTCGTCATTGATGGTGACGTTGACGTCGCCGCAGGCGCCCATGCTCAGCGCCGCCGCGCCGAAGGCCCCCACGGCCCCGAAGCCCTTGATGAATTCCCGACGTTTCGATTGCATAGGTAATCCCCTTGTTTCGATATTCCCCGCTAAATCAAACCCGCCGCGCGGGTCCGCTCAAGGCGCCCGGCCTCAAGTCCCGGCGGGCGCGTGGCCTGCAAGGATACCAGCACCTCCGACCGGCCGACTACTCCCCGGCATCCTGCTTCGGCGGCGCCGGCGTCTGCTCAATTTCGTACATCTCCAGGCTGGACAGGCTGGGCGTGTCCGGATGATAGGTCTCGGGCGCGTTGAAGTACTTCGCATAGTGCTTCTCGGTGTAATCCAGAAGCGCACGGTCGTGGATCTGCTCCAGGTCCTCGCCCGACCCCATGAAGCAGGCGTACTGGCAGTGTCCCTCGGCCTGGCCCATCAGCATCCAGGGCAGCCACGGGGTGGTGCGGTTCCAGACACCGTGCGACGGGACCGCGGTGAGTTCGGGGTTCTGCATGTCGGCGCCGTTCAGGGAATAGGCGAAGAACTCCGATACCCGGACCCTTTCGCCCGAGGACTCCCGCACCCACACTTCGGGATCGAGCGCGCTGGGGTAGTGAAGATGAATATGGCGCTCCATCTGCAGCCGTTCTCCCACCTGCTGCCATGGCAGCAGGAACGGCTCCACCGGGCGCACGTCGGCCTCGTTCAGGCCGCCGAACTGCGGCGGCCGCGAAAAGTGGTCCCGGATCACCATATTGAATGGATCGTTGGCGATCGGCACCGTTTTGACGGTCTCGTCAAGATACGGGTTGTGCCACTCTTCCAGGATCTCGCCGCTGCGCAGGTCGGTGTAAAAGCCCACTTCGCGCAATACCCGGGCGATGGCGCCGTCCGGCTGGGTCTCCAGGCGCGAAACCCCGAACCCGGCGAAGCCGAACAGGTCGCGGATCGCCTCGCCCGGCCGCACGCCCATCACGTAGCCCTTGAACCAGCCGGGGCGCTGCTTGCTCTCGTCCAGGTCGCTGGCCAGGCGCGCATAGGCGATCTGGTTGTCCCCCGGGGTGCGCAGGTCCAGGTACGGACCGCTCAGGTAGTCGGTGGCGGCGCCGGAATCGCCTTCGGCGGCGACCGCCCTGCGCGGCGCCTGGCCGAATGCGAGCGCGGCGGCCCCGAGGGCTCCTACCGCGCCGAAGCTCTGAATGATTTCACGACGATTCTTGTGCATTTCCTCCCCCTTTTGATGCCGGTTACGGTCCGGCGATGCCTGCGGCCTGCGCCCTGCGGCGTCTGGATTCGTGCCGCAACAACAGCAGCGCGAGCGTGAACACTACCACGTTCCCGCAGCCCACCATCACGAAAGGACCGTAGGCCGCCCAGTTATCGAACAGCCAGCCGCCGAATACTCCCGAGCCCATGATCCCCACGGCGCCGAAAAAGCTGAACAGGCCGATCACCGCGCCTCGCCCGCGCACCGGCGCTTCCTTGCCGATCAGGGCGATCGCCGAGAGCTGCGCGCACATTTCGCCCATGCCGATCAGGGCGGCGCCGAGGAACATCCAGTTGCTGATGGGATCGGGGAAGAACGGCATCGCAAGGTAGCCGCAGGCCGCCAGGAACATGGCGATCGCGATGCCTGCCACGCGGTCGATCCGGTCGAGGATCGGCGCCATGATGGCCGCCCAGGGAACCGCAAACGCCTGGGCAACCACGTAGAAAAGGACCGCGCGCGCCTGCGCCTCTTCGCTGGTCAGGCCCTGCTCGATGCCCACCTGGCGCAGCCAAAGCGAATAGAACACGCTCACCACGGCCAGATCGCCGCGCGACACCAGCGCGCCGACATAGGCCAGCGCCACCCGGGGATTGCGCGCCGCCCGCCACGCCACGCCCCAGGTCTTGAAAATGCCTTCCCGTTTCGAAACCTGGGCCGGCGCCCCCGGCTTCAGGAAAACGATCAATACCAGCGCTACGACCATGCAGGCCCCTGCCGCGGTCCAGAACGTGGCCCGCCCCACCATGATCGAGTCCAGCCCCATGGCCTTGTAGCCTTCGATCAGCCTGCCGGCAAACCCGTTGACCACGCTGATGCCGATCCCGTTGAGTATGAAGGCCACGGCCTGGAACCGGCTGCGCGAGGCCTCGTCGGGATAGTCGTTTATGACCGAAGCCAGCATGGCGGAAATGCACGCGGCGCCGATCGCGAATATGGGCCGCGCCAGGTACAGATGCTCGGCCGCGGTGGCCATGGGATAGAGCACGTAGCAGATGCCCACCATGCTGAAGCCAAGCGCGTACACCACCCGCCGCCCGACCCGGTCGGACAGCGTTCCCAGCAGGTACACCGTCGCGAGAACGACGAGTTCGTTGATCAGAAGAAGCCGGCCGGCCAGCCCGCCCCATTCGTCCTGGGGAATGCCCAGGTTCGTGAACAGATAACCCTGCTGCACGTTGATGAACGTGAGCAGGCCGATGGAGAAGAACGCGCCGAAATAGAGCGCGTTCACATGGCGGCTTCGCACCCCTTCCTCGAGGCGCAGCGGAATCAGCCCGAGGACCCGGTAAACGCCGCCCGTTGACGATTGAGAATTCGACATCCGGGCGGATACTCAACGATTTCAGCGGCAATTACAATCCCCGCACGCTCATCGGCCCCCGGAGGACCGCCATGACCGATTACCACGGCCACCGCCTGCGCGTCGGCCTCGCCGTGCCGTCCACGAACACCACGGTGCAGCCGGAGTGCGAACTGCTGCGCCCGCCGGGCGTCACCAACCACACCGGCCGGGTGAGCATCCGCCAGCGCAAGATCACCACCGAGAAGGACTTCCTCGAACACGTGCAGGCCATGCGCGACGGCATGGGCGACGCCATCGACCGAGTCTGCTCGGCGCAGGTCGATCACGTCATCATGGGCGTGGCGCTGGAGGCGTTCTGGGGCGGCGTGAAGCAGGCGGCGGAGCTTCAGGACGGCCTCGAGCAGCGGGCCGGAGTCGGAATCTCGATGGGCTCGACGGCCACCGTCGCGGCGTTGCGGGCGTACGGGATCGAGAAGATCGCGGTGCTGACGCCGCACATGCCGCGCGGCGACGAACAGGTGCGCGACTACTTCGTGGAGGCGGGCTTCGACGTGCTGCGCCTGACCGGGCTCAAGTGCCCGTCGCCGATCGAAATCGCCCACACGACGGGACCGCGGATGCGGTCGGCTTTACGCGAACTCGACGGCGACGACGCAAAGGCGATCGTGCAGGTGGGGACCAACCTGCCGGCCATGGACATCTGCGCCCAGGCCGAACCCTGGCTGGGCAAGCCGGTGCTGGCAATCAACGCCGTCACCTACTGGGACGCGCTAAGGCGTTGCGGCATCCACGACCGGATCTACGGCCACGGCCGCATCCTGCAAGAGCACTAGCCGGGGGGCGCCGCGCCGGGAACGGCCGGAGAAGGCCCCAAAGGTATCGGCATCGGCCGGCCATTGATACTGAGCATGCCGTCGGCAAGCGCCAGGCTCACGGTGTAGGTGGTTTCGGTCGGCTGCAAAAGTCCCTGCATCAACCCCATCTGGATGATTCCCTGACCGAACAGTTCTTCGGCGGCCGCGATTGGAATCTCGGCATCCATCGAGTACTCCAGGCCGGAAAGAATGCCCAGCAAATTCACCTGCTCCAGCGTGGCCGGAGCGAACTCCCTGTCGAAGGCGTAGCGCAGGTCCAGGCGAAGAGTGTGCTCCCCCTTGTAGGTCAGCACTGCGTTCATGTCCGTGTACGGACCGTCGGCCAGCATTGCGACGATCGCTTCCTGCATGGCCCGGCTCAGCGGCGGAGTGGCGGCGGGAGGCGGACCGGCGGGAGGCGTCGCTGACAAATCCTGCGGGTTGTCCTCCGGCGCTGGCGGCGCGGCGGAAGCGTCAAAGATGCCTTCACCGAGCGCCGTAAGCAGTTGCAACAGCGAGTCCTCGCTGAAACCGCCGGCCGTCTGCCGAATTTCGATCGGCGCAAATTCACGATTCAGCACCTCCAGCGACTCGATTGTGATATCGCTGTCGACGCGATAGGTCCCATCCTCTTCCGGCGATGCCGTTTCCTCGGCGTTCATGCCGCTCATGCGGAAAACCGCGTCGCCTTCGGACCGCTCGACGAGGATCTCACCGATTAAGGAGACCGATTGCGAGGGAGCCAGTATCGCTCCGCTTTCGAGGCCCTGCGGGAACTCGGTGCTGCTTTCCAGATCCGACATTGCAAAACGCAAACCGGTTTCGGCGACGCCGACGCTCATATCCATGTTGCCGAGTGCCGCCCGCTGCAGCTGGAAGGACTCCGGACCGGTCCACTCGCCTTCCAGCACCACACCCTCCACATTGAGCGCCATCGGGCCGAAGTCCCAGGCCGCATCGGGAACCTCAAGGCGATTGTCCACCGTTGCGCCCGAAAATGAACTCACATAAAGCTCCAGATGGCCGTCCGCCGGGTCCCCGTCACCGGGGGATGCCGCGCCCTCTAAATCGACCCTTCCCCGGGCATGAAAAAGGCCGACTCCCGGACCCACGGCGAAGAACACCGGTCCGTGTGCGATTTCGATGTCGATCACAATCGGCCCGGATACCAGCATCTCGACTGCGGGCGGCAAATCCATTGCGTCAGCGCCCGGCAGCGCGCCCTGAGGGCCCAGGCCCGGCATCGGCAGGCCGCCCATAGGCTCCCACTCCAGCCGCGCCGTGGAAGAAAACCAGCCCCGCCGGTAATCCGTCAGCTCCATCTGGAAGCCGTACGGCATGTTGGCCATACGTTCCCTGAGCGTGGTTTCCGTCACCTGGCCGAAGTACCCCGCCGGCAGCACGATGCCCGCCGCCACCAGAACCAGGACTGCAATTACGATCACCGACTTCTTCATGTCACGCCTCTTATGTTTGAATTCGCGGATTGTAGCGAATCGGCCCACTCCAGCACGACCTCCAGGATTTGCCGCAGGCTGGAACGCAGCCTGGCCGCCCTGCTCCGGCTGAAGGTCTCCGGTGCGGCGCCGGCCATATAGGTGTCCTGGGCGATCTCCATCTGAAGCGCATGCAGGTCCCGCCCCGGCTGCCCGTACCGGCGCGTGATGAAACCGCCGATGAAGCGGCCGTTCACCGCGAATTCATACCCGCTTCCGGCCAGCACGGCAACCACGCGCTCCTGCAGCGCGCGAGCGCAACTCCGCCCCCGGTTCGTGCCCAGGTTCAGCGCCGGCAGGCGACCCGCGAATAGCCGGGGCACAACCGGTGCGATCGAATGACAGTCGTACAGGACGGCCTTGCCATGCTGCCCGCAGACCCGTTCGAGTTCCGCTTCGAGCCGATCGTGATACGGCTGCCAGAACTGCATGCGCCTGCGCTCGATCTCCGCGTCGTCGGGTTCCCGCCCCGGCGAATAGACCGCCCCTCCGTCAAAGCGCGTGGCCGGGCAAAGGCCGGTCGCGGCCTGCCCCGGATACAGCGGGGCGCCGTCCGGCGGCCGGTTCAGGTCCACCACGTAGCGGTTGTAGTTGGCGCGAACTACCGTTGCGCCGAGGTCCAGCGCGAAGTCATGGAGTTCGTCCACGCGCCAGTCGGTATCGGGCAGTTCCCGGGCCGCCGCGGTCATGCGCGCCGCGATGGGACCGGGCACCCGCCTTCCCGAGTGCGGTATCGACAACACCAGCGCCGAGCCGCCGCGGGTGCAGGAGTAGATTCCGTCGGCCGGCGCACTGTGCATGAAACGGACGGACGGGTCCTCCAACGGGGCCGCTCAGCTTTCTCCGGCCACGAGTTCGGCGGCCAGCTCCGTCAGAACGCCGTCCTCGATCAATTCGCGAGCCGCCGCGATGTCCGGGGCGAACTCGCGGTCCGCAGCCCGCTCGGGCACTCTTGCGCGCAACAGGCCATGGATCCGCTCCAGCGCCTCCGACGAGCGTAGCGGCCTCAGCAGGTCGATGCCCGCGGCGGCCGCCAGCCACTCCACGGCCAGGATGCCCGCAGCGTTGGCGTTCATGCGGGCCAGGCGCCGCGAGCCGTGCGCCGACATGCTCACGTGGTCTTCCTGGTTGGCGGAAGTGGGGATGCTGTCGACGCTGGCCGGCGCCGCCATCTGCTTGTTCTCGCTGGCCAGGGCCGCGGCCGTGACATGGGCCAGCATGAAGCCGGAGTTCAGGCCCGGGTCCGGCATCAGGAACGGCGGCAGGCTGCTGAGCTCGCCGGTCACCAGCGCCGCCGTGCGGCGTTCCGACATGGAACCGGTCTCCGCAATCGCCAGCGCCAGTACGTCGGCGGCGAAGGCAACGGCCTGGCCGTGGAAATTGCCCCCGGACACCACCTCCTCCTGCTTCGAAAACACCAGCGGGTTCTCGGTCACGGCGTTGGCTTCGATCAGCAGCGTGCGCCGGGCGTTGTCCACCATGTCCAGGCAGGCGCCCATCACCTGAGGCTGACACCGGAACGAATACGGGTCCTGCACCCGGTCGCAGTCCAGGTGCGAGGCGCGGATCTCGCTGCCCTCCCACAGCCGGCGCAGCACCCGCGCCACCGCAACCTGGCCGGGATGCGCCTTGAGCGCGTTCAGGCGCGGATCGGAAAACGCGTCGGTGGCCCGGAAAGCATCGCAGGACAGGGCCCCGATCACCACGGCCGCCTTCAGGTTGCGGCGCGCCTCGATCATGCCGGCCAGCGCCTGGGCCGTGGAAACCTGCGTGCCGTTGATGAGATCCAGCCCCTCCTTGGGGCCCAGTTCGACCGGGTCCAGGCCCGCCTGCGAAAGCGCCTGTTCGCCCGACAGCGTGCGGCCGCGATAGCGGGCCTCGCCACGGCCCACCAGGACCAGCGCCAGGTGCGCCAGGGGCGCCAGGTCTCCCGAGGCGCCCACCGAACCCTGCGCCGGCACTACCGGCAGGAGGTCCTCGTTGATGCACCGGGCCAACAACTCCAGGAGTTCCTGCGAAACGCCGGCGTAGCCCGCCGCCAGGCTGTTCAGCTTGAGCAGCATCGTGAGGCGCACGATCGCGCCGGGCAGAGGTTTCCCGACGCCGGCGGCGTGCGAGCGGACGAGGTTGAGCTGCAACGTGCGCAGGTCGTCCGCGGGAATGCGCTCCAGCGCCAGGCGCCCGAAGCCCGTATTGGCGCCGTACACGGCGGCATCGCCGGCCGCGGCCCGCCGCAGCACCTTGTGGGCCGAAGCGCAGCGGGCAACGGCCTCCGGGTGCAGCGTCACGCGGATCGGTCCGGCCAGCGCCGCTTCCACTGCCTTCAGCCCAAGCGACTGATCGCCGAGCGTGAACGAAGCCGCGGCTGCGCCGGCGTTCATTGCAGCAGTGCCCTGACCGCTTCGCGATAGCGGGCCACGATTTCAGGCTCGTTGACGTGCCTGCCGCCGCTCACGACCTGCCGGCCGCCCACGAAGACGTCGCGCACGCAGGCCGCGCCGCCCGCGAAGATCCAGGAATCGAGGACCTCATCGCCGTCACGGGCAATCAGAGCGGGGTGTTCGCCGTCGAGCACCACGATGTCGGCGCGCGCGCCTTCTTCCAGGACGCCGCAGCGCTGCGCCAGGGCAAGCGCACCGCCCTTCAGCGCGCCGCCCAGCAGGACTCTGCCCAGAGATTCGCCGGACTCGTCCGCCAATACGTTGCGGGACTCCGAGGCCAGTCGCTGCGCATATTCGAGCAGCCGCAATTCGTCGGTGGGAGATATCGTGATCTGACTGTCGGACCCGATCGAGAACCGGCCCTCCAGGTCCAGCCATTTACGGGCCGGGAAAGTGCCGTCGCCCAGGTTGGCTTCGGTGGTCGGACACAAGACGACGGAAGCCTGCGTGGCCGCGAGCGCGCTCCGTTCGGAATCGCTCATATGGGTAGCGTGAACCAGGTTCCAGCGTGCGTCAACCGCAATGCCGTCCAGCAATCGCCGCACCGGAGTAGCGCCGCACCAGGCCAGACAGTCATCCACTTCCGATCGTTGCTCGGCGACATGCATGTGGACCGGGGCGTCGGGGTCAGCCTGCCGCACGCCCGCAAGTACTTCCTTCAGCAACGGCTCGTCGACCGCGCGCAATGAATGCGGCGCAAACCCCAGGCGCACTTCAGGCCGGTCTTCGACCGCTTTCGCGAGGGCCGAGTAGATTTCCATGTAGCCGCCGGCATCGCAAACGAAACGCGCCTGCCCGGCGCCCGCCGGCGCCGGGCCGAAGCCGCCATGGACATAGAGGCTGGGCAGCAGCGTCAGTGCGATCCCCGCGTCTTCGGCCGCGGCGATGCAGCGCAGCCCCATTTCGGCCGGCTGCGCGTACGGCGAGCCGCCGGCGTCGTGGTGCAGGTAGTGAAACTCCGCCACCGAGGTATAGCCGCTCTTGAGCATCTCCATGTAGGCCAGCGACGCCACCGCCTGGAAGCGGTCCGGATCGATCCTTCCCACGATGCGGTACATGAGTTCGCGCCAGCGCGTGAAACTGTCGCGCCCGGCTCCCGTTTCCGCCAATCCCGCCAGCAGTCGCTGGTGCGCATGCGAGTGCGCGTTCGGCACTCCCGGTATGGCCACACCGCCGATCACGGGCAAGGCTGCGTCACGACAGCCGGGTTCAAGCGAACGGATCATGCCCTGGCCGCTGATTTCGACCCGCACGTCATCGCACCATCCGTTCGGCGTCAGCGCTCTTGAAAACAGCAGGCTGGTCACGACACTTGTGTATGAATTCCCGTATTGATTTTGCCGCAGGCACGTAGCAGAATCGACAACAAAGGTACAAGGAGAGACCCATGAGTCAGGACGCCGCGTTCCGGCAGTCCGCATGAGTTTGTTTCTCGGGAATTGCAGTATCGCCACTATGCAGGCCGGCGGCGCACCGTATGGCCTGGTGCGCAACGCCGGGATACGCATACGGAACGGCCGCATCGCGTGGGTTGGCGCGGCTGCCGGACGCGAGGAGCAACCCACCGAAGAACGACTGGACCTGGGAGGGCGCCTGGTCACGCCCGGACTCATCGACTGCCATACGCACCTCGTCTACGCAGGCAACCGGGCGAACGAATGGTCGAGGCGCCTCGCGGGCGCCACCTACGAAGAGATCGCCCGCGAAGGAGGAGGAATCGCCTCAACCGTGCGCGCAACGCGCGAGGCGGTTGACGACGACTTGCTGGATACGGCCCGCGACCGGCTCCATGCACTTATGGCCGAAGGCCTGACCACCGTCGAAATCAAGTCCGGTTACGGCCTGGACCTAGAAACGGAACTCCGCATGCTCCGCGTTGCGCGAAAACTGGGCAGGAAGGAGAACGTGGACGTGATCGCCACTTTCCTGGGCGCTCACGCGCTGCCGCCGGAACACGGCGATAACCGCGAGGGATACCTGCGCCTTCTGGTCGAGGACATGCTCCCGGCGGTGGCCGCGGAAGGCCTGGCCGACGCGGTGGACGCGTACTGCGAAGGCGTTGCGTTCACCACCGACGAGGTCGGGGAAATCTTCGAGCGCGCGCGGGCGCTGGGCCTGCCGGTGCGCCTGCACGCCGAGCAGTTCTCCGATTCGGGCGGCGCGGCGATGGCGGCATCGCTGGGCGCGCTGTCCTGCGACCATCTCGAGTACCTTTCCCCCGAGGGAATCGACGCGATGGCGTCGGCCGGGACGGTTGCCGTGCTGGCGCCGGGCGCCTACTACTATCTTGGCGAGACCCGAAAGCCACCGGTTGAAGCACTACGGGCGGCGGGCGTGCCGATGGCGGTCAGCACCGACCACAATCCCGGCACCTCGCCGATGTTGTCGCTGCTCGCGGCCATGAACATGGCCTGCGTGCTGTTCGGGCTGACGCCGGAAGAGGCGCTGCGCGGCGCTACGGTGAACGCGGCGCGGGCGCTCGGACTGAACGACCGCGGCTCGATCGTGCGCGGCAAGCGAGCCGACCTGGCCGTGTGGGACGTGCAATCGCCTGACGAACTCAGTTACGCTCTCGGCAGCAACCCCTGCTACCGCGTATACAAAAACGGAGTACCCCGCGAATCCTGAGGAGTGTCGGGACAACGGCGATGAAGAACAGTCGAACGATACGGGCGCCGCGAGGCTCGGAGCTGACGTGCAAATCGTGGCTTACCGAGGCCCCGATGCGCATGCTGATGAACAATCTCGACCCGGAAGTCGCGGAGAACCCGGCGGAACTGGTCGTGTACGGCGGCCGCGGCAAGGCCGCGCGCGACTGGGACGCCTTCGACCGGATGGTGGCGGCGCTCAGGGCGCTGGAGTCCGACGAAACCCTGCTGGTGCAGTCCGGCAAGCCGGTGGCCGTCCTGCGCACGTTTCCCGACGCGCCCCGGGTGCTGATCGCCAACTCCAACCTGGTACCGCACTGGGCCACGCTGGAGCACTTCAACGAACTGGACCGCCAGGGCCTGATGATGTTCGGGCAGATGACCGCGGGGTCCTGGATCTACATCGGCAGCCAGGGCATCGTGCAGGGCACCTACGAGACTTACGCCGAGATGGGCCGGCAGCATTTCGGCGGCGACATGCGCGGCAAGTGGTTCCTGACCGCGGGACTGGGCGGGATGGGCGGCGCCCAGCCGCTCGCCTGCACCATGGCCGGGGCCTCGATGCTGGCGGTCGAATGCCGGCAGTCGGCCATCGATTTTCGTTTGCGCACCGGCTACCTCGACCGGCAGGCGGACGACCTGGACGAGGCCGTGGCGATGATCAACGAGGCCTGCGATCGCGGCGAGGCCGTTTCGGTGGGCCTCAAGGCCAACGCCGCCGACATCTTCCCGGAACTGGCCGGGCGCTCCGCGGAAGACTCCCGATACGCGCCGGACGCGGTGTCCGACCAGACCTCCGCGCACGATCCGCTGAACGGCTACCTGCCGCAGGGCTGGACCCTGGAGGAACACGAGCGGCGGCGGCGCTCCGATCCGGCCGGCACGGTGCGCGCTGCAAAGGAGTCCATGGCGGTGCAGGTGTGCGCCATGCTGGATTTCTGGGGCCGCGGGATCCCGGTCGTCGATTACGGCAACAACATCCGTCAGATGGCGCTCGAAACGGGCGTAGAGAACGCCTTCGATTTCCCCGGTTTCGTGCCCGCCTACATACGGCCGCTGTTCTGCCGCGGCAAGGGCCCGTTCCGGTGGGTGGCGCTGTCCGGCGACCCGGAAGACATCGCGCGGACCGACGAGAAGGTCAGGGAACTCCTGCCGGACGACGCCGCGCTGCACCGCTGGCTGGACATGGCGGCGAAGCGGATCCGCTTCCAGGGCCTTCCGGCGCGCATCTGCTGGGCGGGCCTGGGCGACCGGCACCGGCTGGGACTCGCCTTCAACGCGATGGTGCGCAGCGGCGAACTGAAGGCGCCGGTGGTGATCGGGCGCGACCACCTCGACGCCGGCTCGGTCGCCAGTCCGAACCGGGAAACGGAAGCGATGAAGGACGGCTCGGATGCCGTGTCCGACTGGCCGTTTCTGAACGCGCTGGTGAACTGCGCCTCCGGGGCGACCTGGGTGTCGGTGCATCACGGCGGCGGCGTCGGAATCGGCTACTCGCAGCACGCCGGCGTGGTGATCTGCTGCGACGGCAGCGAGGCGGCGGACCGGCGTGTTTCACGCGTCCTCTGGAACGATCCGGCCACCGGCGTGGTGCGCCACGCCGACGCCGGCTACGAAGAAGCGCTGGCCTGCGCGCGGACCTTCGACCTGAACCTGCCCTCCGCCTAGTGCCGCCAGGCCGTCAGGGCCTGTATGCCGGACCTTGAGTCTCCTTCACGCGGGTGAGGAGGATGAAGCCGGCTACCAACAGCACCAGGATCGCGAGCACGCCCAGGCGCTGACTGTCCAGGACCAGGGCCGCGTAGCCGGTGAGGATCGGTCCCAGGATCGCCGCGAAGCGTCCGAACATGTTGTAGAAGCCGAACATTTCGGTGGACTTTCCGGGCGGGGCCAGGCGCGCGAACATCGATCGGCTCAGGCTCTGCACGCCGCCCTGGGCGAGGCCGATCATCGCCGCCAGCAGGTAGAAGTGCCAGACCTGGCTGGCCATGCTGGCCAGGAAAGTGACCAGGCAATAGACCGCCAGCGCCACGTAGATGCAGCGCCGCGGGCCGAAGCGGCGCCCGGCGAAACCGAACGCCAGCGTGGCGGGAAACCCGAGGTAGTTCGTCACCAGGATCGCGAACACGAGGTCGGACGGCGGCAGATTGATCGCCGCGCCGAAATCCACGGCCATCTTGATGATCGTGTAAACGCCGTCGATATAGAGGAAATACGCGAGCAGGAACAGCCAGAGCTGCGGGTAGCGGCGCGCCTCGCGCAGCGTGGAGGCGAGCTGCCGCCAGGCCGCGCCCAGGCGCGCCGGACGGCCCGCGCCCTTCGCGCGGCGGCCTCGCCTGAGCAGCGGAATCGAGAACAGCACCCACCAGGCGCCCACCACCAGCATGCTCAGCTGCATCGCCTGCACCTGCGAATCCAGGCCGAAGCGCGCGGGGTCCACCGTGACCAGCGCGCACAGGGTGAAGAGCATTGCGCTGCCGATATAGCCCAGAGCAAAGCCGTATGCGGAAACCAGGTCGTATTCCTTCGGATCGGCAACCTCGGTCAGAAGCGCGTCGTAGAAGACATTGGCGGCGGAATAGCCGAGCCAGGCCAGAACGAACAGCGAAAGCCCCGTCGTCCATTGCCCGGCGCCCGGCAGCGCCAGCAGCACCGTGCATATTGCGCCGGGCACCACGCACACCGCCAGCATCCCGCGCAGGCGCCCGCCCTGGTCCGCCAGCGCGCCCAGCAGCGGCGCGCCCAGGGCCAGCAGCAGCGCCGCGATGCTGTTGGCGGAGCCCCATATGAAGGTGATTTCGACGGAAGTCTCGCCCGCGGACCAGTGTTCGCGCAGCAGCAAGGGGACGAAGGACGTCATGACGATCAGGGCGAAGGCCGAATTGGCCCAGTCGTACATGGCCCAGCGCCAGGCATCGCCCGACAGCACCCGCAGGGTTGCGGAACGCCTTGCCGGGGCAGCGCTCAACGGGCGCTACGCTCCGCCGGCTTCCTGCAAGGCGTCCATCTCGCGCATGGCCAGTTGCAGGTCCTCCCAGGCCTTGCCCTTCTGCCCGGGTGACCGCAGCAGGTAGGCGGGGTGATAGGTGACCAGCACCGGCGGTTCAAGGTGCGCGGCGTAGTGCAGCTTGCCGCGCATGGCGCCGACCGGCCGGTCGGTTTCGAGCAGGCGCTGCGCCGCCACCGCGCCCAGGGCCACGATCAGCCGCGGCGCGATCAACTCGATCTGGCGCTTGAGGTAGGGAATGCAGGCGGCGGCCTCGTCCAGGCCGGGATTGCGGTTGTTGGGCGGACGGCACTTGACGATGTTGGCGATATAGACCGTGTTACGGTCCAGGTTCATCGCCCGCAGCATCGCGTCCAGCAGCTTGCCGGCACGCCCCACGAACGGCTCGCCGCGGCGGTCCTCCTCCTCGCCGGGCCCTTCGCCGACGAACATCCAGTCGGCCCTGGGATTGCCGACGCCGAAAACGGTCTGCCTGCGGCCGGAATGCAGCGCGCAGGCGGTGCAGGCCGCCACCCTGGTGCGCAGCGCCTCCAGTTCCGGCGGCGCGGCCGCAACCGGCGGCGTTGAGTTCGACGCGCGCGAATCATCCTGGCGGCGCCGGCCCGCGGCGAGGTCCCGGGCGGGAGGGCGTTCCGCCGTCGCCGAAGACGGGCCGCCTTCGCTCCCGGAAGCCGCGCCCACGGGCGGGTCATCCGCCGTGCGTGGCATCCACACGGTCGTGTCCATCAGGTCCAGCAGATCGCGCTGCGCCCGGCTGAATCGGGTGTCCTGTCCCATCGGGGCGCGCAAATGCTATGCGGCGCTGCTCACTCGGCGGCTTTGCGCATGACCCGGCGGCGGCTCTTCTGCGCCAGGCGCCAGACCAGGAGGCCCGGGCCCAGCCCCACGTAAACGCCGAACAGGGTGAACAGCATGAGCGGGGCGTCCAGCGCGATCAGTGCGAAACAGGCGGGAATCGCCGCCATCTGGGTGAATTTCAGTCGCCGGTTCATGGCGAAGTGCTTGAAGCTGGGATAGGCGATACGCACGCACATCAGGGTCGCGGCCGCCAGAGTCACGAAGCCCGCCAGAATGAGGACCGGAAGGCCCGTCCATTGCGAATCGGCCGCAAGCCAAACGAAGCCCGCCACGAAGCCCGCGGCGGCGGGGCACGGGAGCCCCTCGAAGAAGTTCTTGTCGCTCACCGATTCCCGGGCCGTGAATCGGGCCAGCCGCAGCGCCGTCCCGACCGCGAACAGGAAGGCGATCACCCAGCCGACCTTGTCCCAGACCCAGCCGTAATCCCCCATGTATTTCAGGCCCCACTGGTAGACCACCACCGCGGGACCCAGGCCGAAGGCGACCACGTCGGACAGGGAGTCGTACTGGCGGCCGAATTCGGTTTCGGTCCCGGTCAATCGGGCGACGCGCCCGTCGAGGGCATCGAGAATCATCGCCACGTACAAGGACACCGCGGCGTTCACGAAGTTTCCGTCTGCCCCGGCCACGATGGCGTAGAAGCCGGCAAACAAGGCGCCGCTGGTGAGCAGGTTGGGGAAAAGGTAAATACCCCTCTTGCGGATCGCCGCCCTGCCCCTGGCAAATTTTTCGCGGTTGACGTCCATCCGCGCAAGTCTGCCACAGCCAATTCCGCGGCGTTGTGCTGCCTGCGCCCTCTTCGCCGGCTTCCACTACAATTGCCGCTCCGTTTGTCGGACCCCACGATGCGACTTTCCAAACTGCCCCTGGCCACGCTGCGCGAGACCCCGGCCGACGCCGAAATCGCCAGCCACCGCCTCATGCTGCGCTCCGGCATGGTGCGCAGGCTGGCTTCCGGGCTGTTCACCTGGATGCCGATGGGCTGGCGCGTGGCGCGCATCGTCGAGCGGGTCACGCGCGAGGAAATGGAGCGCATCGGCGCGCACGAGGTGCTGATGCCGGCCGTTCATCCGGCCGAACTGTGGCGCGAGAGCGGCCGCTGGGAGGACTACGGCGACCTGCTGTTGAAGATGCGCGACCGGGGCGAGCGCGAGTACTGTTTCGGGCCCACGCACGAAGAGGTGATCACCGACATCGCGCGGCGCGAACTGAAGAGCTACCGGCAACTGCCGGTCAGCTTCTTTCAGATCCAGACCAAGTTCCGGGACGAGATCCGCCCGCGCTTCGGCGTGATGCGGGCGCGCGAGTTCATCATGAAGGACTCCTATTCGTTTCACCTGGGCGAGGATTCACTGCGGGACACCTACGGCGAGTATCGCGAGGCGTACCGCCGGGTATTCGAGCGCCTGGGCCTGAATTACCGCGTGGTGCAGGCGGATTCGGGCGAAATCGGCGGCTCGCGCTCGCAGGAATTCCACGTGCTGGCCGATTCCGGCGAGGACCTGATCGTCTGGTGCGACGGGGACGATTTCGCCGCCAACCTGGAACTGGCGCCCGCCCTGCCGCCCGAAGGCGAGCGGGAGGCGCCCGGCGACGCCATGTCGCAGGCGCATACGCCGGGCATGCGCACGATGCGGCAGATCGCGGCGCACCTCGACCGGCCCCTGGAGAACTGCCTCAAGACCCTGCTGGTGAAGGGCGAGGGCGGCGGCGTTGCGGCGCTGGTGCTGCGCGGCGACCACGAGGTCAACGAACTGAAGGCGACGGCGCTGCCCGGGGTCGCCAAACCGCTGCAGCTGGCCAACGCGCAGGAGGTGGCGCAGGCGGCAAGCTGCCCGCCGGGATTCGTGGGCCCTGTGAACCTGTCCGTGACCACCTACGTGGACCACGCCGCCGGGCACCAGGCGAACTTCGCCTGCGGTGCGAACCGGCGCGACAAGCACTTCGTGAACGTCAACTGGGGCCGGGACCTGCCCGAGCCCGAGTGCGTGGACCTGAGAAACGCCGTGGAGGGCGACCGCAGCCCGGGCGGCGGGGGCGGTCTGCAGATCGCCCGGGGGATCGAGGTCGGCCACATATTCCAGCTCGGCGACAAGTACAGCCGCTCGATGAACGCAGCCGTGCTCGACGAGAACGGCGCCGAGCAGCACATGCAGATGGGCTGCTACGGGCTGGGCGTGACCCGCACCGTGGCGGCGGCAATCGAGCAGAACCACGACGAGCGGGGCATCATCTGGCCGGAAGCGATGGCGCCCTTCAGCCTCGTGATCGTGGCGCTGAACATCGCCCGCGACGAAGAAGTGCGGGCGACGGCGGAGCGGCTCTACGGGGACCTGCAATCGCAGGGCGTGGAAGTGCTGTTCGACGATCGCGACGCGAGTCCGGGCGTGAAGCTGGCGGACGCCGACCTTATCGGCATTCCGCACCGGGTCGTCGTGAGTTCGCGCGGGCTCAAGCAGGGGACGCTGGAATACAAGCACCGCCGCTCGGACGAAGCAGAGCACCTGAGCGCGGCGGAAGCCGCGGAGTTGCTGGAGGAGCGCGCCAGGCGCTGATCAGTGGGTGCGGAAGTCGGGGAGGTGCTGCCACTGGTCCAGCGGCTCGTCCGCCTGCTGAACCTCGGCTACCTGCGCCGACGGCGGTCCGTCGCGCAGCCACTCGGCCAGTTCGTCCACCTTTGATTCCGGCCCCAGGGCCAGGACCATCACGTTGCCGTTAGGGAGGTTCCTGGCGCGCCCGCGCAGGCCGAGACGGTGCGCGACGCTGGCGGTGCTGGCGCGGAAGAACACGCCCTGCACGCGTCCTGAAACGATATAGCGGCGGCAGACCTCTCCGGACATGAACGGAAATTCTACCCGCTAGGCGCCGGCCACGGGAGCCCCGACCGCCGGTCCGGTTATTCCGCGAGGCATTAGAATCGTTGGCCGAGCGAAATATGGAATTTTCCATGGGCGGCCAGCAATCCTTCCGCGAAACTTTCGCCCAGGGCGGGTCGCTGCTCCAGGGCGGTCCTCTTTTCAACCGCGAACGGGCGGAAAAGGTGCTGAAGGAGGAATCGCTTGCCGGGCTCATCGTTGCCGAGCCGGTCAACGTCTTTCACCTGACCGGCTACTGGCCGCAGCTGGGCAAGATGGGCTTCGCCGCGCCCAGCATCGCCCTGCTCTCGGCCGACCCGAAGAAGCCGGTGGCGCTGGTCATGCCCCAGTTCCTCCATTACTACGTTTACGCCGACGCCAACTTTTCCGGCGATGTCGAGCCCTGGCTCTACACCTACCGGGCCGTCAGCGCCACTGCAATACAGGGCGATCATGACGAACCCACGGCGGGCGCGTTGCACGTTTACCGGGACAAGGGCGATGTCCCGGTGGGCGAACTGGAACTGCATCGCCGCGCGGCCGTGGAGGCGGTTACCGAACGCCACGGCGTAAGCGCCGAACGGGAATTCGCCATGGTCAAGGCGGCGCGCGCGCTGGACATGACCGGCGGGCGAATCGGCGTAGACCACATGGCGATCATGGCCATGCTGGAGTCCTCGCCGCTGTCGGCTGACGCCGTGCCCGCGGACAATACCCTGCGCAAGATCCGCCTGGTCAAGTCGCCGCGCGAGATCGAACTCATGCGGCTGGCCGCGCAGGCCAACGCCGAGGCCGCGCTGGCCGCCGCCGGTACGGTTCGCGAGGGAGCGACCACCCAGGAACTGAGAGCGGCGTTCTTCTCCGAGGCCGCCGCCCGCGGCAACGCCGGAGTGTTCATGGCCATCGACCGGATGATCACGGAAGTGGTGGACTTCGAGTTCCGGGAGGGGACCGCTTTCTTCGTGGACTGCGTCAGCAGCGGCTGGCACTACCACGGCGATTTCGGCCGAACCCTATTCCTGGGCGAACCGGCCGCGGCGATGCGCGACGCCACCCGCGCAATGCACGTCGGCTGGGAAGCGATCCGCGAACGGCTGCGCCCGGGGCTGCGCTATTCGGAAATCCCGCCGATCGGCCACAAGGCCGTGCGCGCGGCCGGGCTGGACTTCGACATCCCGTTCTCGCCGCACAGCGTGGGGCTCACCCACACCGACGAGCCGGGCCAGGACGGGCGGCCCTACTGGGTCAAGGACGACCTGACGCTGGAACCGGGGATGATCCTGAGCGTCGACTGCCCGGTCCTGAACACCGGAATGGGCGGCTCGGCCCACCTGGAAGACCTGAGCCTGATCACCGCCGACGGCGCCGAGCCCATCCACACGATCACCGACCCCGTCATCGTCGTGTGACGCCCCGGCAATGACCAGCGAACTCAAGATCCTGGTGGTGTACTACTCGGTCAAGGGCGCCACCGAGGCCCTGGCGCGCTCCATCGGCCGCGGCATCGAGATGACGCCCGGCTGCGAGGCCGTGCTGCGCGCCGCACCCGCGGTCGCCGCGCAGTCCGGCGAGGCCATGCCCGCCGTCCCCGAAAGCGGCGCGCCCTATGTCGCCAAGGACGATCTGCGCGATTGCGCGGGCCTGGCGCTCGGCAGCCCCACGCGCTTCGGCGCCCCCAGCGCTCCGGTCCAGCATTTCCTCGACGGACTCGCGGCGGAATGGGTCTCGGGCCTGCTCGTGGACAAGCCGGCCGCGGTGTTCACGTCGTCGAACAGCATGCACGGCGGCCAGGAAGCGACGCTGCTGTCGCTGGCGGTGCCGCTCATGCATCACGGCATGCTCATTACCGGGATCCCCTACACCGTGCCCGAATTGCGCAAGACCACCTCCGGCGGCTCCCCGTACGGCGCATCGCACGTCGAGCGCACCAGCACGAACGGCCTCACGCAAGACGAGAAAACCCTCGCCGAAGCCCTCGGCCGCCGCCTCGCCCAACTCGCCCGCACCCTGCACACGCCCTGACGAACGCCATAGTGAGATAATTGCGGGCGCCGTTGGATTAGCGGCGGAAATCACTCCCGAGAGACTGAAGTGCAAGACCTGCGCAACATCATCGAAGCCGCGTACGAACAGCGTGCGGAACTCGCGCCCGACAGCGCGCCCGCCGAACTGCGCGCGGCCATCGACGAGGCAATCGGCCTGCTCGACCGCGGCGAGGCGCGCGTGGCCGAACCGGCCGAGGGCGGCTGGCAGGTCAACGAGTGGCTCAAGAAGGCCGTGCTCCTTTATTTCGCGGTTACGCCCAACCGCGAGATCCCCGCCGGGCATACGCGTTACTTCGACAAGGTCCCGCTGAAATTCGCCGGCGGCGACATCGAATCGTCCGGCGTGCGCGTGGTGCCCGACGCGCAGGCGCGGCGAGGGGCCTACATCGCGCCCGGCGTCGTGCTGATGCCCAGCTACGTGAACATCGGCGCCTACGTGGACAGCGGCACGCTGGTCGACACCTGGGCCACTGTGGGAAGCTGCGCCCAGATCGGCAAGAACGTTCACCTTTCCGGGGGAGCGGGCATCGGCGGGGTGCTGGAGCCCCTGCAGGCCACGCCCACCATCATCGAGGACGACTGCTTCATCGGCGCGCGCTCCGAGATCGTGGAGGGCGTGATCGTGGAGCGGGGCGCGGTCATCGCAATGGGCGTCTATATCGGGCAGAGCACCCGCATCTACGACCGGGCGCGCGACGAGGTCCTCTACGGACGGGTGCCCGCCGGCTCGGTCGTCGTTCCCGGCAGCCTGCCGGACGGCAAGAGCCGGGCGCAACTCTACTGCGCCGTCATCGTCAAGCAGGTGGACGAACGCACCCGCCGCCGCACTTCCTTGAACGAGCTGCTCCGCGATGGCTGAATCCCGCGACCAGCGCACGATCGACCTCGCACTGGAGTTGATGCGGCGCCCATCGGTGACCCCCGCGGACGGCGGTTGCCAGGAACTGATTGGCCGCATGCTGGAAGAGGCCGGCTTCAGCGTCGAGCACATGCCCTTCGGCAAGGTCTCCAACCTCTGGGCGCGGCACGGCGGCGACTCGCCGGTGCTTTGCTTCGCCGGCCACACCGACGTGGTGCCCCCGGGGCCGCTGAAGGACTGGGACCACGATCCGTTCGAGCCGGAACTCGATAGCGGCTGGCTCAAGGGCCGGGGCGCCGCCGACATGAAAACCGGCATCGCGGCCATGGTCCGCGCCGGGATCGACTTTGCCGGCGAACACCCCGAACACCGCGGCTCGGTCGCGTTGCTGATCACCAGCGACGAGGAGGGCCCGGCCAGGGACGGCACCCGCCGCGTGATGGACACGCTGAGCGCCCGCGACGAAACGATCGACTGGTGCGTGGTGGGCGAGCCCTCCTGCTCGGAGCAACTCGGCGACACCCTGCGTGTGGGGCGGCGCGGTTCGCTGAGCGCCACCATGACCGTTCACGGCGAACAGGGCCACGTCGCCTACCCTGCCCTGGCGCAAAACCCGATTCAGAGCTTCGCCCCGGTGCTCGCCGACATGTACGCGACGCCGCTGGACCAGGGCAACGAGCATTTCCCGCCGACCGGTTTCCAGGTCGTCAAGGTGCAGGCCGACGCGGGGGCGACCAACGTGTTCCCCGGCAAACTGGTCACGCGCTTCAACTTCCGCTTCACCAACCAGTGGAAGAGCGAGCAGATCAAGCAGTGGGTCGAAGACCTGCTCAGCCGCCACGACATCGAGTACGAGATCGAATGGCGCCCCGCCGGCGAACCCTTCCTGACCGCCCACGGCCCGCTGGTCGAGACGGCCCGCGATATCGTGCGCGAGGAGTGCGGGATCGACCCCGAACTGTCCACGGGCGGCGGCACTTCCGACGGGCGATTCATCGCGCTGCACGGCGCCGATGTGGTGGAATTCGGCGTGATCAACCGCACCATCCACCAGGTCAACGAGCGGGTCCACGCCAGCGACGTCGAAGGGCTCAGGCGCGTCTACGCGCGGATCATGGAGCGGCTGCTGCTCGACCCGGATTCGGAGTAGGCCGATGGACGTGGGTTTTATCGGCGTCGGCACGATTACCGAGGCGGTGGTCACGGGCCTTTGCGAGGCGGAGGTCCCCGGTGTTTCGATTCTCCTGTCGCCCAGGAGCGTCGATCGCTCGCGCAGGTTAAGCGAGCGCTATGCCGCCGTGCAGGTGGCTGCCGATAACCAGCAGGTGCTGGACCGTTCGGAGCTGGTATTCCTCGCCGTGCGTCCGCAGGATGCCGCCGATGTTCTTGGCGCGCTCCGCTTCCGGCGGGACCTCAAGGTCGTGAGCTTTATCGCGACGATAAGTTCCGGGGAAATCGAGCGGCAGGTCGGCCCCGCCGCGTTCCTCGGCCGCGTCGCGCCGGTGCCCCCGGTGGCGCGGCGCAGCGGCCCGATTGCGATGTGTTCGCCGAACCGGGAACTGGCCGGATTCCTTGACCCCCTGGGGACCGTGATTGAAGTTTCGGACGAGGCGCAGCTCGACGCCTTCTTCTCGGTTTCGGCGCTGATGGCCCCCTATTTCGAGCTACTGGAGTCCGTATCGGCCTGGCTGCGCGCCCAGGGCGTCGATCCGGTGGAAGCGGACGCCTATACCGGCGCGCTGTTCCGCGGCATAGCCCAAAAATCGACCCAGCCGAAAGGCGAGGGCTTTGCCGACCTGGTCGAGGAGCACGCGACCCGCGCCGGAATCAACGAGCAACTCCGCCGCGAGTTGATTGCCGCCGGGCTATACGACCGGATCCAGGCCGGCCTCGACCTCATACAGTCGCGGATGCAGGGCCGCGCCACCCTGGACGACACCCTCGACCTCGAGTAGCCGGGAGCGAGGGCATGACCCTCGCGACGTCTCGTCCTCGTGGAGGGCGGGACGGCGCGGGGGCAATGCCCCCGCTCCCAGGAGCGTCAGAACAGGTCCCAGGGGTAGGACATCTCCGAATCGACCGCGGCCAGCACCTTGCCGGTCGTCGCGTTGTCGTCGAGCGCCTCGACAATCAGGCCGGCCAGGTCGCTGCGGTTGATGATGCCTTCGGCCTCGCGGCTCTCGCTCAGGTAACCGTTGCCGGTGGGCTCGTTCGAGCGGAGCGCGCCGGGACGGATGATCGTGTAGTCCAGGCCGCTGGCCATCAGGTGGTCTTCGGCCTGCGTCTTCAGCGGCAGGATTTCGCGCAGGAACACGCGGGCCAGCCAGGGCGCCGCATAGTGGCTGTCGCCCGAGCCGATGCTGGTCACCAACACCATCCGCTGCACGCCGGCCGCCTCGGCGGCGTCGAAGATATTGCGGTTGCCGAGGTAATCCGGGCGCGGATCGCAACTGAAGCAGCCCACCGTCGTGATGACCGAGGTGTAGTCGCCGCCGTCGAAGGCCGCCTGCACGCTTACCATGTCCAGCGCGTCGCCAACGGCGTAGTTCACGCCCAGCGGCTCCAGCCCGGAACGGTCCGAGGACGGGCGGACAAAGGCCGTGACCCGGTCGCCCCGTCCCGCCAGGATTTTCGCGACCTCCAGCCCCGTGTTCCGGGTGCCGCCGAACAGCAGCACATGGTGACCGCCCTCGGGGGCCGCGTCGGCCTCCATTTCGAAGACGGGGTACTGGGTGGTTCGGAAGGACAGCAAGACCAGAACGGCGATGACCGCGAGGACTATGAGAATAATGCGTTTTTTGGTCATGAGAAGGCCTCTTTCGGGCGAATCCGGTCAGCCGGGAAACTGGGCCACGCCGGAGAGCGAGTTTGTTTGCCCGATGTTGTTGCTTCGGACGACTTCCCCGGTTTCGCGGCTGATGATCACGACCTCGCCGGTGAAGAAGTTGCCCACGATGATTCCCGCGCCGTCCACCGTCGGCCCCGAGGCCGCCCACCCGGGACTGCGCATGTCGTAATAGCGGAGCGTTTCGCCTGAGTCCTTGTCGAGCACCACCAGGCCGTTGCCGGTGCTGATCAGCAGCGATCCGTCGAGCATCGGCATCAGCGTGAGGACCATGAATACGTTCTCGTCGTCCTCGAACACCCTGAGGTCCGGCAACTGCCGGTCGTTGGCCAGGTCGTACTGCATGACCCGGTTGCCGGTCTCGGACAGATAGACCATTCGCGTGTCGTCGTCGGTCAAAACGGTCGATGTCACACCGTGGATGCCCACGACGCCGCCATGCGTGTCCGAATGAAATTCCCTCAGCAGCCGGGCATCGGGACTGAACTTGAAGATGTTGCCGTCGCCGATCACGTCGCGGCCGGTCAGCAGATTGAACACGGTCGTGTTGGTGGGAATGGTCGTGTTGGGACCCTGCAGGTGCTCCCCGAAATACAGGCTGCCGTCGCGGGCGAAGGTCACGCTGCTCAAACTGCGCTCAGAGAACCTGCGCACCGGCTTCTGCACCCCGTCCGGGCCGATTTCAACCACCGCCGGCGTGCCCTGAGCAAAGGCCCACAGTGTGCCGTCCGGGGCGAAATTAAGGCCGCCGATCTTGTGCGTGGTGCCTTTCGTGTAGAGCTCGCCCTTGAGGTCCAGTTCCGCGTCGTACTGGAAGATGCGCCCGGTGCCCATGTGATCGTCCGTGGGATGGTCCATGATGGTGGACGCGACGAAGATGTCGCCCTTGACGAAGGGCTGAAACGTGTTGACCCGCTCCCCGTCGCCCCACGCCAGGCTCGTCGCCAGGAGCAGCGCCGGCGCCAATGCCCGGGCCCTCGAATACGGATTGCGGCTCGGCATTACATTTCCCCCATGCCGTCTGTGTCCCCGGAAGGGTATCCTGCCTCAAAGGTACAGCGGATTACCGGAAACTCGCCGGAACCGCGGAAGTCCCAGATTCGATTGTCCGGCACGCGCTCGTCGGGATCGATAAAGCCGTTGCCGTTGGCGTCGCAGTAGGCATCGATGAGTCCCAGGAAATCGCCGGGCCGCGGCGCCCATCCAGTTTGTTCGGCGGTCAGTGCGCCCAGGTCTGATGCGCCTGCGGAATAGGACATCGCGGACCAGAAGTTGCCGTCCTCCTCGCCCTCCACCATGAACCCGGAAATTCCTCCGGAAGCGCCCTCGCTCGATACCGGCCCCGCGGCATAGCTCATGCGCACGCTGCCGTTGTTGCGCCCCACCAGCCCGCCCACGGCATCGCCGCCGAAAACAGCGCCGGCAGCGTAACTGTTGCGCACCTCGCTTAAGGAGTTGAACCCCACGAGGCCGCCGATATTGCTCCCGTCACCCTCGACCGCCGCGATCGAAAAACTGTTGCGCACCTTGGCGTCGGTGTTCATTCCAACCAGGCCGCCCAGGTCGTTGCCGCCGATCACCTGGCCCGTGGAATAGCTGCTCAGGACCAGGCCGAAGGTGTTCAGCCCCACCAGCCCGCCCAGGCCGCGGCTGCCCGATACTTCGGCGTTCGACCGGCTGAAATAGACGCCGCCGCGCACGTCGCCGATCAGCCCGCCCACCGCCTGGTTGCCCGAAACCGTGCCGGCCGACTCGCTGTAGGCCACCAGGCCGCCGCTTCCGCCCACCAGAACGCCGAGCGCCAGGTCGCCGGCCACCTCGCCCTCGGCGCGGCAGCGGTAAACCATGCCGAAATTGCTGCCCACCAGCAGGGCCACGCCGCCGCGGCCGATCACGACCGCATCCTCAAGCACCAGGTTGCGAACGGTGCCCTGCGCGCCCAGAACGCCGATCAGGCCGATCCCGCTGCCCCCGGGTTTGGAGATGCGCAGTCCGCGAATCGTGTGTCCCCCGCCGTCGATTACGCCCTGAAATCCAAAGCGGTCCAGCGTCACCATGCAGTTTCCCGCCGGGCCGCAATCGCCTATCGGCTCGAAGTTGGGGACCGTGGAGGCGTCGAGGTCGCGCGCCAGGCGGTAATTGCGCGCCATGCGTACGGCGCGCTCCAGCGTGGTGGACTGGCCTTCGCCGCCGCCGAGATTGCCGATGGCCTCGAGCTGCCGTATGTCGCAGATTTCGTAGTAGCCGTCTGCGTCGCCGTCGACGACGAACTCGTCGGCATCGTCCGGGGCGGCATCGTAGGCGTCCGCCAGCCCGTCGCCGTCGCGGTCGGAGTCGGCGCTCCCGGACAGGCCCGCGCAGGCCGCGTCGCCGACCTGGCCGGGAGCCTGCGCCGCATCGCGGATGGCCTGCGCCAGCATGCTGTTGTAGCGGGCGATATGGTCGCTGTGATCGAACTTGGGCGGTCCCGCCGGCCCGCGGGGCGGACCTCCCTGTTGGGCGCCCGCGGGCGGTCCGGCGGCGGCCGGCGCCCCTTCCTGCGTGCGCTCCCATATCTCCCGAGGCGTCAGGTAGCCCGGCTGGCTGGCGTAATAGGCGGCGATGTCCTCGAGATCCTGGTCCGTCTTGCCGAGCACCGATCCGCGCATGAGCGAGTGCGTGCGCCCGCCGTCGCGGTATTCCTTCAGCGAAAGGTAAAGGTAGCGCTCGTGCTGCCCGCCGATCTTCGGATTGATCGGCGACGGACTGTAACCGTCCTGCCCATGACAGGCGAAGCACTCCCGGGCCAGGCGCTTGCCCCGCTCGATGTCACCCTTCGCCCACGCCGATCCGGAACCGCCCGTCGTCAGGAATAGCGCCAGCATCAAGGCCGAAATCGAAGGTAGTCTTGCCATGAAAATCCGCGTTGCGAGGCGGCCAACAATACAACAGGCAATTGCAATGGGGGCGGGCAATCGCTAAAATCCGCGCTCCTTGCGATGAGGACGGCAACTTGCCTAGCGTACGGGTAAAGGAAAACGAAGTCTTTGATGCGGCGTTGCGCCGCTTCAAGCGCGCCTGCGAGAAGGCCGGCATCCTGGCCGACGTGCGCCGCCGCGAGTTCTACGAGAAGCCGACTCAGGTCCGCAAGCGCCAGAAGGCCGCCGCCGTCAAGCGCCAGGCCAAGCGCACCAGCCGCGAACAGAACCGCCGCCGCCGCCTCTACTAACCCCCACGTAGGCCGCGATCGGGCGGTCGAGCCTTCTTCTCAGTTCGCGCGGTCGAGAAACATTCGCGGTGACCAGACCTCGACCGACCCGTATCGCGCCTCGGTGAAATCGCGTGCGTTTCCCGTGATCAACGTCGCGCCGCCGGCCTCCGCAGTCGCAAGATAGACCTCGTCGTCAGGATCGCGAATACCGAACACCACATTGGCCGGCTCGACAATAGCCGCCAAGCGCTCGATCTCGCTGATGACGAAAGTCAAAGTCTCTCTGTGTAGCCTCTGGCTTGGCCGCTCAGCGATGGCTTTGTATTCGGACAAGATTGGTCTGGACAAGACGATTTCGTGTCCTCGGGCCACCCGGTTGATGACTTCGCGGCATGTGCCGTCAACTCTCGCCGCCGACACCAGAACATTGCAATCCAGGACAACCCTCATGCCCCGCGGCTGCGGCGTTCACGGCGCGATCGGGCTATGTCGTCGATCGCGTCGCGCATGATTTCGTCCTCAGATCGCCCGCGATCCGCGGGCGATGGCTGAGCCTCAGCAAATTTCGCGGCAATGCGGTCGGCCGCGGCGACTCGGTCCACCACCTCTTTGGGCTTGAACAAAATACCGTCGCCGATAAGGGTTGCCTCCATGATGTCACCCTCGCGTAGGTCAATATCTTTGCGAAGCTTGGCGGGGATAGTTACCTGGAATTTCGGTTTCACGGTTACAAGCGCCATAGTGACCTCGCTTATTAATGTTGGAAAGTTGTAAAATCATACTATAACGCAGGGCGCGAAAAAAGCGCGGTCCGGTTTGGGAGAGCGCGGCGGATGGTGCAATATTCGGGTTTATGGCGGGGCCGATTCCGAGAGAGTTCATCGACGATCTCCTCGATCGCGCCGACATCACCCAAATCATCGGCGAACGCGTCAAGCTGAAGCGCGCCGGCCGCGAGTACAAGGGACTGTGCCCGTTCCACAACGAAAAGACCCCGTCGTTCACCGTCAGCCCCACCAAGGGCTTCTTTCACTGCTTCGGGTGCGGCGCCCACGGCAGCGCCCTGAGCTTCATGATGCAGCACGACCGGCTCGACTTCCCCGCGGCGGTCGAGGCGCTGGCCGACCGCTACGGCCTGGAAGTGCCCCGCAGCGGGCCGTCACGGCCCTCCGGCAAGGGCCTGTATGAACTGCTGAACGGGGCGGCCCTGCACTACATCGAAGGACTCAAGGCCAGCACCCCGGCCAAGGACTACCTCAAGGGCCGCGGACTGACCGGCAAGATCGCGCAAGCCTTCGGGATCGGCTACGCGCCCGCGGGCAACGGCATCCTGGCGCGCTTCGGCCAGACGGAGGACGACCGCCGCAGGCTGGTCGATGCCGGCTTGGCGCTCAAGGGCGATTCCGGCGAGCTCTACGATCGCTTCCGCGACCGCATCATGTTCCCGATCCGCGACCGGCGCGGTCGCGTCACCGGCTTCGGCGGGCGGGCGATGGGCGACGTGCAGCCGAAATACATGAACAGCCCGGAAACGCCGGTGTTCCACAAGGGCCGTGAGCTCTACGGACTGCACGAACTCGGCCGGCAAAAGGTCGGCCGCTGCGTGCTCGTGGAAGGCTACATGGACGTGATCGGGCTGGCCCAGCATGACGTTCCCGGCGCGATGGCCACGCTGGGGACCTCGATCACGCCTCAGCAGCTCACGCTGCTTTTCCGGATTTCGCCCAGCGTCGTGTTCTGTTTCGACGGCGACCCGGCCGGGCGCAGGGCGGCCGAGCGGGCGATGGAGCGGGCCCTGCCCGAGATGCGCGGCGGCCGCCAGTTGAGTTTCGCCTTTCTGCCCGAGGGCGAGGACCCCGACAGCTACGTGCGCTCCGAGGGGGCGGCGGCCTTCAACAAGGTGCTGGATTCCGCCACGCCGATGTCCGAATTCCTGATGCAGACGCTTTCGGCGCAGTGCGACCTGGCCACCGCGGAAGGACGCGCGCGGATTGCCGAGCTGGCGCGGCCGCTGATCGGCTCCACGCCCATCGGCGTATACCGCGACCTCCTCGTGAACCGCCTGGCCGACGAGGTGCAGCTTCCGCGCGAGCGCCTGGGACAGCTTCTGGAAACTTCGCAGCGCCGGCGCGCAAGCGTTCGCCGGCCGGCGGCGCCCGGAACGCTGCGAAACGATCCCTGGGGCAACCTGGCCGAATCCCTGGCCGGCCTGCTGCTCAATTTTCCGGAACTGGCCATGGATGCCGACCCCCTGCCGGAACTTCAGTACCTGAAGGATCCCCGGGTCGGACTGCTCGCGGAACTCTTCGAAACGGCGCGCTCGACACCCGGTATCAGCCCGGTCAAGCTCGTCGAGCGCTACCGCGAACGGCCCGAACACGGCCTTTTGTCGCGACTTCTGGCAAGGGAAACCGAACTCACCCCCGAACAGGCCAAACGGGAGTTCGAGGAGGGCGTCGCCAGGCTGCGCAGGGAAAATTCCATCCGCGAAATGGCGGCCCGCACCCCGTCGTGAGGCCGGCGGCAGCCGAAACGCAGGGAGACTTCCGAAATGGCGCAGAAAATCTACCTGGCGGTCGTGGGCGGCATCTTCGTCGCTTCGGCCGTGTTTGCCCTTATCGATCCACACACCCTGGGGGCGGCCATGGGCATTGCAGCGGCGGACCCCTCGGGCGTGACCGAAATCCGCGCGACCTACGGCGGCCTCGTGGCGGGCATCGGACTGCTGATGATCTCCGGTGTGTGGTCGCGGCGACTGGCTTTCGCCGGCCTCGCATGCGCGGTGTTCGGCGTCGGCGCCCTGGCTCTGACCCGTCTGCTCGCCGAGGTCTTCGACGGCAACCCGGGAATCTCCGCGAACCAGGGCCTGGCGACCGTCTTTGAACTCGTTGTTCTGGCTCTGGGCGTGGTCTTCCTGCGGCGGGCGCTCAGGGAATGACAGGCGCCCGGGCGAATGCGGGCATTGAATTCCGCTGAGACGGTTCCCAAATCCGAAGCATCAAGTAACGCAGGCAGGGCGCCGCTTCGGTTTCCCTGCTTTATGGACCGTCAAAAATGAGCGATAATTGTTCGATTCACCCTCCCGGAGGCACGCGCCGCACATGACCGCCGGAACCACGACACAACGAACGCGCCAGAGAAACTGGCTGAAAAACCTCATTTCGCTGGGAAGGCAGCGCTCGTACATCACGCACACGGAACTGACCGACCAGCTCCCCGACGAGATCGTCGAGATGGAGCAGATCGAGGAGATCATCAACGTGCTGCGCGACATGGACATCAAGGTGTACGAGGAGGACGAGGTTCCGGATGCGGACACCCTGGCGCTGACCGAAGGCGAATCCACCGACGAAGGCGACGTGGACGAGGCCGAGGACGCGATCAGCGCGTTCGAGGTCGAACTGGGCCGGACCACCGATCCGGTGCGTTTGTACATGCGCGAGATGGGTTCGGTGGAACTGCTGACCCGCGAAGGCGAAATCAGCATCGCCCGCCGCATCGAGCAGAGCCGCAGCGAAATCAAGCGCCTGATGGCCTATTACCTGCCCTCCGTGCAGCACCTGCTGAACCGCTTCGAGGAATGCCGCGCCGGCCAGATGAAGCTGAGCGACCTGGTGGCCGGGATCATCGATCCGGACGAGCCCGAAGACCTGCGTCCCGCCGCGGAGCGCGACCCGGCGGACAACGCCGCCCGCAAACAGCCGCCCGACCCCGTGGAGCTGGAAAGGCGCCTTCTGGCGCTCAAGGCCCAGTGCTCCCGCGTGCATCGCGCCCTGAAACGCGTGCGCAAACAGGAACTTCAGGCCCAGAACGGCGGAGATCCCGAACACTATGTGCTGTCCTGCCGCAATCTGAACCGCACCCAGCAGATCATGAGCCGCATGCTGCTGGAGCTGAAATTCACGCCGCGCGCCTTCGACGGCATGCTGGGCGCGCTGCACACCACGATGCGCGCGCCGTCCGACGACCAGGACGCGCTCTATCCCTCTTCCGTCGCGGGCTGCGAGAAGCGGCTGCGCCGGATTTACGTCCGCATGGCGAAGGTTCCGGTCAGGAGCTTCAAGGACTACTTCGCCAACGAACCGAGCAGCGACGAGTGGCTTGAGGAGCAGCTGGCCAGCGAGGAATACGGCGCGAAGCTGGCGCCTTACGCCGAGGAAGCGCGGCAGCTCACCCGGCGGCTGCGCCGGGTGGAGGACCAGTGCTGCCTGCCGATCAACCGCTTCAAGGCCATTCCACGGGGAGAGAACGGCAAGGCGATGGCCCGGGGCATCAAGGAGCTGTACCGGGAGATTTCACACAACGAACTCAAGGCCAAGGACGCCAAGAAGGAAATGGTCGAGGCCAACCTGCGCCTGGTCATTTCCATCGCCAAGAAGTACACCAACCGCGGCCTGCAGTTCAACGACCTGATCCAGGAAGGCAATATCGGGCTGATGAAGGCGGTGGACAAGTTCGAGTACCGCCGCGGCTACAAGTTCTCCACTTACGCCACCTGGTGGATCCGCCAGGCGATCACCCGCTCGATCGCCGACCAGGCGCGCACCATTCGGGTGCCGGTCCACATGATCGAGACGATCAACAAGCTGAACCGCATTTCCCGGCAGATGCAGCAGGAAATGGGCCGCGACCCCACGCCGGAGGAACTGGCGCAGCGGATGGAGATGCCCGAGGAAAAGGTGCGCAAGGTGCAGAAGATCGCCAAGCAGCCGATTTCGCTGGAAACGCCGTTGAGCGAAGACGAAGATTCGCACCTCGGCGATTTCATCGAGGACCAGAACGCGACCTCGCCGATGGACGTGGCGACCACGCGCGGGCTGGAGGAAACGATGCGCGACGTGCTGGCGACGCTGGGCGCGCGCGAGGCCAAGGTGCTGCGCATGCGTTTCGGGATCGACATGAACACGGACCACACGCTGGAAGAGGTCGGCAAGCAGTTCGACGTCACGCGCGAGCGTATCCGCCAGATCGAGGCCAAGGCGCTGCGCAAGCTGCGCCATCCTTCGCACGCGGAACGCCTCCGCAGCTTCACCCAGGAAGAATAGCCCCCGCTTCGAATCCGCCCGTTAGGCCTTTGGGTTGGGGGTCCAGCCGGGTGGGCGCAGGAGGAAGCCGAAGGCGGTGCGAGCGTTACGGGCGCCGGCCATTTGCCGGTAGAGGCGCGTTAGTCCGTGGAAGAACACCGTGATCGGATTGACCGAGTTGAGGGGTTCGGTGATTCCATAGACCACCTTTTCGCGTTCTTCCTCAAAGGTGCCGAAGAGCCTGTCCCAGACGATGAACATGCCGGCGTAGTTCTTGTCGAGGTACTGCGGGTTGCTGCCGTGATGAACGCGGTGGTGCGAGGGTGTGTTCATTACCGCTTCCACGGGTTTCGGCAACTTGCCGATCACCTCCGTGTGCAGCGCGGTCTGGTAGATCTGAACCATCGTCTCGGAGAACACGATGAGAAGCGGATGGAATCCAAGAACCGCCAGCGGAGCATGAAAGAACAGGGGAATGATTCCATCGATCGGACCGAAGCGGTAGGCCACGGAAATATTGAAGTAGGGCGAACTGTGGTGCACGGTGTGCGTGGCCCAGCCGAATCCCACGCGGTGCGTGAAACGATGTTCCCAGTAATACGCGAAATCGGCCGCCACCACGCACAGCGCGATCGACCAGGGAGTAATCGGTATTCGGGCAATGCTCAGATACTCGTAGATCAGGTAGTAGGCGCCGACGTAGAAAATCCCGAGCACCACGATATTGGATATAAAAAAGGCAAAGAAGGTAACGAAGTTGGTGAGGGTGTCGCCGATCACCTGCCAGTTCAGCGACTTCCTTACCAGCAGGCGAACGAGTTCGAACAGCAGGAAAAGGATCGACGCAAAGAAAAACCAGTCGGCTATCCGGGTCTCCCAGGCAAAGACCTGATTTTCGGAGAAAACCTGATTCAGGAAGTCCATGGCCTGCTCAGGCCGGGTAGCTGCTGCGCAGGGGGGCGATGCGGTTGAAGATCAGGGCGCTGGGCGAGGAATCGACCGGGTCGGGCGTGAAGTAGCCCAGCCGCTCGAACTGCCATGTGTCGTTCGCGCCGGCGCTCGCCAGTCCCGGTTCCAGGCGGGCCCCGGCAGCCACTTCCAGCGATCGCGGATTCACCTGCTCGCTCAAAGGCGGCGTCCCGGAAGCCAGGTCCGGCCGCTCGACGGTAAACAGCGGCCGGTACAGGCGCAGCTCCGCCGGAATCGAGTGCGGCGCGCTGACCCAGTGAATGGTGCCCTTCACCTTGCGGCGGGCGCCCTCGCTGCCGCTGCGGGAATCCGGATCGATGCTGCAATGGAGTTCCGCCGGCTCGCCGTCCGGCCCGCGCACGACGTCGTCGCAGCGAATGATGTAGGCGTTGCGCAGACGCACCTCTCCGCCCGGACGAAGGCGGAAGAAGCGCCGCGGCGGATCTTCCATGAAATCGGTGCTTTCGATGAAGAGTTCGCGCGAAAAGGGCACGTTTCGGCTGCCCATTTCGGGGCGTTTGGGGTGATTGCCCGCGGGCAGCTCCTCGAAATGGTCCTCGGGCAGATTGGTCAGCACCACCTTCAGCGGCCTGGCCACGGCCATCGCCCGCGGCGCGGCGCTGTTGAGCGCATCCCGAACGACGGTCTCGAGCTGGTCGGCGCCGATCATCTGCTCGGAACGGCTGACGCCGGCGCGGGCGCAGAACTCGCGCAGCACCTCGGGCGGGTAGCCGCGCCGGCGCAGCGCCGACAGCGTCACCAGGCGGGGGTCGTCCCAGTCCTCCACCGCGTCCATGCGGATCAGGTCCGCCACCCGGCGCTTGCTGGTTACCGAGTGGCCCAGGTTGAGCCGCCCGAACTCGTATTGCCGCGGACGGGTCTTTAGGTCCAGGCCGCTGTGATCCAGCAGCCATTCGTACAGCGGCCGATGGTCCTCGAACTCCAGCGTGCACAGCGAGTGGGTGATGCCTTCCAGCGCGTCGCTCAGGGTGTGGGCGAGGTCGTACATCGGGTATATGCACCAGTCGCCGCCGGTGCGGGCGTGCGCGACGTGGCGCACGCGGTACAGCACGGGGTCGCGCAGGTTGATGTTGGGCGACGCCATGTCGATGCGCGCCCTGAGCACCTGCTCGCCGTCGGCGAAATCCCCCGCGCGCATGCGCCGGAACAGGTCCAGGTTTTCCTTCCGCGAGCGGTCGCGGTAGGGGCTGGGCCGGCCGGGGCTGGTGAGCGTGCCGCGGTCGGCGGAGATCTTCTCCGCGGAACTGCTGTCCACGAAGGCATGACCGTTCTCGATCATGTGCTCGGCGATCTCGTACAGCCGCGGGAAATAGTCCGAGGCATGGGTCACCAGCGGGGTGTCGAAGCCCAGCCAGTTGACGTCGGCCCGAATGGCGTCCACGAAGGCCTGTTCCTCGGCGATGGGGTTGGTGTCGTCGTAGCGCAGGTAGCAGGATCCGCCGTGTTCGGCGGCGACGCCGAAGTTCAGGCAGATGGACTTGGCGTGCCCGATGTGGAGAAAGCCGTTCGGCTCGGGCGGAAAGCGCGTGACCACGCCCGCGTGCTTGCCGGACGCCAGGTCGGCGGCGACGATCCGCCGGATAAAGTCGTCAGCCGCCATTCGCTACCTGACCGGGGTGTGGGGCGTCAGTTGCCGGGGGTGTAGTCGCCGACGACGTCGCGGCGGTGATAGACAGGGCACAGGAACCGGCCAACGGACCGCAGGCGGGTCAGCCACCGGAACGCCGCCCCGTTCTTGCGATTCGCCAGCACCTTTTCCACCAGCCAGGGCGTAACGCGCTCCACCCGGTCCCCGAGGATATTGTAGATCTTGCGTGCCTGCGCTGCGCGCTCGGTATCGCGCCCGCCAGCCAGCATCGACATGTCGGTAATCACGATGCCGGGACTCAGCGCGCCCACGATCACGTTGCTGCCGCGCACCTCCTTGGCCAGCGACTGCGCCATGTAGCTGATCGCGCGCTTGGTGGAGCCGTACGGCGTGAGTCCCGGCGCGGTCATGCCGTTGCTGCCGAACCCTTCGAACACGTAAACCGCTCCGCCGTTTTCCTGCTCCCGCATGCCGTCGATCGCGACCCGGCAGCCGTTGAAGGAGCCGGTGAGGTTCGTGTTCACGACTTCCGCCATTTCTTCGGGCCGCAGGTCGTTCACGTTGGCGCGGCGATTGCTGATACCGGCGTTGTTGATCCAGATGTCGACGCCGCCGAAACGCTCCACCGCCGCGTCCCACAGGGCCTGCACGCTGGCGTAGTCGCTCACGTCGCAGCCCTTGCCCAGCACTTCGCCGTGTTCGGCAAGGCCGGCGGCGGCTGCAGCGGCGCTGTCTTCGCTGCGCCCGCACACGACCACCCGGTGGCCGCGCTTGAGGAACTCGCGCGCCATGCCCTTGCCGATGCCGCGCGTGCCGCCGGTAATCACAACTGTCTTTTCCTGCGTCATTGGAAACTCCACTGTCGCCTGAACCGGGCGCTAATCTATCACGCCGTTGTGAATCCGCCTTTTTCTCCACAAACTCGCATTATTTCGAGAGCTGGGCGCGTTCCGGTGCAAGCTATACTCATCGAGTGACCACTACCGCATTTCATTCCCTGGAAGCCGCGAAAACGCTCCGCGACGCAGGCCTGGAGGACGGGCCGGCCGAGGCTATAGCCGATCTCTTCTTCCGCCTCGAAGAAACCTTTATCCCACGAAATGAGATCCGGGCAATGCAGCTTGCCATCGAAAACAAGATTGAACAGGGTACGAATGCGGTCCTGAGGCGCATCAACGCCGCTCTGCTCACCAGCCTCGCAGTGGGTGGCGGACTCATCGCCTCGCTCGTCATTATCTGATTTCAGCGTCACTCCCGGACGGCGAATCTGCGGTCGGGAGAAGTAAAGATGAGCAAGCAAGCATTGACCGGAATCGGCGCGCGCGCCTAACATTGGAGGTCGCCGATCTGGTCAGCTCTTGCACGGGCTGACCCATGTTTCTTCAAGGAGTCGACCATGAATGCACTCTTCATTGCCCGCGTGGCCGCAGCGGGTATCGTAGTGGCGCTGCTCGCGCCGGTGGCGCCGGCGCAGGACGCGATCGAGGAAATCATCGTTACCGCCCGGCAGCGCGAGGAAACGCTGCGCGACGTGCCCGGCACGGTGCGGGTCCTGACATCCGAGGACATCGAGCGCTCGGGCATTCAGCGCGCCGAGGACTTCGTGTACATGACGCCCGGCGTTTCGATCGTGGATTCGGCCGAGGTCGGCGACACGCAGGTGAACATTCGCGGAATCAACGGCGCACGCGATGCCGAGAACTCCTATGCGCTGATCGTCGACGGCGTGCTGATGACCAATCCGGCGGCGCTTAACCGCGAGTACGCGAACCTGAGCCAGATCGAAATACTCAAGGGGCCGCAGGGCGCGCTGTACGGGCGCAACGCCGCGGCCGGCGCCATCATCATCACCACCGACAAGCCGAGCGGCGAGACCGGCGGCTACCTCAAGGTGAGCGGCGCGGGCGACAGCACCTGGCTGTACTCCGGCGCCGTGGAAAGCGCCCTGGCCGAAGGCGTCAACTTCCGCGTGCAGGGCGACTACCGCACCACCGACGGCTTCTACGAGAACACCTATCTCGACCGCGACGACATCGTGGACGACTATCGCGGCTACAACCTCAACGCGCGGCTCACCTGGGACCAGTCCGACGACACGAGCTGGGACTTCAAGTTCCGTTACGGAGAGGTCGACGCGGCCTCGATCACCTTCAACGCCGCGTTTCACCTTCCCCTGTTCGCGCAGCTGTTCGGCGTGCCGCAGTTCTTCGAGGACGTCAACGACCACGAGTTCGCGTTCCAGACCAACATCGATCCGGGCAACGAGCAGGAGGCCACGGAGTTCTCCGCCCGCGTGGACCATGCGCTCGGCTGGGCGGACATGCGCGCCTGGTTCCTGTTCAGCAAGATCGACAACAACCTGAGCGCCGACGGCACCAGCGGCGCCTTCGGTTTCTTCAACGCCAACCAGCACTGCCTGAATTCAACCACGGAGGCGTTCAACGCCGGGGTGCGGCTGCCCGCCCCCACCTACCTGGGGCCCGACCCCAACTTCCCGGTGTCGCTGCTGGGACCCTACACGCCCATCGCCTGCGACGGCACCCAGTACCAGGAACGCAAGCAGACCGACTTCAGCTTCGAGGTGCGGCTGAACTCCACCGGTGACGGACCCATGACCTGGCTGGCCGGCGCCTATTTCCTCGACATCGACCGCGAGGTGGGCGTCAATACCGGACTGGACCTGGGCAACGGCATCACCCAGGAACTGTATGTGCCGCAGAGCGGCAACAACCCCACCGAGCAACTCGTGCACGACCGCTTCAGCAATCGCGTGATGGCGGCTTTCGGCGAAATCTCCTACGAAATGACCGAAACCACGGAAGTCTCGCTGGCGCTGCGCTTCGACAACGAACGGCGCGAGGTTGAGAACCTGGTTCCGATCAACGCCCTGTCGCAGTACATCGACTGCGACGGACCGCCCTACACCGGCAACGCGCCGATCAACCCCGGCCTGTGCCCCGGCGTGAATCCGGCCGGTTCGATCGCGCCCAAGTCCCGCACCTTCAGCCAGTTCCAGCCGAAGCTCTCGCTGACCTGGGACGTGACCGAGGACTGGACCGTGTTCGCCAGCGGCGGCGTGGGCTTCAAGAGCGGCGGTTTCAACAACCAGGGCGCCAAGGCCACCGTGGACATCTTCATCAACGGCCTGATCAACAACGTGTTCCTGGCGGCCGTCGGCGCACCGCCGCAGGTGCCCGTGGGGATCACCGACGACGTGGACAAGGAAACTTCCGTTTCGCTGGAAGTGGGCATCAAGGGCAACCTGCTGGACGACCGCCTGCGGCTGGAAGCCACGGCCTTCAACGTGCAGGTGGACGACATGCAGTTCTTCGAGTTCCTGGTGGGCCCCTTCGGCCTGCTGCGGCTGAACGGCAACGTCGATGAAGTGAGCCTGCAGGGCGCCGAGGTGGGCGCCTCCTGGGCGGTCACGGACATCCTCGACGTCTACGCGGGCTGGGGCTACGTGGACAGCGAGATCGAAGCCAACAGCGTGCGGCCCGACACGGTCGGCAACAAGTCGCCGTACACCCCGGACTGGACGGCCAGCGCCGGCGCCCGCGTGGTGATGCCGCTGACCGGCGACTGGCGGTTCGCGGCCTCGGCCGACGTGTCGGCCGTGGGCGAGACCTGGTTCCACGTGGTCCAGGACCAGCAGCGCGCGACATTGTTCAACGGCGTGGCCAGCGACTTCACGCCCACCCGGCGCGACAGCTACACGGTGCTGAACCTGCGCGTTGGCGTGGAGAACGACCGGCTCTCGGCCGTGGTGTTCGCGAAGAACGCGACCGAGGAGGTCTACCTGGAGGAAGTCATCCCCGCTCCCGAGTTCGGCGGCACCTTCATCCACCCGGCCGACCTGCGGCGCATAGGCATCGAATTCACCGCCCGCTTCTAAGCGACCACGGAGGGAAGGAGGCCGTCCGACCCTTCCACACGAGGTTTTTAGAGGACGGAACGTCCTCGTTTCCCGTGTGGAAGGGTCGGACGGCCTCCTTCCCGTCAAGCCGCGGTCAGGTGCGTTGCGCTGACCAGGCTGTGACGATGTCGGCGGCGCCGGCCGACCAGATGCCGGGCTGCTCGGAAATGTGTTTGAGCGCCGATTCGAGGGCGCCGATGCGGTGCGGCTGGCCCATGAGCCAGGGGTGCACGGACAGCGCGAGCAAGCGCCCGTGTCCGGTGCTCTCGGCCTCCGCCAGCAGGTAATCGCAGGCATCCTTCACCTGGTCGGCGTATTCCCATTCCGAGTGCAGGTTGTTCTGGATGATGAACTGGTCGTCGAGTTCCAGCGACAGGGGCAGCGCAATCAGCTCGCCGTGCCGGGTCGTGAACGGATAGGGCATGTCGTCGTTGATCCAGTCGCCCATGTAGCGAATACCCGCCTCGGCGAGCAGGTCCGGCGTGTTGCCGCTTTGCGACCGCGCCGGCCCCAGCCAGCCCGTGACCGGCTGGTCCACGGCCGCGCGCAGGGCCTCAAGCGACCGGTCGATCAGCTCCCGCTCGTCGTCCATGGCCAGGTCGCCGTGATGCAGGGTGTCCATGTGCCAGGAACCCGCAAGTATCTCGTTGCCGCGCCGGTTCAGGCGCTCAAGCAGTTGGGGATAACGCTGGGCGATGGCCGCGTTGACCGAAAACGTGGGGGTAAGGCCGGCTTCGTCCAAAGCTTCGAGGCAGCGGAAAAGGCCCACCCGGTTGCCGTAGTCGCGCAGCGTGAAGTGCCGCAGGTCGGGGTACGGCGTGCTCATGCCGCCCGGCGGCGGGAAGGGCCTGCCGCTCTGGTTCAGCGGGAAGAACTGCACCGCCAGGTTCACCCAAAGCGCCACCCGGGCGCCGTTCGGCCATGCGATCGGAGCGCGCTCGGACAGCATCGACCACTCGTAGCGGTCGTGGTCCATGCCGTAGCGGCGGCGTCGGTACTTCAGATAGGAAGGGTCAAGCGCCATTTCCGCCGTCCCCCGAGTCTCCCCCGCCCCACTTCGCGACGGCCTGGTCGTAGTAGTGCTCGACGAAGTACTCGGCTATTTCCCGGCCCGTGGTCACCCAGACATCGGGGTGCCCGGTGATATAGGCCAGCGCATCCTCGAACGCGCGTATCCGGTGCGGGTGCGCCACCTGGTAGGCGTGCAGCGGCACGCACATGACCGTTCCGCCCCGCTCGCCTTCCCGGTAGAGCCGGTCGAAGGCCTGCCTGATCATCGAGCCGTAACGCCTGGGCTCGATGCGGTTGACGACATAGACAATGGTGTCGTTGAGTTCCAGCGAGTAGGGCACGGAAACGAACGGCTTGCCGGAGCGCACCTTGACGGGCGTGGGCTGGTCGTCGTGAAACAGGTCGCAGGTATAGAGCCCGCCGGCCTCGCTGAACAGGTCCAGCGTGCGCTCGGTGTGCGTGAGGGCCGGGGCCAGGTAGCCGGCGCACTGCTGCCCGGTGTGTTCGGCGATGGTGCGCACGGAGTCCTCGATCATCGCGCGTTCCTGGGCCTCGTCCATGCCGTAGGTGTAGCGGGTGTTGTAGATACCGTGGCTGAAGAACTCCCAGTTGCGCTCCCGGCACATGTCGATGATCTCGGGATGATGCTCGCAAAGCGCCGTCGACAGGCTGACGGAGCCGCGCACGCCATGGCGGTCGAGCAGTTCCATCATCCGCACGTGGCCGACCCGGTTGCCGTAGTCCCGTGTTCCATAGCCCTGGATATCGGGGGTCGGGCGCGGCCAGGCTTTGCGGTTCGGGTTGGCCGGCGGATCCAGTTCGTAGAACTCGATGTTGGGCGCAACCCACAAGGCGACCCTGGCGCCGTCCGGCCAACGGATCGGCAGGCGCTCGTCCCAAGCGCGATAGTCGTATAGCGCTGGATCTTCCCGCACGGAGAGTCCCTAGAAGCTTACGCCGCGCGCCCGGCGAATCGGCGCACAGCCGGGATGGTTCTCCAGCCAGTCGGCCACCGCGGCGAAGGGCTCCACGTCCGCGTACTTGAGCATGATGTCGCAGAGGTTGGCGAAGTGCGGTATCTCGTGCTTGTCGGCCACGCACTCCTCCGGGACGATCGTCCGGTAGCCGTGCGAAAGCGAGGAAACCGAGGAGGCGCGCACGCAACCGGACGTGCTGCCGCCGGTGAGGATCACCGTGTCCACCTTGTGCCAGACCAGAAGCGAGGGTATCAGGCTGTCGTGAAAGACGCTGGCCATGCGCTTGTTGATCACGGCGTCGCGTTGCCGGTCCACGATCAGCCGCGGGTCGAGCTCCGCGCGGGCGTCGCCCTCCTTGATGTTCTGAAGGGAATTCTCGGTATCGGTGCGCGTTCCCCACACGCCGGCGTCGTCGGCGTTGCCCATGTAGGCGACGTAGGTCCAGATCACCGGCATGTTCTTGTCGCGCGCCAGCGCCGACAGGCGGTTGACGTAATCGATCTGGCCGGGGTTCGTCTGGTAGGCCGTGGGAAAGCTGTCGATGTCCGTGTAGGCGCGCTGCAGATCGATGTTGATCAACGCCGCCTTTTCCCCAAAGCCGAAACGCGCCCGGTTCGGGTTGGACTTGACCTCTTGCCAGTATTGGCGGGGCGTCAGGTTGGAGGTTTGCATCTTTGGCATGGGCGCACTCCGGTTACATCGGGCGGCGGATGAACTCGCCGGTGGGGGCGCCGATCACGGCGCCGTCGTCGTAAATCCGGCGTCCGCGCAGGAAGGTGGTCCTGACCCGCGCGTCCAGTTCCACGCCCTCGAACGGCGTGTAGCCCTGCTGCGACTCCGATTCCTCGGCCCGGACCGTCCAGTTCTCGTCGGGGTCCACGATCGCCAGGTCCGCGTCCAGGCCTTCGGCGATGTCGCCCTTGCGTGACAGCCCGAATCGGCGCGCCGGGTTCAGGCTGGTCACCTCGGCCATGTGATTGAAACTCATTCCGCGGCGGCGTCCCTCGCTGACCAGCGCGGACAGCAGGTACTCGGTGCCGCCGAAGCCGGACTTCGCGAGCCAGATGTCGTCGGGATTGTCCTGGCTCACCTTGCGCTCGTGCTTGCAGCAGGCATGGTCGCTGCATACCCAGTCGAGCTCGCGCTCCAGCAGCTTCTCCCACAGGAACTCCACGTCCTCGCGCGGCCGGATCGGCGGGTTGACCTTGGCCAGGTTGCCGTTGGGCGTGTCCACGTCCAGGACCAGGTGGCCGATGGTCACCTCGCGCCGGAAGTCGATGTGCGGAAACGCGCCCTGCATGCGCAGCGCGGCGTCCACCGCCTTGGCCGAACTCAGGTGCAGCAGGTTGATGTTGGGCAGCTCGGTCTCGTGCGCGAGGTACGAGGCAATGCAGATCGCCAATCCCTCGGAGTGCGGCGGCCGGGCCGCATGGTAGGCGTGGAGGCCGGTCAGAGCGCCTTCCTCCCGCACCATCTTCGTATAGGCCTGCATGATCTCCGCCGTCTCGCAGTGCAGGCTCAAGCTGATGGCGGAAGCGGCTTCCGGGTGCTCCTGCATGGCGCGCTTGACGCCGCGCATCACGAACTCGAAGTGCGCGTAGTCGTAGCGTTCGTCCTCGCCGATCATCAGGAAGTCGTTCTGGCTGGCGGAGGCCCCGTGCAGCCCGTAGCTGCCGTAGAACATGAAGATCTTGAACGAGGTGACCCCGTGCTCGCCCACCAGCAAGGGCAGTTCCGAAATGTGGGTGCTGTCCATCGGCGCCAGGTGATAGCAGTAGTCCACGTGGAAACGCCCGTCGGACTTCGCCAGCACCTCCGGGAAGAAGTCGGCGTACGGCCCCCCCTTGTTCAGGTAGTACTGCCCCGTGCGCATGTAGTTGAGGCTCGAGGTAACGCCGCCCTGGGCCGCGGCCCGGCTCTCGGTCTGCGCGTCCTGCTCCAGCGGGCCGTAAATGCCGCAGTGCATGTGGGGATCCACGACCCCGGGAAACGCGATCCGGTTGCGCGCGTCGTAGGTTTCCCTGGCGCTCTCCGCGGCGATTTCCGGCGCCAGGCTTGCGAAACGCCCGTCCCTGATCGCGATATCGAGGTCTTCCAGGCCGTCCCCGTCCGGGCGGGCCACGCGCACGTTCTTGATCAGCAAATCGAATTCATGGGTGCCGTCGGTCACTGGCTTGCTCCCGGCCCGCTTGCGGGGCGCAAGTATAAGACACGAGGGTCGATTGCTAGGCTACACTAGCCCGCCCGGGAGAGGGATTCGAGAGACGATGAAACGACGCAAAGGCTACGCCGACGGGCCGTTCGGCCAGATCCACTACCAGGAGGCGGGGAGCGGCGCGCCGCTGCTGCTGCTCCACCAGTCGCCCAGCTCCTCGGAGATGTTCGAGGCCGCCTATCAGCCGCTGGCGGAGCGCGGAATACGCGCGATCGGTGTCGATACGCCCGGCTTCGGCCAGTCCCACGTCCCCGACGAGCAGCCCTGGATCCCGGATTACGCAAACGCCATTCGCAATGTGATCGACCACCTCGGACTCGAACGCACGGCCGTGCTGGGCCATCACACGGGCGCATCGATCGCCGCGGAGCTGGCGGTGATGGAGCCGGAGCGGGTCACGCGCGTGGTGCTGAACGGCGCGCCGCTGCTGACCCGCGAGGAGCAGGACAAGTGGAAGCAGGCGACCAGCAACCGCGTCGAATCCGGACCGAAGGCCGACGGCAGCCACCTCATGGACATGTGGAACCGGCGCGTGCACTTCACGCCGGGCTGGACCAACCTGCGCGCCATGCACTGGGGCGTGGTGCAGATGCTGATCGCCGGCGAGACCGCCCGCTACGGCCACGCCGCCGCCTTCGCCCACGACCTTTCCGAGCCACTGCGCAGGATGACCCAGCCGACGCTGGTACTGACCAACACCGGAGACGACATTTACGAGGTCTGCAAGCGCGTTCCGAAGCTCCGGCCGGACTTCGAATATGCCGAATTGCAAGGCGGCACACACGACATCGTGGATGAACAGCCCGAGGAATGGACCCGCATCGTGGCTGACTTCGTTCTGAAAGACTAGTGACGTGACACAGCACTGGAGGAACCCGACATGACCGATACCCTGGGTTGGCGCATGAAGTTCGGTGTGGTGGCGCCGTCCACCAACACCAGCGTGCAGCCGGAATACGACGACATGCGCCCGCGCGGCGTGACCAATCACTTCTCGCGCGCCTGGATTCCGGACGACCCCGTGAACAACGACGAGGAGTTCCTGCAGCTCATGGAGAACATCCGCGCGGAGACCGAAAACGCCGTGGACCGCGTCATGACCTGCAGCCCCGACTACGTCGTGATGGGCATGTCGGCCGAGACCTTCTGGGAGGGCGTGCTCGGCGCCGAACAACTCAAGAAGAATCTCGAGGAACGGGCCGGGGTGTCGGTGGGACTGGGCTCGCACGCCTGCCGCGACGCCATTGCCTGCTACGGCGACATCAAGCGGATCGGCGTGATCACCCCGTACATGCCGGTTGGAGACAAGGAAGTGCGCAGCTTCTTCGAGGGCTGCGGCTTCGAGGTGGTCCACCTGGTGGGGCTGAAGAGCAAGAGCCCGATGCTGATCGCGCACGAGACCCCGGCCACGCTGCGGCGTTCGGTGCACGAGGTCAACGACGACTCGGTGGAGCTGATCATCCAGGTGGGCACGAACCTGGCGTTCGCGCATATCGCGCCGGAGGCCGAGAACTGGCTGGACAAGCCGGTGCTGGCGATCAACACCTGCACCTACTGGCACGCGCTGCGGGAGAACGGGATCGAGGACAAGGTCTACGGCTTCGGCTCGCTGCTCGCCGAGCACTAGTTCCAAGTGGAATACGACTACACGCCGATCACGCAGCGGCCGCGGCTCGAGTGGCCGGACGGCAAGCGCGTCGCGCTGCTGATCACGTTCAATCTCGAAACCTGGGACCTGACCAAGGACACCGACGCGCCGTATTACGCGGGCGGGCCGCCCATCCTGCCCGACGCGCTTCCGGGCCGGGTGGCGGATTTCCCGAACTACACCTGGCGCGAATACGGCCAGCGGGTGGGCATCTGGCGGCAGTTCGAACTGTTCGACGAGCTGGGCGTCACGCCGGGCTGCACGCTCAATGCCGTGACCTGCGAGCGGCGCCTGCCGATGGTCGAGGCCGCCATGGAGCGCGGCTGCGAGCTGATCGCGCACAACTACGAGCAGGGCGAGCTGCTGACGGACTTTTCCGGCGACGAGGAGCGCGAGCGCAAGGTGATCCAGCGCACGCTGGACATCTACGAGCGCACGGTGGGGCGCAAGGCGCGCGGCTGGCTGTCGTCGTCGCTGCGCGGCACGCAGGCCACGCCGGGGATCCTGGCCGAGGCCGGGCTGCTGTTCTACTGCGACCTCATGAACGACGATCAGCCGTATTTGATCCGGACCCCGCACGGCAACATCGTTTCCACCCCGTACTCCAATGAAATCAACGACTTCACGATCCTCACCAGGCGCGGCCACACGACCGACGAGTTCCGCGACATCCTGATCGACGAGCTCGACGAACTGTACCGGGAAGGCGCGACGCAGGCGCGCATGATGAACGTGGGGCTGCATCCGCACGTTTCCGGGCGCGCCTACCGGATGCGCGCGCTGCGCGAGTTCATCGAGCACGCCAAGTCGCTGCCGGGCGTGTGGTGGACGACCCGCGAGGAGATCGCCGAGTGGTACCTCAAGCAACTGTGAATAGCGACAGGCTACTCGAAGGCAGGACCGCCGTCGTGACCGGCGCCGCCCGGGGAATCGGCCGGGCCTGCGCGCTGGCCTTCGCGCAACACGGCGCAGGCGTCGCGCTGGCGGATATCGACCGGGAGGGTTGCGAGCAGGCGGCGCGCGAGATCGCCGCGGAGACCGGCGTCACGACCCTGGCGCACCACTGCGACGTGGGCGACGACGATCATTGCGAGGCCCTGATCGCCGCCACCGCGGAGCACTTCGACGGCCTGGACATCCTTCTCAGCAATGCCGGCATCCTGGCGCCCGGAGACGTGCTGACGGTCAGCCGCGAGAATTTCGACCGCGTGCACCGCGTCAACCTGCGCGCCGGCTTCGTGCTCGGGCAGCTCGCGGCCCGCGAAATGGTCAAACGCAAGAGCCAGGGCAGCATCCTCTACATGTCGTCGGTCAACGAGCGGCTGGCGATTCCCAACCAGATCGCCTACGTGGTGTCCAAGGGCGGGCTCTCGCAACTGACCCGCGTCATGGCGCTGGGCCTGGCCGCGCACGGCATACGCGTCAACGCCATCGGCCCCGGCTCCATCGAGACCGACATCCTCAAGTCCGTCATGACCGACGAGAACGCGCGCCGCATGATCCTTTCGCGCACCCCGATGGGCCGCCTGGGCCAGCCGGAGGAAATCGCCTCGGTAGCGGTGTTCCTGGCCAGCGAAATGGCCTCCTACATCACCGGCCAGACCCTGTTCGCCGACGGCGGCCGCCTGCCGCTGAACTACACCGTCCCCGTCTAGCCCCACATACCGGTGGAGGCGTAGCGCTCGCCGCCGTCGGAAAGTATGGTGGCGACGATGGGGTAGCGGCCGGTGGCGGCAACCTGCAAGGCGGCGTGCACGTAGGCGCCGGACGAGGGGCCCACGAACAGACCGGCCTGGGAGAGGCGCCGGCACATGGCCGTGGCCTGCTCCATGCGCACGTCGATGCGCTCGTCGATCAGTTCCTCGTGCAGGATCGCGGGCACGATGTCGTCGGGCGCGCCCAGCGGCTTCAGGCCCTCAATCCCCGGAAACACGTCGGGGATCACGCAGGTGATGTGCAGTTCGGGATTCGCTTCGCGCAGCCTGTGGCCGGCGCCGGTAATGGTTCCGCCGGTGCCCACGCCGGCCACGAAGGCGTCGGGCGCGCTTCCCGCCGCCTCGCCTACCTGCGCCAGCAGTTCGGCGCCGGTACCGTCATAGTGCGCCCGCCAGTTCTCCTCGTTGGAATACTGGTCGCAGTGCCAGTAGCGCTCCGGCTTTTCGGCGGCCAGCCGCTGCGTTTCGCGCAGGGCGTGGTCGTAACCCTCGATGGGGTCGGTGAGGATCAGTTCCGCGCCGTGCGCCCGGATCCGCTGCAGGCGCTCGAGGCTGGCGTTGCCGGGCACGACCAGCGTGACGGGAATATCCAGCGCGGCGCCGAGCATTGCGTAGGCGATGCCCGCATTGCCGGAAGACGAATCCAGCAGTCGCCGGTCACCGTCCAGCCGCCCGTCGCGCAATGCCGCCGACAGCATGCGCGCGACCGGGCGGTCCTTGATGGATCCGCCGGGATTGGTGCTCTCCAGCTTGGCGAACAGCCGCACCCCGTCGGGTATTTCTTCAAGGAAGTCCAGTTCGACCAGCGGCGTGTCGCCGATGCCGGCGAAAATACCTGTGCGCCCCGCCTTCGTGGAGGGCGGGACGCCCTCCTTCCCAGGGCGACTAGCCGGCAAGGGCGCAGAACTCCTGGTAGTCGATGTAGCCGGGAAACTCCGCGCCGTCGGCGCAATAGCGGCATTCCGGGTTGCGGGCCTGCCGGAATTCGGTGAAACGCGCCGACAGCGCGTCGTAGTGCAGCAGCCGGCCTACCAGCAGGTCGCCGGCGCCGAGCAGAATCTTGATCGTTTCCACCGCTTCCAGCAGCCCCACGACGCCCGGCAGTATGCCCAGCACGCCCGCCTCGGCGCAGGACGGCGCCAGTTCGGCCGGCGGCGGCTCCGGGTACAGGCAGCGGTAGCAGGGGCCCGGCGCACCCTCGCGCGCCGGCCAGAACACCGTCACCTGCCCCTCGAAGCGGAACACCGAGCCGTGCACGTTGGGAATCCGGTGCTTGACGCAGGCGTCGTTGACCAGGTAGCGCGTGGCGAAGTTGTCGGAACCGTCCACCACCACGTCGTAGCCTTCGAACACTTCCTCGACGTTGGCGCTCTCCAGGCGCAGCGGATGCTCGATCACGTTGACGGCCGGGTTGAGCGCCAGCACCGCCTCGCGCGCCGAGGCCACCTTGGAAACACCCACCCGTTCGTCGGCGTGCAGGATCTGGCGCTGCAGATTGCTGCGGTCCACCACGTCATGATCGACGATGCCTAGCGTGCCGACGCCGGCCGCGGCCAGGTACAGCGCCGCCGGCGAGCCGATCCCGCCGGCGCCGATCAGGAGCACCCGGCTTTCCAGCAGCTTCAGCTGGCCGGCCTCGCCCACTTCCGGCATCACCAGGTGGCGCGAATAGCGTTCCCGCGCGTCGGCATTGAGCATCTTCGGGATTTCGAACGGCAGGCCTTCGTCCTTCCAGCCGTTGAACCCGCCTGCCAGCGAACGCACATCGCGGTAGCCCATGCGCCGCAGATCATCGGCCGCGAACAGCGACCGCTGCCCGCTCGCGCAGGTGACCACCAGCGTGCGGTCCAGGTCCGGGATCGCTTCCTCGATTCTCAACTCCAGGAAACCGCGGTCCAGCCTGAGCGCGCCGCCCGGGCTGCCCTGGGCGACTTCGGCCGCATCGCGCACGTCGATCAGCGCCGCGCCGGACCGCTGAAGGTCCAGCGCCTCGCGCGGGCTGACCTCCGGAACCTTGCTCCGGATGTCGGCCAGCCGGCGGTCCCTGGCTCTCACGCCGCGCCTCCCGCCACCGCGGGCAGGACCGAGAGGACGTCGCCCTCGCTCACCGGGGTATCCATGCCGTTAAGCGTGCGCACGTTGTCGCTGCCGAGATAGATGTTCACGAACTCGCGGGGCTGCCCGTCATCCTTCATGATCCGCGCCAGCAGTTCGGGGTGGTCGGCGCCGATAGCGCCCAGGACCGCGCCCACATCCGCGCCCTCGGCGGTGATTTCGCTCTGGCCCCCGGCGAAACTGCGAAGCGGCGTGGGGATGCGCACGATCACGCTGCTCATGCCGCCACCTGCTCTTCCACGAATCCCTCGCCGTTCAGCCGCCACGAACGCAGGTCCTCGACGCGCGAGCCGCTCACCGACAGGATGATGTAGGAATACCCGTCCCAGGCGGCCTCGCGGTCGGTCTCCGACGGTCGCGCCGGGTGATCGGGATGCGTGTGCCAGAAACCGATGATTTCCAGGCCGGCCTCCCGCGCGGCCAGGTCGGCCGACATCAGGTCGTCGGGATCCAGCACGTAGCGATCCCGCGCCCGCTCGGTGTTGAGATTGCGGGCCTGGAACACTTTCTCGACCCGCACCCCATCGTCCGCGCAGGCCCCCACCAGGACGCCGCAGGTCTCGTACGGGTATCCGTCGACGGCTATCGCCGCCAGTTCCTCCCGCATCGGGGCGGGCAGACTGATCCTGTTCATCTGGGAAACGCGGGGCGGCTGAAAGGGACCGGGCATTTTACTATCGGCGGAAGCGGATAAAATTCGCCGTTTTGCGGGCGTTCGCCCGAAGCTTGGGACAGACCTTATGAACTATGTGTACAGCGCCATCGCCGCCGGGGCATTGGCGATTCTCTACGGGCTTGTGAGCACGCGCTGGGTGCTGAAGCTGGATGCGGGCAACGAGCGAATGCAGGAGATCGCCTCGGCGGTGCAGGTGGGCGCCAAGGCCTATCTGAACCGGCAGTACACGACCGTCGGAATTGTGGGTCTGATTATGCTGCTCATTCTCTGGTGGGCGCTGGACTGGGCGGTGGCCGGCGGGTTTTTCCTCGGCGCGGCCTTCTCCGGCGCAGCCGGCTATATCGGCATGAACGTTTCGGTGCGGGCCAATTCGCGCACCGCCCAGGCCGCCCATAACGGAATGAACGCCGCGCTGGCGGTGGCCTTCCGCGGCGGGGCGATTACCGGGATGCTGGTCGTGGGACTGGCCCTGCTGGGCGTGGCCGGCTACTACCTGGTGCTGGACCGCATGGGCATGGACACGGACGACGTGCTGCACGCGCTGGTGGGGCTGGCCTTCGGCGGATCGCTGATCTCGATCTTCGCGCGCCTGGGCGGCGGCATCTTCACCAAGGGTGCGGACGTGGGCGCGGACCTGGTCGGCAAGGTCGAGGCCGGCATTCCCGAGGACGATCCGCGCAATCCCGCGGTCATCGCCGACAACGTGGGCGACAACGTGGGCGACTGCGCCGGAATGGCCGCCGACCTGTTCGAGACCTACGCCGTAACGGTGATCGCCACGATGCTGCTGGGCTTCCTGACCATTCCGCAGGCGCCCGACGTCGCGGTGCTGTACCCGATGGCGATCGGCGCCGTTTCGATCGTCGCGTCGATCATCGGCACTTTCGTCGTGCGCGCCGGCAAGGGCCAGGGCGTGATGCCCGCGCTCTACAAGGGCGTGATCCTGGCCGCCGTGCTCGCGGCGATCGGGATCTGGTTCGTCACGCAACAGATGTGGGCCGACGCCGGCGACGAACTCCCGTTAGATCTGTTCCTGTCGGCGCTGATCGGCCTGGTGCTGACCGGCGTGATCATGTTCATCACCGACTACTACACCGGCACGCAGTTCTCGCCGGTGCGCAAGCTGGCCCAGGCGTCCTCAACCGGCCACGCCACCAATATCATCGCCGGGCTGGGACTGTCGATGAAGGCCACCGCGCTGCCGGTGCTGGCGGTGTGCCTGAGCATCCTCGTTACCTACGATCTCGCCGGGCTCTACGGCATCGCGATCGCGGCCACGGCCATGCTGTCGATGACCGGGATGATCGTGGCGCTGGACGCCTTCGGGCCGATCACGGACAACGCCGGCGGCATCGCCGAAATGGCCGAAATGCCCGAGGAGATCCGCAACATCACCGACCCCCTGGACGCCGTCGGCAACACCACCAAGGCGGTCACCAAGGGCTACGCGATCGGCTCCGCCGGACTCGCGGCGCTGGTGCTGTTCGCGGACTACACCCACGCCCTGCTGGCGGCGGGCAAGAGCATCGTGTTCAGCCTCGACGACCCGGCCGTGATCATCGGCCTGTTCATCGGCGGCCTGATCCCGTACCTGTTCGGCGCGCTGGCCATGGAAGCCGTGGGACGCGCCGCCGGCAGCGTGGTGCAGGAAGTGCGCCGGCAGTTCCGGGAAATCGCGGGGATCATGGAAGGCACGGCCAAGCCGGATTACGGGCGCGCCGTGGACCTGCTCACCCGCGCGGCGATCCGCGAGATGATCGTGCCCTCGCTGCTGCCGGTGCTGGCACCGGTGGTCCTGGTGCTGGTGATCGGCTGGCTGATGCCCGAAGAAGGCGCAGGCGCGAGGGCGCTGGGCGGCATGCTGATCGGCTCGATCGTGACCGGGCTGTTCGTGGCGATCTCGATGACCACCGGGGGCGGCGCCTGGGACAACGCCAAGAAGTACGTGGAGGACGGCGCGCTGGGTGGCAAGGGCTCCGAAGCGCACCATGCGGCGGTGACCGGCGATACCGTCGGCGACCCCTACAAGGACACCGCCGGCCCCGCCATCAACCCCCTGATCAAGATCGTCAACATCGTCGCCCTGCTCATCGCCCCCCTCCTCTGACTACACTATGGAGATGGACGTCAGGGAGAGGATGATACGCAGCCAGGTGCGCTGCTGGAGCGTGCTGGACGAACGGGTGCTGGCCGTATTCCGCGACCTGCGGCGCGAGGACTTCGTTCCCGGGCAATACCGCGCCATGGCCTACGCCGACCTGGCGCTGCCGCTGCCCGGCGGCCAGGAAATGATGACGCCGTCCGTGGAAGGCCGGATCCTCCAGGCGCTCGACCTCAAGGCCGCCGACCGCGTGCTGGAGGTGGGAACGGGCAGCGGCTGGCTTGCCGCCTGCCTCGCGCAAATGACCGGCGAAGTGGACAGCCTCGAGATTTCCCCCGAACTGCACGCCGGCGCGGCGGAAAAGCTCGCGCCACTGGCGAACGTGAACACCATCTGCGCCGATGCATTCGACTGGAAGCCCGAAACCGCCTACGACGCCATAGTCCTTACCGGCTCGATGCCGCAGTACGACGACCGGTTCGAGCAATGGCTCGAAAAGGGCGGCCGGCTGTTCTGCATCGTGGGCCGTCAGCCGATCATGGAAGCGCTGCTCGTCACTTCCGGCGAGCTCCGAATCGAGGAATCCCTGTTTGAAACCGTAACCGTTCCGCTTGCGAACGCTCCACAACCCGATCCCTTCCGGTTCTAGAACGCCGGCAGCGGCAAGAGGGTAGAATCCACACGTTCATGTCGGCGGCCCTTCCCCTATGAAGAAGTTCATCCTGCTCGCCGCGCTCGCGGCCCTGGCCGGCGTGCCCCTTCCGGGATCGTCGGACAACCTGCTTGAGGTATATGAAAAAGCGCGCATGAGCGACCCGCTGCTGCGCGAGGCCGAGGCCCGCCTGATGGCTTCCCGGGAAGTCCGGTCGCAGGCCCGCAGCGTTCTTTTCCCGGAAATCGACGCAAACGCCGATTACTCCCGCCAGGATAGCCGCGCAACCCTGCTGTTCTACGCGCCCACGCCGACCGGCGAATTCGCCCCGATCATCGAATCCAGCACGACCGACGCCTCGTCCACCGCATGGGGTTTCACGCTGCGCCAGACCATCTTCGACTGGGCCGCCGTCGTTGCCCTGGGCGCCTCGAACGACGTGCTGGCGCAGGGCGAAGCGGACTTCGAAGCCGCACTGCAGGAGTCCATGCTGCGCACCGCGCAGGCCTATTTCGCGGTGCTGGGCGCGCAAGACGAGCTGACCTCGCAGAGCGCCAACCGCACCGCCATCGCCCGCCAGCTTGAACAGGCGCAGAAGCGTTTCGAGGTGGGACTGATCGCGATCACGGACGTGCAGGAAGCGCAGGCTGCGCATGACCAGGCGGTAGCCGCCGAGATCGCCGCCAAGCGGTCCCTGGCCACCGCCGAGGAGCAGTTGCGGGAAATCGTGGGATCGCCCATGCCGGTCGCCAGTCTGACCCGGCCGGGCGAAGGCATGCCGCTGCCGCTGCCTTCACCCAACGTGGAGCAGTCCTGGATCGACACCGCGCTGCAGCAGAACCCCAACCTGATCTCGGCGCGCATGGCGGCGTCCATCGCCGATGCCGAGGTCAGGCTACGCCGTTCCGATTACCTTCCCACGCTGGAAATCGTGGCGAATCTGAACGGCAGCAGCGGCGACCGCGAGCGGGTCTTCCGCGGCATGGGGGCCGACTACCGCGACAGCTTCCGCAGCGACTCCATCCGGCTGCAGCTTTCGGTGCCGATTTTCGACGGCTTCAACAGGAACTCCCGGGTCCGCGAGGCCAGGTACCTGCACCGCGCCTCCACCGAGCGCCTCGAGGGCGTGGAGCGGGGGGTCGTGCGCCAGACTCGCGACGCCTTCCTGGGCGTCAGTTCGGAAATTTCGCGCGTCAATGCGCTGCGCCAGGCCGTCGCTTCGAGCCAGACCGCGCTGCGGGCCACCGAGGCCGGCTACGAGATCGGCACCCGCACCATCGTGGACGTGCTCGATGCGCGCCGCAACCTGGTCCAGGCCGAAACCAATTACGCACGCAGCCGCTACGACTTCATCATCAACGTGCTCAGTCTGAAGAGCGCCGCCGGCATCCTCACCGAGGAGGACCTGGCCGAAGTCAGCCGCTGGATGGAGCAGGCCGAGCCGGAAGAAGCGGCTCAATAAGAGCGAGCGTCTCCTCCAGCACGTTCTGCCCCGCCGCCAGGCAGTTCCTGGCCGCCTCTCCCGCGCTGCGCTGCGCAAGTTCGCTGTCCAGAAGGCGGGCCAGCCGTCCGGCCAGTTCGCGGGCGTCATCCACGATGAACAGCGCCCCGGCCTCGCTCAGCAGGCGGGCCGTGTCCCGCGTCTGGAACAGGTGCGGCCCGGCCAGGACCGGCAGGCCGAAGGCGGCCGGCTCCAGCAGGTTGTGCCCGCCCACCCTCGCGATGCTGCCGCCCACGAAGGCCACGTCGGCGGCGGCGTAGAAGGCGTTCATCTCGCCCAGGGTATCCAGCAGGAACACCTGGGCGCCGGGCGGAGGGAACCCGTCGCTGGAGCGTACCCCGATCTTCAGGCCGCTTTGCCTCAGCAATGCGCGCATCGCCGCGAAGCGCTCGCGATGGCGCGGCGCAATGATCAGCAGCGCATCTTCCCGTCCGGCCAGCACCTGGCGGTGCGCATCCAGCGCCACCTTCTCCTCCGGTTCGTGGGTGCTGGCGGCAATCCACACGGGCCGGGCGGGCCCGATCGCGCGGCGGATTTCCGCGCCGCGTTCGAGCACGCCGGCTTCGGGCCGGAAATGAAACTTGAGGTTGCCGGTCACCCGCACGTCCAGGCCGGCGGGACCGAGTTCGGTGAAGCGCCGCGCGTCCTCATCGCTTTGCGCGCCGACCACCCGCACGGCCCGCAAGGCCGCCGAGACGAGCCCGCGCACGCGCCGGTAGCGGGCATGGGAACGCTCCGACAGGCGGGCGCTCACCATGGCCAGGGGCACGCCCGCGGACCGGCAGGACGCGTAGAGTCCGGGCCAGATCTCGGTTTCCAGGATGATGCCCAGGGCGGGACGCGCGGCGCGCAGGAAGCGCCGGTTGACGACGCCCAGGTCCAGCGGCAGGAAGCAATGTGACTGCGATTCGCGCAGGCGGCCCTGGATCGCGGCCGAACCGGCCGGGGTGAAGGCGGTAAGCAGCATGGGCAGGTCGGGGCGGCGGGCGCGCAGTTCCCCGGCTACGACTGAAAGGGCGCCGGCCTCGCCGAGTGAGGAGCCGTGCAGCCACACGCCTCCCGGGGGAAGCTGCGGAGTCGTGAAGGTCCAGCGTTCGGACAGGCGGCGGCGCCAGCCGGGATCGCGCGCGGAGCGTGCCAGCATGTAGCCGCACATCGCTGGCGCTCCAATCCACGACAGCGCCCCGTACGCGCCCAACACCGCCTTGTCACGCAAGGCCATGAACGTTATTCGGACATCCGTTGAAGGAGGGTGGTGGTGGAGAGGCCGTGGTGGTACGGGAGGATGGCTACGCGGCCGCCGAGGCGCTTTACGGCATCGGCGCCGGCGATTTCTTCGGGCTTGTAGTCGCCGCCCTTGGCCAGCACGAGCGGACCGACCGCCTCAATCAGCGCGGCCGGCGTGTCCTCGCTGAAGGGCACGACCCAGTCCACGCTGCCCAGCGCAGCCAGCACCGCCATGCGCTGATCGAGCGGCACGAGCGGGCGCGAGTCGCCTTTTAGCCTGCGCACCGAATCATCGTCGTTGACCGCCACCATCAGGCGGTCGCCCAGCGCTCGCGCCTCGGCCAGGCTGGCGGTATGGCCGGCGTGCAGCAGGTCGAAGCAGCCGTTGGTCATGACCAGGGTCCTGCCCGAGTCGCGCAGCCTCCGTCCGATGGCCGCGGCCTCGGCGGCATCGACGATCGCGGATTCGGCCGCGCCCGGCTCGCGAAGCTCTTCGGCGAGGTCTCGCAGGCGAATCGGCGCCACGCCCACGCGGCGCACCACCACGCCCGCGGCGACATTGGCCAGGTGCGCCGAGTCCTCCAGTTCCGCGCCGACCGCCAGACCGGCGGCCAGCACCGCCGTCACGGTGTCGCCGGCGCCGGTGACGTCGTAAA
>WTGP01000022.1 GCA_011523505.1 Gammaproteobacteria bacterium
TACTGCCCGATTTCGACGGGAACGGCACGTCGGTGTTCGAGGGGGCCAGGTGGGTTGCGACCGACACCGGGCAGGTGATGGCCCTCCGGGGTGGGGTGATCGTCCAGTTTCAGCCCGGCACTACGAATGGTGAGGCTCGGGGGGTGTTGACGAACCACGACGTCAGGAGCGGGGCGGTGTCGGTGTTCGAGGGTCTGTCTGACAGCTACTACGTCGCCACCGACTCTCCCCTGGATGCGTTGCTGTTGGCCGATGCCCTGGCGGGTGAGCCGGTGGTGCGCAGTGTCAGCCCCGACTGGATTTTGCCGCTTTCTATCGACGGTTCGGGGGCCGGGGTGGACTCTCCCACGGTTACCTATTGCACGGCTTTTCCGGCTTGGCTTTCCGATCCTCTGTCCGCTTGTCTGTGGCATCTGAAAAGCGACACCGAGTACCGCGAGTACCGTTTGGACCCGGTGGTCGACATCAATGTCGCTGACGCGTGGGAGGTGACCCGGGGGGAGGGGGTCAATATCGCCATTGTGGACACCAGGATCGATCATCGCCATGAGGACCTGGCGCCGAACCTCAGGACGGACAAGGGCGTCAACTACCGGGACAAGGGTCCATATGACAGCACCGAACACGGAACACAGGCCGCCGGGGTGGCGGCGGCGGCGGACAACGAGCTGGGGACTCGGGGGGTGGCGCCCAGGGCCACGATCTACCCCTACAACCTGCTGAGCGAAATCACACTCGGCAACCAGGTCGATTCGCTGACCCGTCACAAGGAGGAGGTGGGGGTCTCCAACCACAGCTACGGCCAGGGGAAGAGTGATACGGGTCGTCTGATTCGGGCGCCGAAACTGCTGATCGATGCTCTCGAAAGCGGCTTGACCCACGGTGCTTCGGGGCGGGGCACGGTCCGGGTGGCGGCCGCCGGGAACAGCAAACGAAGAGGACTTTCCCGACTGGTCGGTTTGGACGAACTCCGCAATCACCGGAGCATTGTCAATGTTTGCGCGGTCAACTATGCGGGCGAGTCGTCAGCCTATTCGTCGGAGGGGGACAATCTGTGGGTCTGCGCCCCCTCCAGCGACGGTACGGGGAAACCCCGGATTCTGACCACAAAAGGTCATTCTCGATACACGCAGTTTTTTGGGGGTACCAGTGCTGCGGCGCCCATGGTGTCCGGGGTGGTGGCGCTGGTGCGCGGTGTGAATGCCGAGTTGACCTGGCGGGACGTAAAGCTGATCCTGGCGGACACCGCCCGCAAAAACGATCGCGGCGACAGCAGTTGGAGCAGCGGCGCCTCCAAGTACAGCGACGCCGACGGAAACTATCACTACAGCCACAAATACGGCTTCGGTCTGGTCGACGCGTCGGCGGCGGTGGACCTGGCCTTCGAGTGGCCGCTGTTGCCGCCGATGCAGACCGCGTCGGCTTCCACGTCTGTGACGTATCGGATTCCCGAGGACCGTCGGGTGGTTGAGATTCCGTTCACCATCTCCACGTCCATCGACTTTGTGGAGCATGTGGATATCGATCTGGGTTTGTGGACGGAGTTTGCCCGCGATCTCGATATCAGGTTGGTGTCGCCCTCGGGCGCCGAGTCTCTGCTGTTGGAGCCCTGGGCGGGGGGATGCCGGGGAGGGTGCGGGATCGGTGGCAGTTTCAACTTCGGTTCCACCCGGCATCTGGGAGAGAACCCCTCGGGGACATGGAAGCTGCGAATCTCAGACCAATACCCCTCCCGCCGGAACACGGCGGGTGATCAATGGGGAGAGTTCGCCGAGGTGCGGACCGCCACTCTGACCGTGTACGGGCACAGCGGTGACAGCACCGATGCGCGGCCGCGGCTTCGTTTGTCGGTGAACGGCGGCAGCAACATCGACGTGACGGCCGAGGAGGGTGAGTCGGTCACGGTCGGGGCGACGCTGAGCGGTGGAACCTTCACCAGTGATCTGGTCGTCCCCATAGCGGTCGGCGCCGGGACGGCCGCCATCACCGGCTCGGGAGCGGACATCACATCACTGGCATCGGTGACGATCCCCGCCGGGGAGACCGAGGGCAGTGGCGTCATCGACGTGCTGGAGGACGGGCGGGCGGAATCGGTCGAGACATTCACAGTGGGCCTGGGCGCCACGCCTTCGGGTGTCCTGGCGCTCGGGGCGCCCTTCACGGTCACCATCCCCGGCCCTTTACCCAGGGTGAAGGTTGTGGGCGAAGGTGATGGTGTGACCGAAGGTGGCACGGCCACGTTCACAATCACCGCCACTCCTGCCCCGGATGCGCCGTTGCCGGTGTCGCTGATCGTTACGCAGGTCGGCGACTATGGTGCGTCGACAGGTTCCCATTCGGTGACCATTCCCGTCAGTGGTTCGGCGCAGTATTCGGTGGCTACGGCGGATGACAGTGTTTACGAATCGGATGGGTCGGTGAGTGTGACGGTCGTGGGGGGTCGGGGTTATACGGCGTCTTCGTCTGAGGGTGTCGCGTCAGTAGCGGTTGCGGATGATGACGGCCCGAAGGTCAGCATCACCACCAGTGACAGTGTGGTGATTGAAGGCGACATCGTTGTCTTCACGGTCACTGCCAACCCCGCTCCGACGGCGCCGCTTAGGACTGGGGTGGGGGTGAAGTGGGGAGGTTTCTACCAGATCCCCGGGCGTCCCAATTGGCATTGGGTGACCATTCCCACCGGCGGTTCGGTACAGTATTCGGTTCCCACATACGATGATCCGTTTGAGGAGCCCGATGGGTCGATGACCGTCACGGTGGATAGGCCTCCGGGTTATACGGTGTCCGCCACCCAGGGTGCGGCCACCGTGGTGGTGAGGGACAACGACGGTCCTCCGCCGGTGGTGAGTGTGGTGGGTGGTGCCGGGGTCTCTGAGGGGGGCGCCGCTTCTTTCACGGTGTCGGCCAGTCCGGCGCCGCTTGCGCCGTTGTCAGTTTCGTTGACTGTTGCTCAGCAGGGTGATCGTGTTGCTGCAGGGGATTTGGGGGCTCGGACGGTAACCATTCCGAGGAGTGGTTCGCTGCAGTTCACTGTGGCTACGGCGGATGACAGTGTTTACGAGTCGGACGGGTCGGTGACCGTTACGGTGAAGGGGGGTCAGGGCTATGCGGTGTCCACGACGGAGGGTGTGGCGTCGGTGGCGGTGTCGGATGATGATGATGTGCCGGTGGTGAGTGTTGCGGCGGGTGGGGGTGTGACGGAGGGTGGGGATGCTGTTTTCACGGTTACCGCTGTCCCGGTTCCGTCGGCGCCGTTGTCGGTGTCGTTGACGGTTTCGCAGGTCGGCGATTTTGGTGTGTCGACGGGTTCGCGTTCGGTGACTGTTCCGACTACGGGTTCGGTGAAGGTGTCGGTGGCGACGGTGGATGACAGTGTGGATGAGGCGGATGGGTCGGTGACTGTCACTGTGAACGCGGGCAGCGACTACAGCGCTTCGTCGTCTGGGGGTGTGGCGTCGGTGGCGGTGTCGGATGATGATGTGCCGGTGGTGAGTGTGGTTGCGGGTGGGGGTGTGTCGGAGGGTGGGGATGCTGTTTTCACGGTGTCGGCTGTTC
>WTGP01000041.1 GCA_011523505.1 Gammaproteobacteria bacterium
GGTCTGGAACACGCTGATGGCGTATGAGCACCCGCGCGGGGCCGGTCCGTTCGTCGGCGTGCAACTGCGGTATCTGGTGGGTTCGGCGCATGGCTGGCTGGGGGGCGTCGGGTTTGCGGCATCTGCGCGTCGGCTGCGGTCGCGCGACGCCTGGGTCGGGTGGGACGATGCGGGCCGGCGCGACCACCTGCACCGGGTGCTGGGCCTGTGCCGGCTGCTGGTGCGGCCCGGCATTGTGTGTCGCAACCTGGCCTCACACGTGCTGGGCCGGGTCGTCCGGGCGGTCGGCGACGACTGCGAGCGTGTGTATGGCTATCGCCCGTGGCTGCTGGAGACGTTCGTCGACGAGGCCGAGCATGCGGGGGCGAGCGTGCGCGCGGCGAACTGGGTTCGGGTAGGGGAGACCTGTGGTCGCGGTCGCGGGGACCGCAGGCACGCGGCGCCGGAAACGCGCAAGGCGGTGTATATGTACGAGTTGGAGCCGGGGTGTCGCGCCCGCCTCGCGACGCCGGTTCCGCGCATCGCGCCGCTGGCGGTCGGCGACGGTCTCGACGCCGAGTCCTGGGCGGGCCACGAGTTCGGTGGCGCGCGGCTGGGCGACGCGCGTCTGAGCGCGCGGCTGGTGCAGAGCGCGCAGCACATGGCAGAGTCTCCGACGCGCGCCATCACCGGCGCCACAAACGGTGCCCGCGCTCTGGTGAAGGGCCATTACCGGCTGATCGACAAACCCGCCGACAGCGCGGTGACGGTCGACAACATTCTCGCGCCGCATCGCGAGCGCACGCTGCGCCGGATGCAGGCGCACGACACGGTGCTGTGCATCCAGGACGGCACGCGCCTGAACTTCACCCGGCGCGGCCAAACGCAGGGGCTGGGGGCCATCGGCTCGAACCAGACCGGCGCGGTGGCGCGCGGCCTGGAGTTGCAGACGACCTTGGCCGTCAATCCCGACGGGGTGGCGTTGGGTGTGCTGCGGGCTGCCTTCGACGCGCCTGCGCCGAACCCCGAGGCGGAAGAAGGCAAGCCGAGCGCGAAGCCGCGCGAGGAGCGCAAGTCGTTCCGTTGGATCGAGGGACTGCGCGACTGCGCGCAAGCGGCCGAGTCCTTGTCCGAGACCCGCGTGGTGTGCGTGATGGACCGCGAGGCCGACTTCCGCGACCTGTTCATCGAGCACCGCACGGCTGCCCCGCAGGTCGACCTGTTGGTCCGCGCCAAGGCCGACCGCGTGCTCGGCAAGGAGCAGACGCCCGACGGGCAGACGGTCTCGCGCCGTCTGTTCGATACGGTGCGCAATGCGCCGGCCCAAGGTACCGCCCAGGTCGAGGTGCAGCGGCTGAGCGCGCGCGTGAAGGCCAGCAAACAGGCCCGCAAGGACCGCCGCGAGGCGCGCGTCGCCGAGGTGACGCTGCGCTACCAGCCGGTGGCACTGCCCTGCCCAGGCAACGCGCCGGTCGAACTGCGGGTCGTCCACGTGCGCGAGCAGACGCCGCCGGCTGCGGCCGAACCGCTGGAGTGGTTCCTGCTGACCACGTTGCAGGTGACCAGTGCCGCCGACGCCACGCGCATCCTGCAATGGTACGCCCGGCGCTGGCGCATCGAAGAGTACTTCCGGGTCCTCAAGTCGGGCTGCAAGGTCGAGGAGTTGCAGCACCACTCGGCCGAGCGGCTCGAACGGGCCATGGCCATCAAGATGGTCATCGGGTGGCGCATCCAGTTGATGGTCCAGCTCGGGCGCGAAGTGCCCGACCTGCCCGCCGACCTGCTGTTCTCCGATGGCGAGTTGCGCGTGCTCGCCACCTTCGCCCGCTCACGCAAGCTGCCGCCGCCGACGCGCCTGGGCGACGCGGTCGGTCTGACTGCGCGCCTCGGCGGGTGGCTCGGACGCCAACGCGAACCGCCCGGCGCACAATTGATGTGGCACGGCTACACGCAACTGGTTGCCATGGCCTTCGCCTTCGAACTACGGGACGAATTCGAATGATTTCCTGCTCGTTACAGTCCAGCCCCGGACATCCGGGGCACGGGCAGCGCTAGGCAGGCTAGCGAGGCTAGGCACGCCTCCTGCAGGACTTCGTCGAGCATCTCGAACGGCGCGGCCACAACGCTCCGGTGGCGCCGGTCGCCGTCGAGTGGGCCTCGGCGAGCACCGAAAGCCAGCGCGCGGGGCGGCTGAGCATCGTGCGCGGGTTTCTCACGATGGTCCGCGCCGCCGAGCCCGACATCGACGTGCCCGGCGCCGGGCTGGTTCGCACGTGCAAACGTCCCACCCCGCGCATCCTCGCGCCCGACGAGATCGTTGCTCTGATGGACGCCGCACGCGCTCTCGGACCGCCCAATGCGCTGCGTCCGCACACCGTCGCCACCGTGATCGGGCTGCTGGCGAGCTGTGGCCTCCGCGGCGGCGAGGCGATTCGCCTCGACATCGATCACGTCGACCTCGTCGGTACTCCGCCATGCCTGCAGATTCAGAGCACCAAGTTCCGGAAGTCGCGCCTCGTGCCGCTCCATCCGACGACCGCCGCCGCGCTACGGGCCTACGCCGAGCAACGCCGGGCTCTCGGCTACGACGGCTTGTGCAGCGCCTTCTTCGTCTCCGAACGCGGCGCCAGACTCCACTACCATGGCCTCGCCCGGACCTTCGTGCAGTTGGCCCGCCAGCTCGGCCTGCGCGGACCCGCAGGTACCCCGGGGGTCAGCCTCCACAAGCTGCGCCACAGCTTCGCCGTGGGCAGGCTCGCCGCCTGGTCGCAGCAAGGAGTCGTAGTCCGCGATCGGCTCCCCGCGCTCGCCGTCTACCTCGGCCACGTCAGTCCGCAAGACACCTACTGGTATCTGACGGCCACGCCGCCGGTGCTCGAACCGGCCGCCGCGCGGTTCGAGGCGTTCGTCGACGGGAAGGGGGCGTCATGACTGTCCATGCCCCGCTCGGCCCATTGCTCCGTGCGTTCTTCGCCGACCATCTCCTGCAGCAGAAGGCCGTCAGCCCACAGACCATCCACGCCTACCGCGACGCCTTTCGCCTGCTGCTGCAGAAACGCAGCAGCACCGTCAACGCAAGCCCGAGGTGCTCACACTCGACGACCTCGATGCGCCCATCATCCTGGCGTTTCTCGACCACCTCGAAGAAGACCGCGCCAACAGCATTGCGTCGCGCAATGCGCGTCTGGGCGCCGTCCGCTCCTTCGTCCGGTTCGCAGCACTGCGTACGCCTGAGTGCGTCGACCTGGCGTCTCGCGTCCTGGCCATTCCCCGCAAACGCACGCCACGACGACAGGTCGCCTACCTGACGCGTGCGGAAATGGACGCCATCCTGGCAGGCTGTGACCGTTCGACCCACGGCGGACGGCGGGACCACGCCCTCCTGCTGACGCTGTACAACACCGGGGCGCGGGTTTCCGAGCTCATTGCGGTGCGGCGCTCCCACGTACGCTTCGGCTCCACCGCGGTCGTCCAGCTCTTCGGGAAGGGGCGCAAGGAGCGAGCCGTGCCCCTGTGGACCAGGAC
>WTGP01000020.1 GCA_011523505.1 Gammaproteobacteria bacterium
GCCACCGACGCCTCGCCGTTGTCGGAGGAGACGGTGTAGCCCTCGCCCGCGTTCACCGTCAGCGTCACCGACCCGTCCTCCTCGTCAACCTCATCGCCCGCCGTGGCGACGGCGTGGCTGACGCTACCCGCGGTCGGGATCTCCACCGTCGTCGCGCCCGTGGTCGCGCCGAAGTCGCCCGACTGGGTGACGGTCACCTTCACGGTCAGCGGCGCATCCGGCGCCGGGTCGGCGCTCACGGTAAAGCTCGCGCTACCGCCCTCGGTCACGCCCGCCCCGCCCGTGACACTGATCACCGGCGCTCCGTCATCGTCCGCGACCGCCACCGACGCCTCGCCGCTATCGGCGGACACGGTGTAGCCCTCGCCCGCGTTCACCGTCAGGCGCACCCAACCGTTGGCCTCCTCGGCGCTGTCGTTCACCGTGGACACGGTGCGCTGGACGGAGCCGCCGGTCGGGATCGTCACCGTCTTGACGCCCGTCGTCCCAGCCGCAGCGAAGTCGCCGCTCTGCGACACCGTCACGCTCACCGTGAGCGGGGCCGTGGGCGCGGGGTTGGCGGTGACGGTGAAGACGGCGTTGCCGCCCTCGGTGACGCCCGCCCCCGCCGTGACGCTGATCACCGGCTCCGTCGGCGTCTGCGGCGTCTGCTGCGCCGAGCCGTCGGTGGTCACCGTGATGGTCTGGCTGGACTTGGCCGCCACCACGCTGCCCTGCTTCACCACCATCACCCGCAGCTGGTACGTCGTGCCGGCGGTGAGGCCGCTGATGGCGTGCTCCGTGCCGGTGAGCCGATGCGTCTGCGGCTGCGACTGGCCACTGGCCTGCCAGCGCACCTCGTAGCCGTCCGCGCCGTCGGCGGCGCTCCAGCGCAGCGTGATGCCGGTTTCGGTTATCTCCGTGATGATCAGAATATTGATCCGATCCGCGGCGGGCGCGCCCCCGTTGAGGTAGAGGATGTCCACCTCCAGGTCATCGGGCGGGCTGTTCGCGACTATCGGCCTCGCGGTGACGGTCGGCACCTCGGCGCGCAGATCAACGACCTCGATGCCGTCACCCAGCGTTATCCAGTCTCCGGTCAGCGGGAAGCCCTCCGGCAGCTCCAGCACGATGGCCCTATAGAGGTTCAGGTCGTCCCCGAGCGGGATGTAGTTGCCCCTTCTCAACTTCCGCTCTAGTTCCTTCTCTTCCGCCTCATTGGCTGTTGTCTGGTCCTCTGCCGGATACGTGTCCATCCTATTGAGGCCCGGATCCGTCCCGAGGAGATGCACCGTGATCGGGAACTCGGTCTTCTTGCTCAGGTAGAGGTAGTTGCCTCTGAACGCGTTGTTGTGTGCGCGCGCGCTCAACTGATCATCGTCAGTGTGGGTCAACACCATGCCAAGGTGGTCGACGTCCGCCGAGATGAGCGGCGGCGGCTCGTAAACCGCGGTACCAGCCTCATTGAATACCTCAAGCCGGCCGCGTATCAGCGCATCGCGCTCCACCAGGTTGTCGTCCTTCGCATGGAGCATGACCTGGCTTATCGTCGCGCCCGTCTTCATAACGGGGAACGTGATCCGGCTCCCATCCGCGTTCAGGCATCCATCGCACTCCACGTCCTTGTCGGAGAAGTCCGCGCCGATGGTGACGGTGCGGAGATTGATGACCGGCGTCACGGGGACGGGAAGCGGCCGCGATGCCGTCACCGTCAGCCGCACGGCGCCGCTGGCGCCCTCCGTCAGCGTCTCCCTGTCCTGCGCCAGGCTGAGCTCGACGGGACTGTCGTTGTCCACGATCTGGAGGTCGAGCGTCATCTCCTTGCCGTTGTAGAACGGGTCGGTTGAAACGAACCGCAGCGTGACCTCCACCGGGTCCAGCGCCCGGGTGGCATTGTCCTCCAGCCCGGTGATGGAAAGCAGCTTGTTGGAGTAAAGAGACCTACTGAAGGGCACAGTGCTCCACACCGACGACGCGTCGGCCGCGCCCTTTGTGACGCTGACCAGCGCTGTCACTGCGTGCGTCGGCTGCTGCACCGCCGTGAGGTAGAAGTTCCGCGTCTTGCCCTCGCCGATGGACATGGGGCTCGGCTCACAGCGACCGGCTGTGGTGTCGCACTTGAAGGTGGCCGGCGGCGCAACGTACTCGTCGTCCTCGATGATGATGCTGACGCTGGCGCCTCCATCCTTCACGCCGCTGGGCAGGCGCCTAACCCTCACGGTGAAGTGCTCATGATCGGCGTCGTCGTCCTGGTTGGCCCTGAGGGTCGCCGTCCCCGTCATCGACCGCGCGTTGATGCGGATGCTGGACGGGACGCTGACGTCGCCCGCCTCCGCCGTATGCCGCACAATCTCCAGCGGAATCGTGACGGACCGTGTCAGCGCTGACGCCAGCTCCGCCGTTATCGTCGTCGTCTCGCCCTCAGCCACCCGCGTCGTTGACGCTTCCAGGGTCAGCCGCGGCTCCGGATCATCGTCCGTGACATTCACCGTCACCGGGTCGACGGTGACGCGCCGGTATTCGGCGTCGGACGTCGATATACGGTGCGTGATTGTGGTGGAGCGGCGGTCATTCGGATTGTCGAAGTCATCGTCGCTCGCCCGCACCGTGACCTCCTGCGGCCGGTTCCATGTGCCGGTGGTGAAGACGAACGTCCTCTCTGTCAAGAAGGTGTTTCCGAATCTGCTCACCATCGCGATGCTCGTATCGCTTGACCTGGCCGTGACCAGAACCGTCCGTGACGGCTGCTTGCTCAACACAATCGTGTAGGTGTCCGTGTTGCCCGGCTTCGCCTCGTTCACCTGCGTCGATCCGCCGGACTCCGTGATGGTCACCGCCAGCCTGTCGTTGTCCGTCACCGTCACCTTCAGGTTGGCGCTGTCGGCCGCCATGTAGTCGCCGCCGGAGGTAGCGTGGAGCAGCGTCAGCACATCGTCCTTCGTGTCGCGGTCGTCCTCCCCAGCCGTGACCCTGACCGTCTGCGGCGTGTTCCACGTGCCGTTGGTCCCGCCGGTGAAGGTCAGCGTGTTCTGGTTGCCAGCGGTGTCGGGGTCGGTGTCAACCGTCAGCCCGTTGCCGCTGATGGTGACGGTCACCGTGCCGGTGGGCTGCGAGGACAGTTTCGCCGTGTAGTCGGCCTGCCCGCCCTCGCGCACCGTCATCGGGTCGGGGTCGAACACCAGCCCGCGCACGTCGTCGTCGTCGATGGTGATCTGCGCCTCGGTGTGGGCCATCAGCCTGTAGGCGGTGCGGGTCTCCAGCGTGATGACGGCCGACTCGGCGCCCTCGGCGAGATTGTCGTTGGTGATGGGCACGTCGAAGTTGACCCACAGCGCGCCTGCCGGGACGCTGACGCTGCCCACTGCGGGCAGGTCCACGCCCCTCGTCGCATCGGGGTGGCTCCCAAAGGACGGGCCAAGGCCGCCGCCGGCGATGGTGTACTCGACCACGAACGGGGTCGCCGGCGCCGGGTTTTCCGTCGCGGGCAGCACCGCCAGGGTCAGGCGCACCGACCCTGCGTCCTCATCGACCCGGTAGTTCTGGCTCGTCAACCCCACCGCCGGGGGAATGCCCGGCTGGTCGCTGGCGCCGATGGTCAGCGTGTGCGCGCTGGGCGTCCCCAGCGTGTAGCCGGTTCCGGCGGTCAGCGTCAGGATGATGGTCTCGGCGACCTCCTCCACGGCGTCGTTTGTGATGACCACCCGGATGAAGGCGCCGGTCTGACCGCGTGGCACGACGATGGCGCCGCTGTTGCCTGTGAGGCCCGTGATGTCGTAGTCCGTGCCGCGCGTGGCCGTGCCGGAGAGCGTGTAGCCCACGGTGACGGCCGACGCCTGCGCCTGGTTCAGGATCACCGCCACGCCCACCGTGCCCGCGTCCTCGTTGGCGCCCTGCGCGCTCGCCTCGAAGGAGGCAGTCAGGGCATCGCCGCCCACGACGAACACGGGCGACATGGCGTAGAAGGTGTTCGAGCTCGAGGCAGCCTGTGTATCGGTGTTCAACGGCCCCCAAACCCGGCCGTCCGCGTGACCGCCGCGCGCCACCTGCCCCGACGCGCCCAGGTACTGGGAGGAGTGCTTGGTGCAGTCGTTGTCGCTGCCGGTCCAGGGGAAGTTGTCGCTCGCGTGGGCGGTGCCGGACTCGTTCCGCTGGTCGGCCAGATCGTCGTTCTTCCACCAGCGCTCTCTGGGGTTGGTGTCGTGCGTGGAATCGCGGGTGCAGAAGTCCTGGTAGTCCTCAGCCACTTCGTCGCCGTTCAGCCAGTGGATGGGGACGCCCGCGATCCAGCTGCCGCCGGAGCGCATGCCCAGGTGGTCCCGGAGCGCCACCGCGTTGGTGGAGCCCACCACCTTGAACTCGCCGCTGTAGGGACGAATGGCGCTGTGGCCCGCAGCCGCCCGGCCCTGCACGAAGCCGTCATAGACCGCGATGTCAGACGACGTGGCGTCCCGCGTGGTCGAAGTCTTGAACATCAGGCGGAACTTCTGGCCGACCAGGCGCAGGCCGTCCGGGATCAGCGCCCAGTCGTTGGGCACCGTGTAGGAGCCGTCATCGTTGGCCGTGACTCCCTGTGTTTGATCATTGATGGCGATGGTCAGCGTGTGCGCGGTCGTCGTCCCCAGCGTGTAGCCGTCGCCGGCGGTCAGCGTCAGGATGATCGTCTCCGGCTGCTCGGCGATGCTGTCATCGGTGACGGCCACGGGGATGTTCACGCTCGTCGCGCCCGCCGGGATGGTCACCGTGCCGCTAGTGCCGGTGACGCCGGTGATGGCGTAGTCCGTTCCGCTCGTCGCCGTGCCGGAGAGGGTGTAGCTCACGGCGATGGGCCCGCCCGCCGCCGGGCTCACGTTCACCGCCACGTTCACCGTGCCCGCGTCCTCCTCCGCGCTCTGGGCCGCCTGCGCGAACTGCGTCTCCCCCGTCGCGATGAACACCGGCGACAGCACGTAGAAGTTGCGCCTCTCGGTGGCGGCGTTCGTCGATGTGCCTCTGTTCAGCGGAGTGCGCCCGGAGCCAAGCGGGGAGAGCGCGGCGTACTGCACCTGGGAGGCCCCCAGCTCATAGCCGTCCCGCCCGGTGCCGTCCGCGTTGCTGCCCGTGAAGATGAAGGCGTTGCCGCCGCGTCCGTTGCCGGTGTGGCAGCGGTCGTAGGCGGTCTGGTTGGCATCCGTGTTGCCGACCCACTGCCCGTCGTAGAAGTCGAAGTAGTTGTTGGCGACCTTGTCGTTGCCGCCCATCCAGTAGACCAGGATGCCGCTGCTGCTCTGCGCGGTGGAGCCGTCCGCGTAGGCGCCGCCGCTCCACATGCCCGTGTTCACCCGCGCGTCCACCGCGGCCGTGCTACCGACGATGCGCAGCAGACCCGCGTAGGGATGCAGCGAGGCGTGCCCATGCTCCAGGTGGGCCTGCCACGCGTAGGTGTTGTAGTCCCTGATGTTCGTGGACGTCCCGTCCTGATCCGTGCGGCACATGACGTACAGGAGGCGGAAGGGCTGCCCCGGGCCGAGGCCGGAGGGCTTCAGCGCCCAGTTGTTCGGCACGTTGATGGCGCCCGTCTCATCGTCCGTGATGGCGAAGATGATGGGCGAGCCCGCCGGCGTCCCAAGCGAGACGCCCGTGGCGCTGGGCAGCCGCGATCCCGTGCCGTAGCCGATCACCACGGCCGGGTTCGTCCGATCGTTGTTGTCGACGGGCGTGAAGCGCAGCGTCGCGCTCGTCGCGCCCGCGCTGAGGCGCACCGCCGGGTTCTGCGCGCTGTTGCCGCCGCCGCTGGTCAGCAGCGTCACGCCCGTCTGCGTCGCCGGCTGGAGCGCGAAGGTGTAGTCGGTGGTGACCGTCACGCCGCTCACCGCCAGCGGCACGGTCACCGTTTGGCTGCCCGTCAGCGCGCTCCCCAGCGTGATGGTGACGTCCTTGTAGCCCGCCGCGCCGGACGCGCCCTCGGTCACGTCGCCCGCCGTCGCAGACATCGTCAGGCTCAGCGACGTTGCCGAATCGTCGTCCGTCAGCGTGAGGGTTCCGCTGTTGATGACCGCCCCGGTCTCGGTGGCCGACAGGGTGATCACCTCGTTGCTCTCGATATCGGTGTCGTCCGTGGGCGTCACCGTGAAGTTGGCGGTGCCCGAGGCGGCGTTGGCGTTGATGGTCAGCGTCACGGAGGAGGGCGCGGTGAAGTCCACGACGTTGGCAGCGCCGGAGCCGGCGATGCCAACCGTCAGGCTCGTGTTCTCCTCAAAACGCGTAGTCCCCTGCATCGCGCCCGTCACCGTGATCGGCGTCGCCCCCGCGAACTCCGCCACCGTCGCCGGGCTGGCGGACAGCGTCACCTCAGGCGCGGCGTCGTTGTCGGTGATGGTGATGGTGGTCGAGGGGTTCGCGCCCAGGTCCCAGTTGGCGCCGTCCGACAGCGTGATGATGATGGTCTCGCCGTCGTCGTCATATACGTCGTCATTGATGGTGAAGGTGATGGTGCTGTAGCTATCGCCCCCGTCCGGGCTCAGCTGGTTGGTGCTGTGGGTCTTGGTGTAGTCGCTGGTCACCGTGGCTGTTCCCGTCACGGTGAAGGGGATGGTCAGGTCTATCAGCGCGCTGGGCGTGTAGTTGACCCGCACCGTCACCGTGCGGCCGGACCCCGTCGCCTCCGTCGCCGTGTACGTGGCGTGCTCGAAGGAGGCCAGGGTGATCTGCGAGCGGTTCACGATGGTGAACTGCGGCGCGTTGTCCGTCGGCGCGCCGACGCCCCCGCCCAGGCCCATGGACGTCGGCGTTCCCATGCCGATGTTCACCGTCTCGTTGGCCTCCACGGGGTCGGTGTTGGCGTCGAGCACCGCCATCATCACGATCGTGGCGGTCTGCGCGCCGTTGGCGAAGACCACGCGCGGGTTGGCGCTTCCGGAGGTGTCGTTGAGTTCCGTGCAGGTCACGCCGGAGCCGGAGCAGGTGAAGGTGTAGTCCGTCCCGCGCGTCGCCGTCCCGGCGAAGGTCAGAGGCACCGTCACCGTCTCGCCGGAGACGAGGCGCCGCCCCAGCGACAGGGTAAAGCTCTTGTTGAGGCCCTCCGTCACGTTGGCGGATGTGCCTGTCAGCGTCAGGGACGTGGGCTCGCCGTCCGTCACCCGCACCGTCGCCACGTCGTTATCTGAGCCGGCGGGCGCGTATTGCGCCGTGCCGCTCACGCGCACCTCCACGCCGCCGTCCGGCTCGTCGTCGCTGTCGTTGATCGTCGGCACCGAGTAGTCGGCGGAGGTGGTCGTGGCGGTGAGCGTCACGGCGTTCATGATGGGGTTCTGGCGATCGGCGGGGGCGACGTAGGCGGGCTTGCCGGACTCGTTGAAGACAAACAGCGTCACGCCAATCGACTGCGTAGGCGTGGGAGTGATGCTGATGGTGAAGACGGCGGGCGAGCCCTCCGCCACCGACTCTCCGCCGGTCTTGGGGACGATGGACACCGTTGGCCGCCGGTCCGCCTTGAGGATCGGCGACAGGCCGTAGAAGGGGCGCGTGTCGGTTTTGGCCGTCGTCACGCCGCTGCCCAGCGGCGCGCGGCCGGTGCCGCTGTCGCTCAGATAGCCCAGCGTCACCGTTGAGGATCCCAGCGGGTTGCTCGATTTCGCGCCGGCGCTGGTCGAGCCCGTGAAGTAGCCGTTCGCGCTCGCGGTCGCCGCCGCCCCGCTCTCATCGTAGGGCGTCTGGTTCAGCCACTCGCCGCGGAAGCCCGGATCGTTGTTGGCCACCCGCTGCGCGTACATGTTGTTGCCCAGCCAGAAGAACGGCGCACTGCTCAATGTGCCGAAGCTCGCGTGGGCCGTTGCGTCAACCGCCGACGTGCTGCCGACCACCTTGAAGAAGCCGGCGTAGGGGATGATGTCCTCGTGTCCCTCCGCCAGCGCCGACTGGATGAAGGCGTCATAGTCGGCGATGTTCGTGGACGAGGCGTCACGCGCTCCCGAGGTCACGAACACGAGCCGGAACGAGTAGCCCGGTATGATCGAGTGGTCGCCGGTCGGCATCAGATCCGAGTCGAACGGGAACAGGATGTCGCCCGTCTCGTCGTCCGTGATGATGAAGCCCACCGGCCCGCCCACGGGCGTGCCGAAGTCGATGTTGGCGCCCGACGGCGCGGGCACGGGCGTGCCGCTGCCGTAACGAATGATGGCGTAGGGCTGCGTGCGCTTGCTGTTGGGCTGCGCCGTGAACCGAAGCGTCGCGCTCGACGCCCCGGCGGCGAACTTCAGCGCCGGGTTCTGCGCGCTGAAGGGGCTGGTGGTCGTGTCGATGGTCACGCCCGTGTTCGTCCCGTGCAGCCCCAGGGTGTAGTCCGATTGCGCTAGGCCCACCACCTCGAGCGGCACGGTGATCGCCTCCGTGCCGCGCAGCGCGCGGCTCAGCGTGAAGGTGAGGTCCTTGGTCCCGCTCGCCTCCGCGACCGCCCCCGTCGGGGCCGTCATCGTCACCGTCGTGTCCTCATCGTCCGTGAGGGTGATCTCAATGGGGGTCATGATGATGGCGTTGCCGTGCACGTCCGTCGCCGACGCCGACACCGTCACCGTCTCGTCGTACTCGTCGTCGGTATCGTTGGTCGGGGTAAGCGTGAAGCTGCCCGTGATCTGCGCCGACGTGCCCTTCGGGATCGTGCTCATCTGGTTCGTGACCGGCGTGAAGTCGACCACGTTGGTGCCGTCCGAGCCGGCCACGGCGACGGTCACCACGATGTCCTCGCCGTAGGTCGTGCCGCCCGTCCCCGTCTGCACATCCAGCGTGTAGTTGACGGTGGCCGCGCCGCCGTCCTCGGCGACGGTCGTCGGGCTCAGGCCGAAGGTGATGCCCGCCGGCGAGGCGTCGTCGTCGGTGACGCTCACCGTCGCGCTGTTGAGCGTGGTCACGCTCGACGCCGTGCCGCTCACCGTCGCGGTCGCGGTCTGTTCGTCGAAGGTGTTGGCGGTCGGCGTCAGCGTGAACGTCGCCGTCCCCGTGGCCGATTCGGCGGCGATGTTGATGTTGGAGACGCTCGCGGTGGTGAACTTCACCTTGTTCGTCTCGTTCTGTCCGCCGACCGCCACGGTGACGGTCTTGGCCAAGCCGAAGGTTTTGCCGCCGTGCACCGTCGCCGTGACGGTCACCGTCGTCGCTCCGGCCGCCTCCGCGATGGTGGTCGGGTTGACGCTCAGATCGATCCGCGTCGGCGCATTGTCGTCGTTGGTGACGCCGATCGTGTCGGCGGTGATCGTGACGCCTGTGGCGGGCGCGATGGCGCCGCCCACGGTCACGGTCTGATCCGTCTCGTGCACGTTGTCGTTCTGCGGCGTCAGCGTGAAGGTGCCGGTGGCGGTCTGCGCCCCAATGGGGATGGTGATGCTGAGCGCCGACGTCGTGACGTCCACGTAGTTCGTGGACGAGGTGTCTGCGTTGCTCGAGATGTCCCCGGTGATCGTCTGCGCGGCGCCGAAGCGCGTTGCGCCCTGCACCGTCGCCGTCACCGTGACGGTCTGCGCCCCGCCGTTCTCCGTCGCGGTCGAGATGGACGCCTCCAGCTCGACCGCCGTCGGCTGCGCGTCGTCATCGATGACCTCCACCTCCACGTCATGGTCGCTCAGGTCCATGCTGGTGGTGTACTGACCGTTGGGCGACGTGTCGCCGACCTGCACCGTGTGGGAGATGTCCACCGTGCGCTTGTCGTTCGGGTCGTCGATGACGTTCTGGACGCCCTGCACGGTGACCGTCTGCGCCGTGTTCCAGTTGGTTGGCGTGAAGATCAGGTCTTCCGTCGTGGTGTACGCCGTCGCGGAGTCGGGGCCGTCGACCTTGGCGACCGAGCCGTCGCCCGCCGTCACGCGGATCGTCACGTTGGACAGCGGCTTGGAGTCCAGCACGACCGTGTAGGTGTCGGTGGCGGTCGGCGTGCCGTCCTCGTCCACGACGGTGTTCACTGGCGTGCCCGTCTCGGTAACCGTGATCCCCGCCGTGTCGTTGTCGGTGATGGTGATTGTCACGTGGGTTGGGTCGGTCTCGTGCGGGACGACCTCCTCCGGCAGGGTGCCGAACTCCAGCACCAGCGTCTCCATGTTCACGGGCTCGTCGATGTCGTCCGCCGTGGCCGTGAAGGTGAGCGTGCCGCTGTTCTGCCCCATGGCGATGCTCACCGTGCCCGCCGGGCTGCCCGAGAGCGTGAAGTCGTCCGTCGACGCCGTGGGGCTGCCGCTGGTGCGCATCTGGACGGGGATCTCCAGCGCGCTCGGCGCGTTCGCGCCCAGGTTCACCGTCACCGTCAGCGTCCCGCCCTCCGTCACCGCGCCGCTGTTGTTCACCGCCAGCGACGCCTCCACGCCCTCCACCTCGAATACCGGCGACATGGCGAGGAAGTGGCGGTTGAGTGTGTTGGCGCCGACCCACCCGCCCCTGCACAGTGGATTGGCGGCGTGATTCGTTTGGATATAACAGATCCTGTTGGTGCCGAGGGGATGACTGGTGTTGCCGTTGTCGGCGGTCCCCGTGTGGACGAAGTTGTTCGAGCTCAATCCTCCGCCGTGCTGGAACCGGCCGGCTGTCACCGTGTTGCTGTCCCAGGTGCCGTCATAGAAGTCGGTGTAGCTATCCGCAACCTTGGCGTTGCCCAGCCAGTTGATCTGGATGCCCGTCCCCGCGCCCGTCGTCCCCGTGTTGGTCCGCGCGTTCACGGCGCTGGTGCTGCCCACCACCTTGATCAGGCCGGCGTAGGGCTTGATGGAGGCGTGGCCGCTCGTCACCACCGATTTCTGCACGAAGTGGTTGTACTCCTCAATGTCCATGGACTGCGCGGTGCCCGTCTGTGACGTCACGAACAGCAGCCGGAACTGCGCCGCCGGGCTCACGTCCGAGGGCTTCAGCGGCCAGTCGCGCGGCACCTCGATATCGCCCGTCTCGTCGTCGACGATCACGAAGAAGACGTCACCCGAGGCGGTCACCGAGGGAGTGAAGCCGCTCTTCACCACGGCGCCATGGAAGTCGATGAGGATGGCCGGCTGCGTGCGGTCGGTGTTGTTGACGGGTGTAAAGCGCAGCGTGGCGTCGCCCGCTCCGGCGGTGAACACCAGCGCCGGGTTCTGCGCCGAGTACGAGCCGCTTGTCGACAGCGTCACGCCGCTCTGCGTCGCCGGCTCCAGGGCGAATGTGTAGTCGTCGGTCACCGTCGCGCCGCGCACCCGCAGCGGCACGGTGACCGTCTCCGAGCCGGTCAGCGCGTAGCCGAGGGCGACGGTGATGTCCTTGCGCCCCGACGCGCCGCTCGCGCCCTCCGTCACGTCGCCCGCGGGCGCCGTCATCTTCACGGTCAGCGTCGGCAGGACGTCGGTGATCGTCAGCGCCGCCGCGCTGTCTGTGGCCGTCACCCCGCCGCCCAGGCCGACGTCCATGTCGTCGGAGTCCAAAACGCCCGAGGTGGTGGTGATCGCGCCCATGCCGATGTCCACCGTCTCCGACTCGCGCGGGACCGTGTCGGTCGAGGCGGTCAGGGTCAGCGTCACCGAGGTCACGGTCTGGCCCGTGCTGGGGCCGGTGAAGGTGACGGTCGGCGCGCTGGCCGTGTTCAGGTTGTTGCAGGTAACCCCCGTCGGCAAAGTCATCGGACACGCCAGGGTGAAGTCGGTGTTGCGCACCGCCGCGCCGGTGCCGCTGTTGAACGTGAGCGGCACCGCCAGCGACTCGCCGTTCACCAGCCCGCGGCCCAGGGTGATCGTGTAGGTGTGCGTCGATCCCTCGTTCACGGCGGACCCGGAGGCGCGCGCCAGCGTCACTGTCGTCGGGTCGTTGTCGAGGACCAGCACCTCAGCCCGGCCCGACGAGCCGATCCGGTAATGAGTCGGGCGGGGCAGGACGGTGACGATCACCTTGCCGTTGGGCTCGTCCACGTTGTCGTCGCTGATCGAGATGGAGGCGTCACTGCCCGCCCCTGGACTAATCCATTCCTGGACGTCTCCCAGCAGGTTGGGAGTCCGGGCATAGTCGCCCTCCGTCGCGCGACGATGTCGGACCTGCACATACTTGCCTGGAGGCCCGGTATGGCGAAGGACGAATGGCGCCGGCACTTGAGCATTGTGCAACGTCTGACCCTCCGCCACCTGCGTCGTGGCGACCCCTAGATTCGTTTCGGCAACGACGGTCACCACCGGCCGCGTGTCCGTGACCACCGTCGCCGTCACCGTCGCGCCCGATACGACGCCGTTCGGGTAGTTCGTCGTGTCCCCGGAGTTCTGGATGGTGTGCGTGATCGTGGCTGTGTCGTTGACCGCCGCGCCCGACGCCGACGTCACCGTCACCGTCTGCGCCACGTTCCAGGCGTTGGCGCCGGAGGGCGCGAAGGTCAGCGTGAGCTGGTTGCCGTCGGTACTGGTGTCCGTGTCCACCGTCGCATGCGTCGTGTCGCCGGACGCGACGGCGACGGTCACGTTGCCGGTGGGCGCGGACTTCAGCTTCACGGTGTAGGTGGCGGCGCCCTCGTTCGCGTACACGTCCAGCGTGGAGTCGCTGAGCGCCAGGCCGTGGCCCGCGTCGGTGACGTCCACCTCCACCGCGTCGATATCGATCTCGTCGTAGGCCCCGCTGGCGGCCGTGGCCGTGTGGGTGATCTCGACATCCTGCTCGCCCACGGCGTCGGCGTCGTTGAGCGCGCGCACCGTCACCGTCTGCGCGACGTTCCAGGCGGTGGCGCCGCTGGGCGTGAACGTCAGGGTGCTCTGGTCGCCGTCCGTGCCGGAGTCGGTGTCCACCGCCACCGCTGTGGTGTCCTGCGAGGCGACCGCGATGGTCACCGTCGCGCCGGGGTCGGATTTCAGCACCACCGTGTACGTCTTCTCGGCGTCTGAAGCGTGAAGCTCGGTCAGGGTCAGGGTCGCGGGCGAGACCGTCACGCCGTCGCCGGGCGCGGTCACGGTGACCTCCACCTCCGCGCCCGACACGACGCCGTTCGGGAAGTTCGTCGTATCCCCGGAGCTCCGGATCGTGTGCGTGATGGTCGCCTCATCATCCACGACCGCGCCGGAGGCCGAGCTGACCGTCACCGTCTGCGCGACGTTCCAGGCGGTGGCGCCGCTGGGCGTGAAGGTCAGGCTGCTGGGCGACACCGTCGCGTGGGTCGTGTCGCTCGACGCCACGGCGACCGTCACGTTGCCGGTCGGCGCGGACTTCAACTGGACGGTGTAGGTCGCCATGCCGCCGTCGGCCGGCACGTCGAGGCTGGTCGGCGTCAGCGTCACGATCGGTGGGCCCACGATGAACACCGGCGAGATGGTGTACAGGGAGTTCGACGAGTCTCGAGCTTGAACGCCGTCGTTGAGCGGGCCGGCCGACCGGTTTTGATCCCGGGCCTTGCCGATGGTCACACTGGGAGCGGCGCCCAAGTACTGGCCCGCGCTCTTGGTGCAGTCGTTGTCCGTGCCGGTCCAGGGCCAGTTGTTGTTGGTGTGCGGCGCGCCCGCCTGGTTGCGCTGGTCGGCCAGGAGGTCGTTCTTCCACCAGATCTGCGGCTGGTTGTCTGCGTCCTCCTGATCCATCTCACGGTCGCAGAAGTCCTCGTAGTCGTCGGCGACGAGGGCGCCCTCGCCCGCGTCGTCTAGCCAGTAGATGGCGACGCCGGGGTTCCAGCTGCTGCCGACGCGCATGCCCAGGTGGTCGCGGGCGTCAACGGTGGCGGAGGACCCCACCGCCTTGAAGTGGTCTTTGTAATCCTCGAGAGCAGTCCACAGAGGATTGGCGGAGTTTATCTCGCCCTGCACCCACGCGTCGTAGGTGGCGAGGTCCGCGGCTTCGGCGTCCCGGAGGTTGGTGGTGCGGAACAGCAGGCGGAACTTGTCGCCGGGGGCAAGGCCGGTGGGTTTCAGCGGCCAGATGCTCGGCACGGTGAAGTCGTCGTCGGTGATGGTCAACGTGTGGACGCTCGGCAGCCCCGGCCCGTAGCCGCTCGGCGCGGTCAGGGTCAGGATGACGGTCTCCGCACTCTCGTCGTCGGTGTCGGCGCTCACCGCCACCGGGATGGTTACGCTGCTGACGCCTGACGCCACGCTGACCGTGCCGCCGTTGCCGGTGGCGCCGGTGATGGTGTAGTCCGTGCCGCTGGCCGCCGTGCCGGAGAGGGTGTAGCTGAGCGTGAGGGCCGATGCGGGCGCGGGGATGAAGTCGACCTGCACGTTGACCGTGCCGGCGTCCTCGACCACGCTCTGCTCCGCCTTGGCGAACTGCACCAGCGGCCCCGACACGGTGAACTCCGGCGAGACGGCGAAGAAGTGGTACTGGCTGTCGTTCGCGGCGGTCGCCTGGTGGAACGTCGCCGTGTTGCCCACGCTGGTGTACGACACCTGACTGCCGCCCAAGGGACCGCTGGTCGTGCCGTCGTCGGCGGTGCCCGTGTAGATCGAGGCGCTCACGCCGCCGGTCGCGCCGTCCTGCTTGCGGTAGTCGCTCGACCGGGTGCCGTCCCACGAGCCGTCGTAGAAGTCGGTGTAGTCGTCCGCCGCCTTCGCGCCGTTCACCCAGTAGATGGGGATGTTCGAGCCTGCGCCCGTGGTGCCGGTGTTGGCCCGCGCGTTGACGGCGCTGGTGCTGCCCAGCACCTTGACCAGCCCCCCGTAGGGCTTGAGGTCACTATGGCCGCTCGCCGCGACCTGACCCTGCACAAAGTCGTTGTACACCTCGATGTCGGTGGACTCCGCCGTGCGCGTCCCACCAGTGACGAAGAGCAGGCGGAACTTGTCGCCGGCGTTCAGCCCGCTGGGAATCAGCGGCCAGTTGGATGGCACCCTGACGGCGCCCGTCTCGTCGTCGATGACGCTGAAGGTGAGTGGAGAGCCGGAGACGGTTCCCACCGTGGCGCCGCCGTACCCGGTGGGAATGAAGACGCCTGTGGTGGGGAAACCGATACTGACCGCGGGCTGCGAGCGTTTCCGGTTATCCAGCGGCGTGAAGCGTAGCGTCGCGCCGGTTGCGCCGTTCGTGAGATTCAGGAAGTACGACCCCGGAGTCTCAGTGGTTCTCAGTTCCACCCCGGTCTGCGAAGCCGGCTGGAGGGCGAGGGTGTAGTCCGTCGTGGGCGTTACGCCACTCACGTTGAAGCCAGAGAGCACGGTCTCGCCCGACGTCAGGGCGCGGCTGAGGGTGATCGTGATGTCCTTGTAGCCGGCCGCGCCGGCAGCGCCCTCGGTCACGTCGCCCGTGGCGCTCGACAGGGTGATGTCGACGGGCGGCGTCTGTGAGCCCGACCGGTCGGTGCTGATGAACCCGATGGCGCCGCCGTTCCTGCGCACGCTGACGCCGGTGCCCGTCGGCTGGTCGTTGGCGCGGTAGCGGATGGTCGTCCTGAACCAATCGAACGAGTGATCGTCCACCACGCCGAGGCGCAGGACGGCCGCTTGCGCCCCGGCCCCCGAGAACCGCACTGTCGGCGACGAGGGGCTGTTCGAGCCGCCGCTGGTGACCAGCGACACCCCGGTTTGCGGCGTGGCATCAGTTGCCGGCGCCAGCCCGAAGGTGAAGTGAGTGCCGATGGTCTTGTTCCCGGTGATCACTTGAATGGGCACATCGATGACCTCGCCGGCGAGCAGCGGCCGACTCAGGTCGATGGTGATGTCCTTGAAATTCGGGGCGAACACCCGGCCGATGTAGTCCTGCGATATGAAAATCTGCACCAGCTCCTGCACCGCCTGCGTAAAGCTGGTCTCGGTGGCGTGCGGGTCGGCGCCGTCGCTCACGTTGGTCAGCCGGCTGTTCTTGTCGAAGCCGTTGTCGGTGGCGTCGTCGGGTCCCAGCGCCACGGTGACCGTCTCACGCGACTCGGCGACGTTGTCTGACGCCGCCCTGAGCGTGAGCCTGGCGGTCTGCACCGGGTTGACGCCATCGCCGGAGAAGAGCACGCGCGGGGTGAGGGTTGAGCCGCCGATCACGACGACGCCGTGATTGATGCCGACGCCCTGTTTGGTGGCGACGACCACGTCGCCCGCCGTGACGCGGGTCCCGCTGATCACCAGTGGAACCTCGACGGCTTGATCGACCGTGAGGCGGTGGGACAGGGACACCGTGAACTCGACGGCCGTGCTGCCCACGATGGCCGTGCTGCCCTCATCGATGACCGCAGCGCTGTCCGCGGCCTTGGCGAGGCTCACAATCGTCGCGCCGGGCTTGTCCACCGACACGGCGTCGTCGAGCATGGTCAGGGTCAGGCTCGGGATCGACATGCCGACCGGGTAGTCGGTGCTGGTCGAGCTGCTGATCGAGTGCGAGATGGTGTAGGTGTCATCCGTGATGTTCTCGTCCTTCAGGTTGATGAAGAACCCCAGCTTCGGATGCTGCCAGTTGGTCGAGTCGAATGTGAAGGTGCCGTCGGGCTGCAGGCCGTCGAAATCGACGTTGACGACGACCGTACCGCCGGGGTCCGAGTTGAGCCGGACGCTGAAGGAGTGGGCCTCGCCCTCGGGCAGCCTGATCGAATGTGGATGGATGCGGACACGTGGATCGTCATCCCAGACCTTGACCTGCACCGGCGGGCCGCCGGTCACCGAGCCGTAGCCGCTGACGCCGAACGTGATCTCGGCGTTCTCGTCAGCGTTGTCCTGGTCGTCTACGGGGCTGAGGAAGATGCGCTTCCCGGTCTGGTAGTTGGTCGAATCGAGCGTGATCGCGCCGGAGACGGTCACCGCGCCGGTGTCTGAGGACGTGGGAGTGATGGTCACCGTGCCGCCCGGGTCGGTGCGCAGCGTGAGGGTGATGTGCTTGCTTTCTCCCCCTTCTATGAGCGACCCGCTGCTCCGGTTCACTTCGACCGCCGGGCCGCCGTCCTCCACCGCCACGACGATCTTCGGCCCGGCCGTGACGCCCGGGTAGCCCGTCACCACCGCGGTGATGGTCACCGACTCGTCCGCGGCGTCCGAGTCGGACACGGCGTCGACGGTCAGCACCTGGTTCATGGCGTAGGTGCCGCTGGTGAACGTCATCGTGGCCGGCGAGACCGTCACAGCGCCCGGATCGCTGGAGGTGAAGCTGACGCCGGCCCCACCGCCCTGGCCCGGATTGGTGCTCAACTTCACGTTGAACGTCTTACTCGATCCCTCGGTGAGCGTGGCCTCGATGGGGGAGGTGGTGAGCTCCGTTGCGCCGTCCTGCACCACCACCCGGTCCACCGCCACGATGGTGATGGTCTTGGACTGGCAGTCGGGGGCGTCGTCGGCGCACTCCTTGAGCCGTACGCCGCCCACGTTGTCGCGCGCGGCGATGGAGTCGTTGGAGGAGTAGGCGCCGGTCAGCTTCACCGTGATCTCGCGATGCGCTTCAGCCTTGGCGGCGATGCGCAGCAGGACGCCTCGCACCTGATCCATCGGATCCGATTCGTCGTTGCCGACCACGGTGATGACGGTCACGGCGGTACCCAGGCCATCGACGATGGTGGGCGGCTCGATCCGGCCCTGTCCGGCCGGGCCGTGGACTCCGACGGAGTAGTCGGCGCCGTGTTCCGCGCCGCTGATCTCGACCACCAAGCCCAGAAGCTCTTCGTCGCCCAGCGCGTGGCTGAAGTTGATCTCGATGTCCGCGTGTTCGTCCTTATCGATCACCGGGTTGTTGTCGGCGAGCTCGCCGATCTCAACAGTGAAGCCCTCGGTCGGGCCGGCGTCGTTGTCGGAGACGTAGATATGCGCGGATGTCGCCAGGCCGCGGTGATAGATGCTCTGCAGGGCCTGCTCGTCCTCGTGGGAGGTCGTGGTCCAGTGCTCGATCTTGATGTTCTGCTCGCTGTCCGTGTCCACGTCTTCCAAGCCGTGGACGTTGATCAGCTGCTCGCGGTCCCAGTTGCTATTGACGCCCGCGCCCCGGAAGGTGAGCGTGACCGTGTCGGCGGGCATCCCGCCCGGCCGGCTCAACTGCACCGCGTCGCGGGCATCCTCCGGCACCGTCGCGGTCACGGTCACCTTCAGGTCCCGCCCTGGGTCTCTCTTGAGATTGACCCCGTAGAAGGCCCCCCCCCCTTGCCCCTCCTTCACGAGCGTTCCGACGGTCGTCACCTTCAGCAGACGGTCGTCCTCCTCGCCGGGTCCGGCGGTGAACACCGGCGACATCGCGTACACCCAGCGGTTGCCGTAGTGGATGCCATCGGGGGTGCTCGTGTCGTCCAGCGGAAACGACCGGCTGTGGTCGGCGTGGGCCAGGTTTTGGGCAGCCGCCAGCGTGCGGCCGCTTTTGGCGGTGCCGTCGTCTTCGCAACCGGTCATGACCTCGCCGGTGTTACCCAAGCGACTGCCGCTCTGCTTGGTGGCTTCGTTCCGCCGGTCGCCGTCCCAGGAGCCGTCGTAGAAGTCGTGGTAGTTGTCCGCCACCTTGTCGCTGTTCAGCCAGTAGATGGCGATGCCGTCGCCGGTCGCGCTGGTCGAGCCGTCGGTGTAGGCGTTGCTGCTCCACATCCCGGTGTTGGTCCGCGCGTCGTCGCTGCCGTGGCAGCCGAGCAGGGTGACCGACCCGGCGTAGCGCTGCAGCTCCGCATGGCCGCTGCGGCCCGCCAAGGCCTGCACGGCATCGTTGTACGCCGCAAGTGACGTCGGTTGGTTGTTGCGGTCGAGCCCGCCTTCGGCCACAAAGAGCAGTCGGAACTTCTCGCCCGGGCGCACCACGTTAGGAATGAGCGCCCAGTCGTGAGGCACGACGAAGTCGCCGGTTTCGTCGTCGATCATGCGGAAGACGATTGGCGAATCTGGAAGCGTGCCCAGGGTGACGTCTACCACGAAGGGCGCGTTGCCGTCCCGGCCGACGTCAACGGTGACCACCCGTTCCGATCGCTCGGAGTTGTCGACCGGGGTAAACCGCACGACCGCTTCCGACGCCCCGGCGCTGAAGACCACGGTCGAGGACGACAGCTCCACGCCCGCCTGCGTCGCCGGCTGCAAGGCGAGGCTGTAATCCGCGCCCGCGCCTGCGCCCTGAATCACGAGAGGCACGAAGACGTATTCACTGCCGGTCAATGCGCGGCTCAGGGTGACGGTGAGGTCCTTGTAGCCGGCTGCGCCTGAAGCGCCCTCGACAACGTCTCCGTCGTTGTTTCCTCCGGCCGCCGACAGGGTGATGTTCACCGCCGCGGGTGTCTGTCCCTCAGCCGCGGGGGAGGAGAGCAGAGCGGAGGCGGCTAGCAGCGCCGACGCCGCGACCACCGGCGCGAGCAGACCGCGAAGCAGGCGACGCGGGGATGGCGCCCGCCGAAGCAGGGGCACCACTTCTACCCCCCCCCCCCGGCTATGTGTGCCCGGCCGCAGCTGCCCGGTCAGCGCCGGGGAGCCGCGAACGGCGAGCGATCCGCGTCCACTGCATGGCGCGAGAATACCACCTGTCGAACGAGAGTGAGAAAAACCTCCGGGAGCGCCGGCCCTCAGCGCCCGGTAGCGATACCGCGCGCGTGCGGAGCATCGCGAGGATGACGCCGCAGCGCCGCCGCGCGAGGCAGATCACGGCGGCGTTGTGCTTCTTCCCTTCGGCCCGCTTGCGGTAGTAGAAGGCCCGTGAGTCAGGGTCGCGCAGCGAGGCGAAGGCGGCGAGGTCGGTGTCTAGTGTCCTGTGCCGGAGATTCGCGGCCGATTGACGACTCCCTTGTCTGTTCCTATCAGTGGGACGCGAGTCTGTCACACCCTCCCTATAGGTTGGCTCATGCCAAGCACCGCCACCGGCCGACAGCTGCGCAAGCTCCGATCGGCCCGGCCGGGATGGAGGGAACATACAGAAGGGGTTTCGTGGAGCGACCCGCCGTTTCACCCGGCGTCCAGCCGGGTATGGCCGCTCACGCCCCGGACCATGGTGGCGGCGGCGGGGGAGGGACCCGTCGGGGGACGCCCGGCCCGCGGGCGGCGATTTTCGCGCTCTTCCAACGAATCAGGACACTAGCCTTGGGGCCGTGTCACCAACACCAGACACCACTGTTAACCGGCGGCCGGCCTCACAAACGCTCCAGCTGCCCAAGTTCAGGGAGCTGACCGCTGCAACCTTGCCCGGAGACATATCGCAGCCCTGCCCCCGCAACCCTTATCGGGTTCCCATCATCCAGTTCGTCAGTGATTGGAACACGTCCAACAACCGAGAAGCGATGATCTGCGAGGCTCCCGAGTACACCGGCGACGATGAACTCCTCCTGCCGGCAATCGCGGCTGTGGTACACGCCCTGGCTGATCGAGACGGAGTCATCATCCCCCCCTGGGTGAGACTCCATCGCCACCCAACCCACACCGTCTTGTTCGGCGACACGGACGACGGCTGGTACGGGCGCTGGTTACGGCGGGGACGGGCGCCCGCTACATGCCGGTACCACCGTGTCTGGTTCCACCATCGACTGCTCGACAAAGGCACACCGGACTGGTGGCTGCCGTGGGATTGACGTGGCTGGTGGAGAGCATTTAACGCCGAGCCTGATCGCCGAACTGTTCGCTGCGCTCGACTCGAAACTCGCGCCTCGCCCTATACCGATCGACCTCCTAGTGGTCGGCGGCGCAGCAATCTCTTTCCGGTGGAACACCAACCGGCTAACTCGAGACGTAGACGTAGTGGACCCGCTACCCGAAGACGTGGTAGCTGCCGTTGCAGCCGTAGCGGCCGAAACAGAAGGTGTGAGCGCACACTGGTTGAACGACGGAGCGATGGTGGCCCGGCCGCCGGGGGACGTCCCCGGAACGCCCGCCGTGGTCTACAGCGGATCAGCCCTCACGGTGGCAACTCCCGTCGCGGGGTAGGCGCCCGGACCGCCCCATGAACAATGGCGTTGCCGAGTGGCTCGACCAAAGGATCAGGGCTTCGTCCGTGGTGCTCTGTTCCTGAGGATCAGGGCGTCATATTCGGTGCGGTGTTCCTCAGGTTCGGGAGCCGAGGGCGGCGCCAGACCCCCAACGCCCCTTGACCTCCGGCGAACAACACCTTGATGACAACCCCCGACACGGTCGCGCCTTGTAGGCATCGACACACCCCAAGAAAGACCGCCGGAGACCCGCAGGGCGAGAGGCCGCGGGCCAACCCATCCCCGCCTATTTTTTCAGCACCCTCCCAATAGAATCAGGAGAGAAGAACACCCTTGAAGGACCCTTGGAGAAGGAAGATGGGAGACCAGAAGACCCCGGCGCCCGATCACGGAGGGGAGACCACGGCGCCGACCCTCACTACGGAAGAGATCGGACGTCTTGGAGAAGAGATTTATGATCGAGACATCCGCGGCAAGGTGGAACCGGACCACATCGGAGAGGTCATCGTCATAGACGTGGACAGCGGGGACTACGCCATCGCTGACACCGGACTCGCCGCAGCGGATGCCCTACGAAAGCGCCGCCCCGCGCCCAATGCCTGGGCAATGAGAGTCGGATACCGGGCGATGCACAGCTTCGGAGGCGCCAACCGGCGGAGAGTCGGGTGATAGAAGGCTTCGTCAACACCGAACTCGAAGCCGTCGTGCCCCTCTCCCTCCGTGGCCCCGAGGGACGGGAAGTGGAAGTGGAGGCCGTAGTGGACACCGGCTACACAGGTTCTCTGACCCTGCCACCGCCGCTGGTGGCGGAGTTGCAGCTTCCCTACCTGTTCAACAACCGAGCGGTTTTAGCCGACGATACGGAGGTCGGCTTCAGGGCGCACAGCGTCACCGTCCTCTGGGAGGGTGGGCCACGGAGAATCAAGGCCGACGCGATGGGAAGCACGCCCCTGGTGGGGATGTCCCTTCTCGACGACCATGACCTGAGCATCCAGGTTCGGGCAGGCGGACGCGTCGTCATCCACGCCGGAGAACCTCAGCCCGTCTGACCACTGTGATCACCGGCGACCGGAAGGTGCTGCCTGTGCGGGCTCGGCGGAAGGGGCGCCGCAGAACCCATGTGATTGACACCCGATGCGTCGCGGATTGTGGGATCGGTCGCGCGCCGAAGGCGAAGCGGATCGCCTGGCCGGCGTTACTCGGTTCCGGAACTCCCCCGCGGCCTACGTGCCGAACAGCGCCCCCACCGCACAGCTGAACCCCGGCAACACGTCCAGCCCGTCAAGGTCGTCCTGCTCCCCCAGCGCGGCCACCGCCTCCCCGGGCCGATAGACGTCGACGGCGCGCTCCTCCGGCCGCACCACCCAGACGAGACGCACGCCATGGCCCAGCCACATGTAGGCCTTTCGCGCAGCGCCCGCCGGCCGTCGCCCGGGGAGGGGATCTCGGCCACCAGGTCGGGAACCACCTCCGAGTATCCGGTCACCCGTACGCCCGGCGGGATCTTCGCCGCAGAGAAGAACGCGACATCCGGCTCGCGCACCGTGTCCGGGTCGCGCTCCAGCCGGACGCCGGCGTCCGAAGTCGTGACCCGGCCCAGAGCCCGGGCTCGCGCGAACACCACCAGTTCCGCCGCCACAAGCGCCGCGATCTCACCGTGTTCCTGTCCAGTCGGCATGGTCTCCCAGAGCACCCCCCGGATCAGTTCCCCGCGCACACCCTCCCTGTACAGCCGCAACAGGTCAGCGGCGGTCAGCAGCTTCGCCTCGGTGGTCGTCGTGGTGGTCATCGCTCTCGCTCCCGCGCCACTCCAGTCTATACCGGCGGTGTCTCGAAGCGGCAGATGGGGACCCGGGGCTTTACCGGTCGCGGCGGTCGAGGGCGGCCGACGGTGTCCCCAGGGCTTCCGCCTGAGCCACATGCCAGGCGTCGTGAGGAGTGACGGTTTCCGCGATTCCCGGATGCGTTGGTGACGGGACCGAAGGATAGAGCTCCACAGGAGACCTGAGAGGGCCGGCAAACGCCAAGTCGGCCGCGTCAGGTTGACAGCGGTTGGTTCAACTGAGCCCCCCGGAGGCGTGGGTTGCCTCAACGGTGACCGGGTGAGGAGGCGCGAACGGCCCTCTCGCAGCTGTGACCTGGCCCAGACTCCCCGGCGGCCTGGAGAGCCGCCGGCGCCCTTTGGAACCAACCGCCAGGTCCTTGAAGGGGATTTGGGGTGGGACTTCGGAGCTGAGGCCGGTACTATCCGAGGTGCTGAGAAACGGACGGGCCGGATCGAAGCGGTGGTCAATGGCGGTGCGCATGCGGGAGCGGATGTGATGGTGGTTGTTGAAACCGGGTTTGTTCCTACGTTGGCGGAGGCGGAACGGGCTGCCA
>WTGP01000046.1 GCA_011523505.1 Gammaproteobacteria bacterium
TAAAAGGGGACATCTGTACTTTGGAGAAAGGGGACATTACAACTTTGGGCTGACAGCGGGGGTACTCATTTGAGTTTGCTTTATCATTCACGCTGAAGCGCTAAGGGGGGAAAAGGAAGGCATGGCGCTAAGTACACGAATTATTTCGGCAGCCGTTCTGGTTGCATGGGTTGGATCATCGGGCACGGCCGGCGCGCAGGAGGAGTCCGCGATAACCGCGAACCTGGCCGTAACGTCGGACTACGTATTCCGCGGCTATACGCAAACGGGCGAGGATCCCGCCGTGCAGGGCGGCCTGGATTGGGCGGATTCCAGCGGCTGGTATGTAGGCACCTGGGCATCCAATATCGATTTCGGTCCGGGCGACGACGCCTCCATCGAAGTGGACATTTACGCGGGATATGGCTGGGAAGCGAACGACGTGAGTTATGACGTCGGTTTGCTCTATTACGCGTACCCGGGCGCCGACAGCAATTCCGGCTACGACTTCATCGAGGCATATGCCGGCCTGGGATTCGACCTGGATGCGGTTTCCCTGTCCGGGGCCGTGCATTACACGCCGGACAATTTCGGCGAAACCGGCACCGGCTGGTATCTGACCGGCGGCCTTTCGACCGGGCTGACCGACGCCCTGAGCGTGGATGTGAACGTGGGCTTCTCGCAGGTGACGGAAGATTTCGGCGAAGACTACCTGGACTGGAACCTCGGTCTGAGCTATTCGTTCTCCCGGCTTGCCCTCGATCTCAGGTATCACGATACGGACGCGCCCGACTGTGCCGGTTCCTGCGACGCGCGGGTGGTCCTCAGCCTTTCGGCGGAGTTCTGATTCATGAACACTGACTTTGTCCTGAATACCTTCGCGTTCCTCGTCTGGGGAGCGCTGATCATGTGGATGTGCGCCGGCTTCACGATGCTGGAAGCCGGCTCGGTGCGGACCAAGAATGCATCGGTCATATGCCTCAAGAACATCGGCCTCTATTCCATTGCCGGGCTGACCTTCTACCTGGTCGGCTACAACTTGATGTACCTGGACGTGGGCAGCGTCATAGGAACGCTAAGCCTGGGCTACGGGCCGTCCGCCGAAGAACTTGCGCTGCTCGAGGCGGTGGGCGCGGAGGCCCCCGCGGCGGAAATTGCGGCGGCGGCGGAAGCGGCGGCCGCAAACCAGTATTCCGTCATGTCGGACTGGTTCTTCCAGATGGTCTTCGTCGCGACTACCGCGTCGATCGTTTCCGGCACACTGGCGGAACGCGTGAAGCTCTGGTCCTTCTTCGTTTTCACCGCGGTGCTGACCGCAATCATCTACCCCGTGGTGGGAGCCTGGACCTGGGGCGGCGGCTGGCTGAGTCAGATGGGCTTCAGCGATTTCGCCGGCTCGACCATCGTGCACTCGACGGGAGGCTGGGCCGCGCTGGCCGGCGCCATCGTCGTGGGCCCGCGTCTCGGCAAGTTCCGCGCTGCCGGGGGCGTAAAGCCGACTCCGCCTTCCAACGTGCCCGCGGTCACGCTGGGCGTCTTCATACTCTGGCTGGGCTGGTTCGGATTCAACGGCGGCTCGCAACTGGCGCTGGGCGGCGTGGAAAACGCCGTGGCGATGAGCATCGTGCTGGTCAATACGAACCTGGCCGCAGCCGGGGGGGGGTGCTGGCCGCGCTGATCGTATCGCGCCCGCTCCTCAAGCGGGTGGACCTGCTGGCGGTACTGAACGGCGCCATCGCCGGCCTGGTGTCGATTACCGCCGGCCCTGACATTCTGCCGCACGGGCTGGCCATCCTGATCGGCGCCGTGGGAGGCGTGATCTGTACCGCCGGAATAATGCTGTTGGAGCGCTTGCGTATCGACGACGTGGTCGGGGCCGTTCCCGCCCACCTGTTCGCCGGCATATGGGGCACGCTCGCGGTCTGCATTGCCGGAGGCTACAGCTTCGGAGTACAATTGCTCGGCGTCGTGGCCATCGGAGTGTTCGTTTTCGGCACTTCGTGGGTCACTTGGACGCTGATTGCGAAAGCCATGGGAGCTCGGGTGTCCGAGACGGTAGAGGAACTGGGCCAGGATGTTGCCGAACTGGGCATAGAGGCCTATCCCGAATTCGTACTGATGCCCGATAGTGATTGATTGGCCTGCTTTAGGAGCAAGAATGGATATCCCAATTGAGCGCAACAACGGAACGCTGATCGCCGCGCCCTCCGGGCGCATAGACGGCTTTAACGCCCAGGATTTTCACCAGACCCTGACCGGCGCCATCAGCGGCGACGACACGGCGGTGCTGGTCGATATGAGCGGTCTGAACTACATAAGCAGTGCGGGTTTGCGGGCCGTTCTCATGATCGCCAAGGCGCTCTGGCAACGCAAGGCCAAGTTCATGTTGTGCTCGCTGTCGGGCTCCATCGGCGAAGTGTTCAAGATGAGCGGCTTCGACAAGATCATCGAGATCCACGACAGCAAGGACGACGCACTGGCAAAACTGGGATAGGCCCGCGCGGCCCTCGTCGGTCGTCAGGAGTCTTCAACCTCCAGCGAGAGCGGGAGCCGCACTACCATCCGGGTCGATTCTCCCGGTTCGGTATCGACCGCGATTTCGCCCCCGTGCTGGCGCACGATGTCGTTCGATAGCGCCAGTCCCAGGCCGGTGCCCTGGTCGGTCGGCTTGGTCGTGAAGAACGGATTGAAGATCTTCCCGATTATGTCGTCCGGAATGCCGCCGCCATTGTCCTGAATCGCAACCTCGACGCCGTCCGAAGTCCGGCGTGTCGACAGCTTCAGGAGCGGCTCGTAGGCGCCGTTGCCGCCCGCGGCGTTTTCCCGGACCCGGCGATCGTGCGTGGCGTGGCAGGCGTTGGTCACCATGTTCAGGAAGACACGCCCCAGGTCCTGCGGCACCACGTTCAGTTCCCTCATTTCGGGACTGTATTCCTCCTCGATCGTGAGGTTGAAGTCGGTGTCGGAGGCGCGGGCGCTGTGGTAGGCAAGCCTCGCGTGCTCTTCCAGCAGGGCATTGATATCGGTTGGCTGAGAATCGCCGGAACCGCGCCCCATCTTGAGCATGTCGCGCACGATCCGGTTCGCGCGCAAACCATGATGGGTGATCCGCTCCAGGTTGGAACCGAGGTCGCCGCAGATTTCATCGATCAGGCCCCTGTCGTCCTCGCTCAGGCTCCCGTCGCCTTCGTCGAAGACTTCCTTCAGTTCCACCACCAACTCCGACGACACTTCGGAGAAATTCTTGACGAAATTGAGCGGGTTCTGAATCTCGTGGGCCACACCCGCCGTCAATTCCCCGAGTTCCGCCAGCTTCTCGCGCATGACAATCTGGTCCTGGGCCCGCTTCAGGTCCTCGAGGACCTGCTCCAGCTCCTCGTTCTTGTCCCGCAATTCCTGCGCCATGCGCTCCACCAGGTCCAGTCTCTGCGCCTTGAGCGAGGCTTCGCGGAACACCTCCAGCGCCGCGGCCATGTCCGCCACCTCGTCCCGTCCGCTCACATCCACCCTGGTCTTGAGGTCGCCGGCGGCCATGCGCCGCATGCGGCTCGAGAGCCCCTCCAGCCGGCGCAAGAGGCTGCCGATAAAGATCGAGCCCATGAGCAGGGCAGCGACAATCGCCACTCCGGTCACACTCAGCAACAGGACCTGGCCGGTATCGATGGCCTCGTTGGCGATGTCGGTCGATTCGCGGGCGCTGTCGCGCGCCCCGCTCACCATGCTTTCGGCTTCGGCGCCGAGTTCGATTTCCAGGGTGCGGTTGTCCGCCAACAGACGCCTTTCCTGGGCGGCCAGGTCGAGTTCGCGGCGTCGCAGCGCAAAGGCCGCTTCGCGGCCGCTACCCAGTTCATGCAGGCGCTCGGTAGCGGACATCAACTCCGCCGGCTCAGGCGGATCGCGCAGCGCCGCCAGGTTTCTGGTAATGGCCTCGGATGCCGATTCAAAACTCTCAAGCAGCGGTTCGAGCAATTGCGGATCGCCGACTATGAAAGCCCGATCCAGCAATTGCACCGCGTTGTCCACGTTCACCTTGAGATCCGCCAGGCGCCTATAACGGGCCAGTTCGCCCTCGGAGATGTGCTGCTCCCGGGGGACCGGTTCGGAATCCAGGTCCCGGTAGCCGGTCACGGTGAAGAAATACTGATCGTCGATGGCGGGTCCCAACAGCCGTTGCAGACGTTCGTGCAGCACCGGAATTTCCTGCTGCAGCCTGCCGGCCTGATCGGCGATCAGAAATCGCTCCTCCACCGATCGGTCCAATTGCTCTATATTGGTCAGAAGTGCGCCGGCACGGTCGCGCATGCGCTGAATGACCGGATCATCGCTGGCCTGCGCCTCAAGCGCGTCAATCCGGGATTCGAAAATCTGCCGGTTCGAAGCCACCGAGGTTCGCACGTTCTCCAGTTCCTCCAGCGTGCCGGCCGCCGCAAGCCGCGGGGCCGCGGCCACCAGCGTCCGACTTTGCTCGGCTACTGCAAAGGCGCCGGTTATCTGTGGAAGGCTGCGGTCGACCACGCCCCGCTGGGCATCGGCGACCGTGTTGAAGGCGAACCAGCTGTTGACGCTCGCGAGCACGAAAAGCAGCAACGCCGCGCTGATCCCCATGTACATGCGGACCGAAATCTTGTGCCGCTTCTCAAGAATTTGCGCAATGCGCGACTTGAGCGCGCCGTTGCCGTTGTCCCCCCCGGTATTCATCACCGCGCCCCGGACGCATCCAGTGGCAGGTATTCGCCGTCCGGACTCACGACGGTCAGGTAAACCGCATCCGATCCCTGGTAATCCTCCGCCCCGAATTCCAGCGAGAATCCCCCAAGATCAATCCGGCCCGCATCGCGCAGCATCGGCAGTACCCGGTCGCGGCGCGGCTCCGGTCCGCATTGCTCCATCGCCACGACGGCCATGCGCCCGGCCAGGTAGCCCTCAAGAGAAACGAATCCGGGTTCCGCGTCCGGAGAAGTCTCCTTCAGCGCCGAAAGATAGTCCTGGACTACGGGAAGCGCCTCGCCCATCAGGGGTGGAACCACCTGCGTCATGAGCAGTCCGGCGGAGCCCAGGCTTTCGCTGCTCAGGTTACGGATCAATGCGTTGCCGCCGGCAAAGGAGGTCGTCATGAAAACCATGTCCAGCTTGAGCTTGCTGCCCCAATTCAGAAAGGCCGCCACGGGCGCCGGAGCGCCTACGATGATGACCGCTTCGGGATCGCCCTCCATCACGTCCAGCAGGGTCGTCTTGACCGCGATGGTGTTGCGTGGATAGACCGCGATGGCGGCCGGCTTGAGTCCTCGCCGCTCCATGGCCAACTGGGCGCCGCGGAATCCCGCACGGCCGAACGAATCGTCCTGATAGGCGACCGCCACGCGCGTCAGACCCCGGCGGGTCAGGAATTCCATCATCGCCTCCGTTTCCTGGTAGTAGGAGGCGCGCAGGTTGATAACGTTCTGCCATTGCCCATCGCGCAGAAAGGGGGCGCCGGTGAAAGGTGCGATATAGGGCACTCCGGCCGCCGCCGCGACCGGTACCGACGACCGCGCCGTCGGGGTGCCGACCGCGCCGATGAGCGCGAACACCTCGCGCTCATTGATCAGGGCGCGCATGTTCTCGATCGCGGCTTCCGGCTCATAACCGTCGTCAAGCGAGATCAACTCCAGCCGCCGGCCATGCACGCCGCCGTTACGGTTGGCCTCGTCGAACGCAGCCTCGATTCCGGCCCGCATCGCCTGGCCCAGCCCGCTGGCCGGCCCGGTCAGCGCCGCCGACTGCCCGAACAGGATGCGCTCCGCGTCGATTCCCGGCTCGGCCGAAACTCCCGCAAAAGCCGCCAGCCCGGCGATCAGAACCAGCCCGCGCATGCCCCCCCGTAACACGGCGTCAGAGCCGGGTTACCAGCGTCAGCCGGTTGCGGTTGCCCTCCCGGGCGTACTTGACCTCATCCATCATCTCCCGCACCAGGTACACGCCCAGACCGCCGATACGCCGCTCCTCGATGCCCGCGTCGATGTCGGGGTCCGGCGTTTCCGTCAGGGGATCGAAGGGGCTGGCTTCGTCGATGAACTCGATCGTTACGCTGTCGTCCGCGGCTACCAGGCGGAATTCCAGTTCCTGGGATTCATCGTTTCCGTAGCCGTGGTCGATGATGTTCAGCCCCAGTTCCTCCACCACCAGCTTGACCTTGAAGACCAGTTCCTCCGGCCATTGTTCCAACTGGGCCATTTCGTCGATGGCTTTCTCCACCAGCTCCAGTTGCCCGTGGCTGGCATGGATCTTCAGGCGGATTTCGCCGCTCATGACTACGAACCGGACCTCAGCAGCACCAGGCAGGTGATGTCGTCCGACTGCGATCGGTCGCCCGCGAATTCCCTCACCGCCGCGAACACGGCATCGTTCGCCGTCCGCGCGCTCTCCAGCGTGGCGCCCGCGAAGACGTCCAGCAAGCGATCCATGCCGAATTCCTCGCTGTCCAGGTCTTCCGCCTCGGAGACGCCGTCCGTGTACATCACCAGCGCCTCGCCCGGTTCCAGCCGGGCCTGATCGGTGCTGAACTCGAACTGCGGAGCAACCCCCAGCGCCACTCCGCCGGTGAGCGGCAGGATGGTGGAGGACCCGTCCTTGTGGACGATCAGCGGCGGATTGTGTCCGCCATTGGCGTAGCGCACCAGTCCGGTTGCCGGATCGAACACGGCGTAGAACAGCGTCACGAACATGTTGGCGTCGTTTCCGTCCTGGAGTTGCTCGTTGACCACGGTAACGACAGCGCCCGGGTCCTCACTGCCGAGCGCCGCGCCCTTCAGCAAGGTACGGCTGGACATCATGAACAGCGCCGCGGGAACGCCCTTGTCGGACACATCCGCAATGGCCATTCCCAAGCGCCCGTTCTCCAGCCGGATAATGTCGAAGAAATCGCCGCCGACGTTCCGGGCCGGTGTCATGCTGCCGTACAGCTGGTATTGCTCGTTCTTCGGAAATTGCTTGGGCAGGATCGACTGCTGCATGGTGTGGGCCACGTCCAGTTCGCTTTGCAGCGTCAGCAGCTTGTCCTTCGAGGCTTCGGCTTCGCGCCACATCTCCAGTTGGCGCAGGCTGCGGTCGATCGTGATTCTCAGGTCATCGAAGTCGATCGGTTTGGTGACGAAATCGAACGCGCCGCGGTTCATCGCCGCGCGAATGTTCTTCATGTCCCCGTAGGCGGAGATGACGACCGAGCGGAGATCGGTATCGACGTCCGGGATCTTTTCCAGCAGCGTCAGACCATCCATGCGCGGCATGTTGATGTCGGAAAGCACCAGGTCGATGTCGCTGTGCTCGCCCAGGGCCTCGAGCGCCTCGACGCCGTCTCCGGCGAAAAGAAAGGCATACTGCCCGGAGCGAATCTCGCGCCGCATCCGCTGCCGGACCAGTTGCTCCAGGTCCGACTCGTCGTCGACCATCAGAATCTTGTGTTGAGCTTGCATCGCAAGTCAGCCTGCTTGTGGCCATAAAAAGGATGCCCATTGTATATGGGCATTAAGGCAGGTTCCCGCCGATCAGGCCTGAAGCATGCGCTCCACGGCAAGCCGCGCGCGGTCTGCGATTTCCGCCGGAACCTCTACCCGCGGCTGAAGTGTTTCCAGTGTGCGCAGGATCTTGGGAAGGGTGATGCGCTTCATGTGCGGACAGAGATTGCACGGGCGCACGAACTGCACGTCGGGATGTTCCACGGCCACGTTGTCGCTCATCGAGCACTCGGTCACCATGACCACGCGGCGGGGCTTGTTTTCACCCACGTAGCGAATCATCGCCGAAGTGGAGCCGACGAAATCGGCCTCGTCCAGGACATCGGGCGGACATTCCGGATGGGCGATGACCTGTATGCCGGAGTGCGACCGGCGATAGGAACGGATTTCATCCGCCGTGAACCGCTCGTGCACTTCGCAGCTCCCTTCCCAGAGAATGATCTCCACGTCGGTCTTGCCGGCCACATAGCGACCCAGGTATCCGTCGGGCAGGAAAATCACGCGGTCCGCGCCCAGCGACTCGACGATCTTCACGGCATTCGCCGAAGTGCAGCAGATGTCGGATTCGGCCTTCACTTCGGCGGAGGTATTGACGTAGGTAACAACCGGAACGCCGGGGTATTTCTGCTTCAGCAGACGCACGTCCTCGCCGGTAATCGCAGCAGCCAGCGAACAGCCGGCTTCCAGATCCGGGATCAGCACGGTTTTTTCGGGCGCCAGGATCTTCGATGTCTCGGCCATGAAATGAACGCCGCACATCAGGATCACGCCGGAGCCGGCCCTGGCGCCCAGGCGGGCCAGTTCGAGCGAATCGCCGGAGAAATCCGCCACGCCGTGGAAAATCTCCGGGGTCTGGTAATTGTGTACGAGGATTACGGCATCGCGCTCCTTCTTCAATTCGTTGATGCGGGCGATATACGGCGCATGCACGGGCCATTCCACGTCGGGTATGACGTCGGTCAGGCGGCTGCGGATCGCCGCGGTAATCTCCTGCACTCTCGGGGTGTACTCCAATGATCCTGTCGATTGAACCTGCATTGACGGTCTGCTCCGTTGCCGGGGCTGTAATGCTACAAGTGAGCATAAGTATTGTCAAATCCCCTCCCGCATAACGGAGCGGGTCTAAAATGGCTGTGTGACCGAACCGATCAGCGTGGAGCTCAGCGCCGTGGTGCTGACCGTAGTGGACGACGAGCCGCAGGTTCTGGTCCTGCCGGGCGGTCCCCCGGCCCGCTTGCCTTCCGACGGGCTGCGCGGCACGCGCGACCAGACGCTGGAATTCGGCGCCCGGCGGCTGCTCAGGCGCCAGGTCGGACTGGAGCCGGCCTGGCTGGAACAGCTCTACACCTTCGGCGACCGGCGCCGGAATTTCTGGCCGCGCAGCCCCGACCGCACCATCACGGTGGCCTACCTCGCACTGGTTCGCCATGACCTATGCTCCACCGGGGGGCAGTGGAGGGACTGCTACGGGTTCTTTCCCTGGGAGGACCAGCGTTCCGAACAGGACTCCGCGGCGCCGCTGGGCGCCGGACTCAGGAAATGGCGGAACAGGGCCCGGGCCGATGCGACCCGCAGAGAGCGCAGCGAGCGGATCGAGCGCTGCCTGGGCCTGGACCAGGCCGGCTGGACGCCGGACCTTGTGCTGGAGCGCTATGAGCTTGTCTATGAAGCCGCACTCGTGGCCGAATCCTGGCATGACCGGGGCGCCGCGGCGCCGGAGGGACGCATACTCAATGGGTCCTGCATGGCTCTCGATCACCGGCGAATACTGGCTACCGCCCTGGGAAGGATGCGGGGAAAGCTGCGCTACCGCCCGGTCGTTTTCGAACTCATGCCGCCGGAATTCACTTTGTTCGAACTGCAGCGCGTGATCGAGGCAATCAGTGGCCGCGGTCTGCACAAGCAGAATTTCCGGCGACTGGTCGCGAACCAGAGACTGGTCGAGGCTACCGGCGTGCGCAAACCGGACACCGGCGGCCGCCCGGCGCGCCTCTACCGCTTCCGGCCCGAAGCGTTGGCGGAGCGCCGAGCCGCCGGCGTGCTGTCCTGAGGCATGCGCTCCGGGCTGCCCATTCGTGTATATTCACGCGACCGCTTTCGTAGGCGCGTAGCTCAGGGGTTAGAGCACTTGCTTGACATGCAAGGGGTCGGTGGTTCAATTCCACTCGCGCCTACCATTCCTAACATTCGCAGCCGCTTTGCCATCTTCCCTTTCCGGGACACGCCGACAAGCACATCCCTGTGGGCTCGGCGTCGGCATCCATGCCTCCGACGTTCCCGGAAAGGGAAGATGGCAAAGCGGCATTCACGCATTAGTCTCGAAATGGAATGAGAGCAAGGGTGCAACCAACTTCGACGGCGTTGGATGGCCTGCATCCGGCGGTTCGCGAATGGTTTGACGAGTCGTTCGATCGGCCCACGGCGGTTCAGGAAGGCGCCTGGCCCGCCATCGCCGCGGGCCGGCACGCGCTGCTGGCGGCGCCCACCGGTTCCGGCAAGACACTGGCGGGCTTTCTATCCGTCATCGACGAACTGCTGCGGCGCAGCCTGCGGGACGATCTGCCGCAGCGAACCGAAATCGTTTACGTGTCGCCCCTGCGGGCCCTTTCGAACGACGTGCGCCGCAACCTCCGCGCGCCTCTCGCGGGAATCGATCGGCGTCTCGAGGCCCGGGGCCTGCCGGCCTCGGGAATTACCGCCGGCCTGCGAACCGGGGACAGTACCGCGGCCGACCGTCGCAGGCTGCTCAAGACACCGCCCCACATCCTGGTAACCACGCCGGAGTCCCTGTACCTGCTGCTCACTTCGGAAGGCGGCCGGGGGCTGCTCTCGCACGCAGGCACCGTGATCCTGGATGAACTGCACTCGCTTGCGGGGGGCAAGCGGGGCGCACACCTCACCCTCAGCCTCGAGCGCCTGGAAATGCTGACAGGGCGGCCGTTGCGGCGAATCGGCATGTCGGCCACGCAGCGGCCGCTGGACCGCATGGCCCGGTTCCTGCTCGGTGCGCGAGAGGACGATTGCGCGATTGTCGATGCCGGCGCCGCGCGCGATCGGGACCTGGCCCTGGAACTGCCCGGATCGCCGCTGCAGGCCGTCATGCCGCTGGAAGTCTGGTCGGAGCTCTATGACCGGCTCGCGGATCTCGTGCGCGGTCACGATTCGACGCTGGTTTTCGTCAATACGCGGCGGCTGTGCGAGCGGGCCGCGCGCCAGCTGAGCGAACGGCTGGGCGAGGACGCGGTCGCTTCCCACCACGGCAGCATGTCCAAGGACCACCGGGGCGAGGCCGAGCAGCGCCTCAAGCGAGGAAGTCTCAAGGTGCTTGTCGCCACGGCCTCGCTGGAACTGGGTATCGATATCGGCTCCGTGGACCTCGTATGCCAGTTGGGTTCTCCGCGCGGAATCTCGCGGTTTTTACAGCGCGTCGGGCGTTCGGGCCACGCCGTCGGCGAGGTCCCCAGGGGCCGCCTGTTCCCGCTGACCCGTGGCGAACTGGTCGAGAGTCTGGCGCTTCTGAAGGCGGCGGGCAGAAACGAAATCGAGGAAATCCGCATCCCGCCAGGCGCCATGGACGTGCTGGCGCAGCAGATCGTGGCCGAGGGAGCCTGCGGCGAGAAAAGCGTCGATGAACTGCGCGCGGCGTTTTCACTGGCCTGGCCGTACCGCAAACTGGACCGCGAGCGCTTTGCCCGCGTGGCGCGGATGCTGGCGGACGGTTACTCCACGCGGCGCGGGCGCTCCGGCGCCTACCTGCATTTCGACAGCGTGAAGCGGCTGTTGAGGCCGCGGCGCTCGGCCCGCATCACCGCCCTGACCAATGGCGGGACCATCCCGGACCAGTTTGACTACGACGTGCTGCTCATGCCGTCGGAAACCCGCATCGGCACGCTGAACGAGGACTTTGCGTTCGAGAGCCTGCCGGGGGACATATTTCAGCTCGGCAACGCCTCCTACCGGATACAGCGGGTCACTTCCGGCAAGGTATACGCCGAGGACGCGCATGGGGCTCCGCCCACCATCCCGTTCTGGTTCGGCGAAGCGCCGGGGCGCAGCACGGAACTTTCGGGGCGGGTCGCGAGACTTCTCGACGGCGTGGAGACGCGTTTGGCCCGGGACGCGGACGCGATTGCCTGGCTTGCCTCCATTCCCGGCGGATCGCACGAGGCCGCCCGCCAGACGGTCGAGTACCTTGAGGCCGCGCGGGCCACCCTGGAATCGCTGCCGGGCGTGGGGCGCTTCGTGATCGAGCGCTTCCTCGACGAACTGGGCGACATGCACGTCGTCATTCATTCGCCGCTGGGCTCCCGCCTCAACCGCGCCTGGGGACTGGCGCTGCGCAAGCGCATCTGCCGGAAGTTCAATATCGAACCGCAGGCGGCGGCGCTGGACGACAGCATCGTGATTTCGCTGGGTCCGGGGCACAGCTTCCCGTTGAAGGAAATCACCGGCTGGCTGCATTCCTCGACCGCGCACGAACTCCTGATACAGGCCGTGCTCGACTCGCCGATGTTCCCCACCCGCTGGCGATGGACGGCTTCGACGGCGCTGGCCATACTCCGCAACTGGAAAGGCGAGCGCCGGCCGGCGCAGTTTCAGCGCGGCGACGCGGAGGACCTCATGGTCGCGCTGTTCCCCGATCTGGTCGCCTGCGCCGAGAACCTCACGGGGGACCGCGCGGTCCCCGACCATCCGCTGGTCGACCAGACCCTGGACGATTGCCTGCACGAACTGATGGACGTCGATGGCCTGCTGGCCCTGCTGCGCTCCTTCGAGCAGGGTCAGGCCGAAGTGCGCTTTGCCGAACCCGCCTCGCCGTCGGTCCTGGCCCAGGAAGTCATTACCGCCAAGCCCTATGCCTTCCTCGACGATGCGCCGGCCGAGGAGCGCCGCACCCAGGCGATCCGCACCCGCCATCTGCTGGATGTCGAAGACGCCGCAACCCTGGCGCGGCCGGACCCGCAGGCGATCGCCGAAGTGTGTGCCCAGGCCTGGCCGAACCCGCGCGATGCGGACGAATTGCACGACGCGCTGAACCTGGCGGGATTCCTGACCGAAGCCGAACTGGCGGATTTCCCGGATTTTCTGGCGGAACTGACGTCGCAGGGCAGGGCGCTGGCCTTTTCGGCCGGCGACGGCCGGAGGGTCCGGGCCTGCGTGGAACGCCGCGAGGAACTGGCCACAGCCCTGGCGAAAACGGACGAGGCGGCAACGGCAATTCGTGAACTGCTCCGCAGCCGGCTTGAAGTCCTGGGGCCCGTAACCGCCGCCGAACTGGCCCAGCCTTTGGGGCTGGAAACGGCAGCCGCGGCCGAGGCGCTGGTGGCGCTGGAAGGAGAAGGCTTCGTGGTTCGCGGCCGTTTCCGCACCAGCGCGGAAGCGGACGGTCCCGAAGAGTGGTGCGAACGCGGCCTGCTGGCGCGAATCCACCGGCGAACGCTGAAATCCCTGCGCCGGCAGATCAAACCGGTCAGCGCCGCGGAATTCACATCGTTCCTGTTGCATTGGCAGGGGCTTGGTCCCGACCGGCGGCAGGGACCGGAGAGCCTTCGCCTGGCGCTCGACCGACTGGAAGGCTGCGGCGCCCCGGCGTCGGCCTGGGAAAGCGTGGTGCTGCCGGCGCGGATCGGCGATTTCTCCGCGGCGATGCTGGACCAGGTGCTCGCGTCGGGCGAATGGCTTTGGAAGCGGACCGAGCCGTTTCCGGGGCGAGCGGGCGGCCGACTGTCCGCCAACACGCCGATAAGCCTGCTCAGGCGCGAATTCTGGGACTGCTGGCCGTTGGCGCCCGGCCGCATGGAAGGCCTCTCGTTCGGCGCGCGCAAGGTTCTCGAAGTTCTCCGCGAGGGTGGAGCGGACTTCTTCCTCGGCCTGGTCCGCAACACCGGCATGCTGCGCAGCCAGGTGGAAATGGCGCTGGGAGAACTGGCCGCCGCCGGGCTGGTGACTTCGGACAGCTTTACCGGCCTTCGCGCACTGATCACTCGGGCCGACAAGCGTCCCCGCTTCGGCGGGCTGCGGGCCCGGATGAGCGGCGTGCAGGCCGGAGGCCGATGGTCCGTACTGCCCGCGCCTGCCGGCGATGAAGTCAACGGGGAGGACCGAGTCCGGTACCTGGCCGAAGCGATGGTCCGCCGGTACGGAATCGTGTTCCGGGCCCTGCTGGCGCGCGACCGCGGGCTGCCGCCATGGCGCGCCTGGCTGCGGGTCTACAGGCGCATGGAGGCCCGGGGCGAACTGCGCGGCGGCCGCTTCGTGGGAGGGTTCAGCGGCGAGCAGTTTGCCGCTCCCGCCGCGGTGGAGGAACTGCGGTCCATGCGCCGCAGAAACGACTTTGCTGCGCGGATCCGCATCTCCAGCGCGGACCCGGCCAATCTGACCGGCGTGTTGTCGCCCCGGCGCATCCCGTCGCAACCGGCGCGGTGGATACGGTACGAAAGCGGAGAGCCCCGAACGGAGGCGGAGCAGGACGCCGCTGCCGGCGCCTTATAAGAAAGTTCCATCGAATCAAAAAGCTCCGTCAACACGACGCGGGCTGCTGCAATATGTGGGCTAGAATCTCGCATCTTGCCCGGCCGCGCAAAGCCGGGCGGGACCTTTGGACGGGAGGGGAATATGAGCCAGGAAATTCTTCAGGAACTGTCGGGCCTGCTGGGCGATGAGCATGTGGTGACGGACGATGCGGAGCGCCGTTACTTCACGATGGACGTATACAACGCCCGCGAAATGCCGCTGGCAGTGATCCGGCCCGGTACCGTCGAAGAGTTGCAGCAGGCCGCCCGCATCGCCCTGCGCAACAAGGTGCCACTGGTACCGCGCGGCGGTGGCGCGTCCTACACCGATGGCTATCTTCCGGCGCAGTCGAATTCGCTGCTTGTGGACACCTCGCGGCTGAACCGCATTGTGGAGATCAACTCCACCGACATGTATGTAACCGTGGAGCCGGCGGTCACCTGGGAGCGCCTGAATGCGGCACTGGTCAAGGAAAAGCTGCGCACCCCGTTCTGGGGACCGTTTTCGGGGCTGAAGGCCACTGTTGGAGGATCAACCTCGCAGAATTCGGCAAGCATGGGCACCGGCAACTACGGGCTTTCGGCGGAATCCGTGCTGTCCTTCGACGTGGTTCTTGGCAACGGCGAGTTGCTGCGCACAGGCTCCGCCTCGATCAGTACTTCAAAACCGTTTTTCCGCTGGTACGGGCCGGACCTGACCGGCTTGTTTACCGGCGACACGGGCGCCATGGGAATCAAGGCGCGCATCACGCTGCGGCTGATCCAGCGTCCGCCAAGAACCGGCACGGCATCCTTCGGCTTTGAGTCGTTCGAGGGCATGTCCGGCGGGATGGCGGCCGTGGCGCGATTGGGCGTGGTGGCTGACAACTACGGTCTGGACCCCAAGCTGCAACAGGGGCAGCTCACCAAGACCAACACTTCCGACGCGGCTCGCGCGGTGTGGAACGTGGCCCGCGATTCCTCCAATCCGCTCGAAGCGGTTAGCCGGCTGACCCGGATGGCGCTGTCCGGCAAGCGGTTTTTCGGCGGTTTCAGCCATTCCGCGCACTATGTGGTGGAGGGGCACAGCGCAGCAGAGGTAAAAACCAAGCTCAGGCTGGTGCGTGAAACCATGCGCCCGCATGGAACCGAAATAGCCAATACCGTGCCCACCGTGCTTCGGTCCATGCCGTTTATTCCCATGTATTCCGTTTTGGGCGTCAATGGTGAGCGCTGGGTGCCGCTGCACGGGATCATGCCGTTTTCGCGCGTGGCGGAATTTCGCCGCCAGTTGATGAACATGTATGAAGAGAACGCGGCTCGGATGAAGGAATTACGCGTTGATAAAGGTGCGATGTTCATGACCGTGAGCTCCAACGCCTTCCTGTACGAGCCGGTGTTTTACTGGGAGGACAGCCGTACGGTGTTTCACAAGCGCTTCATGCCGCAGGACTACCTCAAGACCCTGCCCGAACACGCTGAGAACCCGGAAGGCCGGGCGCTGGTGGCCGAGCTGCGCCAGAAAATCCTGGATATTTTCTGGCAGGTGGGCGCGATCCACCTTCAGGTGGGCAAGACCTATCCGTATTTGCGCGGCAGACAGCCGGAAGCGGAAAGGCTGCTGCGTGAATTCAAGGGCGGAGTGGACCCCGACAACCTCATGAACCCCGGCGCGCTCGGCTTGGGCTCCTAGTCCTCCATTGATGCTTCGATCCCTCGCGTTGACGGCTCTGTTTGCCTGCCTGTTTTCGCTGGGCCTCCACGGTCCCGCGGAGGCGGAGAGCAGCGAGCGGGTGGTGGGGGTGCTGTTCGTGATCCACGGCGGTTCGGAGGACTGGACCGACCGCGGGGCCTTCGACACGGCCGCGCAGCTTTTCTCGTACGATCACAACAGCGCCGTCTATCAGCGTTTTCTCTGGGACCCGCGCATCTGGCCGCGCTTCATGGACTTCGGCAACGGGCCCAAGGAAGCCCTGAAGTATCGGTTCGAGTACGACCGGATCGACGGGCCGAGCCCCTTCTACGGCATCACTTACTCGCAGATGCGCGCGCTCGAAGAGGCGCTTGGCGCCCGCGAGCAGGAGCTGGGGGTGCGCTTCGTCGTGGACCTGGCGTCCTGGATGGCGGCGGACCCGAAGAACCACCCCTGGCCCCGCCTCGTTTATGGGCCGGGCAGTCCGCAAGGCCAGCCACTCACGTATTGCGGGCCGGCGGACGATCCCTGGCCCGGCTGCGATCCGGAACGGCACAACGTGGACGGTCCCATCCCGCGGCTGCTGGATCAGGGCGTGACCGAGATCCTGGCCATCGACATGACCGTGGGTGGCGCCCGGTTCTCCAAGACGCATGACGTGGTCCGGACGCTGCGCGCGCGCCTGGCCGCCGAGGCGGGGGAGGACGGGGAACCGGTTCCATTGCGCTGGCTGAACGACCCCAGGGACCTGATGCGCGATTCGTACCCGGTCGAACCGGCGGGATGGACGCGTTCTCTCGGCCCGCCGGTAGCCGACCGCAGCGTGCCGTTGAAGGACGGGCCCAATCCGGTGGTTTCCTCGCCGCTGCTGGCGTTGCTGCACGCCGAGGGTATCGCCGAGCGGTTCAACCCGGAGGTGGAAGAGGCCGAGACCGGCATTGTGCTCCTCGGCCATGCGCTGCGCCGCTACGACGAGTATTTCGACCCGAAGATCGATGACACCCTGACGCTGCACCAGACCATAGCGCTGGAATTGCTGCGCCTGTACCCGGAGCTCAAGGAACACAGGATCGTGGGCGCCTGGGCCGGGGACATGGTCCTGAACGAAGCGCTGACGGACACGCCCGCCGGCGGTTACGAGCGCAGCCGGCCCATGCGCGGCGAGAACCTCGGCTACGCGGCGCTGTACGAGCAGCCGGGCGTTCACCCGCAGGGCAAGTGGGGCTACCGTTACTGGGAGGCGCTGGACTATCTGCGTTCCGACGGCGTCGAGCACATCGTCGTGGCGTTTCCGCAGATCGTGGCCGAATCGGTGCTCAACATGGTCGAGGTGCCCAACCAGATCGGCAAGGAAGTCGGCTACCGCAACTGGCTCTACTACGAAAAGGGCGATTACGACCGCTACCCGAAGGTGGGGCACCCGTTCGCCGACTACTGGGGCATCTGGGTGAACACGGAGTGCAGGGACGGCGATTCAACGGTCGCCTGCTGCCTGGAATTGGGTGGCTGCGCCGACGGACGGCCCTATCCGCCGGCACGCCAGACGCCTCCCGACCGGCGGCGCAACGACATGGACCCGTCACTGGGTTACGACATACCGGCATTCGGCCATATCGGTTATGACCCGGCCCAGGGCAGCCCGTCGGACGACCGTCCTGTCCAGCAGCAATACCGCGGAACCTGGGCGATGTGGCGTCCCCCGAACGACGACCCGCGCATGGGGGAACTGATGGCAAGGTTTATCGTCGAGGCCGTGCAGCAGCGATGACAAATCAAACGGGCCTGAGCCGCCGCGAATTGCTGGCCGGGGCCGGAAGTCTGGCGGTCCTGGGCGCGCCCTTCAGCGCCCTGGCGGCGGGCGATTCGGCGCCTGAAATCAAGCTGGCGACGCCGCGCGACAACCTACTGGCCCTGGTGCGCATCCAGGCGAGCCTGCGCGAGGAAGACGTGCCCTGGTGGTACAGCGGCATCATCTACGGCGCGGAAGACGGCAAGGCGCCGCGTCTCCTGTTCGCTTTCGAAGGCATGGAGATGTACTGGATGCGCCACCTCGGTCAGGAGGAGTTCGAGCTGATCGGCCACACCGTATCATTCCTCAAGGACGGCCAGACAGGCGAATGGCTGCGCGAATGGAGGAATCCCTACACCGGCGAACTGCTGGAAGTGCCGGCGGCGACGCAAGGCGGAGGCGCCGGGCGCGGCTTCAACTACTCCACCAGGGGAATACGCCCGACACTGTTCGTCGACCAAATGCCGGAACGGCCGCCCGCCTACCGGATCCTGTCGGGCGGAGGACGCATCTGGCTCACGAAGGAAACCGAGTACCCGCCCGGCATGGCCCAGCCCCGCCTGCAGCGGCAGACCATGAACTGTTCACTGGAGGAATTCACCGATCCCGCCAGGGAACGCCTGAACACCCAGTTTGCCTCCACCGTGTTCATGCCGTGGCGCAACTGGATGAACATGGGCGACCGGCCCGGTCATCTGATCTGGCACGCGGCGGGGCTGAAGCTGGACTCGGTGGATTCGCTGCCGGCCAACTATCGCGCCCGCCTCGACGCCGAATATCCCGACAAACTGACCGCCCGCCCCGTTTAGACGGGCTGCAGACGAAAGTTCGACCTACTCCGGCCAGCCTTCGCCGGCGGCGCCCGCCTGCAGGGCGCGAACCTCGTCCAGGTCCGCGGGCGGCCGCAGCCACATGGGCACCTCCTTCCTGGCCCACTCAAGCAACGCCGGCGGGAACTCGTCATGGCTCTCGACCCGCCAGGACAGCAGGTGATAGATCGCGTTCCCTTCTCCGGCGAACGGCGGCAGCGCACCGTAGCGCTGCCAGCTCAATTGGTGGGGCTCATCCGCGACATCAGCCGAGTGTATAAAGAAGTCGTAGTTTTCCCAGGCCTGGTAGCGGTTGCCGCCGGGCACCGGGAAATCCAGGAAAACCGAAGCGGTAATCGCGGTCGTGCCCCGGCCCAGCTTGCGCACCTGCATGCCGTTTCGGGACTTGATTCTCTGGACGCTTTCGCCGACTCCCTGCTCGACTTCTCCGTAGATGCGCCCGTCCCTTATGCGGTAACGGATGAGCTGGTAGGGATAGGCGATCGGCAGCACCGGCCGGCCCTTGTACTCGGTAAGGATTTCACCGCTCACCGGATCGGTATATGTGTACGTCTTTCGTGTCAGGTGAATGACGGTACCGTCCGGATCGTCGGGCCAGATCACCGTGGAGCTGTCAAAACCGATCATTCCCAGCAGCTTCTCGCCGGAGGGATAGTCATAAACGCCGCCCTCCGAAACCCAGTGGACCGGGGCGCCGGTGCCCGCCCGCGCATCGACCCAGGTCCGCAGCACTTCCGGCGCCGCAGTGCGGGATACCGGTGGTTCGCCGGCGGCGCCGCACGGTGCAATAACGGCCGTGCAGGCGCCGAGAAAGAGTGCAGGAATGATTCGCATAGGTGTCTCCTGGTGGAAAGGTGCAGGGCCCTGGTAACAAGGCCTGAAGGGTATCAGCGGCAGACGCGATGGAGCAGCGGGTCGGGGTGAACACGGTCTAGTCGAACAGCCCCGGCAGCGCCAGCGAGATGGAGGGAACCGCGGTCACCAGCAAAAGCACAAGGAGCATCGCGCAATAGAAGGGCCAGATGGAACGCAGGCTCTTCTCTATCGTAATGCCGCCTACCGCGCAGCCCACGAACAGGACCGCGCCCACGGGGGGCGTGACCAGGCCGATGCCGAGATTCAGGATCATCACGACGCCGAATTGCACCGGGTCCATGCCGAGCTGGGTGGCCACCGGCAGGAAGATCGGCGTGGTGATGATGATCAGCGGCGCCATGTCCATGAACGTACCCAGCATCAGCAGGATCAGGTTGATGATCAGGAACAGCACCAGCGGGTTCTCGCTGATGCCGAGAAGCGCCTCCGACATTCGCAAAGGCACTTCCGCGACAGCCATCAGCCAGCCGAAGGCCGAGGCCGCGGCAATGATCAGCATCACGATGGCCGTGGTCCGGGCGGCGTTGCGGGTCGCGGTGACGAACTTCGACCAGTTCAGGCTGCGATATACGAAAGCGGCAATAACGACCGTATAGACGACGGCAATCGCCGACGATTCGGTGGCCGTGAACACGCCCGACAATATCCCGCCCACGATGATGATCGCAGAAAGCAGCCCGGGCGCGGCCTGCATGAAGGCAATCAGGAGTGGGCGCCACCCCGGGAAAGAGCCGCCCGGATAACCTCGCCTGACGGCAACCAGCCAGGTCGCGGCCATCAGGGCGAGACCCAGCAGGATTCCCGGCAGCACGCCGGCAAGGAAAAGAGACACGATGGACACGCTGCCGCCCGCCGCGATCGAGTAGATGATCATGTTGTGCGAGGGCGGAATGAGCAGACCGGTCGCGGAGCCCGTCGCGGTGACGTTAACAGCGAAATCCCGCGTATAACCCTTCTCGCGCATGATCGGGGTCAAGGCCGATCCCATCGCGGAAACGCTGGCCACGGCCGAACCCGAGACCGCGCCGAACATCATGCAGGAGAGCACGCTCACCTGCCCCAGTCCGCCCCGGGCCCTGCCCAGTATCGACTCCGCCAGGCGCACCAGCTTCGCCGCAATCCCCGACTGGTTCATGAGCTCCCCGGCGAAAATGAAGAACGGAATGGCGAGCAGCGCGAACACGTCGATGCCGGCCGCCATGCGCTGGAAGGCCACGATCAGGGGAATGTCCAGATAAAGCAGCGTGGCCAGCGCCGAGAGGCCGAGACAGAAGGCAACGGGTACTCCGAGGGCCAGCAGGACCACGAAGGTACCGAACAGGATGGCTAGTTCCATGGGTCGGCGTCCCTCCTTCCGAGAAAAACGTTCACGCAGTTGACGCAGGCGAACAGCGCCATGAGTCCGCCGCACACGACGAACGGCCAGTAGGCCACCGACCGGGATATGCCCAGCGTGGGGATGATGTGCGTTGCCGTGTAGTCGACCAGCGCCATGCCGTTGACGGCCATGGCGGCGCCGAAAGCCAGGATCAGCGCCTGCCCGAATACGAACGCGGCCCGTCTGTATTGAATCGGAAGCCTGGTCACGAGCCACCGGAAACCCAGGTGGAACTTCTCATACACACCCACGGCCGCGGCCAGCAGCACAAAGCTGACCATCACGATGAGGGCGGCCGCTTCGGACCACGGCGGGCTGGCGTTCAGCACGTAGCGAGCGAATACCTGCCAGGCAATGACCAGCGTCATCACGACCAGTCCGGCGGCTGCGGCCTTCAGAACCAATCCGGCGAGCCTCCCGGCTGCGCGGTCCAATCGTTGCTCAAGGCGCCGCACGGATTCTCTCCACCAGGTCCTTGAGCTTCGGGTCCTTCAGGTACTGCTCGTACAGCGGCTGCATCGCGTCCATGAAGGGTTGCTTGTCGACATTGTCGACAATCTGCACGCCGGCTTCCACCATGGCGTTGCGGGACATCGTGACCCGCGCGTCCCAGAGTTCGCGCATCACCGGCACCGATTCCTTGGCCGCCCGGCGAACCAGGGCCTGGTCCTCGGGGGAAAGTTTTCGCCAGCGGTAGCGCGACATGAGCAGCACTTCGGGCACCATCACGTGTTGGGTAACGCTGTAGTGCGGCGCCACTTCGAAGTGCCGGGAGGACTCGTAGGACGGCCAGTTGTTTTCCGCCGCTTCGATCGTTCCCAGCGCCAGCGATTCATACACCTGTCCGAACCCCATGGGCGTGGCGTTGCCGCCCAGAGTCGAGATCATGTCCACGAAGACTTCCGAATTCATCACCCGGACTTTCATACCCCGAATGTCGGCCGGCGAGTGGATCGGACGGAGGTTGTTGTACATGCTGCGCGCGCCGGCGTCGTAGTAGCAAAGCCCCACCAGCCCGTGGGGCTCCAGGGCGGCAAGGATTTCATCGCCGATCGGACCGTCGAGGACGCGCCGCATGTGCTCGGTGGAACGAAACAGGAACGGCAGCGAATACACGCCGGTCTCGGGCGCGATCGAATTGAGCGGCGCGATGCTGGTGCGGCTGATGTCGATGCCGCCGAAGATCGTCATCTCGAGCATGTCGCGCTCGTCGCCCAACTGGGCCCCCGGGTAGATTTTCACCCGGATCCGCCCCCCGGTTTCGCTCTCCAGCCGGTCCGCCATCGCCTCCATGCCGCGAACGGTGGGATAACCGGCATCCTGAATGTCGGCGGCGCGCAGCCGGATGGATTCCTGCGCGCCGGCGGACGGACCCGCAAGCGCCGGAAGCGCGGCGAGCAGGAGAACCGCTATCGGGCGCAGGCCCGGCGCCACGTTGAACACGCCTCTTCGCATCAGCGCCCCATCCAGCCGCCGTCAACGAGCAGGATGCTGCCGTTCACGTAGTCAGAGGCCCGGGATGCCAGGAACACGGCCGCGCCCTTGAAGTCGTCCGGCGTTCCCCAGCGGCCCTGCGGGATCCGTTCCAGGATCGCACCGTACCGTTGCGCATCGTTGCGAAGTGCTTCGGTGTTGTCGGTCTCGACGTAACCGGGCGCAATGCCGTTGACGTTCAAGCCTCTGCCCGCCCATTCATTCGAGAGCGCCATTATGAGTTGTTTGAGCCCGCCCTTGCTGGCTGCGTAACCGGGAACCGTGATTCCGCCCTGGAACGAAAGCAGCGAGGCCGTGAAGATGATCTTCCCCGAGCCTCTTTCGACCATGTCGCGGCCCAGTTCGCGGCTCAGGATGAACTGGGCGCTCAGGTTCACCTCCAGCACCCGGTCCCAGCAGTCGTCGCCATGCTCCGCGACAGGCGCCCGCCCAATCGTCCCGGCGTTGTTCACGAGCACATCCGGCGCGCCGTGCCGTTCCCGGACATCGGCAATGAACTCGTAAAGCCCGGCCCGCTGGCCGAAGTCGCATTGATAGGCGTTGAAGGACCCGCCGGCCTTGCCTACGGCCTCTTCAACCTCCGATCCGGACGGTTCGAGCGTGGCCGAAACGCCGATGATGTCCGCGCCCGCCTCGGCAAGCCCGATAGCAATTGATTTGCCAATGCCGCGCTTGCACCCCGTCACCAGAGCGGTCTTGCCGTCAAGATCGAACAGATCGCTCATTGCGGCTGGATCCTCCGTTGCGCGCGAATGTTATGTCTCGCGAAGGCATTTGTGAGACACAAGATTGGAATTATGCTTCATACTGCAGGCCATAACCACTGGAGTCTGATGGGTCGTAATTAGGGGACTGATGGTGCGCGCGAAGGCGAAGAACGCCTGGTCAATTCTCGATAATCGATATTATTGGTATTACCAATTTGGCATGAAAGGACATACAGAAAGGTCATATTACTTTACTATTTTCGGTATATACTCGTGGGGAAACTGCTGGAGGAATCGACATGCGGGCAAACACGACCGGGACTCATATTGGGCTGCGGATGCTGGCTTCGATTTGCACGGGGCTGGCAGCGCCGCTGATTGCGGCTTCGGTGCTGGCGCAGGATGCGCCGGACGGCGAAGACGCGCTGAGCGAAGCGCCTATAGAAGAAATCGTCGTAAAAGGAGTGCGGCGAACGATCCAGGATTCCATCGACCTCAAGCGGAATTCCGTCACAATCGTTGACGGACTCAGTGCCGAGGAGATCGGCGCACTGCCGGCCCTGTCAATCGGTGAGGCGCTGGAGACCGTTACAGGTGCTGCGACTCATCGCGAGAACGGCGGCGCTACCGAGGTTGCCATCCGGGGATTGGGGCCCTACCTGGGCAATACGGTCGTCAATTTTCGCGAGTCCACCAACGGAAGCGGCAATCGCGCGGTCAACTTCAGTATCTTCCCGTCCGAATTGTTCAATGCCGTTTCCATTCACAAAACTCAGACTGCGAGCTATCTTGAAGGCGCCGTCAGCGGTCAGGTTCACTTGAGCACCCGTCGGCCGATCGAGTACGGTGAACAACGCGCGCAATTCAGCCTCAAGAGCTCGGCGCATCCCGACGACAGCAACATCATTGGCCAGGACGAGCGTGGTTACCGCGCCACCGCCAGCTACATCAATTCATGGGAATTTGAAGGTTTGGGCAAGATCGGCATATCCATCGGAGGGCAATTGCGCGACGATTCCAATCCGGAAGCCGAGGCCACTCATACGACCGGCGGCGGGCGGTTCGAAGCCTGTGTGCTGGAATCATTCGATTCCACGGCGCAGCCGCTTGACACATCCGGCCGCTGCGATGAAAACGCGGGCGACCCCGACTTGAGCAATGACCAGCTTCAGGACCTGATCGATTCCAATCCCAATTACAACAGTGTTTCGGATATTCCATTCGCCTACATAGCTCGCGATCGCCAGTTCCGCCGCAATACAACGGACGATGACCGCGAGGCCCTGTTCGGGGTGATCCAGTGGCAGCCCAATGACCGTCTGGATTTCATGCTCGATTTTCAGCAGTCCGAGCGGGATCAAAAGGAACTTCGCCAGGACCTTCAGTTCGGAGGAACCCAGAATAACCTGCGGGACGTCGTTTCCAACCCGCGCACCGGGCTTCTGGAGAGTTTCGTCGCGGATACCGATATCCGATCCAAGACCACGGACTTCGTGCGCTTTGAAGAATATGAAGGCGCCGGCCTTAACATTGCCTGGCAGGCCACCGACGCGCTCGAAGTTTCATTCGATGCGGCGTTCGCGGACACCCGGCGTGTCGAGACGGATGTGGAGGTTCGACTGGCCGCGAACGAAGTGCTGATCACGGAACCCGACCGCGTTTCCAGCAGGGAAGAGTTCTGGGTCCGTTTCGATGTGGATGTGCCCGGCACGGATGGACTTACGCTGCCGACGGTTCTCAGCACGGACGGCAGTAGTTCGCGCGATCCTGCATCGCTGCTGGATTTCGACATCAACGATCCCCGTTACTTTACCGCCCGCGACCGCGCGCAAGTTCGAGCCAGGCAGCAGATTCGCGAGCACACGATTGATGCCTTCAGGCTGGATCTGTCCTGGGACACCGACCTGGGTATTGTCAGCAATCTCGAGGGCGGCGTGCGCTTTTCTTCCCTTGAGTACCGCACCTTCGGCGGCAATCGCAATCGAGCCGGATTCAGCCTGTTTGACGACGAGGATCTCGACGGCGTGCCGCACGGGAGCTCCAACACGCCCGAAGCCCGGGCGGTGGTCTTCAATGCCGCCAACAATTGCGGACAGGGCAGCTTCCCGGAGCCTGGTTTCCTTTCGGAATCCAGGGGCGGCAACGATCTCATCACGTTCGCGCACGGCATTGGCACCGGAACCGGATGGGCGACATTCGATCATGGCTGTTTGCTGGATGAGCTGCTTGCAAACTACGGCGGCAGGTCCGCGATCGGCTTCCAGAACGGCATCCAGACCAACAGCATCGACCTGACCGAAGATGTGACGGCGATCTACTTGCAGGCAAACTACGAATCACAAATGTCCGGCAGACCGGTGCGGGGTAATTTTGGCGTGCGCGTCGTGCGATCCGATGTCGATTCGATCGGTTACCGGACCCCGCTCACCGTAACGCAGGAAGAGGGCTTGTACTTTGTCGAGGAAGTGCCGGGCGCCGAGTACGAAGAGGTATTGCAAACCAATAGCTATACGGAAGTCCTGCCCAGCCTCACCTTCATCATGGATCTCAATGACGACTGGCTCTTCCGGGCTGGAGTGTTCAGAGGCCTTTCGCGTCCGGACCCCCACTCCTACGGCAATAGTCGCTCCATCAACACCAACGACTCCGACGATCCGGACTCCGGCTACGCCAGCCTGGAAGAAGCAGTGCATGGCATCAGCTCGCCTGGCAACCCGAAATTGCAAGCCCTGCCGTCCTGGAATGTTGACGTGAGCCTGGAATGGTATGCCAACGAAGACACATTGTTGGCGGCCGGCGTCTATTGGAAGCAATTTCAGGGCGCTTTTGAAAACGCCTACCAGCCGGAAGACATTCTGATTGACGGAAACGTGGTGGCCGGCTCTGTGAGGACAACGCAGGTTTCCGATGACAAGAGCGACCTCATTGGTCTTGAAATCACCGCTACGCACGCCTTCGACTATCTGCCCGGCTTTTTGAGCGGCTTCGGCGCGAAGTTCAGCTACAACTACGCGGATTCCGATTTCGAATTCGAGGATGGCCACGGCGGCGACGGCACAGCCTATGATGCGGACGGCAATCCGATTCGGCTACTGGGCCTTTTGCCGCCGGCCGGCTTATGGGGCCTGTCGCGCCATACCAGCGCAACGCAGCTTTACTGGCAGAATGATCGCTTCAGCGCGCAGGCGATTTTCAAGGCGCGTTCCCGGTACTTCCAGGGCTTCGGCCGAGATACTACAGCCCGCGTTCGATATGTGGATGACTATAAAACGCTGGACCTTCGCTTGAGATACGACATTACCGACAATATTGAGCTGTCGCTGGAAGGCATTAACGTGCTTAGCGAGCCGCGTATCGATTTCCGTGCGTTGGTGGGCGAGGTCGTTCAGACCCTCGAGTATGGTCCACGTGTGTTCGCCGGTGTCAGAGCGAGGTTTTGAATCCAACGGCTTCGCCGAAAAATATGAAGGAACAAAGGTTGTATGAGGACGTTGCGCAAAGGATTGCGCAACGGATGCAGGAGGGTGTGTATCCGTCCGGCACCCGCTTGCCCGGCGAGCGCGAGCTGGCCGAGCAATTCAATGTCAGCCGGGTCACGGTCCGCCAGGCGCTGATTTCGCTGCAGGCTCTCGGAAAGCTCGAAGTGCGGCCCGGGTCGGGAGCTCATGTGCTGGACGCCGCGGTCTCCCAAGTGGACGTGCTGCCCAGCGTAAGCGCGCTTGAATTGACCGAGGCGCGCTCCTTGTTCGAGTCCGAGGTGGCGGCGCTGGCGGCGCCCGATATCAGCGACGAGACTCTGGCCAAGCTTGAGCAACTCATCGTGGACATGAGCAGCGACGACCACGATGACGTGGACGCGGCGGAACTCGCGGACCGGGACTTTCACTTGACCATTGCCGCCGCTGCCGGGAATTCCGTGCTCTACTACATTGTCGAGAAGCTCTGGCGGATGCGCATGGAGCTGGCGCCGGTCAAGAAGGTGTATGACTCCGTTTGCTCGGAAGACGCGACGGTTCGGGGCGGCGAACACCGTGAGATTCTCGATGCGCTGCATAGCCGCGATCCTTCCCTGGCGCGGCTGGCGATGAGAAAGCACTTCACGCGGCTGCTGGAATCCATGCTGGACGTGACCGAACAGAAGGCGCTCAGGGACGTTCGCAGGAAGGCCAGCGAGAGCCGCGAGCGTTTCCTCAAAAGCGCACGAATCTAGCTTTCCTTCTGCGTTAGCCCGCGCCAGTTTCCGTTACCCCTGTCTGAAGAGGCGCCATCCTTGGCTCGGTTCCGCAGTCCCTGCTCCAACGCTCTTCAGACAGGGGTAACGGAAACTGCCGCTACCATGATGAAAGGCGTTCTGGTAGCTTCCGCGCTCGCCCTTATCGCGGCGGGAAGCGCATCCGCAGCCGAAACGCTCGTCACGAATCAGGAGGAATACCATGATGCGGTCGAGCGCGCCAGGCCGGGAGACGTCATCGTGCTCGCCAACGGGGTCTGGCGCGATTTCGAGATTCTCCTTGTCGGCAACGGGGAGCCGGACCGTCCGATTACCCTGACGGCGCAAACCAAAGGGCAGGTCGTGATCAGCGGCCAGTCCAACCTGCGGCTTGCCGGCAGCCACCTGGTCGTTTCCGGATTGGTGTTCCGGGACGGCTACACGCCAACCAGCACCGTGATTTCCTTTCGCCGAACGAAGGGCGAACCCGCCAATCACTCGCGGGTCACAGAGACCGTAATCGACCGGTTCAACAATCCGGAGCGACATGAGATTGACTTCTGGGTGTTGATGTTCGGGCGCCATAACCGTTTCGACCACAACCATGTCGTGGGCAAGGGCAATCTGGGGGTCACGATGGCCGTGCGGCTGGACGCTGAGGAAAATCAGCGAAACCACCACCGCATCGACCACAATTACTTCGGCCCGCGGCCGATACTCGGATCCAACGGCGGCGAGACGCTGCGTATCGGTACCAGCCACTACTCCATGACCGATTCGCTGACCGTCGTCGAGAACAACGTGTTCGATCGCTGCGACGGCGAGCTGGAGATCATTTCCAACAAGTCGGGCGGCAACGTCTTCCGCGGCAACCTGTTCCTGGAATCGCGCGGCACGCTCACGATGCGGCACGGCAACAACGCCGTGATCGAGGACAACGTCTTCCTCGGCAACGGTGTGCCGAACACCGGCGGCATACGGGTCATCAACAAGGGGCATGTGGTCCGCAACAACTACCTGCATGGGCTTACCGGCTACCGCTTCGGGGCCGCCTTCACGGTCATGAACGGGGTTCCGGATTCGCCGTTGAACCGCTATCACCAGGTCGAGGACGTGCTGATGGAGAACAACTCGATCATCCAGTGCGACTACATCGAAATGGCCGGGGGCAGCGATGAAGAACGCTCGGCCACGCCCATCGACAGCGTGTTCCGTTCCAACCTGGTGTTCAACACCGACGGGAATAACGTCATCCGCGTGCACGACGACATCGGCGGTATCACCTTTGAGGGCAATGCGGCGAACGCCGTCGATGACCTGCCGGTAAAGAGCGGTTTTTCGAACGCCACGATCGAGATGCGGCAGGCCGACAACGGGCTCTGGTATCCGGTCGGAGACGACCTCGCTTCAATCGGCGTTCGCGCGGACCTGAAGGTGCTGGACGTGGACGCAACGGGTGTTGCGTGGTATCCGAAACCCGGTTCCTCCCAGGCGACGCCACCCACAATCCGCGTAACGCCCGGCGAGGACGCCCTGTTTGATGCCGCGAAGCGGGCTGAAGCGGGTTCGATTCTGGAGTTGGCCCCCGGCGATTACCGGGTCAGGAAGACCATCGTGATCGACCGGCCGTTGACTATAAGAGCGGGGCAGGGCCGCGGAACGGTGAGGCTGGAGTTCGAGCGCCCGGCGCTGTTCGAGCTTGACGATGGCGGGCGCCTGGAACTTTCGGGCCTGGAGATATCCGGCGCAGCTTCTCCCGACATGTCGGGCAACGCGGTAATACGCACCAGCCGCTATTCGATGACGAGCAACTACGGCCTGGTGGTCGACGACTGCTCGGTAAGCGACCTGGACGTCAATTACCTCTTCAATTTCTTCCTGGTGGCCAAGAACACGTTTGCGGACGAGATTCGCATCACGCGCTCCGAATTCAGCGACATTACCGGCAGCGTGATTGCGCTGAGCCGGGAGACCGACGACCTGGGCCGCTATAACGGCGAGGTCATTTCGGTCGTCGACAGCCGGTTCAGCAACATCGGCGGCGCCGTGTTCGACATTTACCGCGGCGGAACGGACGAGAGCACCTTCGGCCCCCGCCTCGAATTGCGTTCCAGCGTACTGGACTCGGTGGGCCACAATGCGCGCAACAAGACGGCCGCGTCGATACGGCTGCTCGGTGTGCAGGTGGCGGACATTCACGACAACGATTTCATCGACAGCCGGCCGATCCGCGTAACGCACACGGTCGGCGATCCGATAACCCGAATCGCAAACAATCGGTTTACGGGCACGCCGGAACCGATCGTCGGCGAGATCGGCGCGCCTTGATGCGCCTGTCCCTTGTCGTTCCGGCCCTGGCGGCCCTGGCGATCGGCAGCTGGCCGCAGGATGGCCTGACTTCCCATCCCAGCCTGCTGCTGACCGCCGCAGATGTTGCCGATATCACCGCCACGATGCAGGATTCGCCGGGTTTCATGCGCTCGCTGGAACGGACCCGGGCGCGCGTCGACCGCTATTTCGCAGCCGAGCCCGATGTGCCGGCGCCCACCGATGCCGGCGGCGGCTATTCGCACGAGCAGCACAAGCGCAACGGCGTCGCGATCCGCGAGGCGGGCGTCGTCTATCAGCTCACCGGGGCCAGGCGCTACGCCGATCATGCCAGGTCGTTGTTGCTGGCCTACGCGGACCTGTATCCGGGCCTGGGCGAGCATCCGATGAAGAAGGAACAGACGCCGGGCCGGCTGTTCTGGCAGAGCCTCAATGAGTCGGTCTGGCTGGTTCACGCCATCCAGGGCTACGACGCGATCGTCGATACCCTTTCCGGCGACGAGAAAAGCGCTATTGAGGAACGTCTGCTGCGGCCCATGGCCGATTTCCTTTCGGTGGAATCTCCGCAGACCTTCGACCGGATTCACAACCACGGAACCTGGGCGGTGGCCGCCGTGGGGATGACCGGATACACGCTCGGCGACCCGTCGTACGTGGAAACGTCGCTTTACGGTCTCAATCGCGACGGCAAGGCCGGGTTCATCCGGCAGCTCGACCTGCTGCTGTCGCCGGACGGCTACTATGCCGAGGGTCCGTACTACCAGCGTTACGCATTGATGCCGCTGGTGGTTTTTGCCCGGAGCATCGAGAACAACGATCCGGAACTGAAGATCTTCGAGTATCGCGACGGCCTGTTGCTGAAGGCGATCTACGCCTGTATCGAGCTTTCCTACGGCGGCCTGTTCTTTCCGATCAACGACGCGATCCGGGAGAAGGGACTGGATACCGTCGAGTTGCGCCACGGCGTAGCCATCGCCCACGCGCTGACCGGCGACCCCAGGCTGCTGTCGGTGGCGCGTCGACAGGAATCCTACGTGCTTACCGGCGACGGCTTCGAGGCGGCGCTGGCGGCGGACCGCGGCGAGGCCGAGCCTTACGAGCACCGGTCCGTGCTGCTCAGAGACGGCCCCACCGGCAAGCAGGGCGGTCTGGCGGTACTTCGCAACGGCGCGGGCCCCGGCCACCAGGCGCTGGTGTTCAAGGCCACGGCGCAGGGCATGGGACACGGCCATTTCGACAAGCTGCACTGGATCTTCTACGACAACGGCAACGAGATCGTGGCCGACTACGGCGCCGCGCGTTTCCTCAATATCGAGCCCAAGAACGGCGGGCGTTATTTGCCGGAGAACGAATCCTGGGCCAAGCAGACGGTCGCCCACAACACCCTGGTCGTGGACGGGGAGAGCCATTTCGGCGCACGGCTGGCGGTTGGCGAGCGTTTCCATCCCGAGGTGCTCTACTTCGACAGCGAAAAGGGCGTTCATGTCGCGGCGGCGTCCATGGACGGCGCTTACGAGGATGTTTCCTTCAGTCGCACCCTGATTCTGGCGGACGGCGTGCTGGCCGACGGCCCCGTCGTGGTGGACGTGCTGGAAGTGACCGGTTCGCGAGCGCGGCAATACGACTTGCCGGTCCATTTCAAGGGCCAGGTCATCGCCACCAGCCCGCCGCTTCGCGCAATGACCGAGAAACTGATGCCGCTCGGCAGCGCCAACGGTTATCAGCATCTCTGGCTGAGGGCGGAAACCGGGGTGGACGCGGGCGAGCTGTTCACGATGACCTGGCTTGCCGGAAATCGCTTCTACACGTATTCGATCCAGGCCGAAGAACCGCTGCAGGTGCTCTTTGCCGAACTCGGCGCCAACGATCCGCAGATCAATCTGCGGCGCGAGCAGGTCGTGATCCTGCGAATGCGGAGCACGGGCGACAGCACCTTCGTTTCCACGCTCGAAGCGCATGGCGAGTACGACGCGGCGGAGGAATCCACGATCGGCAGCGAAGGGTCGATTGTCGCGATCGAGCGGTTCGGCGAGGGCGACAAAGAGCTGGTGAAGATTGTCAACAGGCAGCGCGGCGAGCGCTACCTGGCGCTTTCATACGAACCGGACGAAGACCTCGAGCATGCAATGAGGGTCGCCGGCCGGGAGTTCGTGTGGAGCGGTTACTACGGTCTGTTCGATCAGAACGGGCCGGTCGCCTCGAATCATTCAAATTAGTCGTTGGGGGATACAAGTATGGAAGGCAAGGTAGCAATCGTCACCGGCGGTTCCAGGGACATCGGCAGGGCCGTGTCGCTGGCCCTGGCCGAGGCCGGCGCCAGCGTGGCCGTCAACTATTTCAACGACGCGTCCGCCGGGAAGGAGACCGTCGAGAGCATCCGGCACGCGGGCGGAACCGCGACCGCCATCGCCGGCGATATGACCAGGCGCGCGGACGTCGAGAAGCTGGTGGCCGAGACCCGCCGCGCATTCGGCGACTCGATTGACGTCCTGGTCAACGTCGTGGGCGGTCTGGTCGCGCGCAAGGCCTTGCCGGAAATGGACGAGGAGTTCCTGGAGCATGTCCTGCGGCTGAACGTAACCAGCACCTTCCTGACTACGCAATGCGTTCTTCCCCACATGGCGGAGGGAGGTTCCATCGTCAATTTCGCCTCACAGGCCGGCCGGGACGGGGGCGGTCCGGGTGCGGCGGCCTACTCCACGTCCAAGGGCGCGGTGATGTCGCTGACCCGGGCGATGGCCAAGGAACTGGGGCCGAGCGGCATCCGGGTCAATTGCGTTTGCCCGGGAATGATCGACACGAGCTTCCACGACACGTTCACCAAGGACGCCGTGCGCGCCAACGTCGCCGCGGCCACGCCACTGCGGCGCGAAGGGGGACCCGAGGAGGTCGCGGACCTGGTCGCCTACCTTGCCTCGCCGCGGGCGAGCTTCATTACAGGCGCCAGTTTCGACATCAACGGAGGCACCTTCTTCTCCTGAAGCCTGCAAACGCTCAGAAATCGGGATGTTTCGCCTAGTATTCCGGGGCTATTGATTGGGGCGGCGTGGGTACAATGGCTGCCCAGCGCACCCGCTTTTCTGGAACGACCCATGTCCGAGTATCGGCCACCTGTCGATGAAATGCTGTTTATTCTGGATTCCGTGGCCGGGATCCACGCGGTCGCGGAGTTGCCGGGCTGCGAGATGGTCACGAGCGAGTTGGCGCGTTCAATCATGGACGAAGCCGGTGAACTGGCCTCGAACGTGCTCGCGCCGCTCAATGCCAAGGGCGATCAGGCCGGCGCCGATGTGCGCGACGGGCAGGTTCACGTTCCGGATAGCTTCCGCCAAGCGTACGAGGCGTTTGTCGAAGGCGGCTGGGGCGGGATTTCGGCGCCGGAGACATACGGCGGCCAGGATTTGCCGCAGCTCGTTTCCATGCCGGTCCAGGAGATGTGGCAATCGGCCAACCTGGCCTGGTCGCTCTGTCCCCTTTTGAGCCAGGGCGCACTGCACGCCCTGGAGCTGCACGCAAGCGAGGACCTTCGCCGGCAATTCCTGCCGCGCCTGGTCAGCGGCGAGTGGACCGGCACCATGAACCTCACCGAGCCGCAGGCGGGCTCGGACCTGGGACTGGTGCGCTGCCAGGCAAGGCCGGAGAACGGGCACTACCTGATCAACGGCCAGAAAATCTTCATCACCTTCGGCGATCACGACATGGCCGGCAACATCCTGCACCTGGTGCTGGCGCGCCTTCCCGATGCGCCGCAGGGCACCCGCGGGCTTTCGCTGTTCCTGGTCCCCAAGTTAATCCAGGACGAAAACGGAGAGCCCGACCGGCCCAACAACGTGAGCGCCGTCTCGGTGGAGCACAAGCTGGGGCTGCACGCCAGCCCGACCTGCGTCATGAGCTACGAGGACGCCGTGGGCTACCTGGTGGGCCAGGAAAACCAGGGTCTGCCGCACATGTTCGCAATGATGAACGACGCCCGGGTGTCGGTCGGACTGCAGGGAGTGGCGATCGCGGAGCGGGCCTATCAGCAGGCCGTGGAGTACGCGCGCAACCGCATGCAGGGCAGGGCGCCGGGAAGCGCGGGCACCGTCTCCATTCTGCGCCACCCGGACGTGCGGCGCATGCTGATGGAAATGAAATCGCAGATCTTCGCGATGCGCTCGCTCTGTTACATGGCCGCCCTGCATACCGACCATGCGCGCCGCCACCCGGACAAGGACAGGCGAGCCCGGCACCAGCGCCGGCTGGACCTGCTGACGCCGATCGTCAAGGGCTGGATCTGCGAAGTGGCGATCGAATTGACCTCGATCGGCATACAGGTGCACGGCGGCATGGGCTACGTGGAGGAGACGGGCGCGGCGCAGCACTATCGCGACGCCCGGATCATCACGATTTACGAAGGCACTTCCGGAATCCAGGCCGGCGACCTGGTCGGCCGCAAGATCATCCGCGACAAGGGCAGGGCGCTAGGTGAACTGCTTGAGGAAATCGGTGAAACCCTGGCGAGCGCTGAAGCCCTGCCGGCCGAAGACCGAATCGTCGCGGAGGCGCTCCGCGACGGACTGGACGAGACGGCATCGACTCTGGATTGGTTCCGCAGGGAGTTGGGCAACGACGACGACCTGCCCGGATCGGTGGCCTTCAACCTGATGATGATGCTCGGTTATCTCTGCGGAGGCTGGCTGCACGCCCGTTCCGCTGTGGCCGCCGCCGGCGCCGCGGACCGACAGGATATGCAGGCCCGGCGCGTATGCGCGCGTTTTTATGCCGAACACCTGATGCCTCAGGTGGCCGCCCGCGCCCGACGCGTTCGGGCCGGCGCCGCCAACACGATGGCATTGACTGAGGAGCAGTTCTAACATGCGGTTCTCGACCCGGCAAATCCACGCGGGAACGGAACCGGACCCCGTGACCGGATCGGTTCTGCCGCCGATCTACCAGTCCACGACCTTCGCACAGCCTTCCGTCGACGAGTACCTTGCCAAGGGGTACTCGTATTCGCGCAGCGGCAACCCCACGGTGCGGGCCCTGGAAAAGCGCCTTGCCGGGCTGGAAAACGGCGAGGACTGCACCTGCTATTCCACCGGCATGGCGGCGGTAAGCGCGGTGCTGCACGCCTTTCTGAACGCCGGAGACCACGCTCTGGTTTCGCAGGTCGCCTATGGCGGGACCTATCGGGTATGCACCCAGGTGTTCGCGCGTTTCGGCGCCCGCTTTACCTTCGTGGACACCTCGGACCCCGCCGCCGTCAAGGAGGCGATCAGGCCCGAGACCCGGCTGCTGCTGACCGAAACGCCGGCCAACCCGACACTGGCGCTTAGCGACATAGCGGCCCTGTCGGAAATCGCCCGGGCCAACGATCTGATTCACGTCGTCGACAACACCTTTCTTACGCCGTATTACCAGCAGCCGCTTGCGCTGGGTGCGGACGTTTCCCTGCACAGCACCACCAAGTACCTCGACGGCCACAACGCCACGGTGGGGGGCGCCAACGTGGCGGCCACCGCCGAGCTGGACGAAAAACTGCGTTTCGTGCAGAACGCCACCGGCAGCATCATGTCGCCGATGGTCGCCTGGCTAACCCTGCAGGGCGTCAAGACGCTATCCGTGCGCTTGGACAGGCAGTCGGCCAATGCCATGGCCATCGCGCAATTCCTGAGCGACCATCCGGCGGTGGGCGAAGTCTGCTATCCGGGCCTTGAGTCCTTCGCCCAGCACGAGCTGGCAGGTCGTCAGGCCAGCGGGTTCGGCGCCATGCTCTGGTGCGAGCTGAAAGGCGGACTCGAAGCCGGAAAGGCGTTGATGGACAGCGTCGAACTGTGGACGCTGGCGGAAAACCTGGGCGCGGTCGAATCGCTGATCACGCATCCCGTCACGATGACCCATGCCGACGTCGAGCCCGAAGAGAGGCAGCGCGTAGGCCTGCGCGACGGCCTGGTGCGCTTCTCCGTCGGCCTTGAGGATCCCGAGGACCTGATCGAAGCGCTGGACGCCGCCCTCTAGGAAGGCGCGCACGCCAGGTAGCGCGATTCGGGCTCGCCGCTTCTACCTGAGTTGGCAGATGTCGAGAACGTTCATGTCCGTGTAATCGAGATTTTCTCCGCCCATCGCCCAGATAAAGGAATAGTTGGAGGTTCCGCTGCCCATATGAATCGACCACGGTGGAGAAATAACAGCCTCTGAATCGCGAACGACGATATGGCGCATCGAGTCAGGCTCGCCCATGAAGTGGAACACCCTGTCATCGTCGCCCAGTTCGAAGTAGAAGTAGATTTCGGACCGTCGATCGTGCAGGTGCGGCGGCATCGTGTTCCAGACGCTGCCTGGATTGAGGATCGTCAAACCCAGCAGCAACTGTGCCGACCGGCAAGTCTCGGGCACGATGTACTTGTAGATCGTGCGCTCATTTGAGGTCTCGAGCGAACCCAGTTCAAGAGGAACGGCCTCGTCGATGGAAATCTTGACGAGATCGAATCGCGCGTGCGCAGGCGTCGAGGCGAGATAGTAGCGCGCGGGATTGTCCCTGCTGTCACACTCGAAAGAGACCTCTTTCGATCCCATGGGAATATACAAGCCATCGCGAGGTTTCATCTCGAACGTCTTGCCGTCCACCGATATTCTCCCGCTGCCGCCACCCACGTTGACCACGCCCAGTTCGCGCCGATCCAGAAAAGGCACTCCCGCTACAGGCTCGGTCTGATCCGGCAATACGACTGTTTCCGATACCGGTGCGGCGCCGCCGACAATCATGCGTTCATTGTGCGAATAGTTCAGTTTGATTGCGTCGGCGACGAACATGCCGGTAACGAGATACAGATCGCGCAGGGCTTCGTTGCCGACTGTATCCATCATGTCCGGGTGCGTTGCCTGGTAGGTCCTTGAATACACGTTGTGACTCCTGGTTGATTACGAACTTTCCAGCTCTCGAGTCGACTCCCGGACAATCAGTTCTGGAACGGTCTGGTTTGGCCCCAATGGAACATCTTCATCGCCAAAGGCAAGGAGGCTTTGAGCCGCGAGCCGGCCAATCTTGCGTGCCGGAGTATGGACCGTCGTCAGACGGGGCCATATTCGGGTTGCCGTCTCAAAATCGTCGAAACCGACAATCGAAAGATCTTCCGGCGCCTTCAGGCCGGCAACATGCAGTGCCTGCAACACGCCGGCAGCCATTTCGTCATTGGCCGCGAAAGCGGCTGTCGGCGGCGGATCGAGATCGAGCAGGTCGGCGCCTCTGGCCAAACCCGACTCAAACGTATAGTCGCCCTGCAATACATAGTCCGTTGGCAGGCGAATGCCGAACTCCATCAGGCCGTCCTCAAAACCGGATTGACGCTCGTACGCGGATCGAAAACTCCTGCGACCGGCGATCACGGCAATCCGGGAGTGCCCCAGGCTCGCCAGGTGCCGGGCTGCCTCACGGCCTCCCAGCCGATCGTTCGTAACGATCATTCGTCGCTCCATGTCCAGTGCGACGGAGGCGACACGAACGTAGGCGCAACCGATTTCGCGCAACGCTTCGGCGAGACGCTCGTCCTCGGATACGGACGGCGTCAGCACCACGCCGTAGAGTTTCTGCAGTTCGACGAACTTTCGTGCGTCCTCGATAAAGGTGTCGCTCTGGCGATTGCAGGGATGAACCACAAGTTCGAAATCGGTGCCCTTCAGACTATCCAGAATACCCAGTTGCACATTGACGACGTACTGCGGCGTCGGATTGTCGTAGATCATGCCGACAAGAAATGAACGTCGAAAGGCCAAACCGCGCGCTTGCGGGTCCGGCCTGTAGCCGATGTCACGTATGAGTTCCTTGATCCCCGCGCGCGTCGCATCGTTTACCTGCGGTGAATCATTGACGACCCTGGATACCGTTTTTTTCGAAACGCCGGCAAGCCGGGCCACATCGCTCATTGTCGGCTTTCGGCCGTCGGGATTATTCTCGAACCAACTGCGGGCGGCGGCCTTGAAATCGGTTTCTGCTTTGCGGCTTCTTCTTCCCACGGAATTCTCCGAGCAGGACTTGCATCAATTCGGCATGTTACCGCTCTGGCGTTGGGGCATGAACTTGACGTCGAACCAGCCAAACGGGCCGAAATCAACACGCGCCGCAGAGGACACCGAAACGCGATGAATGCCCGTAACCGCGCCGGTTGAAATCAACGTTCCTTCAGGTAGTTCAATATTGCGGGTCGCGGCGAGACCCAGGAGAAACCGCAACGCCGCCAGCGGACCGCCCGGAATGGCGCTTGCCGTCGCAACACCGACAACGGCGCCGTCGATCATGACTTTCGCAGTCATTGAATCCAGGTCTCTGGCATTCCAGTTTGCGACTGCCGGCCCCAGGAGCAATCCGGCGTTGTTGCCGAAGTCGGAAACAACGCAGGTCGGACCCAGCTTGTTGATTGCTGCCATGGGACTGCTGGCAATCTCCGCCCCGACGAACAGCGAGGACACGAGGCCGATCAGATCAGCGCCGGAGTATTCCCGATCCGAGGGGTGGACGGCGCAACCGAGCTCCAGAATGAATTCCGCCTCCACCGCCGCGAACCCACCCGCGTAAATCGGCATGGTCCTGGTGGCGCCAGGCTCAATGCCAACAATGGAAGATTTGAATATCGGGCCGGCCAGTCGCTCATTGCCAACTCGTAACCGATGGTCGGCCGGGATCATCCCGATCTTCCAACCGGCGACCGTATCCGCCCAACGCGCAATCGATGCCGCCTGAATTGCGTACGCCCCTTCCAGTGAGTCGGGAAGGGCGCCCGGGAAATCCGGCAATGCCTCGCCAGCCACTCGCGCGGCCACCAGGCGCCTGGAAATCGCGTCAATTTCTCGCGGTATTGGGTCGATGTCCGCCTTAGTGTCCAACGCGGGACTCATGGCAAGCCCCGGAAATGGTCCGGGGCTTGCCTGCGAAGTGAGAAGTCATCATCGATGTCCTATCGTCAGAAGCGGTAGATTCCGCCGACAACGATGCGTCTGTCGGGGAGTCCGACGAAACAAAGCGGTCCGCGGGTGCTGACGCAATGTTGATCGATACGCTCCTCGGTCAGGTTGACAACCTCAAGGCCGACATCCAGATGGTCGTTCACCGAGTAATTGATGCTGGCATTCAGCTGACCTCTGTCGAGCGTATGTACCGGGAAGCTGAATGTACTGCTGCCGCTCGTGTTGGCGCCGCCGCCGAAGTCCTGCGTGCGGAAGGATTCACGCCAGGTGTAGCGCGCTCTTGCGGACAGACCGTACTTCTCGTAGTAGAGCGTGATGTTGTACGCGTCTTCGGAGAAATCGAGCAGTCCCCGGGGAATGCAGACGCCGGAACCGAGAACTTGCGCACCGCGTCCCGACGTGCAGTCCACGATTGAGCCACCGCTGAAGTCCTGGTTGGTGTAGTTGAAAATGACACCGAAACCGGATGCCCAACCCAGACGATCCTCGAAGCCTGAAAGGTCGTACTGGAAGGCGAACTCGAAGCCGGACTGGGTGGTCGTTGACGGATCGTTGGTCCAGGTCTGGTAGTCGACACACAATCCCAGCCTGTTGGGGTCGCCCAGCACGTTGGGTATGACCGTCGGGTTCCAGATGCCTCCGCCCGGGCAACTTGGGTCGGTTTCACGCGCAAGACCACTGGTGGAAGTTGGATCGTTAACCAGTAATGCGCCTTCGAAGACCTGCCCGATGATGTCCGTGCGGTCCTTCGTGAAGTAACCGAGGCTGACCAGCGCCGACTCGGCAAAGTACCACTCGACCGCCAGATCCAGCGAATCGACTTCCTCTGGCTTGAGGTTGGGATTGCCCTGATCGATGGCGGAGTTCTCCTGGTTATCGGCCGCAAATGCAGTACTGATCCTGTTGAAACCCGGACGCCGGATGTCCGAGCCATAGCCGAATCGAACGATCACGTCTTCGCTTACCTCGGCCGCTACGTTCAGTCGCGGCAGCAGGAAGTCATACGTGCCCTTGGTCGATTCCAGCGATCTGTTGCCCGCGGCATCCTCAAAGCCATACGCCACCGAATCGACTTCGGTCTCGACATAGCGCACGCCTACGTTTCCGCGGAAAATGCCGGCCTGGAAGTTCGCTTGCGCATACAGAGCCGTGGTCTCTTCGCCGACGTCATAGAACTGATTCCGATCGGATGCAAGTCTGGCGGTATCCGGGCTGACCGGATCGTGCGCTACGACCGCCGCCTCCAGAATGGCCAGCGTACCGTCCGGGTCGGAAAAGGCGCGATCCGGGTCCACGAGCAGGAAATCGCGAATGAACAGCGTCCTGCCGTCGCCCTTGTCAAAGTTGCTGGGGCCCGGCACCAGCAATTCCGCGAACAGGACACCGTTCGGGCTGTCCACCATCCGGCTGAAGCCGCCGATCCGGTCCTGAATACGGTTGAATCGACTTGAGGACTCGCCGTAGCGGAAACCAAAGTCGAGTGTGGTGATGCCGTTCCAGTCCGCGTCCCAGGAGAAGTCCATGCGCAGTGCATCTTCTTCATTCTCGGTTGTATTGCGGCCAATAATGACCTGGTCCAGAACGACATTGGCCGGATCCAGCAGATCGGACGGCGCCGGTGCAAAGGGGGAATCGAAATTGACGCCCCACGACAAGGTGCCGCCGGACAAGTCATAGATGAACGGCACGCAGTTGTCGTTGCTGCTCCCGTCGAGAGGGCAGTTCGGATTAATGAAGTTCAGGGTGGTGCTCAGGTTGGGGTTGGACGTGTCCGAGGTCGTCATTGCGTACTCTGCGCTCACGGACCATTTCTCGCCATTCCATTCACCACCGATCGCAATGATCTGGCTGTCGGTGACGCGAGAGCCGGTATCGCTCGAGAAACGCAGGTTGGGATCGTCGTCATCGTTGGCCAGGTCCGGCTCCAGCGTGCCCTGAAGCGCTGCGGGGAACCTGCCGGGACCAACGCCGAAATCAACCGTTTCATAGGCCGTGGGGACACTGAGGTTTCTCAGCGTGCTGACGCCGGAAGCCTGAAGCCTGTAACTGTCCTGGCTTCGCTCCTGCTCATTGATCACGACGTCGGCATGAAACTTCAGGCTGTCGCTGGGCGCCCACTCGAAGGTCGACGCCAGATTGACCGTCTCGTAGTCGTAGTTTTCCTGCTCCTGAACCAGGAACTGGATGCCGAGAAATTCAGAGGGATCGACGGCGGCCGCCGGCGAAACGCGATTGTCGCGGTCGGTGCGGGGACGAAATGACACCGATTCCTGCTCGGTAACGCTGCCGCTGATCACAAAACCGACTTCGCCCGCGCCCGTTGACCAATTGTCGCCGAATGCGCCCGAGAATCTTGGCGTCATGCTTTCGGAGCTCAGGCTGCTGTCTTCGTACTGAACCCTGACCGCGCCCAACGTCGCCGGCAGATCAAGCGGGCGTATCGTCTTGAGGTTGATCGTGCCGCCAACGGAACCCTCGATGGTCCTGGCGTCTGGCGACTTGGTTACTTCGACCGCTGAAATAATCGCCGGATTGACATCTTCGAAGTTGATGCCGCTGCGGCCGGAGCCGGAATTCACGGTGGAAACTCCATTGAATTCGACCCGGTTTGAATTGGTGCCGCGGATCTGAACGCCGGTGCCGACGCCCGCCGTGCGGGTAATCTGGATACCGGTAATATTCTCGAGAACTTCCGCCAGATTTTGATCGGGCAGCTTGCCGATATCCTCCGCGATAATGACTTCAACCAGTTGGTCCGAGTCCCGTTTCTGGTCCACGGCGGCAGCCAGGGATCCGCGGATGCCGGTAACGACAATCTCTTCCAAAGGCTCGTCGTCCTGCGCGACGGCCGCAGTTGAAAAGACCAGCGTCATCGCGCCCAGCGTGAGCGCAGCAATACTGGGTTGATATTTCATTGAATTGCTCCCCGGTGAGTGTTCTCACCCCATAGTGGATAATCTGATTCGACGTTATTAAGGTACTCATTATTACACCGGTGTCAATAGTCGCCGCATTCAGCGCAAATCCGCGGCTGGCGATTGAGGTTTGCCGCGCCGATTTCGTCTTGCTAGTATTTGTTCCGGAAAGGCCATCAACAAGGCCCGCCGCCCGTTCCATGGTAACAACTACATGATAAATAGGCCCTTATTCGCTACACTTGGCATGACAGTCCTGTTTCTCTGTGCTCCGGTCCAGGTTTCGGGGCAATCGAAGGGCGAGTTTCCTGCGTTATTGTCCAATGAGACAATTAGGCAGGACAATTACTTGCCGGATTTTTCCTTTGCGGGCTACGGGAACGGCCTGGCCGCCATCCCGGACGCATCCGGAACCGTGGTGAGGGTTGACGATTTCGGCGCATCCGCCCACGACGAAACCGACGACACTAAGGCCATACTGGCTGCGATAGCGCATGCACATGACGTAGCCGGTCCCGTGATCGTACGGTTTTCGGCCGGAAGATATATCGTCTCGGAAGTACTGCGAATCGAACGCTCGGATTTTGTCCTGCAGGGCGCGGGCTCCGGCCCGGGCGGCACCGTTCTTCACTTTCCCCGGCCCCTGAAACAGGTCGACCGAAGTACGTCACTGGACGAGCTCAGGCAGTACCTGGTGAAGCTCGACAAACGCGAGGTGGACCCGGAAAGGAATCTCGACGACTATTTTTCCGAGTATTCATGGAGCGGTGGTTTCATCTGGATACAGAAGCCGGGCGTGCGCGAAGCGCCTTACCTGGTCGAGTACGACCCGGAGATCGAAAAACTGGCGGACGTTGAGTCCGGCGCAAGAGGCGCCCGGACTATCGTGCTTTCCCCGACGGCCGATATCCACGCAGGCGACATCATTCAGTTGCAGTGGATCAACCGCACCGGACCCGACGCCGGAATCATCAAATCGCTCTACGAAACGGAATATGAAAGCGCGGGATCACATCACTGGTCGTTTCCCAAGCGGCCCCTTGTTCGCCAGACATCCCGGGTGCTGCGGGTCGAAGGACGCAAGGTGCAGCTGGCCGACCCGCTGTTGCATGATGCGAACGACACGATCCCCGCACAGATTGCCGCCTGGGACGGCCTGCAGCACGTCGGAGTCGAAGACCTCAGAATCGAGTTCCCCGATTCACCGTTCTTCGGCCATCACCTGGAGCGCGGCTACAACGGAATCTACTTCACAAGTTCGTTCGATTCCTGGGCGAGGAACATTCGCATCACCAACGCCGACAGCGGCATCCTGAGCTACAGCAGCGCCAACCTGACTTTCAGGGACGTGATTTCCGATGGCGCCCGGCGTGCTCACTACGCCGTACACATGGGCAACGTGCATAACGTGCTGGCGGAAAATATTACGATCATGAATCCGGTTCTGCATTCGTTGTCCTTCAACACCCAGTCAACGAAGTGCGTCTTCAAGAACGCCGAGGTTTTCGTAAGCCCGACGCTGGACCAGCATGCCGGCGCGAATCATCAGAACCTGTTCGACAACGTAACCCTGCACATGCGGGCGGTCCGAAGCAACGATGGACCGGTCGTTCCGGTGTTTGACGGCAGCGGCGCCGGCTACTGGCAGCCCGGCCATGGCGGATTCAATACCACCTGGAATCTGCGCGTGCTGGTAACGGGTGGCGCATACGCGGATGAAGTCGTTACGGTGCAGGGCCTGGATGAAGGACCGATGGCCCGAATCGTCGGACTGCACGGAAATCGGGAATTCAAGCTGGATTACAGGCCCACGCCGTATGTCGAGATGCTCAACGTACCGCTCGAATCGGTCCCGTCCCTCTATGATTATCAAAGGCAGCAACGCCTTGAGACGACTGATCGCTGATCACGCTGATCCTCGGTCGGCGCCCATTCTATAATCGGGCAAGCGTGGAGGAGGGTGCGCTTTGCTGCAGGCGACGAAGCTTACGAAGAGCTACGGTGACACCGAGGCCCTGAAGGGGCTGGACATGACCGTGGAGGGTGGCGACATCTACTGCCTGCTGGGCGCCAACGGCGCCGGCAAGACGACCACCATCAGCCTGTTCCTGAACTTCATTCAGCCGGATGAAGGCACCGCGACAGTCTGCGGTCTGGACGTGACCGAACAGCCGCTGGAGACCAAGAAGCTGCTGGCCTACATTCCCGAGCAGGTCATGCTCTACGGCAACCTGTCGGCGCTGGAAAATCTTCGCTATTTTTCCCAGCTGGGCGGCCACGACTACTCGCAGGACGAATACCGCGGCTTTCTGCGGCGCGTGGGACTGCAGGAGGAGGCCGTGGAGCGGCGGGTCAGAACCTACTCGAAGGGAATGCGCCAGAAGGTCGGCGTGGCCATCGCGCTGGCCAAGCAAGCCAGGGCGCTATTGCTGGACGAACCGACGGCCGGTCTGGATCCCAAGGCCAGCAACGAATTCTCGGAGTTACTGCTGAAACTCAAATCGGACGGCGCCGCGATCCTGATGGCCACCCACGATCTATTCCGGGCCAAGGAAACCGGCACGCGCATCGGCATCATGAAGGAAGGACGCCTGGTCGATGAGCTCAGCACCGGCGAGGTATCCCATGCCGACGTGGAGAAAATCTATCTCCAGCACATGCACGCCGGCGGACACTACGCGCAGGAGGGCGCCGGTTCCGCCTGAACAAGAGGTAAAGCTTATGATCGCTTCCATTGCACGCAAGGAATTCTCCGAAATCGTGCGCGACGGGCGGTTCAAATGGACCGCCGGCATCATGGCGCTGCTGCTGCTGACGGCAATGGCCGCCGGCTACCAGAAATACGGCACGTACATGGATACGCAGCGTCTGGCCCAGGACCAGACCAACTACCAGTGGCTGAACCAGGGCGACAAGAACCCGCATTCGGGGGCGCACTACGGCAACTACGCGTTCAAGCCGGCTGGCCCGCTCGCCTTCTTCGACAACGGCATCAACAACTACGCGGGCACGGCGCTGTTCATGGAGGCGCACAAGCAGAACTTCGCCATCGGCCGGCCCGCGACCGACCAGAGTTCCATCGGGCGCTTCGGCGACCTGAGCGGCGCCATGATCCTGCAGCTGCTGATGCCGCTTTTGATCATCTTCCTCGGATTCACGGCGTTTTCCGGCGAGCGCGAGAGCGGGACTCTGCGCCAGGTGCTGAGCATGGGCGTAAGCAATCGCCAGTTGCTCTGGGGCAAGGCGCTGGGAATCGGAACGGCGGTATTGCTGGTCGTCGGCGCCTGCGTGCTTATCGGGGGCCTGGCGCTGTCGCTTACCGAACTGCACGCGGAGGACGAGTCGCTCGGCCTGCGGGTGGCGATCATGGCGGCGTCCTATCTTCTTTACGCGGCGATCTTCCTGTTCCTGACGCTTGCGGTGTCCGCCTGGGCGAAGAATGCCCGCACCGCGCTCATGGTCCTGGTCGGTTTCTGGGCGTTCGTCGGATTCCTGGCGCCGAAAGCCGCCGGCGAAATCTCCAGGATCGTGCACCCGACACCGGCCTTCGGCCAGTGGATGGCCGATATGCGCGCTCACCAGATGCGCGGCATCGACGGAGTGCCGCCGTTCGTGCGCTTCGAACAGGAAGCCCAGGCGATCTTCGCCGAGTACGGAGCGGAGACGGTCGCCGAACTTCCGGTCTATGTCGGCGCCCTCAGGCTGCAGAAATTCGAGGAATACGACTTCCCCGTGTTCGAGGAGCATTACGGCCGGCTGCGCGATTCCTACATCAATCAGCGCCGTCTGCAGGACCGCCTGGGCGTGGTTGCGCCTACGCTGCCCCTGCGTTCGCTTTCGATGGCTTTGGCGGGAACCGATCTCATCCGGCACATCGACTTTGCCGACGCCGCCGAGACTTACCGGCGCGACATGGTGACCCGGATCAACGCCTACCTCGGCGAGGCGGCCGCCAGCATGAATACCGGCGGCGGCGTGCTGGTTTCGGATCAGGAGGTTTTCGGAATCGTGCCGCCGTTCGAATTCAGATCGCAGGGATTGGGAGCAACGCTGGATGAGCACGGCGGCAATCTCATCGCTCTCGCGCTGTGGCTGCTGGCAGCGTTGGGACTGGCGCTGTGGGCGGTACGGCGCCTCAGGGTGGAGGAAGGCTGATGAAACGGATAATCATTTCGCACGAGACGCGGGAACTCTTTCGCTCCGGGGCATTTCGAGCGCTGCTGTTCCTGGTGGCGGGAGCGTTGGCGTTTGCCGCCTTTTCGGGTCAGCGTTCCATCGACCGCCAGGTTGAAGGCGCAATGGCGGCCACCGCGTTCGAGGACGTCCAGCGCGCAAAAATGCGGGCCGATACCGAAGCGTACGAAGCGCGGTTGGCCGCGCAAGGAGGGAAATACGAGTTCGCCGGGGCGCGGCACGCGCCGGGCGCGGGTCCCCCGCAGGGCACCAATGCCGGTGTGGTCGGTGCACAGACCGCCAAGTACCTCACATTGCCTCCCACGGGACTGGCGTCGTTCGCAGTGGGGCAGAGCGACATTCAGCTCAATTACGTGCCGGTTTCGATGAACCCCACGCACACCACCACGAACAACCTCGAACTCGAGAACCCGCTGAACCTGATGACGGGATCGTTCGACATCGCGTTCGTCCTGATCTTTCTGCTGCCGATCTTCATCCTGGCGATCAGTTACGACCTGCTCTCCAGCGAAAAGGAAAGGGGCACGCTGGCGATGATCCTGGCGCACCCGATATCGTTGAAGGAGCTGCTGGCCTCGAAGATCATCGCCCGGGCGGGCGTTCTGGTCGCGAGCATCTTGGGGCTGGGGCTTGTTGCGCTGTTCGCTGTCGGCACCAACCTTGATTCGGCCGATACCTGGTCGCGATTCGGTCTGTGGATTACGGCCACGCTGCTGTATTCGATGTTCTGGTTCGCGATGGCGGTCATGGTCAACGTGTACGGCAAAAACTCGGCCGCCAACGGCATTGCCCTGGCGGGCACCTGGCTGGCGCTGGTTGTGGTTCTGCCCACGCTCGTGAGCCTGCTCGCGACGACGATCTATCCCGCCCCTTCACGAATGGAACTGACCGTGGCCGCCCGCGACGCGCAGACCGCTGCCGAGAAAACCTACATGGCCCGGCTGGACGAGTATTACTACGACCACCTGGAGTTCATTCCGGAAGGCGACGAGCGCGCAACGGACTTCCTTACCGTGGCGATGGCCAACCGCAACGCGATCGAGAAGGCGGTGCGGCCGCTGTACGACGAGTTCCAGGGCCAGCTGAACCGCCAGGAAAGCCTGGTTCAGCGGTTCCAGTTCATTTCGCCCGCGATCATGATGCAGTTGGCGCTGAACGAGGTCTCCGGCACCAGCGCGGACCGTTACGAGCACTTCCTCAACCAGGCCTACGACTTCCACGCGCGCTGGGGCGAGTACTTCAGCGTCAAGTTCCTCCAGCGCGATCCCCTCAAGCCCGCCGACTACGACCGGTTCCCGGCGTTCGAGTACCAGGAGGAGCCGTTCGGCACGGTGTTGATGCGCCTGGTCCCGTCTCTCCTGGGAATGATCGTGCTGCTTACCGGAGCGCTACTGATACCGTTCCTGCGGCTAAGGCGCTACCAGGTCGCCACCTCGTAAGCCGGGCTGGGGACCTGACAGGGAGGGCATGACCCTTGCGGCGTCCCGCCCTCCGCGAAGGCAGGACGCCTTCGCTCCAAGGGTCAACATCGCGTTTCTGAATGACTGACCAGCGCGACTCAGAGCGCTTGCCCCTGCTTCTCAAGGCGAGCTGGGGCGCCGGGGGTCTTGGCGGCACCTCGATGCTCTATCTCATCAACATGTTCGTGGTTTACTTCCTCGTTCGCCACGTGGGGATATCGGCTGCGATCGCCGGCATATTGTTTGCGATCACACGGATCTACGACGCCGTGATCGACCCGCTGATCGGCAATTTGAGCGATCGATCCGACACGCGGTGGGGCCGGCGCAGACCCTGGATGCTCGCGGGGGCGATCCTGGCGTCGGCTGCATGCATTGCCGTGTTTCATCCGCCCGATTTCGAACCGGGCCTGCTCCTGTACGCATGCGTGCTGCTGGCCCTGTTTGCCTATACCACCGGTTACTCGCTGTTTGCGATCCCGTACATGGCGCAGGGCGCGGAGATGACCGACAACTACCAGGAACGCGCCTCGCTGATGGCCTGGCGGACCTTCTTCGTTTACGGTTCCGGCCTCATGACGGTTTCCGGGGCCGCATGGCTGGTCGCAAGGCTGGGCAGCGACAAGGCGGCCTACGGCGGAATGTCGCTGGCCGCGGCCGCCGTCGTAGCCGTGACCATGCTCTGGGTTGTCGCGTTCACAGGCCGGGCCGCAACGGCTACCGGGCCGGTCAGAAAGCCGCCGTTGTTTTCCTCGCTGCTGGGCACGCTGCGCAACAAGCCGTTCCTGATCATGCTCGGCACCAAGATCATGGGGCAACTCGGGACGGCCTTTTCAGGGGCGTCGATGCTCTTTTACATCACCTATGTCATGCACCGGGACGAAACGGCAGTCGCGGTCTTCAGTCTGACCGCCAACATCATGGGGATTTGTTCCGTTCCGCTGTGGAGACGGCTGCTCAGGAATGTCGAACGGCGGACCTTGCTTCTCGCCCTGTTGACGACCAGTGCATTCGTGCACCTGACCTGGATGCTTGGCGGGCCGGACGAAAACCAGGTTGTCTTCGTGGGCCGTGCTTTTGTGCTCGGCGCGCTGGGCAGCGGCTCAGTGCTGCTCGCCATGGCGATGCTGGCGGATACCATCGAACTGGACCGCATCAGGAGCGGTGAGCAGCGCGAGGGAGCGTTTGTGGGCGCTTTCGAACTCATGCAGACCACGGCTTTCATCGTCGCCCCGCTGATCGCCGGGTTTGCATTTTCCCTGGCCGGACTGGAATCCGGCGAGGTCGCCAGAGGCGATCAGCCCGAATCCGCGGTAATGATGATTCGCCTGCTGATGGGTGTCGCACCGGCCGTGTGCGTCGGCCTGGGCGCCGCGTTGCTGACGCTGTACCGGCTGGATGAGGCGAGACTCAAGGAGTTGCGTGCGCAATCCGCGGCCGCCTGAAGTCAACAACGAAATAGAGCCCGGGCGTTGGCGGAAACCAGTTTTTCCTGAGTTGAAGCGTCCAGATCGCCCCTCTCGGCCAGCGCCTGCCGGTACATGATCGTGTCCCCGATATCGCCGGGGTGGCCGTAGTCGCTCGAGGCCATCAGGCGATCCTCTCCGAGGTAACGCATGATGTGCGGCAGGTCCTCGTGAACCTCGCAGGTGATATAGAAATTGTGCTGCTCGAGTTTTTCCCGGACGAATTCCATCAGCTCCTCCGGGCTCAGGCGCACGTGCAGCGCGGTTTGTACCGCGGCGGCCACCCAGGTGCATCCCGATTCGAAAAAGCCGAAGCGGAGGTCCGGGAACTTGGCGGGAAGCTTGCTGTTCAGAAGCACCGAGAAGGCGAGGTAGTTGGGGCTATCGGAAATGAACCGATTGAATCCCGCGCCGTCGCGGCCCTGAATGGACTCGAAGGCCGGGCTGCCGTGACCGATATGGACGCAGATGGGCATGTCCAGGTCGGCCGCAGCCGAATAGACCGGATCGAAATCCGAATGGTCCAGGAACTTGTCGCCTTCCAGTCCCCGGAACAGGACGCCGACGGCCCCCTGGTCCCTGAAGGCGCGCATGTCCTCCACCGTTTGTCCGGGATTCTTGAGCGAGGGCACGAAAACCCATCGCAGGCGGCCGCCTGATTCGCTGCAGCGGTCGGCCATCCACCGGTTGTATGCTCGCGTGAGCGCCAATTCGGCGCGCGGACGGGTGCAGCGTATGTTGAGAAAAAGGCTGGAAAAAACCACCTGCCTGTCCACCTGCTGACGGTCCATGTCCCCGAGTCGGGCAGGGACATCCTCGAGCGTGATGGAGCTTGCCTTGAATTCGCCGTTGGAGTGCTCGGCGATGAACTCGGCATCGTGCTTTCCGTACAAGTGGTTGTCGATCACCCAGAATTCCCGCGTAAAACCCCCTGCAAAATGGGCGCTGATGGTCGCACCCGACCGCTTGCGCAGAATCGAAGGGCGGAATTCCTCATCGCCGGACGACAGGAGGTCCCAGACGGAGCTCGGCTCCACGACATGGGTATCGGCATCAATGATCTGCATGAGCGTTTCCTCTTTCCTGGCGGCGCGGAAAATCAGGTGTTTCCGGAGATCGTATAGCGCGTGCGGCGCTTGAACAAATCCGTTTTCGGAATCCAATATTGGAACCCTGGCCGCTTCGGCTGCTACACTGTCGGCCGGAGTAGCGGCGTATTCGAGCTGAAATGGACGATCGTTCCAAGTCAGTGGCACGGGTGATTGCCATTCTTGACCAGTTGAGCGTTTCACCCCGCCCGATGTCGAATCTGGAGCTGGCGACCGAGCTGGACGTACCGGCATCCAGCATGCATCGGCTATTGCAAAAACTGACTGCGCTTGAATTCATCAATTGCGATGCGGATACGGCCCGCTATTCGGTTGCGCCACGGCTCAGCGAACTGGGCGTGCGCCTGGCCGAGGTCGGCGGATATTCCCAGCCACTGCGGGACCTGATGGGCGAAATCCGCGACCGGACCGGTTACACGGTAAGCGTCTGGGTGCCCAGCGGTGCGCGTGTGCGGATCTCCGCATTGCTGGTGGGGACGACGCGCGGAATTACGTCCCGGCTGCCGGGAGAGCTCGCGGAACCCTTTTCGACACCAGGGCTCGCGATCGCGCCGCAATACAGCGACGACGCGATACGAAAACTCATCGCGATGGCCCGCCGTCACGGCGCTCCACTCGGGCGGGGTTTTACCCACCTCGCCCAGGTCCGAAGCGCGGTCAGGCGGGTGGCGAAACGGGGTTACCTGGTCGGCTACAACATCCGTGGCGATGGATGGGCGATGGCTGCGTGGCCAATCCCCGTGACGGTTTCTCCGCCCAGGCCGGGTTGCCTTGCAGTGGGCGCGCTCGTTCCGGAAATGCGCCGGCGGCAGGTTGAGCTGGTGGACTTCGTTAATGGCTTGCGCGAGACCTATCTGAAAAAGCTGGGTTGGGCGAAGGCGGGACCGTAACCCCGCCCGGGCCGAACGCGCTCTCGTCTGCTGAAATGACGGCGTCGAGGAACTGTCTGGCCAGCGCGGCAACTTCCTCGGGCGCCTCCAGGGGAGGGTAGTGATTGACGTCATCGAGCTTGTCCACCCGCACAGTCGTGGAAGCGAGCCGGCCGGCAAGCAGTTCGAGAGTATCCGGCGGCAACACCGGATCCAGCATTCCCCAGATGAGTTGCGTGGGCGCCTTCACGGCGCCGAGAAAACGCCGTACCTCGCTGTCGTCGCGCATGATCGCCGTCATGCTGGTGAACTCGGAAGCACCCGGGCGGCGATTCAGGTCGTAGTACTCGGTGACCAGCGCATCGGTTACACGCTCCCGCCGTTCGAAATACGCGCTCAGAAAATCACGCCAGCAGGTTCGGGAAAACGGTCTTGCGTAGCGGACGCACGCGCCCATGGACCAACGCAGCTTCAGCGGCAGACGCGCCCGTGCTCCCTCGTTATCGACCGGCGCCGACGGCGGAATGTTCGACAGAATGACGGCGCGAACACGCTCCGGATAGGTCGCCGCGAACCGATAGGCAATGATCCCCCCGCTGGACGTCCCGAGCAAGGCAACCGGGCCGACACCCAAGCGGTCGAGGAACTCGCTCAGGAAGGCTTCGGAAGTGAGAAAAAATTCCGGCGGGACGGGGCCCGACAATCCCGAGGGCGGTTGGTCATAACGAATGGTCCGGTAGCCGTCGCCGAGCTCCCGCACCATATCGTCGAACATCCGCAGGCTGCCGAATGAGCCGTGCAGCAGCACGAGCACCGGGCCGCTGCCTTCGTCACGATAATTGACGTCCACGCCGGCAACCTCGACCTGCCGGGAACCCTCGCCGTACCGGGTCTGTACTTCGGCAAAGCCGATCGGCGGCGCACTGCGCCGCGCGGCGAAGAACTGCGCGCTAACCAGGAGCGCAACGGCTGCTGCGCACGCCACGACTATCCAAAGGGCCCGCACAGGCGGAAAGCCCCCGGTTATTCGTCAGAACCGGAAGGTACCGCGAACGCCGAATGCGCGCTTGAACGGAAGTCCAGACACGAAGGCACGCTGGAAATTGTCCAGGTCGGTGTTGATGGACACGTAGTAGTAAGTGTCGTCATCGAACAGGTTTGTGACATAGGCCTCCACGCGGTAGCTTTCCGCCTCCACGCCCAAGCGCAGGTGCACGAGGTTCCGATCGCCGGTTTCCAATACGTTCGCCTGGGTAGCGTACTTGGTGGACTCGTACAAATACTCGCCGCGCACAAACCCGTCCATTCGCCCCCCGAACACCGGCCGCGTGTATGTGGCCGTGGCTGAACCGGTAAATTCCGGCGTCCAGTGCGCCTGGTTGCCCAAGTGGTCCGTGTTGCTTGCCAGGGCACCATTGCTTACACAGAGGTTGCAGATGCCTTCCACGAACTCGGTGCTGTTGCGGGCAAAGGCGCCGGTAAGCAGCCAATGCTCCGTAAGCTGGAAGCGCGCCTCCAGTTCCATCCCGTTGATGTCGAGCTGGCCGACATTGGTGGTAATGCCGACAGGGTTCTCAAGTCCATCCTCGTCGTCAATAAAATAGCCTATCTGCTGCACCTGCTGGTCCGTGAGCTCCCCCCAATAGCCGACCAGCGAGGCCTGCAGCCGTCCTTCCAGCAGCGTGCCCTTCACGCCCAACTCATACTGATCGAGCGTTTCCGGTTCGACTGCAAGTTGTGCCCCGGAGTTCCGCTCAAGGCTCGCGGCTTCGGCGGCGGAGAGGGTGACGATGATGGAGTTGAAAGTGCCGGGCCGGAATCCGCGCGCGTAGTTGGCGAACAGCATGAGATCGTTGTCGGTCTGGTACTGGATCGTGACCCGGCCTCCCACGTCGTTGAATTCCGTCTCAAGGTCTCCGGACGGCACGCTGACCTCGTCGTTCTGATAGCGAACCTCGCCGCTTACCGTGAGTTTTTCGGTGAAATCGTAATAGACGCCTCCGAAGATGCCCCGCGTCGATACTTCCTGAATGGGACGGCAGGTAAACCCGCGGGGCGCAAAAAACACGCCCGCCACGCAGGAGGGCACGCCTTCGCTCGTGACGATGTTGGCGCCTGCCGTCCAGCGGAATGAACCCTCGCCCCCGGAAGACAGCCGTGCCTCATGCGAGGAATTCTCGGCGTAACGTTCCACCATAAACGTATCAGCGAGTGCGGAAGTGGGTAGTCTGGGAAGCGTATTCTCGTCGCTGACCATCATCGTTTTCGTCTCATTGAAGCCGCTGATCCAGTCAAGGATCATACCGCCGGGCAAATCCGCTGTAGCTGAGAAAGTCCCGCCCTGAACGCGCTTGGCCAGCCCCATCTTTTCGATGAACACGCCCTCGTCATCGATCTGCCTCGACGAGGAATCGGAATAAAGCGAGTAGGCCTCGATCACATCCCGAACGTAGTTGTAGTTGCTTGAGTAGCCGGGTGAAAACGCATCATTGTGGCCCACCATCGACTCTGCAACGCTCACATCGGGCGGTGTCCCGCAGCGATAAGTGGCGCTTCCGTTGCCGTTGGAATCGCAGTTCGCGAAACTGCTCGGGAAGCGGAACGAGGGCTGGGGCCCATCGTCGATCTCGATGTCCTCGAGCCTGAGCTTGAGCTTCAGCGTTTCGGTGGGCGTAGCCAGGAACGTTGCGACCAGCGACCGGGTTTCCTCGTCGCCGATTTCGCGCTCGCCGGTACGGTTGTTCTTGAAATGTCCTCCCTTCTTGTTGTTCCTGGCGGTGAGGCGAACACTCAAACGGTCGGCGACAATCGGTCCTTCCACTGACAGCGACAGGTCCGCGGTGCCGAACCTGTCGAGGTCCAGGCCCACCGAGCCGCCGAACTCCTCACCGGGATCCTTGGTGACCATGTTCACGGCGCCGGACAGCGTGTTGCGTCCGAAGTAGGCCGTCTGGGGCCCCCTGAGGACTTCCACGCGAACGACATCCACAAAGCTGCCGACCTCTCCGCCGAACACGGGCGCACCGTCCACGAAAAACAGCGCCGGCGCCGACGAACTCGAGACACCGAGGATGTTCAGCCCGCGGATGATGATGTTCGGCACGCCACGGTCCGCGCGGTTGGCGGAGGCGTTCTGATAGGTCAGTCCCGGAGTGAACAGCGACATGTCCACAAAGTTCTTGAGGTTGGATATGTCCAGGTCCTCCTCAGAAAACGCGGATACGGCAAACGGGATGTCCACCAGCGCCTCCTCGCGCTTTCGCGCGGTGACCACGATCTCTTCCAGCCCCACCTGGGCGTAGACCCTGGTTTCGGGCAAGAGCAAGCTCGCGGTTACGACTGTGCAAAGCGCGAATAGCCCAATGCGATTCAGTGTCCTGGACATGGCGGCCTCCTTCGAATCTCCCATCCCGCGTTCTCCAGTATTGCACGATTTCCACGAAATGACGCTGGATTTGGGATCAATGTTTGCCAAAAATTCCATTTTTGGAATTACCGGCCGAATCCCAATACGCCCTAAGGCGACTGCCTCTTCGCCCATACCCTATGAGAGACCGAACAATGCCTGTGCGTTGTCGCTCAGTATCCGTCTCTTCTGTTCGTCGGTGACATCCCTCCGGCCGAGGAATTTTCTCTGCACGAAAATCGATTCGTCGACGTCTCCCGGATGGCCGTAATCGCTTCCAAGGACGAGATTGGCGTCTCCGGCGTACTGAAGGATCAACGGCAGTTCTTCGTGTTCCTCGCAGGTGACATAGAGGTTGCGCTCCCGCATCACCGACTGCGTGAATTCCTTTCGGTCGCGATGGTCGCGGACCTTGTGCGCCTGCACCACGAGGTAGGTCAGCCATGACGAACCGATCTCGAAGAAACCGAACCTGAGTTTGGGAAACACGGTCGATATCTCACTCGTCGCGATTGCGGTGAACGACATGAGCGTCGGCACGGACATGTGAAACCGGGAAGGGCGGTCCTCGGTGTTGCGCCGGATCTGCCGGAACGCGGGGCTGGCATTGCCGATGTGAACGCAGATCGGAAGGTCGAGATCTTCGGCAACGCGATAGAGGGGATAAAAATTTGGGTGGTCCACGGGCCGGTTGCCTTCGAGTCCGCGCAGATGTATGCCGACCGCACCGCGGTCCTTGCACCAGGCGATCTCCTTGAGCGTCTCGTCCATGTTCTTCAGCGAAGGCTGCATCACCCAGCGCAGCCGCCCGTTGCCGCCGCTGCAGCGATCGGCGAGAAAGCGGTTATAGGCCCGCGAGAGCGCCAGTTCCACGGCGGGAGATTCGGGCGCGAGCGCCAGGAACAGGCTCGGGAAGATGACGTGCATGTCGACGCCCTGCAGGTCCATGGCCTTGAGACGCTCATCGGGATCGGTCATGCCGAGGGCCCCGGGCTTGACCTCTCCGCCGGAGAATTCCTCGATCATCTCCAGGTTGGTGCGGGCGTACAACTGCCCGTCGATGGCCCACACCGAGGTCATGGGCGCCTGTATTGGGGGCACCATGATCCCCTCGTCCAGTTCGATCGCCTGCGGGCGATGAACCCGCTCCTTCTCGGTCATGTGCTCCCAGATCGCGGCGGTCTCGATCAGGTGGGTATCGGCGTCGATAATTTTCGGCACGGCATTATTCCAGTGAATCGAGAAACTTCTCAAGATCGGCGGTAAACAGATCCGGATCCTCCCACATGGGAAAGTGCCCGAACTGAGGATAGCTGATGACCGTCAGCGGCGCTTGACTGAATCTTTCGATAGTAGCCTCAAGGGACTGATATATAACGGTATCCTGTTCACACCATTGCAAGAGCACCGGTACCGTTACGTTCTCCGCGAGCGCCCCGACATCCATGGTGCGGAACAATTCGACATTGGATGCGATGTATTCTCTCTGGCGCTGCGCGGCGCCCGGCAGATTGTTGGCGTCGTAGATCATGTCGATCATCTCGTCGGGAGGCGCGAAACCCGGCGGCGTGGTGTCCTCCAGGACCAGGCGCCACCAGTACTTCGAGCGGTAATCCGGCAGGAACCGGTTGTGAAACCAGCCCAGGGCCCGGATGCGCCAATCGACCTTGCGGGTCTGGCTCGGCCGCTCGAGCGGCAGGACCGACATCGCCATGGCCCGCACGCGGCCGGGGTAGCGCGCGTAATAGTCGAGCGCCACGTTGACTCCATTCGAGGTTGCGAGGATCGTAAAGGGCTCCAGGTCCAGGTGCTCCACCAGCCCGGCCACGATGTCGGCCGCCCGCGCCGTCGTCAGGATCCCCCTGGGGTCGGGCTCCGTGAAGCCGTAGGGAGGCCAGTCCAGCCGGACGACCCGAAAGCGGCCCTTCAGCCGGTCCGCTATCGGGCTCCATTCGTGCATATTCAGAATGCTGCCGTGGAGCATCAGGACGACCGGCCCGCGGCCTTCGATTCGCACATGGACATTGACGCCATCGATATTCACAAATGTTGACGGAGGCGCCGCCCAGCGCGCCTTGACGGTCTCGTAATCGGTGTCCCACCAGCCGATCCGCATGGATCCCACGAGCGCGACCAACACGGCTGCGACCACGACAACAACGGAGATTGTTCGCTTGAACAGGCTCATACCGTGATCACCGGTTCGCCGATGTCATGCAGCGGCTCCGCTCCCTCTGCCGTAATCAGCATCAGGTCCTCGATGTGCGCGGAACCGCCGACGCCCGTGTCCATGACCGGGCAATCGACGCTGAGGATCATGTTTTCACGCAATGTCAGGTCCAGCTTTCCGAAGAAGCCCCCGGCATCGCGGCCGGGCTCGTCCGTGTGCATCAGCCCTACGCTGTGCGGGCCGATTCCGACGGCGACGTTGAAACCCCCCTTGCGTACCGCATCCTGCCCGAGGGCGGCAATGTCGCTGTAGCGCATTCCCGGACGCAGTCGTTCACGGATTGACTGCCATGCATGCGAGACGGCCTGCGCCGCCCTCCGCGCAGCGGGTACCGGCTCGCCGACGAACACGGTGCGCGCGTAGTCGCCGTGGTAGTGGTGAGAATGGCTGACTCCGTCGATGAAGAATGCCTGTCCGTCCGAGATCACGCCGTCCGACAATTCGGAGGATACCCGGTCGACGTTCAGAAAGAGGGCGCGATTGCCGAGCCGGGCTGCCTCGACCTCGAACAAATGCCGCAGTTCGGAATGGCTCGCCCCCGCGCGCACAGCCTGGCCGACCGCGTTGACGGCGCCGACATTGGCGATCGCGGCGCGCCGCATCAACCGGACTTCCAGCGGAGACTTGATCAGTCGAATCCACCTGAGGATGTTATCGCCCGGCACGATCTCGCCAGGATGGCCGTGGCGCTCGCAGACCGCAGCCGTGACGACGTGATCGCAGGCGATACGGCCCTGCCAGAGTCCCATCTCCTTCATCGCACGTACGAGGGCCGCTCCGGCGTCGGCGCTTGTGCCGCGCGCTGCCGTAGCCGCATCGAGCGCCTGGCGCCGCCGCCGTTCGACAGGCGACAGCGGCGCCTGTTTGCGGTCCGGGAATTCGGCCCCCAGCATGTCCGGCGGCAGCAGAGCTTCACTTTCGCTGTCGTCGTCGGCCTCCTGATACAGGTAGACCTGAACGTCGCTCGCGAAACCACCGTCCACGTAGGTGTAATAGTAGATAAAACGGGAGGCCACGAGGCCCGGTTTCTGGCGCGCGTCCCGCGATAACAGGGCAAAAGTGGTCGGCGGTTGCCCCATGCGCGTCTTGCCCAGTTGGGGCCAGTACCCCAGCGCGTGGTACACGTTCACCGGTTCCCCGAGCACGAGGCCCTGGAGGTCGAATTCGTCCATGACCTCGAAGGCGCGTTCCAGATTCATAGGCCCCTGCTCGCGGAGCAGGCGAGTGAGCTCCGCGTCCTTGCTGCGGAGATCCTTCCGTAAGGCTGCCTCTGATCCAGTCACTGTTTCCCGCCTGCCGCACGCCCCTGGCATATTATGACGACGCTCCGGAGCGGAGACCACGTGAACGACATTGAACGCCAGTTTGTCGCACTGCGCGAGGGACAGTTGCATCTGCGTCGCCTTGAGGGGCAGGCCGAGGGCGCAAATCCGGCCGTGCCGGCCGTTTTGCTGCTTCACCCTTCTCCGGCATCGTCGTGGTTCATGCAGGGCCTGATGGTCGAACTGCGTAAGGCCGGCTGCAACGCAACGCTTATCGCACCCGACACGCTCGGTAATGGCGACTCGGCGCCACCCGGCATCGATCACCCCGACATCGCCTACTTCGCCGACAGCATGTGCCGCATGATCGACGAACTTGCGCTCGAACGCGTGGACCTGTACGGCTCACACACCGGTGCGCGGATCGCCTGTGAGTTCGCCGCGGCCTGCCCGGATCGCGTTCGACGGGTCGTGCTCGACGGCATCATCGAGTATGACGACGACATGCGCAACGCCATCATCGAGAACTATGCGCCGCGCGTCGAGCCGGATGAGTTCGGACGGCATTTCGTCTGGGCGTTCAACTTCGTTCGCGACCAGGCGCTGCATTTTCCGTGGTTCATGCGCGACCCGGAGCACCGCCTCGGTGGGCCCGTGCCTCCCCCGGCGGTCCTCCACCGGGCAGCGCTCGACGTGCTGAAGGCGCTCGACACCTACGCGGACCCGTACATCGCGGCCTTCGAATACCGGGCCTATGAGCGCCTGCCGCAGATCGAGGCGCCGGTGCTGCTCCTGAAGCCCGACAGCGAATTGCCGGTCCTGCAAGCCGCTGTCGCTAAGGCGGCGAGTCTGTTGCGCGATGGGCGTATCGCTACGGTACCCGGCGGTGACACGTCCAAAGCCGAGGCTATCGCTGACTTTCTGGCTGCCGTGCTGCGGAACGAATGAGTCAGTAATACAAGTACAGGACCGCAGCCCTCGTCACGATAGTTGACGATCAGGCCGGCCGCTTCGAGGCGTGGGCCTGGCACCGTCCTCTACTGCAATGCGTCAAAGCAGTCCGATCGCAATCTCAGAAGTTGTACACCGCACGCACGCCGAAGGTCCGCTTTCTTGCCAGCGAATAGCGGATTTCATTGGATCTCGCCACGGTGATCAGATCGTTGCCGATCACGGCGCTCGGCGGGCTGTCTTCCTCGAACAGGTTGGTGCCGAACGCTTCCACCGTCAGGGCGTCGGAACGAAGGCCCAGCCTCAGGTTGAAGATGTCCTGCGGCGCCACCCAGGCTTCATTGGTGTAATCGACGAAATACTTGCCCAGGTGGGCGTAATCGACCCGGGCGAACCAGTTGTAGTTGTCCGTGAGCGCGTCTTCGTAATCGGCGGACAGTGTCCACGTCCACTTCGAAGCCGACGGCAACCGGCTTCCGTCGCAGTTGTTGTCGCCGCGCACGTTCACGCCGTCGCCGCACACGAAATTCTTCACTTCGGAATCCGCCAGACCCAGTGAACCGGACAGCGTCAGGTTCTCGGTCGGGGCGGCATCGAACTCGAACTCGAAGCCCTGCAGGTCCGCTTCGCCCGTGTTGACGAACACGGACGCCAGGTTGAGCGTCCCGTCCGGATTGGTAAACGGAATGGTGATCTGATTCTGGCCATTGCGGTAGGGATCGAAATACACGGCCAGGCGCGTTTGCAGACGGCCGCCCAGCCAGGTCGACTTCAGGCCTGCCTCGAAGTTGTCCAGCCGTTCCTCCTCGTAGGCAACCGAGGCCCCGAATTGCGCAAACTGGTCGAGGACTACCTGCGGGGAGCCCTGGAGGATTGCGTTGAAGCCGCCCGGGCGGTAACCGCGAGAGAACAGGACATAGACCATCGAACCCTCCGCGTACTGGTAATCCAGCGATACGCGCGGAGCGAAGCTCGTGAACTCGGCTTCCAGTGGCTCGCCTCCCGGGGGCTCCGGCGGGTTGCCCGTCGAGTTGATCAACAGTTGCCGCAGCAGTTCGTCCCGCTGGTAGCGGGCGTCGACGCTCAGCGTCAGCTTCTCGTTGATGTCGTACTGGAGTCCGCCGAATATGGCCGGTGTGGTCGTTTCCGCCTTGGTGATACCGGCTGCAAACAGCGAGCCGAACACCGAAAGGCCATAAACCGATCCGCCCGGAGAGTAGGAGTCCAGGTAACTGCCGCCCAAAGTCCAGCGCAGCCGCCGGTCCTGCGGCGAGCTCACGCGCAATTCCTGGCTCCAGTCGCGGAACCGGCTCTGGACGGCAAGCTGCCACCGATTGAACGGCGGCGCGCCGGGAATGACGAAGGACAGCGGGTTGGGCACGTTGCGCCGGTCCCGGAAGTTCAGATCGATGATCGTCATGTCCTTGTCGGTGTGATAGGCGGTCAGCGCGCTGAACACGTACCCCGACTCGGTGTCGTAGTCGATGCGCAACGATGCGTTTTCGGCCTCGCGGCCCAGACCCGGCTTGGGCCGGAAACTGGGGTCGAAAATGGTGGCCTGATCCACCGCGTCCACCAGGACGGCCCTCGCCTGCTCGTCCAGTGTGTAGTGGCCGGAAATATGACTGGCGGGAAGATCACCCGTATCCGGCAATTCGCCGCAGTAATAACCATGCATCCGCCCGCCCAGATCGCAATTGAAATCGCCGGTTGAGCCCTTCAAGGCAGCCTGCGCCGGGGGGCCGTCATCGTGTTCCATGTACTGGAAGAACGCCTTCGCGGACAATCTTTCGTTTGGCCGGAACTGTGCCTGCACAACGAAGGATTCCGTCAGTTCGCCGCCCAGTTCAACGTCGGGATTGGCAAAATTCTTGTACTGGCCGCCCTTCTCATCGCGACTGGCGCTGACCCGCACGGCCAGGCCATCCATGATCGGTCCTTCCAGGGCGACCTGTACCAGGGAGGAATCAAAGCTGGCGGCCGACGCGGTAAGCCGGCCCTGGAACTCTTCGTCGTTAAGGTTCCGCGATACGTAGTTGATGGCGCCGGACAACACCGAACGGCCGAAGTAGGCCGATTGCGGGCCCTTCAATACCTCCACCCGTTCCATGTCCACCATGGCCGGAGCCTGACCTCCCAGCAGGGGCGAACCGTCAAGAAACACCAGGCCGCCGGCCTGCTGCTCCCGGTTCAGGGTGCCCAGGTAGAGGCCGCGAAAAACCAGGGAGCTGGCGGAGCGGTCATTGCGCCCGGATCCGCCGCCGACCTGCTTGACGTAGTGGAAACCCGGAGTAAAGGACGCGATTTCGCCCATTTCCGTGAGGTTCATTTTTTCCAGCGTTGCCGCCGACATGGCGGAAATCGCCAACGGGGCCTCCATCAGGTTTTCCTCGACCTTGCGGGCGGTAACCACGATTTCCTCAAGCGCGGGTTCCTGCGCCAAAGATGTTTGCGCAAACGTTGCGAAGACAATGGCGCCGGCTACGGCGGCCAGCCTGATTGACATTTTCATCAATGTGTTCCCTCTTCGTGCTTCGATATCCGGCAGTCCGTTGCCGCAGGGTAGGGAGAGGCGCTCAAGATCTTGAGACCACCTCACACGCGCCGGTCAATATAGACTGTTTTGAGCGTCCTTCGCGGCTGAATGGACGCAAAGTAGGGCAAGTATTCCAATTTTGGAATCATCCGGCTGATCCGACATCGGTCCGCCGCCAGATCACGGGGAAGAATTTCCCCGACGGAGGCTCGCCTTCCGGCAGGGCGTCCACCCCGGGAATGGAGGCCTTGTAGGGGGCCGGATACCAGCGCACGTCGTCGCCGAAGACCCGCACCGCCAATCCCGTGCGCGGTCTGGCGCTCGAATGGTTCCCCTGTGAGAAATGAGGTGTGGACGGGTGGAAAACGACCGCGTCGCCCGGTTCCATGTCGAACGAGACGAACCGGAACGGAAAGTCCGGATTGTTCCGTTCCTTCTCGAAGTCGGGACAGAGCCCGTCGGCCTGATCGGGCGCGAACCCGAAATGCAGGTCGTTTTCCACGCAATGCCGATGAAACCCGGCCACATATTCCACGCGTCCGTTCTCACGGTCCACCGGGGTCAGCGCGACCCAGATGTTGGGGGCCATCTCGCCCGTGACCGGCCATGCGGTTTCGTCGCAGTGCCAGACCATCACCTTGGTGGAACCGGGCGGCTTGTGGAACAGGTGATCGTGATAAGCGCGTATGGTGTCCGCTCCGATGACACGACCAACAACCTCCCCGACGGGCGAATTCAGGACGAAATCCCGGAACACGCCCGGCTGGCGCCACATGAAGCACACGGACGCCATCGATGCGCCGTGCGAGGGTCCGGGAATACCGTAGTTTTCCGGATCCTTCAACAGCCGGTCCACTTCCTGCCCTAACCGCTCGATCCATTGCCGATCGAACACCTGTCGAAGGTGAACCACGCCATCCCGCCGGTAGGTGTTCCGGTGTTCCGCCGTAATCGGGTTGAGGGTAGGCTTATTCATTGACTCTCGTCTTTCGCGATAGAGCGTAACCTCTCAAGCTCATGCTCGCTCAAGTTGTAGCGGGAGATCGCGGCGATGCTGATCGCCTGCAGCACAAGCGGCAGGACCGCTATGCACAGATAGAGTCCGAGCAGCGCGCTTTCGGTCTGCTCGATCCGCTGGCCTTCCGTCGCTTCAACGTAGCCCATGGCGCCAAGGAATACGCCCAGGAAGGCGACTCCAAGAGCGCCGGAAATTTTCTCCACGAGAACATAGAGCCCCGTGAATGCTCCCTCGCGCCGCAGTCCTGTTTTCAGGTAGTCGAATTCCAGTGCGTCGGGCAGCATCGCCTGGGTCAGCAGGAAGGTTCCGCCGCCCGCAACGCCGATCAGGACCGATCTCAGGATGATCAGGCTGACAGGCTCGCCGGGCCCGGCAAACCACCAGGAAAAATGGGCTACGCCATAAAGCGCCGCTGCGATCATGTAGCCGTTCCGTTTCCCCATGCGGCGCGCGACGAAAAGCCAGGCGGGCTGGGAAAGGATAAGCGCCACGCTCAGAACGCCCAGGTACAAGCCGAGCACGTCGTCGGTAACCTCAAGGACGTGTTTCGTAAAGTAGGCGGTGGTGGAAACGGCGATCGCCAGCACCAAGAAGTACACCAGCTTGGACACCATGAGCCAAAGGAAGGGGATGTTCCCGAGAGCCGACTTCAGTTGCTCCTTCAGGGGCGGCTGTTGCAGCCGCTGAACGGTCTGGGGGGCGTGGCGAAGCGACCATACGCACACCACCACCGCCACGGCTGCGATGCCCGCCAGTACCCAGGCCATCCGGGCGTGACCTGCCCGGGTTGCGCCCCACCAGGCCAGCAGGGCAGGGCCCAGGCTCAAGCCGATCAACGAGCCGAACGAGGAAAACACGACCCGGAACGACATGAGCTGGGTGCGCTCGTGATAGCTGGGCGTCAATTCCACGGCCATTGCTATATAGGGGATATTGAACATCGTGTACGAAGTAGCGAACAACAGCAGAAAGGCCGACAGGTAGATCAGCAGGGGCGTCCCGCTTGTATCGGGAGTTGTGTAGAGGGCCGCAACGGAGGCGGCGCACAACAGGCCGCCTGTCGCCAACCACGGCAGCCGCCGGCCCCACCGCGTGGAAATACGGTCCGAGAATGCGCCCATCAGCGGGTCGCTGATGGCATCCCAGACCTTCGCGCCGGCGAAGATGAACGCCGCAGTGGCCGCGGCAACGCCCAACGAATCGGTCATGAAACGCAGCAAAAGGACGTTCGACGACAGGTTCAGGATGGTGATGGGCATCGAACCGAGTCCCCATCCGAGCCGTGTTTTCAGCGGGAGCGTAGCTTTGCCCGGTCCCGCTGCGCCCCCGTCGTCGCCTGTCCTGATTCCCGGCATTCCCGTCCGCGCCACAATCAACCGGGCAGCAGCCGATCCAGGATGGATTCGCCCGGCGCCGGACACAGGGACTCGTCAAGTTGCACCGACACTCCGAACTGGCCCTCGGGACCCGCGCCCGACCTGTGGCCGCTGCCGACACAATCCTCGGCGAAAAGAACGTCTCCGTGACCGAACTCGTGACGGCTTCCGTCCCGCAGCTCGACCACGAGAGTTCCGAATATCGGTATCAGGATGTTGGGCTGGTTGGCCACGTGCCAGTCATACATGAAACCGGGCGCGATGGATCCCACGGTCACACGGTCAGCGGGATGCCGGATCAGCAGATGAGGAGGCTGCGGACCTGGACCGGTCACCGGCACTTCCCGTATTTCAGCTACTCCGCCGGCGTTGGCAAACAGGTTGAAGTATCGCTTCACCCACGGCGGCCCGTCTGCGGCCAGTGCCGGTCCCGCACCACCGCCAACGCCGGCGAGCGCCAGCGCCGCGCTCGTGCCCGCAGTCGAGACGAAGGCCCTTCTTGTCGAACTCGATTCGCTCATGACTCCCTCTCCGGCATCTACGCGTCGGATTCTCCCGCCTATGATGTCGCTTGTCCAATCCATCGCAAGAAGCAAATCGCATGAAAAGAACGGTTCTGTTCCTGGCGCTGTCCGCCCTCGCCGTTGCAATGATCTTCGTCGGAGTTGCGCGAACAGGGCTACTCGAAGCGAACTATGAAGAAGCGCGGGTTCGCTATGGTTCCCCACCCTCGCAGTTCATGGAAATCGATGGGACCGAGTTGCACTACAGAGACGAAGGCAAAGGCCGAGCGCTGGTCCTGTTGCACGGCTCCCGAGGCAATCTTCAGCAGTGGGACGGTTGGGTTGCCGAACTCGGCGCCGAATTTCGCATCATTCGCCTGGACGCCCTCGGGCATGGTTTGTCGGGCCCCGACGGACGGGACGATTACAGCGCCGAACGGGGGATTTACCTGTTGCGCGAACTGCTGGCGGCGCTGGGGGTAGAACGATTCATCCTGGGAGGAACCTCCAGCGGCGCCAACCAGGCGGTCCGCTACGCCGCGATGTATCCGCAGCAGGTGGAAACGCTGCTGCTTTCGACGGTGCCTCTGCGACTGCCGTCCACGTCACGCACCCGCCTGCTCGATCGCCTGACATTCTGGGTGCATGACGAAGTGCTCGGAACGAAAGGAACGAACCTGTACTGGCGGGCGTTTCTCCGCAGTATCTACGGCGACCCGGACAAAGTCACGAACGAACTCATCGAAAGGTACCGGACGCTCAATACGTTGCCCGGCCAGGAACGACGGTTCCGGAAACGTATCGAAGTGTGGTACGACAGCGGGGGGCCGGAACGCGATTACGCTACGGCCGGGACGGTGACGGCGCCAACCTTCATTCAATGGGGCGGCTCCGGTCCGGTGCTGCCGGCTGAATTGTTCTGCGAGATTGCAGCCGCGTTCTCATCGACATCACCCCGGATGATTCAGTATTCAGACCTGGGGCACAAGCTGATCATGGAGGATGCCGTGCGGACAGCCCGGGACGCTCTTGCCTTCGTCAAAACCGGCGAAGTCGGAGAAGCATGCGAACCGGCGGATGCCGGCCGAGACGCTACGGCGAAGTGACCGCTGTCTCGCTGTCCGCAAGCCAATGCGCTACCGCGTTGACCTCGTCGGCGTCGAGCCCCATCGCGTGGCCTTGCATGGATCCCAGGGTCAGTTTTTCCACAAGGACAGCCGCATTGAGCCGGGCCAGTTCGTGGCGGGAGGGCACGTCCGCGCGTTCCTGATCGTGGCACGCGGCGCAGCGCGCTTCGTATAGTTCCGGACCGTTCGTGGTATCGATGCCTGCTGAGCTGCTGGCATTGGAAGAGGGGCCGGCCCGCCGTCCATGAAGGCGAGATGCCTTCGCTCCCTGGCGTTCCATGGCGGCTCCCAGCCCGAAGGCCTGAATGCGGTCCGTTCCCACGAAGACCCTGCCGTCGGTAACGAGCGGTTCGTTGTACTTCCCGCTGGGATACAGCTGTCCGGGGGCGCTGCGCCAGAGGAGCTCCAGGGAAATGGCATCGAGCGCGTAGAGCAGGGGCCGCGGCGGGTCCTCACCGTAGAGCGAAGCGGAGCGCGGAACGTTCACATCGAACACCCAAACCACGGCATTGTTGCGATTGAAGCTGGTGACGACCGGCGACGCCGGATTCCGCAGGATGAGATCCGGCTGAATGGCGTCGAGACGAAGATAGGGCGGCTCGTCCGGATTCACGACAATCTCAACCCGCGCCAGACCCGGCGGTATGCTTTCGCTCGACTCTTCGGCGGCCTTCGCGGTGCCCGTCAGGTAGACGAGATGGCGACCGTCGGGAGCATTCAGGTATGCCGGCGTGGTGCGGCTCTTGGCGAAATCGCCCATGCCGACGCGATCGCTGTAAGGCCCGAAGACGTTCAACGGCCCGCGCGTCCCAAAAATCGGCTGTATGTCCGGGGACAGCAAGGAAGTGTCCGCGCCGGCGCCCTTGATGGGGTCCTCGGCGCAGGCTTGCCGCCTGACGAGGCTTCCGGGCATGCGTTTTCTGTCCAGGAGATAGGCGTTGCCCTGCTTGCTGCCGCCGTGTATGAGCAACTTCGGGTTCGGCGAGTCCTCCGGGGGCAGGTCCACAAGGATCGGCGTTCCGCTGCCGAGGTCGATGTCCTGGCCCCCGGCCTGACAATAATTGAAGGGGGCGTAGGTGCCCGCCAGACGCAGCCTGCCTCCGGCTCCCGAGGTCAGGCGCAGTATGGATTGGCTCCAGTTGCCGTCGCTGTCGGGATACACCCCCTGGTTCCCCATTCCTTCCAGCGCGTTGATGAAGCTGCTGCCGGAGGCAACGTATAGATCTCCGTCGGAATCCATCGAGGGCCCGCCCGAAGCCCACAGGCCGCCGACGCCTTCATCCGTGCGGGCGGTTATCGAGAAAGCGCCGGCAACGCGCCGTTCAAGCGTGTCGACCGACAGCAGCCAGCCGCTGATCGGCTCGCCGCCGAAAGCCACGTAGAGCCACCGCCCATCGGCGCTGAGATTCAGCGCGCCGCGCTGCAGCATCGCCACCCCGGACGGGAACCGATTGTCGCCGTTTGCATTGATGCCGGGACTGTTGACAGCCTCCGCCGACAGGTCGAGAGGCCAGCCGTCCACGCTGGCGCCGCTCGCCAGGTCCAGAGCATGGACGTGCCAGGCCCGGGACTCGTCGCAGCCCACGACATAGATTCGGCCGAGCCGCCGGTCGATAACCGGAGTGCTGAGGATGCCTCGCGTGCCGTTACCGCAGGGACGGTCGAGCAGGCGTCGCTGCCAAAGAGTTGCGCCCGCCGGCAGACCGCCGGCCGCCGAAGCATTGATGGCTGCGATGAAGCCTGTGGCGCTGGCCGCGAAAACCACGTCCAGGCTGTCTGTGCGGCCGGCCTCGCCGGTCACGTCGAGGCCGGAGACGTACAGCGGCGCCGCGAACAGCCGTGGCGGCGTCGTGCCCGCGTAACCCAGCGGTTCGGACTCCCAGAGAAGCCCGAAGCTACCGGACTTGACGGCGGCCGGCGTAAGCAAGCCTTCGTTGTCGTACCAGCCGGTCCTTTGCGCTGTCCCGTGATAGGTGAGATTGTCGGAGCTGAGGCGGGCGTTCCCCGCTTTTGCGGGGCTGTCGGCGCTGATCAGAATGACCAGAAGGCAGCAGTAAAGACTGCCGCGCAGTGTCAAGGAGACGGCGCGAAAGCGTTTCCGATGACGCCGCGTGGAGCGGCCGTCAGAGAGCATCGTCGGGCGTGGCTGCCTCAAGGTATGCGGCGACGATCTTCGCAAACCTTACCGGGGATTCCAGGGGAGGGTAGTGGCCCACATCCGGCATGAACACGGTCGAAACCTGCGTATTCTCGAGATAGCCGGCCAGCGTACCGGCGGATGCGGGAATCAGCAGCGCGTCGCGGCCACCCCATATCAGGAGCGCCGGCGCGCGCACGCCGGCCATCGCCTTCCTGGCCTTTTCGTGATCGGCTACCAGTCCGATCATTGCGATCGGGTTGGGTTCCTTCACCCGCCGGTTGAAGTCGTAATACTCGCGCCGCGTCTGCTCTGAAATCCGCCGCGGGTCTCCGGTGTAGAAATCCAGGAACAGGTTGATGAAGTTCTCCGACTCGAAGCCTGTCTCCTCGAACTCCTCCAGCGCCGCCTTGAATGCGGGCGGATGGTTGACGTGATCGGTCGTGACCGGGTCCGACGGGGAGTTCGACATGATCAGCCGGTTCACCCGGTCGGGGTAGGTGGCCGCGAGGTACATGCAGGTCGTGCCTCCGCTGGAGACTCCGACGCAGGTCACCTGGTCTACACCCACGTGGTCCAGCAGCCCCGCGGCCAGGTCCGCCGGTTCCATGCGGGCCACGGCTTCGTCGGACACCGGGCCGGACAGGCCGTTTGGCGGCAGGTCGTAGCGGATCACACGATAGCGATCGAGGAATTCCGGCGCTACGCGGTCCCAGGTGCGCAGCGAACTGCGCGAACCGTGGATCATCAGGATGGCCGGGCCTACACCCTGATCCTTGTAATAGATCTCGACACCGCCGATTTCCGCGATCCGCCCGTCGGAATCGCCATACTTCTGCCGCAGCTCATCCAGCGTGAGCCGCTGATCGGCGAATTCGTCCGCAAGGCCGGGAATGGGAACCGAAGGCACAAGCAGCACAAACAGCACTACGGCGAGTAACAGGTTTCGTTTCATTGCGGTACAGCAGCCTCCATGAATGCAGCGACGATCCGGGCAAATCTTAAGGGAGATTCCAGGGGAGGGTAGTGGCCCACGTCCGGCATGAACACGGTTGAAACCAGAGTATTCTCAAGATAACCGGCCAGCGTGCCCGCCGCTGCCGGCGGCAACAGCTCATCGCGGACTCCCCAGATCAGGAGCACCGGTGTGCGCACGCTCGCCATTGCCCTCCTGGTTTTCTCGTGGTCGCGAACGCGTCCGGTCAGCGCCAGCCTGTTCGCCTCCTTCACCCGCCGGTTGAAATCGTGGTATTCGCGCCGTGTCTGCTTCGATATCCGCCGGGGGTCTCCACTGAAGAAATCCAGGTACAGGTCCATGAAATCCTCCGTTTCGAATCCGGTTTCCTCCAATACCCTGATAGCCTCCTCGAATGGCGGCGGTTCGTTAAGGTGATCGGTCGTGACCGGGTCGGACGGGGAGTTCGACATGATCAATCGGTTCACCCGGCCCGGGTAGGCAGCCGCAAGGTACATACAGGCAGTGCCCCCGCTGGACACTCCCACGCAGGTAACCTGGTCAACACCGAGATAATCCAGCAAACCGGCTGCAAAGTTTGCCGGTTCAAGGCGATTTGCGGCTTCGTCGGAGACCGGGCCGGACAGGCCATTGGGCGGCACATCGTATCGAACCACCCTGTATCGGTCGAGGAGTTCCGGGGCCACGCGGTCCCAGGTGCGCAGCGTGCTGCGCGAGCCGTGGATCATAAGGATGGCCGGCCCCTTGCCCTGGTCCTTGTAGTACACCTCGACACCGCCGATTTCCGCAAACTGCCCATCCGGGTCGGCATACTCTTGCCGCAGCGTTTCGAGGGTGAGTCGATCCGCCAGTACATGGTCCGCCAGGGCGGGAGTTGGACATGACGGAACCAGCAATGCAAACAGCACTGTGCCCAGGCAGAGGTTGCGGTTCATTGCGAAGACTGTCTGAATCGACAGATGGATTCTATGCCACAATGGAAATTCAGCGATGGCTCGATCTTGCCTGGCTCCAACGACACGATGAACGACTTCGCCAATGTGCGGGTTTCGCACTCGGTGCTGCACCCGGACTGGATTGCGGCGGAAGCAGCGCGGCACTACCCATTGAACGGCGCCGTGACGGCCTACCTCCTTTACAGAGGCATGAACGACGTTTATTTGATCAAGGACCGCGAAACCCGGTACGCGATGCGGGTCTGGCGGCGCGGCTGGCGCGATGTCGACGTCGTGAAAGTCGAACTCGACTTCCTGGATTACCTGCGCCGACGAGACTTCCCGGCGTCGACGCCATTGCGCACGCGCAGCGGGGAGCTTTACTTCAAGGTCGGCTCCCCCGAGGGAGAGCGCGCCGTTGCGATGTATTCCTGGGCGCCGGGGCAGAAATTCGGCGAAGCGCTGGACGAGCGCACCGCCGAACGCATCGGCGCCATGCTGGCGCAAATGCATCTGCTGGGCCTCGAGTATCTCGGCGACCGGCAGCCGTCGACCGATGATGCGGTGAGTTTCACGGTCAGCCTGCAGCCACTGCTCGAATTCCTGCACGATCGGCCCGAGGATGCCGTCTATTACGAGAAGCTTGCCCCGCGGATCGTAGAGCGGCTGGAGCAGGTTCCGCACGAGACCGTCCCGCTCGGATTGTGTCACCGGGATTTTCATCCCGCCAACGTTCACGTGGACGAGAGCGGCGGGATCACGTTTCTTGATTTCGACGGCACGGGGCAGGACTTTTTCATGCAGGATGTGAAGAATTTCACCTTCGGCAACCTGTTCTTCGATTTCCCCGCCGTGTACGGCGAGGCGTTCGAGCGAGGATACGCAGCGGTACGTCCCTTCACGGCGGAGGAGCTCGAGCATTCCGAACTGTTCCTGCTGGCGAAGGCCTTTCGGCTGATTTCAGGCATGGCGCACGCCTCCGTAGCCGTGGGCCGCGGGGCGCTGCGGTTCCGCAACCTGGACTGGTTCAGCGCCTACATCCGGGCCCGCGCCCGTAACCTGGGACTCCAGGACCGTTTGCACAGCACCAAATAGGAGAAATGGCGTGAGCAACAATTCGAAATCCGTGCCATGGGACATGATCGTGGTCGGCGCCGGAACGACCGGGCTACCGGCGGCGACGTTTGCCGCGCAACGGGGCGGGCGCGTACTGCTGGTCGAAGCAGCGGAGAAAATCGGCGGAACGCTGCACCTGAGTTCCGGGCAGGTAAGCGCCGCGGGTACGAGGCTGCAGGCGGAGAAAGGCATCGAGGATTCGCCGGAACAGCACCTGGAAGAGGCGATTCGCATCAGTCGCGGCACGATCGATCCGGCGCTCGCCAGACTAAGCATATTCAACGCCGGGGAAGCCTTCGACTGGATGATGGAACTCGGCTTCGATGTGCAGGACCAATGCCCATCGATCGAAAGCGTGCATGAACGCTACGAAGTGGCGCGCTACTACTGGGGAAACGACTTCGGCCGGTCCGTTCTGGACGTGCTGGAGCAGGCGATGCGGGAGCAGGAAGCTGTTGGCCGGATAAAGGTCCTCACCGGCACAAGAGTGATCGGTCTGCTGCAGAACCGCCAGGGTGTCGTGACAGGTGTGGAAATCGCCGATGGGGAGGGCAGGGAATCCTCGGTTGAAGGGAAGAACGTGGTGCTGGCAAGCGGCGGATACGCGGCCAATCCCGTGATGTTCAGGCGCTTGTGCGGTCACAGGCTGTACGTGAACGGGGCCTATGAGTTCGCCCGGGGCGACGGTTACGATCTCGCGGTCGCGGCGGGCGGATACCTGCGCGGGCGCGCAAACTACCTCTCCAACTTCGGCTGGCTGCTGGAAGACGGCCCGTACCCCAAGGAGATTCTAGGCCGGCTCAATACTTTTCCGGAATCGCGGCCACCCTGGGAAATCTATGTGAACATGCACGGGCAGCGATTCGTGCGGGAAGACGAACCGAGCGTGGATGCCCGCGAACACGCGCTGCTGGAACAGCCGAAATTGCGCTACTGGGTCGTTTTCGACGATCGCATCTTCCGCAAGGCGCCGCCCATCGTCTATGACTGGTCGCGTGAGCAGATGGCGGAGTCGTTCAACACCCGCGAGGCTTTCCGCAAGGCCGACAGCCTGGAATCGCTTGCCCGGGGCATCGGGGTGCCTGGGGATGCCCTCGCGAATACGGTCGCGGAATTCAATGCTTCAGTCGCAGAAGGCAAGGATGGGCTGGGCCGGCGCCATTTGCCCGCGCCGATCGCCAAGCCGCCGTTTTACGCCATCCGCCAGCAAGGCGGATCGCTATCCTCGACCGTGGGCGTCGCGGTCAACGAGAAGCTGCAGGTCATGCGCCCGGACGGCGACGCGGTCCCCGGACTCTACGCTGCAGGGGAGATCCTGGGTTCCGGGCAGCTCCAGGGCAACGCATTCGTCGGGGGAATGATGGTCATGCCCTGCATCGTCTTCGGCCGTTTGCTCGGACAGCGGCTGGTGGAATTCTGATGCGGCGGCGAACGGTCATCGGTGGCCTGATCGGCGGCGCATTGCTAAGTCGCGGCAGGCTCATAAGCGCCGCAATAGCGGAGGGAGAAGAAACGGTGAATACCGACAAGGCCCGTTACGCGGGCGTGGGAGAGGAATGGAAGGGCGCATCGGCCCTGGCGGGCGGCAAGGGCTATGCGCAGTGCCGCCTCGGAGCCTTGCATTACCGCCATTTGCGCGCGCCGTCCGGAAGCGGCCTCAAGCCGACGATCCTGTTGCTGCACCAGACGCCGTTCGGCCTGGCGGAATGGGTCGACATACAGCCCAAGCTGACGGAGATGGGCCATGACACGATCGCGCCGGACAATCCGGGTTACGGGATGTCGGACCCGCCGTCGGATTCCGTAACGATCGCCGATCTTGCAGACAACCTGGTCGATCTCCTGGACCACCTGGAGGTGAAGCAGGTAGCGGTGGCCGGCCATCACACCGGCGCCTCCATCGCCGCCTCGTTCGCGGCGCGCCACGCGGAGCGCACGGCTTGCGTCGTGCTGCATGGCTGTCCGGTTTACGACGAGGCCGGGCGGGCGTCCCGGCTAGCGCAGGCCGCGCCCGAGATCCATCTGCGCGAGGACGGATCGCACCTGGCGGACATTTTCTCGGCCATACACTCGCGCGCACCGTTTCCGCGCGGGCTGGCGACGGCCACCTGGGGAACGCTGGGCGCCTGGTGGGCCGGTTTCGACACACCCACATACCGCGCCGTCTTCGCCAACGACATGGCGGCGGACCTGGACAGGATTCGCGCGCCGGTCCGGATCCTGACGGACCGCGGCGACAGCCTTCACGATCAGGACAAGCAGGTAGCCGTCCGGCACTCCGGCTTCAGCCTGGAGGTTTTTTCCGACGGCGGTTCCTTTTCACTGATGCTGGATCCGCAGAAATGGGCCGAAAGGGTTGCGGTTTTTGTCTCCGCAGGCTAGCTAGCAGTTTGTCGGACCGGAGCCTTTTCGTGCGGTTACTGCCAATCCTTCTTTGGGTCGCGCTGTACACCTCCGGCGTTGACGCCTCGCAAGAGCCAGACACGGCGTCGCCGAACGCTGCCGAGGACGAGCAGGCGGAGATTGATGTCGGGCGCGTCTACTCCAACCAGGAGCGGCTTGTGCAGATTGCACTGGACAAGGTTCGCACATCCGAAGCAGGCGTGGCCGAGACCTATTTCGTAGGCTTTGGCTCGTCCGACGCGCAGGACGTCTTTGAAAATGAGGTCAAATTGGTCGAGGCGCAATTCCGGGAGCAGCTCGGGGCCGAAGGCCGAACGGCGATGCTCATCAATAGTCGCAATACCATCGATGACCTGCCACTGGCCAACGGCAGGAATCTCGCAGCGGTGCTCAGCGGAATCGGACGGAAGATGGGCCCCGAGGACCTGCTGGTCCTGCACATGACCTCACACGGCTCCAGGAAACACCGGTTCGACGTGTCCTTCAAACCGTTCCGTCTGAGGGACCTTTCCGCCGAGCGCATCGGTGAAATCGTAGATGGCGCAAATCTGCCATGGCGCGTTGTGGTCGTATCCGCCTGTTTTTCCGGCGGCTATATCGAAGCACTGAAGTCGCCACGCACAATGGTCATAACCGCAGCAAGCGCCCGGCGGGAGTCCTTCGGCTGCGAGAACGGACGCGATTACACCTATTTCGGCGAAGCGTTCTACCGCGATAGTCTTACCGACGGAGATTACCGCGCTGCGTTCAGGCGTGCGGTCGCCCTGGTTCGCAAGCGCGAGCGGAGCAAGGGCTTCCGGCATTCCCGGCCGCAACTCTGGGTGGGTGAGGAGATCGAAGAGAAGTTGCCACTCGCCTTGAACTTCGGCGTGGCCCCGTAGCCCTTTGTCGGCCTAAGTCGTCGCTATTGCCTGAGGAAGCGCTCGATCTCCTCGACGAGATAGTCGCGGCGCAGGCTGAGGACGCCGTGGGAGAAGCCCGGAATGTCCAGACGCCGTCCGTTCCTGAAAAGGTGCGAGGTCTGGTGGGTCACGGCCCAAAGGTCGTCCTCGGGATTGACGACAAGCACCGGCTGACTGACTTCAGCCATGGCGCCCAGGAAGTCATAGCGATAGACGGCGATATATCCCCAGGGTAGCCGGCTGCCCAGGCGCAGGGCGTCGGCCATTCCGACATGGAGTTCTTCGGCCGGTATTCCGGGGTCCGCCAGCTCGCCGATGAGCGACCAGAGTTTCTCGACATGACCCAGCGTCCGGTCCGGCGGCGGAAAACGCTCGCTCAGCCGGTCGAGCCTCTCGCCGCGAACGTCCTCCGGGTACGCCGCCAAGCCGAACAATACGCAGCGCCGGACCCGTTGCCTGTCCCGGCGCGCCATCTCCGTGGCCGTGATCGAACCCGTGTGATAGCCCATCACGTCGAAAGGACCCGGCGCAATAATCCCGCGGCTTGCAAGGTGCTCCATGAAGTCGAACATCGCTTCGGCGTAGTCGCCGATTTCAACCGGTTCGGGCGGAGGATCGCTCATGCCGTAACCCGGCGTGTCAGGGGCAACGACCACTTTGTCCTTCGCCAGGAACGGCTGGATAGGTTCCCACTGGCGACTGTTGCTTGGTGTCTGGTGCAGGCACAGCAACGGCGGCTGCGTAGCCTCTTCGGGAGTCACGATTCGATAGTGCAGTTGGCCGTAACGGCCGGGTGCATAGGCTTTTGTCGGTCGCATCGGGATCCTCGCGTGGCATGGTACAAAGCACGAACCGTAGAGGAGTTTACGCATGAAACTGCTGGCGTTCATCATGCAGACGGGCGGGCACATTGCAGGATGGCGCCACCCGCTCGCGACCGACAGCGCGCTTTGCAACGTCGACTACTTTGTTTCGTGCGCGAAAACGGCAGAGCGCGGCAAGTTTGACGCCGTTTTCTTTGCGGATTCCCTGGGGTACCCGGGTTCCCGCTCGGCGGAGACTTTCGAGGGCCAGGAAACTCCGAAACTCGATCCGCTGCCGTTGCTGTCGGCCGTCGCACCCGTGACGCAGCGGGTCGGTTTGATCGGGACCACGTCGACCACCTACAACGAGCCGTACCCCACCGCACGGCGATTCGCGACCCTGGACCACATCAGTCGGGGCAGGGCGGGCTGGAACATCGTGACGTCAACGATGGAGAACGAAGCGCACAACCATGGTTTTGAACGCCACATGGGACACGCCAAGCGCTATCAACGCGCAGCCGAGTTTGTCGATGCGGCGCGCAAACTATGGGACAGTTGGCAGCCCGGTGCGCTGCTGGCTGATCAGGACAGCGGACGCTATGCCGACGCCTCAAGGATCAGCGCGGTCAATCACTCCGGAGAGCACTTCAGGATCGCCGGCCCGCTCAATCTGCCCCGTTCGCCCCAGGGACATCCGGTCCTGGTCCAGGCGGGCGCATCCGCCGACGGAAAGGCGTTTGCCGCCCGCTACGCGGAAGTCGTCTTCACGTCTCATCCGGCCATCGACAGCGCCATCGGTCTTCGCCGGGAGATGCATGAAAGGGCAGCCGCCTTCGGCCGCGTAAAGGGCGCCATCAAGGTCTTGCCTGCCATTACGCCGTATATCGGCAGGACCCGGGAGGAGGCTCAGGCGTTCAAACAGGAACTGGACGAACTCATTCCGCTGCCCATCGCGCTGGAAAAACTGGAGACGCTCCTCGGTGGATTCGATCTCTCCGATCACGATCTCGAGGGACCATTACCTGCGCTGCCGCCGGAGCATCTTGAGATGCAGAGCTCTACGCGGGACCGTGTGCTGGAGGCGGCGGGGCAGGCAGACGCCACGGTGCGCAAGCTGGCCTACCAGGTCGCAGGAGGACGAACGAGCAGCGCGGCGATCGGCACGGCGGAAGACGTCGCCGACATGCTCTCCGAGTGGTACGAGGCCGGCGCCGCGGATGGATTCATCATTTCTCCCCCGGTCCTGGCGTACGGCCTGGAAACCTTCGTGGACCAGGTCGTGCCGATCCTGCAGGCGCGCGGCCTGTTCCGAAAAGACTACGAGGGGGAGACGCTGCGCGACCATCTGGGTCTTGCCGTACCGGAAAACCGATACGAGAAGGATCCGCAACTGCGCATCAAGCCCGAGATCTGGTAGCGAAAGGACACTGGTCAATCGATGAAGTCGCGCAGCACCCGCGCCAGTGCGGCGGGTTCTTCCTGCATGGCAAACGCGCCGGAGTTTGCGATTTCCAGAAAGGTCGCGCCAGGCAGGGCGGCTTCGGCGCCGGCGCGGTATTTCCAGTAGGCCCGGTCCTTCTCCCCGTAAGCGATTAGAGTCGGAGCCTTGACCCGGGCCAGCGTTCCGACGATATCGGTAATGGCGACGCCCCTTTCCGACGGCTGGATCCAAAGCCCGGCCGCCTTCCGGCTGGCGAGACTTTCGACATAGATATCGTGGGTGTCGACGATGCCGAATGTTTCATTCAGCATTTCTTCCCGGAAGACGATCGGCCGCCCGTTTTCATCGAACAGATCGCGTTGCGCGTCGTCAATAAGGGCGCGGATCTGATCGAGCGAGCGGCGGGGCGCCAAGGCTGACGAGACGATCGCCAGCTTGTTGATCCGTTCAGGCCAGAACGCCGCCAGAATCACGCTGACGCATCCGCCCAGCGACGTGCCGATTAAATCGACCTTGTCGATTTCAAGTTCGTCGAACGCTCCGACCAGCAGGGAGGCCGACTCGCCGAGGGTCTGGACGTACGGGGGCCGCCCCTGCCACCGCGATCCGCCATGCCCTGGGAGGTCGAATGCGATGACGCGCCGCTCCCGGCCCAGAATGGCCGCCACGTGCCGCCAGTCGGACAGCCAGCCGCCCAGCCGGTGCAGCAGGACGACAGGCGGCTTGCCCGTGTCGTCCGGTCCCGTTGCCGCGTAATGCAGGACCCCGCCGGCACGGCGCAATTCGTTCCGGGACTCCCAGGGGCCCTCCGGCGGCGTCACATCCACCCCGGCTTGCGCTGCACCGGGAGTAGGGCCCGCAACGCCCAGGGCGCTCATTCCGGCCGCCAGAACGAAGTCACGTCGATTAATCATCAGCTGTCCCGACCTCCTCAACAAGACGATCACGCCAACACATGGTACGCCGGTAATCGAACTCGCCCGGCGCGTGGTGCTGCCCGGATCCGCGCGGTTCGATAAACTTCGCGCACCATGTTGGACCGGCATCAGCTAATTCTGGCAGTTTTCATTCACAACAGCGGCTCTCATCCCGGCGGCTGGCGCTATCCCAGGGAAGGGCCGCTGGATCAGCATGATTTCGGCAATTTCGCACGGATCGCGAAGAAGGCCGAGCAGGGAAAGCTCCACATCTACTTCTCGGGCGATTCGATGGGCTACCCCAACATCAAGGGTAAGGATGCTTTCGCGGCCACCGACTACGCCGGCAAGCTCGAGCCCAGCACGCTGCTGGGGGCGCTTGCCGCGGTCACGCAACATATCGGCCTGGTCGCGACGATGTCCACGACGTTCAACGAACCGTATGCGGTCGCCCGCCGTTTCGCGTCGCTCGACCACATTTCGGGCGGCCGCGCGGGATGGAACGTGGTCACGTCGACGAGTTCGATCGAGGCGCGCAATTTCGGCTTCGACAGGATCATGGACCATGACCGGCGCTATGAACGCGCCGAGGAATTCGTCGATGTCGTCCGCGGGCTATGGGACAGTTGGGAAGACGACGCCATCATCCGGGATGCCGGGGCAGGGCGCTACTTTTCGCCCGACAAAGTCCATCAACTGGACCACGAGGGCGAGTTCTTCCGGGTTGCCGGCCCACTGAATATCGGCCGGCCGCCCCAGGGCCACCCCGTCATCGTGCAGGCGGGCGGCTCGCCGCCGGGAAGGGCGCTGGCGGCGAGGACCGCCGATCTGATATTCACCGCACAGAACAATCTGGACGACGCGCGCGCGTTCTACGACGACATGAAGCAGCGCGCCGCCGGTTTCGGCCGGGAGCCCGCAAGGCTCAAGGTGATCCCGTCGGTCCAGTTCATCGTAGGGGCAACGGAAAAGGAAGCCGAACGCAAACAGCGGGAACTGATCGAGCTGATTCCCGACGCGCTCGCCATTCAGACCCTGCAATTGCAGATCGGCGCGGACCTGTCGCATTGCTCACCCGACGACCCCTTGCCCGAGATCGCGAAGACCGAGGGCGGGCAATGGGTGCAGGAACAGATCGTGAAGATGGCGCGCGAGGACAAACTCACGATACGCGAACTGGCGAGACGCGTCGTCGTCTCGCGCGCAAGCCTGGTTCGAGCCGGAACGCCGGAACAGATCGCCGATTTCTGCGAGGAATGGTTTCGCGCCGGCGCCGCGGACGGCTTCTCGGTTACACCGAATTACCTTCCGGAAAACCTCGACGAATTCGTCGATGGAGTGGTCCCGGTTCTACAGGCACGCGGGCTCTTCAGAACCGACTACGAAGGCGAGACGCTGCGCGAAAACCTCGGCCTGGAACGGCCCGCCAACAGTTTCTCGCAGGACCCGTCACTCGGCACGGAACCCAGGATCTGGTCGTAAGCTATGGAGCGCTACATGATCGATGGCTCGCCCACGTGCTCCTGCAGACAGCCTCTGAAGGCCTCGTCCGGGGGCAGGTCCACGTCCCAGAAGCGCGCGATCACGCGTTCGCCGGTCAACCCGTTGGTGGCGTCCGTGCATAGCCACACGGCCGGCGGCACGATGATGTCGCCGGGCAGCAGGCGGCCGCCGGCCCGCTCGCCCACAACGCCGGGCACCATGGCCGGCGTGATCAACTCGGTATCCGATGGGCCGCCGGGCAACAGGATATTCACGTCGATACCGGTGCCTTTCAGTTCGCCCGCCCAGCAACGATGCGCCGTTTCGAGTGCCGCCTTCGAGGATCCGTAGACGGAATTGCCGGGCCGGACCATGTTGAGCAGGCTGGTGGAGATGGAAATCACCTTGCCGAAATTCCGTTTCAACATGTGCGGCATCACAGCTTTGGTCATGAAGAAGACGCCGAACAGATTGGTTTCGACAATAGCTCGCAATTGAGTCTCCGCGACGTCGTAGAACGGCGTGATCTTCGAAAGCCTGTCTCCGAACTCTCCGTAGGATCGCCCGGCGTTATTGATCAGGACGTCGATACGGCCGAACTCGCGAAGCGTTTCTTCCACGGTGCGGGCGCAATCTTCCGGTCGGGTAACGTCACCGGTCACCGCAATGCACCGGCCGGCTCCCGCGATGCGCTGCGCTTCGCCGAGAACAGTCCCCAGCGTTCCGCTGTTGCGCCCGGTCAGGGTCACTCGCGCGCCCGCGCGCAGCAGTTCCTCCGCCATGAACCAGCCGAAGCCCCGGCTGCCGCCGGTAACGATGACGACACGGTTCTTCAGCGAAGGATGATGCAGGGCCTTCAAGGCGGTCTCGGACCACGTTCCGGCCGCCCCGGCGTCTGCCGAACTGCCACTTCGATTGATGTTTTCGTTGCTCATGGCGCTATTATTCCCCGTTCATTTTTCGCTATCGTCAGGTGTGAAGGATGCCCCAAAACAGTGCTCCCGCTCCAACGAACTCGGCGGTGCCGACACGGTCGGAACTGGCCTCCGCATCCGAGGCGCTGGCTCCGCTTGTTCGCGAGAACGCCGTCCTGGCGGAGGAGTTGCGCGATCCGGTCCCCGAAGTGGTGGAGGCGCTGAAGGCCGCCGGGCTGCACAAACTGTACAGGCCACGCCGCTTCGGAGGCTACGGTCTTGACTGGGGACCTCATTTCACCGTGAGCGAGCGGCTCGCGCGCGAGTGTGGATCAACCGGTTGGCTGGTGTCACTGGTCTTTTCCCACGTGATGTACCTGGGCCGGTTTCCGCTGGAGGCCCAGGAGGAGTTCTTTGCCAGCGCCGGCGACGACGCCGTGCTGGCGAGCGGCTCCGCAGGTGGAGGCGCCATCCGCCGCGATGGCTCCGACTGGCAGTTGGAAGGGCGATGGGCATTCGTCAGCGGCGTGAACGTGGCAAGCGGCGTGATGGTCACCGCCCGCGAAGACTCCAGGGGTCCGATTTCCCACTTTGCGATACTGCTTCCGGGCGAGTATCAGGTCCTGGACACCTGGCATGTCGAGGGACTTCGCGGTACCGGCAGCCATGATGTCGTTGTCGATCAGGCGCTCGTGCCGGCACGGCGCGTGCTGACCATAGAAGAGTTTGCCAGCATGAGTCCGCCGGGCGCCGCGATTGCCGAAAGCTACGTACACCGGGTTCGCACCTGGCCCTATCAGACAAGCTGGCTCGTAGGGCCGCTGCTCGGCACGGCGCGGGGGGCTCTGGAGTCCTATTGCGAGCAGACTCGGGGGCGTACCGGAAGGCTGTTCGGAGAACCGATCGTGTCGCAGGTGCCGGTCCAGGTCCGCGTCGGGGAAGCCTGCGCAAGACTCGACGCCGCGGAATTGCTGTTTGAGGAGGTCATCAGGGTGCTTCATGCCGCCGGCGCGGCGGGCGAGGAGATCGCCGGCGAGCGGCTGCTGCGCCTGCGGCGTCTGATGACCTACGGGTCGCGGCTATGCACGTCCACGACCGACTCCCTGGCGGCCATGATGGGCGTCACGGGGCAAAAGGCGTCCAATCCGGTGCAGCGGCTGTACCGTGATTGCCGCGCCATATCCACGCACATTGAACTGAACTGGGATCAGTCCATGGCGCCGACGGGCAAGGTTCGACTGGGCGTGCCGACCGGCGACCCGTTGATCGATGGCGACTCGACCTCAGCCGACGCTTCACCGGTCCTTGGCAAACAGATCTGATGGCGTTCTCCCTGCCGCGGGTAGCGCTTGGCTGCATGGGTTTCGGATCCAGTCGTTGGCGGTCCTGGGTACTCGATGAGCGGGAGTCGATAGAGATACTCGCCCGGGCGCTCGAACTTGGAATCACGTTTTTCGATACCGCCAACGTGTACTCCACGGGTCGCAGCGAGCGCGTGCTCGGGCGCATGTTGCACAGGGCAGCGGCGCGCGAGCGCGTCATCGTCGCAACCAAGTTCTATTTCCCGGTCGGTGAGGGCGAGATGGGCCTTTCCGCCGGTAACGTGAAGGCATCGTGCGAAGCCTCGCTGCGGCGGCTGAACATCGAGACCATCGATCTGCTGCAGATACACCTCTATGACGAAGCGACCCCCGTGGAAGAAACGATGGAAGCGCTCGCCCGGCTGGTGCATGAAGGCAAGGTGCGCCACCTGGGGGCGAGCAATCTTCGCGCCTGGCAGCTCGCCAAGATGAACTTCACGGCCCGGGCCAATGGCTGGCCCGAGTTCGAGACCGTACAGGCGCACTACAACCTGCTGTATCGCGAGGAAGAACGCGATCTGCTGCCGTTCTGCATCGACCAGGGTATCCCCGTCCTGCCCTGGAGCCCGCTCGCGCGCGGCCGGCTGGCGCGCCCGCGCGCGCCCCTGTCCACTCCCCGGGCAAAGGTGGACGACGTGGCGGACCAGATGTATGGTGCGCCGCGCGACGAGGTGCTCGACGTGCTGGCGGAGGTGTCGGACGAATACGGAATCAAGCCCTCCTGCGCGGCCCTGGCCTGGCTGTGGACCCGGCCGGGCGTGACAACCCCGATTGTCGGCGCGACCCGTCTCGAACACATCGAGGATGCGCTGGCCGCGGCCGAAATGCCGCTTCCCGACGCGATGCTGAGCCGGTTGAATGAAGCCTACAGCACCCGTCCGTACATCGGGCTTCCGGAAACGGCCACTAATCAGACCGTTCTGGAATCAATAGACTCACGCCAATAGACGCACTACTCACTTACATCAGGAGAAAAAGATGAGCAATACCTGGTTGATTTCCGGCGCCAATCGCGGCATCGGCCTTGGCTACGCAACACAACTTCTTGCCATGGGAGAAAAGGTGATTGCCGGAGTCCGCGATCCGGACAATGCGGAATCGCTGATCGAATTGGCCAAGCATTACAAACCCTTACTCAGTATCGGTCGATTGGACATGAACGACTGGGACTCCATCGATTCCTTTGCGGGGAATCTGGAAGAGGAGCGAATCGATTACTTGATCAACAACGCCGGCCTGTATGGCGGAAGCTGGACCGAGGACTCTCACAGGCAAAGCGCGGACAGCATGGACTACGAGCTTTGGGAAGAGATCATGCGCGTCAATGTGATCGCTCAGTTCCGGCTGACACGGGCACTGGAAGGGTCCCTGATGCGGAGCGACCAACCACTGGTTGTCATGATGTCGTCAGACATGGGATCCATCGGCAACAACGACGTGGGGCAGAGTTACGCTTACCGGACAAGCAAGGCCGCGCTGAACATGATCGCGAGGAGTCTTGCAGTTGACTTGAGGGAACGCGGGATTCGGGTCATATCCATGGCGCCGGGATGGACACAGACCGCATTGGGCGGATGGACCGCCACGTGGAGCGTTGAAGACAGCGTGGCAAAACAGATCAAGGTCGTCACGGCCCTGGGGCCGGAGGACACCGGCAGGTTCCTGAACCTGCATGGCGAGTCCGTGCCGTGGTGACGTATGCCGGTTGACGTACTCCTCGTTGTCCATATCGCCGTGCTCGGCTACTGGCTGGGGGCGGAGTTCGTCATCAACAGCGAGTTCCGCTTTGTCTGCCGGGCGGCGTCCATGCCATTCGAGGAGCGCAAGCGCCTGATGGAGCATGTCATGGACGTGGACCAGCACGTTCGCTACGCGCTCGTGCTCCAGGCCGGCCTGGGAACCGTCCTTTCGGCGTTGCTCGGCTATTTCCCCGGAGGCGCGACGCTGGCGTGGGCGGCAGGCCTCGCCACGCTGCTATGGCTGGCGTTCGTCGAGGTCGTCCACCGCCTCAGGCACGGCGCATCCGGAAGAAGACTGGCGTTGCTGGACCGCCTGGTCCGATATGTGCTGCTGGCAACGCTGGTGCTGGGCGGCCTTGCCGCGGTCTTCGGGGCACTGGCGCTTCAGGCCTGGCTGGCATGGAAGCTCGTTCTTTTCGGCGCCGTCATCGCCTGCGGCATCGGCATCCGCTACTACATCATCCAGTTCTTCGGCATCTGGCGGCAAATCGAAGCATCCGGCTCCAACCCCTCGCGCGAGCGCGCCATCCGCAAAAACTACGCGGCCGGAACCTCGATGCTCGGCCTGCTCTGGCTCTGCATAGCCGCCATCACCGCCCTCTCCATCCTGAAACCCGCCACCTGACCAACACCCAACCGCGCCGGCTAAAGCCTTTCGTTCGCCCTCCTCCTCGTGGGAGCGTTGGAGTATCCATGTTGTCAAGCATGGGTATTGAGAGGG
>WTGP01000009.1 GCA_011523505.1 Gammaproteobacteria bacterium
CGCCTGAAGAACTCTTCGGCCTTCTCGCGCCTTGACTCCCGGAGGAAACTGCTGGCCTGCCCGCGAAGCGCCTGCACCCGCTCCAGGCTGTCCTCGCCGCTCGCCGACTGGATAATGCGGTCGGCCGCCGCATAGGCCCGGCGCTGGAGCGCGGTCTGGCGCGTGCGTTCATACCACTCGCCCAGCTTGTAGAGCGCCGGCACCGTGCGCAGATCGCCCGGGCCGTAGCGCCGCTCGTGCGCCCGGACCTGGACGCGCTGGTGCAGATTTGCCTGCTCCAGGTCGCCTTCGGCAAGCGCCAGGTCGCTCAGGAGGTCGCGCGTTGCGCCCTGCTCCAGGCTGTAGATGCCGGAATTCGCGTGCGTAATCCGCAGCGCGCGGGCAAGCGGCTCGATCGCGGCCTCGTAATCGCCCATTCGAATGTGGGTCCGTGCTATTCCATGCAGAGGGTTGACGAGTTCGAGCGCGTCGTAGCCAAGCCTGCGTCCCGCGATCGCGATATGCCGCTCGTAGTGAAAAAGCGCGTCGCTGTAGCGCCCCTGCACTCGCTGCACCGTCGCCAGGTTGATGAGCGGCGCAAGCAACTCCGTGGCTTCGTAGCCGTAGTTCTCCTCGGCCCTGAGCAGCAGGGACCGGGCAAGCTCCTCGCCTTCCTCGTAACGCCGCTCCCTGAACAATTCCACGAAGCGCTGATTCATGCGGTTCTGTTCGGCCAGCCACGCCCGGTTGCTTTCGGCGGCGGCGTCGGGCGCCATCTGGAAAGCGAAAGCGGCCGGGGCCACCAGCGCAAGGAAGACGATCAATGCGAGGCGCTTCATGGTCACTCCGCCAACACCGCCCCTTCAAGCAGGCTGGATCCGAGTTCACAGGCCACGCCGGTCCCGCCAAGACCGCAATAGCCCCCTGGATTCTTGGCCAGGTACTGCTGATGGTACAGCTCGGCAAGATAGAACACGCCCGCGGGGGCTATTTCCGTGGTGATCGGACCGAAACCCGACGCCCGGAGCGCGTCGCCATACGCCTGGCAGGATGCCAGCGCAAGGCGCTGCTGGTCGGCGCCCAGGGTATAGATGCCGGAACGGTACTGGGTGCCGATATCGTTGCCCTGGCGCATTCCCTGGGTGGGGTCGTGCGCCTCCCAGAACACGGCGAGGAGCTCCTCGTAGCCGACCGTGGAGGCGTCGTAGCTCACAAGCACGGCTTCGGCGTGACCGGTAACCCCCGAGCAGACGGAATAGTAGTCCGGATCGGCCTGGTGCCCGCCGGTGTATCCCACGGCCGTGCCTTGCACGCCCGGCGTTTGCCAGAACCTGCGCTCCGCTCCCCAGAAACAGCCCAGGGCGAATATGGCTTGCGAAACGCCTTCCGGCGGGCGGCCTGTCAGAAGCGTGCCCAGCACTTCATGCCTGACCGCCTCCAGGCTGCCCAGATGGGCCGGAACCTCAATCGGCGCCTGCCGGATTTGTACGGATTCTCTGTTCATTCCTCAGGTTCGCCTTGCCCTGTGTGCCTTGCGGTTCGCGGTCTTCTTCAATTCCTTGCGGGAAAATAAACATACCATAGCGCAGCATTCACGCGATGATGCGCGCGCCCCAGGCAGGCCCGGCCGGATTGAAGACGGGCCGCTATTCGGTTATGCTTCCGCCCCGCTCGCGCCGTTGGACGGGGCCGCAATCCGTGAAGTCCGGAATACATCCAAAATACAACGAGATCAAGGTCACCTGCAGTTGTGGCCGGGAACTGGTCACTCGCTCGACCTTGAGCGAGGACATTCGTGTGGAAGTGTGTTCTTCCTGCCACCCGTTCTTTACCGGTTCGCAGAGGATCATGGAATCGGCCGGTCAGATCGAAAAGTTCCGCCGCCGGTACGGTTCACGGAAGTCCGCCTAAACCCTTCATATCCGGCAGTTTTTCGCTAATCCGGCGGCTGGGCTATAATAGCGGTTTGCGGCGCGAACGCCCAGATTCTGGGCCGCGCCTTTCCTAGGCTGGCGTCACCCCCCAACGGAGCGCCAATCCCGGTGTTCGGAGAGCCGGTTTCGTGACGCCTGCGCCATCCGTCCTGCCGGGCTGGAACAAGGCAGTTGCATGACCGATTCGGGCGACAGACTTGTAAGCCGCGACGGGCACTCCGTGCCTCTTCCGCGGCGTGCGGGCGTGCTCGGCGCCGACGCGCTGGAACTGAAAGCCGTCCCGCGGGCGACCGGCGCCTACAGTTACGACCCCGGTTTCGCGTCCACCGCCAGTTGCACCAGCCGGATCACTTTCGTCGACGGCGAAAAGGGCGTGCTCATGTATCGCGGTTACGCCGCGGACGACCTGGCGCGGCACAGCAACTTCACTGAGGTGTGCTGGCTGCTCCTGAACGGGGAGTTGCCGTCGCGCGCGGAACTGCAATCCTTCTCGGAGGAATTGGCGAACCTGCGGGCCTGCGCGCCGGAAGTGCTCGATGCGATCGCCGCGATGCCCGCCGGCGCCCATCCGATGAGCACCATGACGGTCGCGCTGTCGGTGATGCCGGCCGTGTATCCCGAGTGCGCCAACCCCGGCGACGCCGATCACAGGCGGCGCTTCAGCCACCGGGCAATCGCCAATATCGCGACCGTGGCGGCGGCGGCCTACCGCAATGCGATCGGCGAGCCGGCCATAGCGCCGCGCGCGGATCTCGGCTACGCCGCAAACCTGCTCTACATGATGTTCGGCGAGGAGCCGAATCCCGTGGCGGCCAGGGCGCTCGACACGCTGCTGGTGCTCCACGCGGACCACGAACAGAACTGCTCGACCTCCACCGTGCGCATGGCCGGCAGTTCCGGGGTCAACCCATTCTCGGCCCTCGCCGCCGGGTGCATAGCGCTCTGGGGCCCCGCGCATGGTGGCGCCAACGAGGCCGTGATCCAGATGCTGGAAGAAATCGGCACTTCGGAGAATATCGGGGAATACGTCGCAAGAGCCAAGGAACCGGGGGATTCATTCCGGCTGATGGGCTTCGGCCACCGGGTATACAAGAATTTCGATCCGCGTGCGACCATCATCCGGGGCATCTGTCATGAAGTGCTGCAGGAGCTCAAGACCGGCAAGGGGCGGCTGTTCACGCTGGCGCGGCAACTGGAGGAGATCGCCCTGAGCGACAGCTACTTCAAGGACCGGCGCCTGTATCCCAACGTGGACTTCTACTCCGGCATCATCTACCGCGCGCTGGGGCTGCCGTCGACCATGTTTACGCCCATGTTCGCCGTCGGGCGGACTGCGGGCTGGGCGGCGCACTGGTGCGAAATGCACAGGGACTCCGAGTCGCGGATCGGCCGGCCCCGCCAGCTCTATCTCGGGCCCACGGAGCGCAGCTACACTCCTGTCGAGGAACGCTGAAGGCCTAGAAGAGTTCCTCTTCTTCTTCGTCGGCGTCAGCCGATGAGGTTCCTCTCGAGGCGCCGGGGAGGGCGTCTTCCCTGAACAGTTCGAAGATCGCGTCGGCCTCTCCAGGCGGCGCCAGCAAGCCGGTTTCGGGCGAGACCCGGGCGGAAACGATGCGCCGCGGGCGCGGCAGAGGGGCTTCGGGCGCCCCTTCCAGCGCCTCCTCCATGAAGTAGATCCAGATCGGCAAGGCGGTGCGCCCGCCTTCCTCGAATCGTCCTAGCGACCGTTCCTGGTCGAAACCCACCCACACGGTCGCCAGCAGGTCTCCGTTGAAGCCGCTGAACCAGGCGTCCCGGTTGTCGTTTGACGTGCCGGTCTTTCCGGCCAGGTCCTCCCGGCCCAGCGCCCGCGCTCTTCTGCCGGTCCCGCGCAGAACCACATCGCGCATCATGTCGTAGACGATGTAGGCGTTCTCGGCGCTCACCACGCGCGGGGCCAGTTTCTGGTCCGCGAACAGTTCGGGCCTGTCGGTCACTTCCGGATTGCGCTGCAGGGTCGCCGCCTGCATCTGGGCCACCGATTCGAAGGAATCGAAAGGGTCCTCGGCGCCGACGGCGGGGTAGAGCGCCGCAAGCCGATCGAGCCTGGCAAACGCATGCGCCAGTCGGATGGGCATCCGCGGTTCGCCACCGTTCAGCCATTCGGCGGCGCCGGCCGACCCCGCGCCGACGTATTCCGCCTTCAATTCACAGGACCGGCAGGCAACGGCCGCATCGGCCTGGTAGCGCAGGCCGTCCTGCTCCACCCGCTCGATCAGCCAGGGCTCGACGCGATACCCGCCATTGGCCAGAACCGCGTAGCCGCGGGCAATCTGCAGCGGAGGCACGCCGCCTGAACCCAGCGCCAGCGAATAGCTTTCCGGCAGCGACGAGTCCGGCAGGCCGAAAGCCCCGATGTGGCCGATGGTGTCGCTCAGACCCACCCGTTGAAGCACTCGGACCGAAACGAGGTTCATCGAACGCACAAGTGCCTCGCGCAGGCGGGTCGGTCCATTGAAAGTTCCCGAGTTGTTCTTGGGACGCCAGACAGACTCGGTGGTGGGGTCGTAAATGGCCACCGGCGCATCATTCACGACCGTGGCTGCCGTGAGACCGTGATCCAGCGCGGCGGAGTAGATGAACGGCTTGAACACGGAGCCGGGCTGGCGCAGCGCGTCCACTGCGCGGTTGAACTTGCTGTGCCGGAAGTCGTAGCCGCCCACCAGCGCCACGATCCCGCCGTCGTGTGGATTGATGGCTACCAGGGCGCCCTGGACTTCCGGCCGCTGGGTCAACTCCAGGCCCCCTTCGTCGGCATCGCGGACCAGTATCAGGTCCCCCACGGCGAACATGTCGGCGGGTCCGTCGGGCTGCGGGCCGACTTCATTCTCCGAGACGTAGGGCCGACGGCGCACCCGCTCCCACGGCAGCTCCGCGCGGGCCGCACCCTGGAGCAGGACCTCGACCTCGCCCGCCTCGCCGAATGACATCACGATGGCGGGCCGCGCGTCCGCGACCGGCGGCAGGGAATCCAGGTATTCCAGCAGTTCCGCGTCGGTCCGCAGCCCCTCGGCCCGCAGATTGCGCAGCAGATCGGCCTGCACCGGGCCACGGTAACCGTGCCGGCGGTCGTACTCCCGCAAACCGCGGCGCACGGCCCGTTCGGCCGCCGCCTGCATGCGGGCATCGATCGTTGTCGTTACCCGATATCCGCCGGTCAGCGCTTCCGTTCCGTAACGGGCAATCGCTTCCTTGCGCACCATCTCCAGGACCCAGGGGGCCCCGACCTCCTGACGCGGGCCGTGCAGATGGGACTCCATGGGCACCGCCAGGGCCTCCCGCCGCTCCGCTTCCGAAATGAAGTCCAGTTCCCTGAGCCTGCGCAGGACGTACGCCCTTCGATTCGTGGCGCGGCGGGGGTTCCTGACGGGATTGATGGCCGACGGCGCCTTGGGCAACCCGGCTAGCGTGGCGCTCTCGGCAATATTCAGCTCATCGAGGTTCTTGCCGAAATACACCTGGGCGGCGGCCGCTACGCCATAGGCCCGGTTGCCGAGGAAAATCTTGTTGAGATACAGCTCGAGTATCTCTTCCTTGCTCAGTTCGCGCTCAAGCCGCCGGGAAAGGAACAGTTCCCTGGCCTTGCGAACGAAGGTGCGTTCCCTTCCCACGTAGTACTCGCGAGCGAGTTGCTGGGTGATGGTGCTGCCCCCCTGGCTGGCGGATTGCGTAAGGATCAGGTTGAAGGCGGCGCGCGCCAGGCCCTGGTAGTCGTAACCCGGATGCTCGAAGAAGCGATCGTCCTCGGCCGCGAGAAAGGCATTGCGGAGCAGCTCCGGCACATCCTCAAGGTCCACCGGAGTCCGGAACCTCTCGCCCACTTCGCCGATCATCCGTCCGTCCCGGGTGTTCGCCTGCAGGGGAATCTCCAGCGGCACCTCGCGGATGCTCTCCACGCTGGGCAGGCCCGGGGCGAGGTAGAAATACGCGCCGGCGATCAGCATGGCCAGCGCAATCAGTCCCATGACGGCGCCCGAAACGCCCAGGACGCAAATCTTCACGAATGCGTTGATAAACGATCTGGACTGTAGAAGCCGCGTAATCACAGGATACGTTCCAGGCTTTGCGGGACTCGACTGCCCATTATAGGCAGCCCGCACGAATCTTCATTGACCCGGACGGTTTCAATACATCAGGCGACCATGCAGGGATTGCGGCCAACACGCGCAGTGCTGGGGCTGGACATCGGCGCGGGCGCGGTCAAGATGGTCGAGCTCGGCCGGGGGGCCATACGGTCCTGCGCTCTCTCGCTTCGCTCGCACGCGGAGGACTCCTCGCACGATTCCGGCGCCGACGCGATAAAGGACGTTCTGCGCCGGACCGCCCCGCGCGCCCGGCGGGCCGTGATCGGTCTCGATGACGCCGACGTCATCGTGCACCGCTTCAGCCTGCCGAAGGACCTTCCGCTCGCGGAAACGGAAGAGCAGGCACGCCTGCAGGCCGTCCAGGCCGCACCCTTCCCTCTCGGCGAGGCCGCCTTCGATTACGTAGCGGAAACGGCAGGCCGTCAGTCGCAGGGATTTCGGATGACTATCGCCCGCTCCGCCACCGTAGATGCACTGTGCCGGGCAGTCGGGAATGCCGGCTTGTCCGTCGCCGCCGTGGACGTCACGACGTTCGCGGTCCAGGGCGCGATAGCGGCGATGGCCGGCCGGGATGCGCCGCTTGCGGTCCTGGACGGAGGCCACCGGCAACTGCGCCTCACGGTACATGCGGGAGGCGAGTCCGTCTTTCAGCACAGCCAGCCCTTCGGCTGTGCTCAGTTGGCCGGGCGCCTCAGCAGCGCTTACGGGCTGTCGCACAGCGACACGCACAAGGCATTTGCGGAATGCGCACTGCCCGGCGGGGGCGCCGCCCGGATCAGGGAGTCGTTCCTCAAGGACTTCGCCCGGCATGCCGCGCGCGCGATGCAACTGCATCTGACTGCGCGACCGAATACAGCGCCGCCCGAGAGGGTGCTTCTCTGGGGAGGCGCCGCCTTGCTTCACGGCGCATGCACCGCCCTGCGCGAGGAACTGCGCCTGCCCGTTGAAACGATTGGTAGCCCGGCTTTGGGCCCCGGCGACGGCGCGAGTGAATTCTCGCCCGCTCTGTTCGGAGCGTATGCCCTGGCGCTCAATGATCACGCCTGAGCGGCAAGCATGGCTCTCCTGAGCGGCGATCGGGCGATGCAATCGCTGAACCTGCTTCCCTGGCGCGACCGGAGGCAAAGGACGCGGCGGCGCGACGCCTTCGCCGCCCTCCTCTGCGGACTCGTCGCCGGGATGGGAGTCGTGGCCGCAACCGAGATTCATTTCGCCGGGAATTTGCGCGAAGCCGAGCGCCGGGCTGCGCAATTGCAGGCCGCCATTGCCGTTCACCGGGAAGCGGCCGCCGAACAGCAGGAACTGGAGGCAAGACGCGACGATATGGGCGCCGTACTGGCCGAATTGCAGCGGGTTCGTCGCTACAACCGGACCGTGCGGGACTGGCTGGAGGAATTGCCCGAAGCGGTCCCTCCCGAATTGCGCCTGAAGCGGCTCTCGATCAAAGGAACGGTGTGGGAATTGCAGGGCGTGGCCCGCAACCTGGAACCGGCGGCGCAACTTCTTCAAACGACCCGGGCCATGCCCACGGTGTCGGAATCCCGCATCGAGCACTTGCGCAGCGACCCGGGGCGGGCGCGCGAATTCGCGCTGACGGGTGGGTTCGCGGAATGACGCTGCTTGACGAGCTGCGCAACCTGGAACCCGGGAAGCCGGGGCAGTGGAGCAGGCGGGTAAGCGTCACGCTGGCGTGCTCCCTGCTGATACTGGTAACGGCAGTCGGACTTCAGGTCCGCGTTCGGGGGAAGCTGCTGCCGCAGCTGGCCGGGGCCACGGAAACTCTCACCGGTCTGGAGGAAAGGTTGCAGGAAGCACGCCGTGCCCAGCGGCGATCGCAACTGCTGCGCATGGAAGTGAAACGACTCGAAGAGCAGCTTCGGCAAACCGGGGCGACGATGCCGCCCGGCGCCGGGTCTCTGGACCTGGCCGTGGCGCTGGCGGCGGGTTGGGCCGGGTCGCCCGTGGAGGAAGTACGGCCCTGGGAGCCGCCTGGTGAAATGTCCCGCCGGTTCCCGCACCTCGGCGCGGAAATGCATTTGGCCGGAGATTACGGACAGATCATCGGCGCTATCGACCTTGTTCTGACAGCCGGGGAATTGCGCGAGCTGGTCGAGATCGCCATCACGTCGAGCGACGGTCCGGAGAACCGCCGCTTGCGCGCCGAGGTGCGTCTGCTGGCCTACTTTGCCGACGACAGGCACGCCGACTGGCTTCCCGACATCGGCGCGGGCGAGCCGGCAGGCGCGCAGGCCCCGCCCGCGAGTCCGGACTTCGCCTCTCCTTTCGGTGAATTGCCCCAGGAGATCGGCGACCTCGCCGCGGCCGCCGGCGGGCAAGAGCGGGAGTCGCCACGGGAAAGCGGCTTCATACGGGTGGGCGACCGGCGCTACCGGATCGTGGACGATCCCGGGGGCCGGCCGCGTCTGCATCCGGAAATGCCATGACCGGGCCGTACCGAAAGGCCTGGCTTGCGCTGTTGACGATCATCTGGGCCGGTTTCTCGCAGGCGGACGAAGCCGGGCGCATATCCCTGAGCTTCAGGGAACTGCCCGTTCGCGCCGCACTGCAGCTCCTGGCGGAGGCTTCGGATATGCAAATGCTGGTGTCCGATTCAGTGACCGGCACCGTCACCCTGGAAATCACCGAAATGGCCCATGACGACGCGCTCGCGCTGTTGCTGGAAACCCGGGGGCTGAAGGCGCGCAAGAACCACGGCGTCTGGGTGGTGGCCACCCCCGAAGAGTTCCTCGCGCGGGACTCCGCGAGCCGCGAGGTGGAGCATGCGCAGGAATCCCTGGCGCCGTTGCAATTACGGCAGTTCAGGGTCAACTACGCCTCGGCCGCCGAACTGGCCGCCGTGATCGCCGGCGGTCAATCCGCGCTGCTTTCCGAACGCGGCACGATCCAGGTGGACGAGCGAACCAATAGCCTGATCGCTCACGATACTCCGCAGCGCCTGGAGAAGCTCGCGCAATTACTGGCCGGACTGGACCTGCCGGCGCGGCAGGTGCTGATCGAGTCGCGCGTGGTGGTCGCCAACCGGAATTACGGTCGCAACCTGGGTTTGCGCTGGGGCGTAACGGCGGCGGACCGCCGCGGCGAGGGCCGCGCGGTCGTGCTTTCCGGGACCGGGGAAGCCACCGGACGCATCGCCGAAACGCTGGAGAGCCCGGAGAATGGACAAGGAGCATTGACCGCCGCCGAAGTCGCCGACCGCTACAGCGTCAACCTGCCGGTTGCGGGGGCCGCCGGAAGGTTCTCGCTTGCCCTGCTGCATCCCGACTACCTGCTGGATCTCGAGCTTGCGGCGATGCAGGCCGAAGGCCATGGGCGGCTCATATCCGCGCCGCGGGTGCTCGCTTCCGACCAGCGCGAAGCGAGCATCCGCCAGGGCGTCGAAATCCCCTACCAGGAAGCGGCCTCCAGCGGCGCCACAACCACCCATTTCAAGCACGCCGCGCTGGGGCTCACGGTCACGCCCCGGATCACGCCCAACGGCCGGGTCATCCTCCGCCTGCTGGTAACCAAGGACAGCGTGGGAAAGATCGTCGCCACCGAGCGCGGGGGCGCCGTTCCGTCCATCGACACGCGCCGGATCGAGACCGAAGTACTGGTGCAGAACGGCCAGACACTCGTGCTGGGCGGAATCCGGGAAACCGAGAAAGCCGACACGCAATCCAGCGTGCCCTGGCTTGGGTCCGTTCCCGGGATCGGACGCCTGTTCCGCTCAAGCATCAATTCCTCCAACGAGACCGAACTCCTCGTTTTCGTGACGCCGACGATCATCGAGCCGCAGCAATAGCGGAACGGTTTGTGGGTACCATTTGCGGCCAATCCCGCAATCCCCTGCGCCGGGGCGACCACAAGCCATGCCAACGCCGCAAAACATATTTCTGGTAGGTCCCATGGGTTCCGGCAAATCCGCGGTCGGGAGCTGGCTGGCCAGACGCCTCAAGTGGCAATTCGCCGACAGCGACCGGTATATCGAGGAACAGACCGGCGTGAACATCGCGCTGATCTTTGAAATCGAGGGCGAAGAAGGGTTCCGGGCGCGCGAGGAGAAGGCGCTCGAGCACCTGTGCGCACAGCGGAACATCGTGCTGGCCACGGGCGGCGGCGCCGTTCTGCGCGAGCGTAACCGCAAGACACTGCAAGCCGGCGGCAGGGTGGTCTACCTCGAGTGCGGCCTGGACGAGCAGGTGCGCCGGACCCGTGACGTCCGCAATCGTCCGCTATTGGCCTCCGGCCCGAAACGTGACATTCTGAAGGACCTGATGCTGCAACGCGGCCCGCTGTACCTTGAAGTGGCCAGCCACATCGTGGACACCACCGGGCGCCGGGTGAGGCAGGTCGGACAGGATATCCTGAAGTTGTTGAAGGAAAACTAGCGACGCGGCATCGCGTCACACCAGGTATGGAAGTCGATCGAATAGAAGTTCAGGCGGCCTCGGGCACGTACCCCGTGCTTGTGGGCCAGGGCCTCCTCGCCCGTCCCGGAATCCTGGACCAATGGGTCGGGAACGAGGGTGTCCTGGCCGTGACAAGCCGAACTGTCGCGGACCTGTATCTGGATCGCCTGACCGCGCTTGCGGGCGGGGACCCTTGCGAGTCCCTGGTCCTTCCCGACGGCGAAGAGGCCAAGGACATCAGGCAATGGCAGCGAATCCTGCACCGCATGACCCGCCTGGGGCTGGACCGGGGCTGCACGCTGATTTCGCTGGGCGGCGGCTGTGTGGGAGACGTGGCCGGCTTTGCCGCCGCCTGCTATCACCGCGGCGTGGATTACGTCCAGATTCCCACCACACTGCTCGCCCAGGTGGACTCCTCGGTGGGAGGCAAGACCGCCATCAATACCCAGTGGGGCAAGAACCTGGTCGGCGCCTTCCACCAGCCGCGGGCGGTAATCTGCGACACGGACGTTCTCGACACGCTGCCCGACCGTGAACTGAAGGCCGGGCTGGCGGAAGTCGTGAAATACGGCGCAATTGCCGACGGGGAATTTCTCGGGTGGCTGGAAGACAATGCCGGCGCGCTGCTGGCGCGCGACCCGGCCTGCCTGCGCCATGCCGTGCGGCGTTCGGTGGAGATCAAGGCGGCGATCGTGGGCGAGGACGAACACGACCGCAGCGGTCGGCGCGCCGTGCTGAATTTCGGCCACAGCTTCGGGCATGCAATCGAACACACGGCAGGTTACGGACGCTGGCTGCATGGCGAGGCCGTGGCCGCCGGGATGTGCATGGCCGCCAGGCTGGCGGTGGCCGAAGGCAAATTGCAGCGCCGGGAGCAACGGCGCCTGGAGGCGCTGCTGGCGCACCTGGGCCTGCCGGTGAATGCGGGCGATCTGGACGCAGGCGACCTCAAGAAGGCGATGCTCGGCGACAAGAAGAATGCCGGAGGCCGGATCCGGCTGATCCTGCCCCGCGGCCTGGGCGACGCGCACCTGACCGGAGACTTTTCGATGGATGCGCTGGACATCGTGCTGTCGGGACGCTCGCCTTGACGACGGCCGCGGCGTGGCGAGGCCGCGACACGACTCTTGCCGCCTGGGCGGTCCGCGACGAGCAGACGCGCGGCCGGGTTCACGCCGAGTCCGGCCACCCCTACAGGAGCCCTTTCCAGCGGGACCGCGACCGGATCATCCACTGCCGTGCTTTCCGGCGGCTGATGCACAAGACCCAGGTGTTCGTCGCCGGCGAAGGCGATCACTTCCGCACGCGGCTTACGCACACCATGGAGGTGGCGCAGATCGCGCGCACCGTCGCGGCCTGCCTGCGCCTCAATCAGGATCTCACGGAAGCGATCTGCCTGGGACACGATCTGGGGCATCCCCCGTTCGGTCACGCCGGGCAGACTGCGCTCAACCGTTGCATGGCCGAGCATGGCGGCTTCGAGCACAACCTGCAGGCGCTGCGGATTGTCGACAAGCTGGAGCACCGATACGCGGGGTTCCCGGGACTGAACCTGTGCTGGGAAACGCGCGAAGGCCTGCTCAAGCGCTGCTCGCGACGTCAGGCGCGCACGCTCGGAGACCTCGGAGAACGATTTATCCGGCGCCGCCAGCCCAGCCTGGAGGCGCAACTGGCCAATGTGGCCGACGAGATCGCGTACAACCATCACGACCTCGACGACGGCCTGCGCAGCGGCCTCCTGGACCCCGCCGAACTGATGGAGGTGCGCCTGTTCCGCGAGTCCCGTGAAGAAGCGGCCGGCAAATTTCCCCGGGGCGACTCCGGCGCGCTGGCGTCGGAAGCCATACGGGGCATGATCGACCGGGTGGTCTCCGACCTGATCGAGACCACAAGCGCCAATCTGAAGCAGGCCGCGCCCGGCGACGCGGACGCGGTCCGGCGCCGGCCGGGACCACTGGTTGGCTTGAGCGACCCGGTCGACGAACGGCACCGGGAGCTGGCCCGCTTCCTGACCGAGCGGCTATATCAACACCCCCGCATGCAGCAGGAATACGCAAGAGGAGGCGCCGTGGTCGTTGCCTTGTTCAACCACTACATGAGCCATCCGGACGAAATGCCCGGCAGGCATTCGCGCGGCCGGGAGCGCGACGCCGGAGCGCGGGCGCGGGCGGTAGCCGACTACATCGCGGGAATGACGGACCGTTACGCCAGCCGGCGTTGCCGGACCCTGGCGCTCGATTCATGAGCCGGGGCCTTGCTCCCGGGACTGGCGGTCCCGCTCCAGGCTGAGCAACCGGGCGTTCAGGTCCGGCCACAGCGAGTCCAGCATCCGAGCCTGCGCCTCCGGCGCCGGATGGATTCCGTCCTCCTGCATCATGCCGTCGGTGCTTGCCAGTCCTTCCAGGTCGAACCGGAGCAGCGGGACCTCCTCCCTTTCGGCTGTTTCCTGATACAGCCGCTCGAACTTGCCGGTGTAGTAGCGGCCGTAGTTGGGTGGAATCCGCATGCCGACCAGCGCCGGTTGCGCGCCCGCGCCGCGCACAACGCCGATCAGGCCCCGCAGGTTGGACGCTATCGTGTCCAGCGGCTTGCCCTGCAAGCCGTCGTTGCCGCCCAGTTCGATAATCACCACTTTCGGCGCATGCAGTTCCAGCAGCTTCGGCAGGCGTTTCAGGGCGCCCGAGGTAGTATCGCCGGAGATGCTGGCATTGACCACTCGCCAGGGCCGGTTCGAATCCCTTAGGCGTTGCTCTAGTAAACTAACCCAGCCCCGGCTCAGGGGCATTCCGTAGGCGGCGCTCAAACTGTCGCCTAAAACCAGCAATACGGGCGCATCCCTGGCGGCTGCGCCGGCAAACACAAGGCACAACGCAACCGCTGTCAGGCAACGAATGACTGAAGTCTTGAGCGCTGAGAACCTGGGCATGACCGTGTCCAGCCCCGAGGGGGACCTTGAGATTCTCAAGGATATCAACCTGCGCCTCGAAAGTGGCGAGTCCTGCGCGCTCATGGGCCCTTCCGGAGCGGGAAAGACGACGCTACTGGCGCTCCTGGCCGGACTAGACCACCCCACCGAGGGCCGGGTCGTGCTGTGCGGCCAGGACCTTTCCCGGCTCGACGAGGACGGACGGGCCCGCTTGCGTGGACAGCACCTGGGTTTCGTGTTCCAGTCCTTCCACCTGGTCGAGTCCCTGACCGCGATCGAGAACGTCATGCTGCCGCTGGAACTGAACGGCGGCCGGGGAGCGCGCAAGGCCGCCGACGAGGCCCTTGGCCGCGTCGGGCTTTCCGAACGGCGGCGCCACTATCCGCGCCATCTTTCCGGAGGCGAGCGCCAGCGCGTCGCCATCGCCCGCGCCTTCGTGACCCGCCCCCAGGTGCTCATGGCGGACGAGCCGACCGGCAACCTCGACGCCGATACCGGCCGGAGGGTCGGCGACATCCTGTTCGAGATGAACGAGCGGGCCGGCGCCACGCTGCTCCTCGCAACCCACGATCGAAAGCTGGCCGGACGCTGCGACCGGATCTGCCGCCTTAACGGCGGCCGCCTCTAGCCGCGCCTTCCCCCAAGCTAGGACTCTACCTCGGCAAGGTGGAGCCAGGTATCCAATACTGAGTCGGGGTTCAGCGACAGGCTGTCGATTCCCTTTTCCACCAGCCAGCGGGCCAGATCCGGGTGGTCCGACGGCCCCTGGCCGCAAATCCCCACGTACTTGTCCCGCGCCCGGCAAGCGGCGATGGCCATCTCCAGCAGGCGCCTGACGGCCTCGTCCCGTTCGTCGAACAGCGCCGCTATCCGTCCCGAGTCGCGGTCCAGGCCGAGCGTGAGCTGGGTCAGGTCGTTGGAGCCGATCGACATGCCGTCGAAGAATTCCAGGTACTGCCCGGCAAGCAAGGCATTGCCGGGCAGCTCGCACATCATGATGAGTTTCAGGCCGTCCACGCCGCGCTCAAGGCCGTTCGCGGCCAGCAAATCGACCACTTCGCGCGCCTGTTGAACCGTGCGAACGAAGGGCACCATCACCTGGACGTTCTCCAGCCCCATGTCCCTGCGAACCTTCAGCAGCGCCCGGCACTCCAGTTCAAAGCAGGGTTTGAATTGCTCGTCCACGTAGCGCGCGGCGCCGCGAAAGCCGAGCATGGGGTTCTCCTCCCTGGGTTCGTAGCGCGCGCCGCCGATCAGGTTGGCGTACTCGTTGGACTTGAAATCCGACAACCGCACGATGACCGGCTCGGGAGCGAAGGCTGCGGCGATACAGGCAATGCCTTCGGCCAGCTTCTCGACGTAGAAGGTAACGGGATCGGCGTAACCGGCCATCTGCTCCACGATCAGTTCCCGCACATCCGGGTCCTGTCGGTCGAATTCCAGGATGGCGTTGGGATGCACGCCGATCATCCGGTTGATGATGAATTCCAGCCTGGCCAGGCCCACGCCGTGATTGGGAATGGCGGCGAAGGCAAAAGCGCGATCGGGGTTGCCCACGTTCATGGCCAGCCGCACCGGAATTTCCGGTAGCCGTCCCAGCCGCATGGACCGTTCCTCGTAAGGCAGTCTGCCCCGGTAAACGTAACCCTCGTCGCCTTCGGCGCAGGAAACCGTTACTTCCGACCCGTCCGGAATAACGTCGGTGGCGTTGCCGCAACCCACGACTGCCGGAATGCCCAGTTCGCGCGCAATGATCGCCGCATGGCAGGTGCGTCCTCCACGGTTGGTCACAATCGCGGCGGCCCGCTTCATGACCGGCTCCCAGTCGGGGTCGGTCATGTCCGCGACCAATACGTCTCCGGGCTGAATGAGATTCATCCGCTCCACGCTGGACACTATCCTCGCCACGCCCGCGCCCACGCGCTGGCCGATGCTGCGCCCGCTGCTCAGCACCCTGGAACGCTCCTTGAGCTCGAACCGCACCAGGGTCTGGTCCGCCCGGCTCTTCACCGTCTCCGGGCGCGCCTGCAGGATGTAGAGATGGCCGTCCACGCCGTCCTTGCCCCACTCGATGTCCATGGGCCGGCCGTAGTGCCGCTCGATCGCCACCGCCTGCCTGGCCAGTTCCTCGGCGTCCGCGTCGGAGAGCGAGAACCGGTCCCGCTGTTCCCTCGGGACCTCCACGGTGGCCACGCGCCCGCCGGCGCCGCCGGCATAGACCATCTTCAGCGCCTTGCTGCCCAGGTTGCGACGGATCACCGCCTTCCGGCCGCGGGCAAGACCCGGCTTGTAGACGTAAAACTCGTCCGGATTGACCGCGCCCTGCACTACCGTTTCGCCCAGTCCGTAGCTCGAGGAAATCAGCACCAGGTCGCGGAACCCCGACTCGGTATCCAGCGTGAAGAGCACGCCGGAACTGGCCAGATCGCTGCGGACCATGCGCTGCACGGCCACCGAGAGCGAAACCCGGCGGTGATCGAATCCCTGGTGGACGCGATAGGCGATGGCCCGGTCATTGAACAGCGAGGCGTAAATCTCGCGTATTCCCGCAACGACGTGGTCCGGCCCGCGCACGTTGAGCAGGGTGTCCTGCTGTCCGGCGAAGGACGCTTCGGGCAGGTCCTCCGCCGTTGCCGAGGAACGGACCGCGACGCCGATCTCCGCGCCGTCGCAAAGCCGCTCGAAAGCCGAGCGGACCGACCGCTCGAGGCCGGCAGGCAACGGTGCCTTGCCGATCAGCTCGCGTATATGCGCGCCGGTGCGGCCGAGCGACTCGACATCGTCCACGTCCAGGCCGTCCAGCATGCCGTGGATGGCCTCTCCCAGCCCGTCCTGATAGAGAAATTCGGAGAACGCGTCCGAAGTCGTGGCGAAGCCGTCGGGAACCCGTATGTCCAGTTCCTCGAGGTGGGCGATCATCTCGCCCAGGGACGCGTTCTTCCCGCCGACACGCTCCAGATCGTCCTTCCCGATGGCCGAAAGGCCGATGACGTACTCGCGCAAGCTATACTCCCGCTCGCCCCCAAACCCGATAGCGTAGTATGGCAGAGCGCACGGTATTTTTCGTGTCCGATCGCACCGGCGTTACCGCCGAGACGCTGGGCCACAGCCTCCTTACCCAGTTTGACGGCATCACCTTCGTGCCGATTACGGTTCCGTTCGTCGACAGCGTCGAGAAGGCGGTCCAGGTAGCGAGGCGAATCGACTGGGAAGCCGAACGCACCGGCTGCCGGCCTATCGTCTTCACCAGTTTCGTGCATAACGCCAACCGCGCGCCACTGCTGCGCTCCAGGGGCCTGGTTCTGGACTATTTCGCGGAATTTCTGGCGCCGCTGGAGGAGGAACTCGGGGTACAGTCCTCGCATACCCTGGGGCGAACGCACGGGATGTCGGACGCGTCCAGCTACAACTCCCGGATTGACGCAACCCATTTCGCGATGGATTCCGACGACGGCCACGGAATCATCCACTACGACGAGGCCGACCTGATACTTACCGGGGTTTCGCGGTCGGGCAAGACGCCCACCTGCCTGTACCTGGCGCTGCAATACGGCGTCTTCGCCGCCAACTACCCTCTCACCGAGAACGACATGGAATCGGGCCGGCTGCCCAAGCCACTGCTCGAGCATCGCCCGAAGCTCTACGGACTCACGATTTCGGTGGACCGCCTGATCCAGATCCGCCGCGAACGGCGGCCGGACGGCAGCTATTCGTCGTCAAGGCAGGTTCGTTTCGAACTGCGAAGCGCGGAAAGAATGTTCAGGCAGCACGGCATCAGCTACATCGACACGACCCATCGCTCCATAGAGGAAATCTCCAGCACCATACTGAGCGAAACCGGCGTCAAGCGCCGCGCCAGTCCCTAGTCGGCCAGCCCCAGCGACCAGAGCATGAAAGCGTATTCCTCGGCAACCTCGTAGAGGGAGTCATAGCGGCCGGACCTGCCGCCATGCCCGGCGCCCATGTTGGTCTTGAGCAACAGCGGACTGGCGCCGGTCTTCAGCCGCCTCAGCCTGGCCACGTACTTGGCCGGTTCCCAGTAGGTCACCCTGGGATCGTTCAGGCCGGCGGTCACGAGCATCGGCGGATACTCGCGGGCGACCAGCTGGTCGTAAGGCGAATAGGACCGGATCAGCTCGAAAGCGGCCTTGTCCTCGATCGGATTGCCCCACTCCGGCCATTCCGTGGGCGTAAGCGGAAGCGATTCGTCCAGCATCGTATTGAGTACATCCACGAAAGGCACATGGGCTGCCACCGCGCCCCACAGCTCCGGGGCCTGGTTGACGACCGCGCCCATGAGTTCCCCGCCGGCGCTGCCGCCGGCAATGGCGATGCGGCCCTTCCCGGCGTAGCCGGCGTCGATCAGAAAGCGCGCCACATCCACGAAGTCGTTGAAAGTGTTGGCGCGCCGATCCAGCTTGCCCGCTTCGTACCAGTGGTAGCCGAGATCGTCGCCGCCGCGAATGTGGGCGATCGCAAAGATGAAGCCCCGGTCCAGAAGCGACAGCCGGCTGGTTGAGAATGAGGGCGGAAGGGCAAACCCGTACGCGCCGTATCCGTACAGGTACAGCGGCGTGCCGCCGTTCGCCGGCGTGTCCTTGCGGCGTACGAGCGACACCGGAATCTCCGCGCCGTCGCGGGACGGCGCCATGAGCCGTTCGGTCAGGTACTGCTCCTTCGCGTAGCCGCTGGGAATCTCGCGAACCTTGAGGGCCTTGAGCTCGCCCGAATCGACCCGGTAGTCGAAGACGGTGGGCGGCGTGATCATGGACGAATACTCCAGCCGCAACGTCCGCGTCCGGAACTCCGCGTTGTCGCCCAGGCCGACCGAGCAGACGGTTTCCGGCAGTTCCACGTGAGAGTTGGTCCCGTCCCTCCCGATAAGCCGGATCGCGTTCAGGCCGTTGGTTCGCTCCACCACCGCGATGAAGTCTGCAAAAACGTCGAATCCGCGAATGTAGAGTTCCGCGGATCCTTCCAGCAGCGACACCCAGTTGTCCTCGGACGGATCGTCGCCGGCAGCGGTCACCAGGCGGAAGTTCCTGTGCCGGTCGTTGGTGCGGATCACGAACCGGTCCTCCTGGTGATCCACGAAGTACTCGTGATCGGCTCGCCGGGGCGCCACCGGCAGCGGCTCCGCGTCGCTCGCATCGGCCGGAACGACGTAGGCCTCGGACGACGTGTGCCCGGCGGTATGGATCAATATGTATTGCTCGGACGCCGATTCCGACAGGCGCACGAAGAAACCGGGATCGTGCTCTTCGTAGACGACGGAGTCGCTTTCCACGGGCTGGCCCAGCACATGCCTACGCACCTGGTAGGGACGCCAGTTCTCGTCCACGACCACGTAAAGCAACGCGGAATCGTCCGCAGCCCAGACCGCGCCCCCCAGGGTGTTCTCGATCACGTCCTCCAGCAACTCGCCCGTGGTCAGGTCCTTGACGAACAGCCGGTAACGCTCCGAGCCGTCGGTATCGGTGCTGTAGGCGAGCAGGTCGCCGCCGTGGCTTACCGACAGTGCGCCGAGCCGGAAGTACTCGTGCCCGGCCGCCAGCTCCGGTTCGTTCAACAGGATTTCGGCGTTTTCGCCGGGAGAGTCCGGCGCCTCGCCGTCTCGCGCCGGCCAACGCTGCCAGATGCGGTACTGTCCGCCTTCCTCGAATCGCCACTGATAGCGCCAGTCCCCGTCCTTGAAGGGGACGCCGGAGTCGTCGGGCTTCTGGCGCGCCTTGATTTCCTCGAACAGGGTTTCCACCAGCGCCCTGCGGGGCGCCATCACGCTCTCGAAGTAGGCGTTCTCCGCCTCCAGATAGGCGAGGATGTCCGGATCGTCCACCTGCGGGTAACCCGGGTCCTTAAGCCAGTGGTAGGGGTCCTCGATGGTGACGCCGTGATGGCTGTAGGAGTGGGGACGGCGGTCCGCGACCGGCGGCTCGACGGGTGTCTGGTCTTCGGACATTTGCGGGTCCTCGGCAGCGCACGCCGTAAGAGCGGCGGCCGCCAGGAAAAAACAGGCTTTCACAAAGCGCAGCGCCTCCTGACACTTCGGCTTGCCTTGAGCGGGCGTGCAGTATATGCGAAAGTTCCCGCCGCGATGACCGTTGCACATTCAACGCGATGGCGGAGATGGCTGCGCGAACTCCGCGCCGGCGAATTCACCGTGATGCTCTCGGCGCTCACCGTTTCGGTGGCGGCGGTGGCCGCGGTGAGTTTCCTGACCGAACGCATCGGCGCGGCGGTGCGGCAGCAGGCGGCGGAAGTGCTGGCGGCCGACCTGGCGGTTGCCGCCCCGGTGCGGCCCGACCCGGGGCGGCTTGAGCGGGCCCGCGCCTATTCCCTGCAAAGCGCCGAGACCTGGTCCTTCGCCACGGTCGCCGTGGCCGGCGAAATGACCGCCTTGAGTTCGGTGGTGGCGGTTACCGGCGACTATCCGCTGCGCGGCGAGGTCCGCACTTCGGCCGAACCCTACGGCGCGGACACAGTCGAGGAAGGCATCCCGCCACCGGGGGAAGCATGGGTGGACGCGGCCCTGCTCGCGCAACTGGACATCGACGTGGGAGCGAGCATGCGCGTCGGATCGAAGGACCTCCGCGCGGCCCGCGTGTTGCGCTATCGCCCGGATCCCGGAACCGGTTTTCAGCAACTCGGTCCTACGGTGCTGACCAATCTGGCGGACGTTCCCGAGATGGACGTGGTGCGCCCCGGCAGCCGGGTGTCCTACCGGCAGTTGTTCGCCGGGCAAAAGGACCGGGTGCTCGAATTCCGCGCTGCCGAGGAGGACGGCCTGCGTTCCGACGAGCGGATACAGAACCTCGAGGAGACGAGTCAGACGCTCGCCTCCGCCGTGGACCGGGCGGGAAGTTTCCTGGCGCTGGCGGCGCTGGTCAGCGTGATCCTGTCGGCCGTCGCCACGGTCCTCGCCGCTCGCAGCTATACCCGCCGGCGGCTGGTGACCGCGGCGCTGGAGAAATGCCTGGGCGCTTCGCAGGGACAGGTCTTTCGCCGTTGTCTGATCCCGGTCCTCATCGTGGCGGCGCTGGGAATCGGCCTGGGCAGTATTGCCGGCTACGGCGCCCACCTGGCGCTTTCTGCCTACGCGCGCGAAGTCATCAATCTGGACTTGCCTCCCGCAAGCCTGCGCAGCCTGCTGCCCGGCGCGTTGATCGCGATCGCGGTAACCGGCGCCTGCGTTGTCCCCTGGCTGCGCAGCCTGGCGCGGACCTCGCCACTGCGGGTTCTTCGGCAGGACCTGCCCATGCAGGGGCCCGGGCCGCTGCTGCGCCAGGGCGCGCCGGTCGCGGCCATCCTGCTCATCGTCGCGTTTCTGGCCGGCGACGCCGAACTGGCCCTGTGGATGACCTTGGGCCTGGCGCTGACGGCCGGAGCGGGCATGCTGCTCGGCTGGCTGCTGGTCCGGGCGCTGTCGGCGGTGCGGGGCGCCGGCGGAGTGGCCTGGCGGCACGGCCTGGCCAATATCCGCCGCGGCGGGGGAGAGAGCGTCGCCCAGGTAGCGGGGTTCGGCCTGGGCCTGATGGCCGTGCTGCTGCTGGGCCTCATGCGGACCGACCTGCTGGACGCCTGGCGTCAATCCATGCCGGAAGACGCGCCCAACTACTTCTTCATCAACATCGCACCGGAGGAATGGCCGGGCATGCGCGATCTGCTCGGCGAGAGCGTCCCGGACCTGTCCGATGCGCTGCCCTTCATCAGGGCGCGGCTTACGGAAATCAACGGCATCCCCGCCGCGGAGTGGCCCTTGCCGTACCCCGAAGGCCGCCGCTTCATCGAACGCGCCGCCAACGTTTCCTGGTCGGCCGGCATCCCCAGGGGCGACCGCGTGATACGCGGCGAGTGGTGGGACGAAGAGCACGCCGGTCCGCCGGAATTGTCGGCCGACTCGCAGACAGCGGCCCGCCTGGGAGTGGACCTCGGCGACCGCCTGACCTTCGATGTCGGCGGCGTGGCGCTGCAGGCGGAACTCAGCAACCTGCGCAGCGTCGACTGGGACACCTTCGATCCGAATTTCCAGCTCATGCTTTCCCCGAACGCCGCCGATTTGCCGCACACGATGATTGCCAGCGCCTACATCCCGCAGGAGGAGGGACAGATACTGATGACCCTGCTCAAGCGATATCCCGGGGTGACCATCATCGACCTGGACGCGATCATCGGCCAGGCGCGGCGGATACTGGACCGCGCCGGCCTGGCGGTGCAATTCGTGTTCGCCTTCAGTCTGCTCGCGGCCGTGGTCGTGGTTCTTGCCGCAGTGCGCTCGAATCGCTCGGAGCGGTCGGTGGAAACGGCCGTGCTGCGAACCCTGGGCGGGCGCAGAGGGGTCATACTGCGCAGCCTTGCCGTGGAGTTCGGCGTGCTGGGGGCCGTGGCCGGATTGCTGGGAGCGGGCGCCGCCAGCGCGCTGGGGCTGCTGCTGGCCGACCGCGTCTTCGATCTCGACTACAGCCTCGATCCCCTGCTGCTGGCCTCCGGCGTTGCCGCCGGCGCCGTTCTGATCGGCCTGGCCGGAATGCTGGCCGTGCGCGGCGCCCTGAACGCCCCCCTCATGAGCGTCCTGCGCGGCGACTGACCCGTTCTGGTGCGCCGGGCGCTGGTGCGCCTGTCCCATCACATAGCCCTTCCCGGAGACGCATAAATCCATCCATGGAGCTTGCTCCGGCATCCCTGCCTCCAATACTCCTGGAAGGGCTATGTAATGGGACAGGCGAAGAGCGCAAGCTTTCGACTAAAGCCTGCTCTATCACTTTCCCTGTGGAGAGCGTTGGAGTATCCATGTTGTCAAGCATGGGTATTGAGAGGGGCTTGTGGTGT
>WTGP01000031.1 GCA_011523505.1 Gammaproteobacteria bacterium
GTGACGCTGCCCTCTTCCGGTATCGCGTTGTCGGAGTCATGCATCGCCAGGTTCACGACAACGGAGTAGCCCGCATCCGCGACCTGAGCCAGCTGGCTGACGGTCGGCTGCCCGGCAATGGCGATGTTGTCCGTCATCTCATGGAAATTCAGTATGTCCCGGACTGTCGTCGTTTCCTCTTCCGTTTCAGCATGAGCCATGCCGACGAGAAGAAGCCCGGCCAGAAAGATGGATCTCATTTTCATTACCTCCTGCGGGAATGTTATAGCGTTGCCCTAACGAACATCGGGCCTGTCCTTTCGCGGCGGCAGCCAACGCAACGGAATCGGGTCGTATGCAGGCAGTGATCCGTCTGTTTCCGTCGGCGTGAAAGTAACCGTCACCCGCGAAAAGTAGACCTCCGTGCGGCTTTCGAATCCCGAGTCGGTGCCGAAGAACAGCCAGGTCCGGCCCTCCGCCGATGCCGTCACGGGTTCCGGTATCGACCGGGCCTGGAATGACTTGCGCTCCCATTGACGCGGCTGCTCGCAACTCCGGGAGTTGGCCATGTTCCCGAGCACGACGGCATTGCCGCCCCCGTTCGACTGGTTCCCGATGTCGATGTTCATGCGCAGATAAGAGTCCCGGAGGACCGGCAGCGGTTCGACTTCGCTCGCACCAGCCTTGATCCAGACACTCTCGCCCGGCGCGCCACCCACGCCCACGCAACCGGCAGGCGTATCGGTGGCGATCTCCGCGCTGAGCGAAACGCTGTAGGCCGCGCCGGCGACAAGACCGCCGACCTGTCCCTTGTAGAACATCACGAGATCGTCGCTGCGGTTGACTCCGGAGAGGAACAACGCGGATTCCGGCTCCAGCGGCGCCGGAAGCGGGCGATAGCCGGACGTCAACTCGTAGATTTCCTCATCGTCAGGCGGATAGTCGGCGAAATCGGCAACGAACCCCTGTTCCCCGTCACTGAAGTCGAAGGTCTGCGTTACTCCATCCGCCGGCCCGTTCGACAGATTCGTGAGGCGCCCGGTCGGACCCGACAAGAGGCTCATCACGGCGAGCGGCTGATCCGACCGGACCGTCAGCCGCCATCTGCCGACACCATCGCCCAGCGATCCATCCAGGCCCGCCGCCTTCCCCGATTCCAGTTCCGCGGCGGAGTACGTCCTCGCTGCCCCGGCGGGGACTTGCACGATCACCGTGCCGGCACTGGCAGCACCCGCATCGTCCGTTCCGCGAATCGCCACCTCTGCGTTCGTAACTCCCCTGTTAACCAAGCGGAGGAGGCTCTCCTGGCTGCGATCGCTCCCGGGGTTGAATATCGCAACTTGGTAGCCGCCATCCCGCCAGGGCGCCGTGCCGTGCATCGGCGCGAGTAAGCCGTCGTTCGTGCGGATGTAGGACAGGATTTCGATATCGAGTGCGCTGGATAGCTCAAGTCGCCAATCCCCGCGCCCGGGCCCGGTGCTCCCGACCAACCCCTTGCCGGCATTGCCGTCCTCCAGGTCGAACGAGTCGAAGTGCACGGTCCCGCCGGGGCCGAGCGACAGCGTAAGCGGCTCGTATTCCGCCCCCTCGTCGTCGAACGCCTCGATCGTCACCTCGCCTGCCGCCTCGGACCGATTGATCACCTGCGCCACTCCCCGCCGGTCCCATGCATCCGAAGCCGACGGGAAGAACGGGACCGTCTGACCTGATGCCGCTGCCGATGCGAGGCCGAGGAGAATTCCAAAGGCAAGGGTCGCAATTGCCGCCCCAAGCCGCGGCCAACGATGAAGCAACCCGCGCATCCAGTCGATCAATTGATGGCGGCTATCGGCGCGCTCAGCGGCGGTAGGAGGGTTCTTCCCGGTCCAGGATAGCGCGGAGCTCGCGAAAGTGGTCTTCGCCCAAACCCGGATAATCACGCCATTGCCGCGCTGTCCTGGCCGCCACTTGGTCGGAAACGACGCGTAGCTCACGACCGGTCTGAAGGGCCGTGATGTAGGTCGAACAGGCGCGCTCGAAGTAGTAGAGATCGTCGAACGCGCGGGCCACCGTCTCGCCGATCACCATCAACCCGTGGTTGCGCATCAGGAGAATCGGCTTGTCGCCCAACAATCGGGCGACGCGTTCAGCCTCGCCATCGAGGCTCATGCCGTCGAAGCCGTCGTCGATGCACACGCTTCCCCAAAACCGCATCGCATTGATGTCAATGGGCGGCAGCCTGGGATCGGCGAGACAGCCCAGCGCCGACGCGTATTTCGAGTGCACATGAAGCACGCAGCGCGCATGCGGCACGTGCCGGTGGATGTTGCCGTGCAGCGCCCAGGCCGTGGGGTCCGGGGCATCCGGCCGCTTCATTACCGCATCGTCTTCGGCATCGAGCAGCAGAAGCTCGCTCGCCCTGACGCGGGAGAAATGGCGCCCCTTAGGGTTCATCAGGAACCGGGTACCTGCCCTGTTGACGGCGAGACTGAAGTGGTTCGCGACCGCTTCGTGCATGTCGAAACGCGCTGCCCAGCGAAACGCGCAGGCCAGCGCGACCCGCTCCTCTTCGAAGTCCATTTCGGGCCGGTTGAGCACAGCAGGCTCGGCAGGGCTCATGACCACTTTCCCCTATTCGAACGCACGTATCGCGACCCTAAACATGGCACTATGAACCGCGTGCGTCAACTCAATCGAATATTGACTCGCGACGAAATCAACGCGCGCGTTCAGGAACTGGGAACCGCCATCAGCGATCACTACGATTCGACGCCGGATCTCCTGGTCATCGGACTGCTGAAGGGATCATTCGTTTTCCTGGCCGACCTGGTCCGCCACATCCGGACGCCGCACGAGATTGCCTTCCTCGGCATCGAGAGCTACGGAGAATCAATGCAACCCGGCGATCGGATAAAGATGACCTACAACCCCGGGGTCCCGTTGAGCGGACGGTCCGTACTCGTCGTCGACGACATTATCGATACCGGCAATACGATGAATTTCGTGATTCCGTTCCTGGAGAAGCAGGGAGCTAGTGATATTCAGGTTTGCGTGCTGCTTCACAAGCGCAAGGCGACGAACCTCAATTGCGACGTGCGCTGGGTCGGCTTCGACGCGCCCCAGGACTTCCTCGTGGGTTACGGCCTCGGCCTGGGCGAACAATACCGCCATCTTCCCTATATCGCGGCCGTGGTTAACGAGTGAACTCGGGAAATATCCGTCCGATCGTGCCG
>WTGP01000053.1 GCA_011523505.1 Gammaproteobacteria bacterium
GCCATCGTGGCGGCGTGGCTTATGGCGACGGTCTCGTTCGCCGTGTCGCCGTCGTCGGGCGTGCCGCGCACCCACACCGTCTGCTCGTCGTCCCAGTTGCCGTTGTTGCCGTGGGTGAACGTCAGCGTCAGCGACGCGCTGTAGGTGCCGTTGCGGGCGGAGGCCACCTGCGCCGCCGTGTCCCCCGAGGTCGCGGTCAGCGTGACCGCCGCCCCCGGGTCCGAGTCCAGCACCACCGTGTACGAGCGCGCCGGGTTGCCCTCGATCACGCCCAGGGACTTCGGCGTGACGGTCGCGCTGCCCGCCTCGGTGACCGTCACCGCCACCTGCCCGCTCAGCGTGCCGGTGTAGCCCGTGGCGCCGGGGGACTGCACCACGTGGGTGACGGTGGCGCCGCCGGCGTTCTTGCCGGTGACGGTGACCGTTTGCGGGGTCTTCCAGCCGTCGCCGGTGGAGGCGAACGTCAGGGCGGCGGGACTGACCGTGGCGGTCGTCGGCGCCGAACTCGTTGGGCGGATCGTGAGGGCGGCGTCCGGCCGGCTCTTCAGCCGCACCGTATAAGTGTCGGTGGCGTCGTCCTCGCGCACCGTCAGCGTGTCCTTCGACACGATCAGGCCGTGGCCGGCGTCGGTCACGGTCACGCCCAGGTCGACCGTCACCGCGCCGTAGTCGCCGCCCGCGGCGGTGTGGGTCAGCGTCGCCGAATCGTTCGTCGCGTCGGGATCCTCGGACGCCTCCACCGTCACGGTCTGCTCGGTGGCCCAGTTCACGGTCGTGAACGTGAGCGTCGCCGTGGACGGATCGAGCGTCAGGTCCGTGCCCGACTGGCCGGCGATCGTCACGGTGACGTTGGCCGAAGGCTCGGAGCTCAGCTTGACCGTGTACTCGGCGCTGCCGCCTTCGGCCACCGTGAGCGTCTCGGTCGAGAGCACGATCGCGGACGTGGCCTCCACGGTGACCGCCACGGAGGGGATGGTGGTGCTGGTGGGGTAGTCGCCGCCACTGCCGTCGTGCGTGGTGACGGCCAGGCTCACGTCGGCCGTGCCGGCGGTCTTGCCGGTGACGGTGACCTGCTGCGCTTCGTTCCAGTTGGCGGGGGTGAAGGTGAGCGCGCCGCTGACCTCGGCGTGCGTGCCGGAGATGGTCGGCGTGATGACGATGTTGCTCGCGGGCGCGCTCTTCAGGCGCACGTCGAAGGTCGTCGTGCCGTCGTTCGGGGGCACCTTGAGCGTCCTCGGGGACACCAGCACGCCGGCGCCCGCGTCGGTGACGTTCACCTCGACGCTGTCGATGTCGATCTGGTGGTAGTCGTTGCTGCTGTCGCCCGACACCGCCGCGGCGTGGGTGATCTCGACCTTCTGCTCGCCCACCGTGTCGGCGTCGTCCACGGCGCGCACCGTCACGGTCTGGGCCGTGCCCCAGTTGCCGCTGCTGCCGTGGGTGAAGGTCAGGGTATCCTGCAGTCCCGCCGTGGCGCTGGTGTCCACCGTCACGGCCGGATCGCCGGAGGCCACGGTGATCGTCACGTCGGCGCCGGGGTCGGTCTTGAGCTTCACCGTGTAGGTCCCCGCGGCGTTCGCGGCGTGGCCCTCGGTCAGCGCCAGCATCGACCTGGACAGCGTGACGCCGGGCCCCTCGTCGTCCTCGATGGTGAGTGTCACCGCTGCCGGGTCGACCACGCCGCGCCCGCCGGACGCCCTGGCCGAGACGGTGACCGTCTTGTCGTCGGCGTGCACGCTGTTGTCGTTGGCGGTGATGGTGACCGTGCCGCTGCTGTCCGTCTCGCCCGCGGCGATGGTCAGGGTCTTGTTGCCGCTCAGGGTGAAGTCGCCCGCCACCGCCGGGGAGACGGGCGTGGCCGACACGCTCAGGGTGGTTTTCGAGCCCGACGGGTGCGACAGGCTCGCCGTCACGGCGCTCTCGTTGTCGTCGCCGCTCTCGCCGATGGTGTCCGGCGTGAGCTTGAGGCTCAGGGTCGGCTTGTCGTCGTCGTCGCGGATGGTGCCGGCGCCGTCGAGCGTGGTCGCGTCGTCCGCGAAGCCGGCATTGACGGGCGAGGACAGGCGCAGGACGATGGACTCGTGCTTCTCGTCGGCCGCATCGCCCGTCACCGTCACGTCGACGGTTTTCCTGGTCTCGCCCGGCGCGAAGGTGAGCGTGCCGCCGGCGATGGCCGCGTAGTCCGTGCCGGAGGTGGCATCGCCGGTGCCCGCATCGGCGTAGGCCACGGTGACCGTCCTGCCGCTTTCGGGGGCGAGCTTGACGGGGAAGGTGAGCGTCTTGGGGGTCTCGTCGCCGGCGTCGCCCTCGGCCGTTCTGATGTTGCCGGCGAAGCTGAGCAGCGGCGGGTCGTCGTCGTCGGTGATTTCGCCGCTGACGTCGAGCGTGGCGCCGCCGCCGTCGAACGTGGCGTTGACGGGCGAGGACAGGCGCAGGACGACGGTCTCGTCCTCCTCGTCGATGTCGTCGCCGGTCGCGGTCACGGCGACGGTCTTCCCGGTGTCGCCGGGCGCGAAGGTGAGCGTCCCGCCGGTAATGGCGGCGTAGTCCGTGCCGGAGGTCGCCGTGCCGGCGCCCGCGCTGCCCGCATCGGCGTAGGCCACGGTCACCTCCCTGCCGCTCGCCGGGGAGAGCGCCACCGTGAAAGTGAGGGTGTTGGGGGTCTCGTCGCCGGTGTCGCCCTCGGTTGCCGAGACCCTGGCCGCGGACAGCACCGGCGGGTCGTCGTCGTCGGTGATGGTGATGGTGGCCTCGGTGGCCACGATGTCGCCCGAGACCCCGGTGAGGGTGAGGGTCTCGTCCTCCTCGTCGGTGTCGTCGTCGCTGGGGTCGAGGGTGAAGCTGGCGGTGGCGCTGCGGTTGCCCTTGGGGAGGGTGATGTCAAAAGGCGCGACCGCCGCGTAGTCGGTCCCGGACACCGCGCTGTCGCCGGCCTTGCCCACCGTCACGCGCACCGTCTTCGCCTCGCCGTAGGCGGCGGCGGGCGGGCCGGTGACGGCGGCGGTCACGGTGACGGACGGCGCGGTCTGCGCATCCTCGGCGACGCTGGTCTGCGCGCCCGTGTCCGCGCTGGTGTCCACCTTGAGCTCGATGCCGGTGGGCGTGCCCTCGTCGTCGATCACCGTCACCGGCAGCGTCGTGGAATGGTCGTAGTTGCCGCCCCTGGCCTCGTGGCTCAACTCCACCGTGTCGTTGATCGCGTCGTCGTCCTCCTTCGCGGCCACCGTCACGGTCTGCGGGGTGCTCCAGGTGCCGTTTTCGCCGGCGGTGAACGCCAAGGTGTGCGGGGAAACCGTGAGGTCGGTCCCTTGATGCCAGCCCTGGACCGCCAGGAGCACCGGCGCCGTCGCCGGCGCGCCCAGCCTCACCGTATAGGTCGCCTCGCCGCCCTCGGGCACCGCCAGCGTGTCCTTCGAGAGCACGATCCCGACCACTTCGTCGTCGACGATGGTGACGGTGGCGGAGCGGAGGTCGCCGAGAGCCGTGGGCGTGTTCCTGATGACCTCCGCCGTCAGCGCCACCGTGAACGTCTGCGGGCCCTCGGCCACGGCGAGGTCGTCGGTGATCGGCACCGTGAAGGTCTTGGCCGCCGCCTCCCCGGACGCCCAGATCAGGCTGCCCGTGGTCTCGGCGTAGTCCGAACCGGCCTTGGCCGTGCCGTCCCGCGTGGCGTACTGGACCCTGGCCGCCGCCGAACCGGTCCTGTTGACCGTGACCGTGACGGCGCCGGCGTCCTCGTCCACGCTGTACTCGGCGTGGCTGAACTGCGCCACCGGCAGCAGGCCGGAGTCCGCCACCTGCACAAGTAACGAGTCGATCGCAATCCCGTGGTACTGACCCCTGTTGCCGGGCATCGTGGCGGCGTGGCTGACGGTGACGGAGTCGTGCGACGTGTTGCCGTCGTTTGGCGTGCCGCGCACCCACACCCTCTGGGCCGTGTTCCAGTTGCCGGAGGCGCCGGCGGTGAAGGTCAGCGTCGCCGTCGACCCGAAAGGACCGTTCTGCGCCGTCCCCACCTGCGCCGACGCGTGCCCGGAGGTCGCGGTCAGCGTGACCGTGGCGCCCGGATCCGTGTTCAGCACCGCCGTGTACGAGCGCGCCGGGTTGCCCTCGATCACCCTCATGCCAACACTCGGGACCAGGGTCACGCCGGGCACCCTGGTCACCGTCACCGCCACCCGCCCGATCGGGGTGCTGGCGGTGTAGCCGGTCGCGCCGGGGGCGTCCACCGAGTGGCTGACGGTGGCGCTGCCGACGCCCTTGCCGGTCACCGTCACCGTCCGCGGGGTCTTCCAGGCGTCGCCGGTGGAGGCGAACGTCAGGGCGGCGGGGGCGACCGTGGCGATCGTCGGCGCCGAGCTCGACGGGCGGATCGTGACGCCGGCGTCCGGGCGGCTCTTGAGCCGCACCGTGTAGGTGTCGGTGGCGTCGTTCTCGGCCACCTTCAGCGCGTCCTCCGAGACGACGAAGCCGTGGCCGGCGTCGGTGACCTTCACCGTGACGTCGTCGATATCGGCGTGGTGGAAGGGGTTGGTCGTGTCCGTCACCGTCGCCGTGTGGCTGATCGTGACCGACTCGGAGACCGTGTTGGCGTCGTTGACGGCGCGCACCGTCACCGTCTGCCAGGTATCCCAGTTGCCGGCGGCGCCGGGGGTGAGGGTCAGGGTGTCCTGCAGCCCCGCCGCGCTGCTCGTGTCCACCGTGACGGCCGGGTCGCCGGAGGCCACCGCGATCTTCACGTTGGCGCCCGGGTCGGTATAGAGCCTGATGGCGTAGCGGTCCTCGGCGCGGGCGCCGCCGAGTTCGGTCAACGACAGCGGGCGACCGGGGACCTCCACTCCGCCCGGTTCGACGACATTCACATTGAGTTGGGATTGATGGCCGTATGGGACGCGCCCCGGCATCTCCGCCACGAGCACGAAGGACGCCCGGCCCAGCTTCTTGCCGGTGACCGTCATCGTTTGCGGGGTCTTCCAGGCGTTGCCGGTGGCGGCGAAGGACAGGCTGGAGCTGACCTCGATGAACTCGTCCGCACCCGGATAGGGAATCGGCTCGACCGTGACCGTGCTCGAAGGCCGGCTCTTCAGCCGCACCGTGAACGTGGCCGTGCCGCCATTGGTTACGTTGAGCGAGTCTTTGGAGAGGACCAGCCCCGCGCCGGCGTCATCGACGGTTACCTGGATGTCGGCGCTGAGGCCGTGGTAGGGGTTGTTCGCGGGGGTGACAGCGGCCGTGTGGGTGATGGCGACGAGCTCGCTGTCCTCGTCGGGGTCCTCGACGGTGCGCATCGTCACCTGCTGCGCGGTGGCCCAGTTGCCGGCGGTCCCGTGGGTGAAGGTCAGGGTGGCCTGGTCGCCCGGCGTCTTCGGATCGGTATCCACCAACAAGGCGGAGGTGTCGCTGGAGCGCACGGTGATGACCACGTCGGCGCCCGGGTCGCTTTTCAGCTTTACGTCGTAGGGGTAGGTGGAAAAGCTGACTATTTCCGGCTCATCCAATCGAAATCTGGAGATGGAGAGATCGATGCCGTGGCCGGCGTCCGTGACGCCCACGACGACGTCGTCGATCTTGATGCCGTGGTAGGCATTGCTGGTGGGGGTGACCGCCGCGGCGTGCGTGACCTTCACGTTCGACTCCGAGACCGTGTCGGCGTCGTTGACGGCGCGCACCGTCACCGTCTGCGCCGTGGCCCAGTTGCCGCCCGTCCCGTGGGTGAAGGTCAGGGTGTTCTGGTCGTCCGGCGCCGTGGCGTTGGTGTCCACCGCCACGGCGGAGGTGTCGCCGGAGCGCACGGTGATGACCACGTCGGCGCCCGGGTCGCTTCTCAGCTTCACCGTGTAGCTGGAACGGCCCCCCTCGGTCAGCGACAGCGTGGCCTTCGAGACATCGACGCCGGCGCCGGCGTCGGTGACGCTGACGTCGACATCGTCGATCTCGATCTTGTGGTAGGCGTTGCTGGTGGGAGTGACCGCCGCCGTGTGCGTGACCTTCACGTTCGCCTCCGAGACCGTGTCGCCGTCGTTGACGGCGCGCACCGTCACCGTCTGCGCCGTGGCCCAGTTGCCGCCCGTCCCGCGGGTGAAGGTCAGCTTGTCCTGCAGCCCCGCCGCGCTGCTCGTGTCCACCTCGACCGCGGTCTTGTCGCCGGATTCGACCGTGATCGTCACGTCGGCGCCCGGGTCGGTGTCGAGCTTGACCGTGTAGCTGGCCCGGGCGCCGGCGCCGCCGAGTTCGGTCAGCGACACCTTGGACGTGGAGACGGTGACGCCGGGGGGCGTCGGGGGACCGACGACGAAGACCGGGGAGAGGCCGTAGAGATGGGCTTCGTAGGCACGGACACCTCCTTGGTACAAGGGGTTTCTGTTCCTGGCGGGTACGCCGGTCACGAATCGACCATCCTTGTTATCCACCCCACCATAACCCCCCGAATCCGTACGGAGGGTTCCATCGGTATTGCTCCCCGTGGCAACCCACCCTACGCTGATGGTCCCGCCGCTTTCGTCCCTCAAGCCATAGTTGTCCCAAGTGCCGTCGTAGAAGTCCGCATAGTCGTCGGCCAGCTTGGCGCCGTTCAGCCAGAAGATGGGCACGCCCCTGTTGCTTGAGGTGTACGTTGTGCCGGTGTTGTCGCGCGCGTCGAATTGTCGGGTCGAGCCCACCACCCGGAAGCGATTCGCGTAAGGCTTGATCGCGGCGTGGGCGTGCTGCCTTCCAATTTCGCCCGAGATCCAGCTATTCGGGTCAAAGGCCAAATCTCCGCGGTCAGGATTGAGCGGCCGCGCTTTCCTGGACGAGATGAACAGCAGTCGAAACTTGTCGCCTTCGTTGAGGCCCGCGGGCGTCAGCGCCCAGTCCGAGGGCACGTTGTAGGAACCGTCGGGGTTGGCGGTCTGCGCCGCGGCGCCGGCGGCGAGGCCCAGCGCCAGCCATCCCGCAAGCAACAGGCGCGGCGCGCCGGCGCGGCGCGGGCGGACGAAGGTCAGGAAATCAGGCCGCCCTGCGGCGTTGCCCGCGCGGGACCGGCCGTCGCCCGTTGCATGAGCGGCGGCCCGTGCGTGCGGCGATTCGGCAACCCCGATAGCCACGCCCGATTCACCACCGGGTCCGGATCTCGATCCCGAGGCCGTGCTCGGGCGGGTTCAGCGGGCTCTCGCGGCGGCTGAGCTTCAGCCCGAACGTCAGGTCCGGGGCGTCCGGGCCGTCCGGTTCGAGCTGCCAGCCGAGGCTCATGTCGCGGCCGAAGTCCGAGGCGCCGTAGCCGAGCGTGGGGCTGCCGATGAACCGCTCCCGGAACGCGGGCATCCCGTAGGCGGCCTCGAGCGTCCAGCGCTTCGTCATGTCCTGGCCCATGCGGTTGCCGAGCGGGTCGGAGGCGAACAGCGCGTCGAGCCCGCCGGTGGCCTGCCCGCCGATGCTCTGGCGCAGGTTCAGCGACAGCCCGCGCCGGGAGTCCGGCGCCGGATCGTAAGCGAGCGAGGCGGAGAAGCCCGTGTCCCTGCGCCCGTCGGCCTCGTGGGCGAGCAGCGTGCGGGCCTGGATGTCGAGCGAGAGGCCGAGGCGCGGGGCGGCGACGGCCAGCCCGCCGCCGACCTCCACCCCGAAACCGGTCTCGGCGTCGCCGCCGTCGTGGCGCAGGCCGGCCTCGATCTTCGGGGTGAGGCTGCCGCCGCCGGGGAGCCCGAACCGCCAGCCGCCCTCCAGCCCCAGCCGCAGCCGGGTCACGTCGGCCGCGCCGGCCATCATGCCCTCGGTTTTTTCGGATGTCGTGCGCGACCACAGCGCGTCGGAGACCGCCGCCAGCGCCGGGCCGCGGCCTTCGCCGCCGAACAGCGAACCGCGCAGCCCCAGCGCCGCCATCGACCAGCCGAGGCCGGCGCGCAGTGTCTCGTGCGCCGCTTCCGGCCCGTTCCGGCCGGGTTCGGGGAATGGCCGGTTAGAAAGCGGGTAGGCCATTCGATCGGCGCGGCTCGCGCCGGGCCGCAGCGTCATGCGTCCGGCGCCGTACCCGGCCGCGCCCCAGAGGCTCAAGCGCTCCGAGGCGTCCCAGGCCGCGTAGGGCACGGCCGCGGTCAGGGTGGACTCGGCCGTGCCGGAACCGTTTGCGGGACTGGACCAGCCACCCTCGCCCAGGCTCCGGGTGAGCGCCACGCCCACCAGCCAGGCGCCGCGCGCGTAGTCCACGCCGAGCATGGCGCTGGCGACCTCGCCGTCGAGGTTGAGCGGCCCCTTGCGGCCGTGGAACGTGCTCTGCGCGCCCCGGCCCCAGAAGCCCAGCGTGCCGCCCCCGCCGTCCTCGCGGCCGGTGTACGTGAAGCTGCTGCCCATCAACAGGTACTGCAGCGTGCTCGTTTGCATGCCGGGATACTGGCCCTGGGGCGGGCCGCCCCAACCTCCGCCCGCGCCCATGGCCATTTGGCCGGCGCCGCCATCGAAGCCGCCGCCGACGCCGGGGGCGCCGCCCGATCCGAAGCTGGTGGAACCGTCCGGCCCGATGCCGCCGCCGACGCCCGCGCCGAAAGGCCCGGCGGACGCGCCGCCGAACCCTTGCGAACCCTGCGCCTGCGGCCAGCCGATGCCCGGTTCCCGAAGCGCGTCGCGGCCCGCGAACGCGCCTTCGTCGGTGCCCGGCCCGAAGGCATCGCCATCGCAGGCTGCTCCGGCGGCCACGGGGCCGCCGAGCGTGCCGCGCGCGCCCTCAGCGCCGGAACCCCGCGGGGATGCGGCCTGGCCGGCCGGCGGGGATTCCGGTTCGTCCCGGCCCGCCGGGCTCGCCGCCGCCGTATCGGCGGGCGCCGCGCAGCGGGCGCCGGTTCCGGCGAACCCGTTGCCGCCGATGGGCCGCCCGGCGATCGTGCCGCGGAACCCGGGGGTTCTCGCGCCGCCGCGCGCCGCGGCGATGCGCGCCGCAACGCCCTCCAGCGCCTGTTCCGCCACCGCCCGCCCGAAGCGGCCGAGCCAGGCCTCGGGCAGCGGGCCGTCGTTCTCGATGGCGCCCTTGGCGGTGGCGCGGACGATGGTGACCGCCGCCGGGTTCGGTCTGCGGATATCGACCTCGAAGGTCTCTTCGCCCTCGTCGACGTCGTCCTCCACCGCCCAGACGCGGTACACCTTGCGCGTGTCGCCCTCCTCGAACGAGACCTCGCTGCCATAGCATTCGAAGTCGTATCCGATCTTGGCGCTGCCGGGAATGCAGACGGTTTGCACGGTGATCGGGCCGGGCGCGGGCTCGTTCAGCGTAATCGCGAACTCGAGGTCCTGGCCCTCCTTCGCGCTCGCATCCTCGATCGACACCTCGATGCCGTCGTAGTCGGTGACTTCGTCGTCTTCCACGGCGACGCTGGCGCTGTCGTTGGGCGATGCGGCCACCACATAGCCCGTGCCGCTCTTGACGGTGGCGCTCAGCGAGCCGTCCGGCTCGTCGACGTTGTCGTTGACGGTGGCGACCGTGTGATCCTCGGAACCGCTCGTCGGCACCGTCACGGTCTTCACGCCGAGCGCGCTCGCGGCCACGTAGTTGCCGGTCTGTGCGATCTCGATCTTCACGTCCAGCGCCGCGGCGGGCGCCGGGTTGACCGTGACCGTGAAGGTCACGTCCTGGCCTTCGGTCACCTTGGCGGCGGCGCGGCTCACGGACACCGTGGGCGGCGGCAGGTCGTTGTCCTCGACATCGACCGTGACCGTTGTCGTCGCCGCGGGCCGGTAGCCCGTGCCGGTCAGTATCCGTGCCGAGATCGAACCGTTGGGTTCGTCGATGCCGTCGTCCTCGGTCGTTATCGCAATGTTCGCGACGCCGTTCGAGTTCGTGGTGAAGGTCCGGGTGGCGATCTGGCTGCTCGGGCTCGCGAAGTTTCCGCTCTGGGTGATCCGCACCCGCACCGCCAGGCCGGCCGTGGCCGGCGTGCTCGTCAGCGTGAAGGTCACGTCCTGGCCCTCGGTCACGTCGGCGCCCTTTGTGATGGACACGGTGGGCGGCGGCAGGTCGTCGTCCAGCACGTCGGCCGTGCCCGAGTTGGCCGTGCCGTGCACGGTGTAGCCGCCGCCGGCCGCCAGGTCCGCGGTGATCGTGCCGTTGTCCTCGTCGTCGGTGTCCTGCTCCGTGGTGACCGTCAGCGTGCCCGTGCCGTCCGTGCCGATGCTGGCCGTGCGGTCGCCGTCCTGCCCGTCTTCCGCAAAATCGCCGCTGTCCGTCACGTCGATGTTCACGGTCAGCGCGCTGGCCGGCGCCGGCGAGGCGCTCAGGTTGAAGGTGATGACGCCGCCCTCGGTGACGTCGTTGCCGTCGGCGATGCTCACCACCGGCTTGTCGTCGTCGGCGACGTCGGCCGTGGCCGAGTTGTTCGTGCCGTGCACCGAGTAGCCGTTGCCGGCACGAAGCGTCGCGGTGATCGTGCCGTCCGGCTCGTTGACGCTGTCCGGGACCGTGGTGACGGTCAGCGTGCCCGTGCCGTTCGTGCCGATGGTGGCGGTGCGGTCGCCGGTCTGGCCGGACCCCGCGAAGCTGCCGCTGTCGGCGACCTTGACGTTCACGGTGATCGCGCTGGCCGGCGCCGGCGAGGCGCTCAGGTTGAAGGTGATGGCGCCGCCCTCGGTGACGTCGTTGCCGTCGGCGATGCTCACCACCGGCGTGGCCGGCGGCGGGTCGTCGTCGTCGTTGACCGCCGCCGTGCCCGAGTTGGCCGTGGCGTGCACCGAGTAGCCGCCGCCGGCCTTGAGCGTCGCGGTGATCGTGCCGTGGGGCTCGTCGACGTCGTCGGGCACGGTGGTGACGGTCAGCGTGCCCGTGCCGTCCGTGCCGACGGTGGCTGTGCGGTCGCCGGTCTGGCCGGACCCCGCGAAACTGCCGCTGTCGGCGACCTTGACGTTCACGGTGATCGCGCTGGCCGGCGCCGGGCTGGCGCTCAGGTTGAAGGTGATGGCGCCGCCCTCGTCGACGTTGTTGCCGTTGGCGATGCTCACGATGGGCGTGGCCGGCGGCGCTTCGTCGTTGTCGTTCACCGTGGCCGTGGCGGTATGGCTGCTGCCGTGCACCAGGTAGCCGTCGCCGGTCGCCAGCGCTGCGGTGATCGCGCCGGGCGGTTCGTCGATGCTGTCGTCGTCGGTGCCGACGGTCAGCGTGCCCGTGCCGTCCGTGCCGATGGTCGCGGTGCGGCTCCCGGCCTGGCCGCTCTTCGCGAAGCTGCCCTTTTGCGTCACCTCCACGTTCACGGTGATGGCGCCGGCCGGCGCCGGGCTGGCGCTCAGGTCGAAGGTGATCGTGCCGCCCTCGGTGACGGCGTTGCCGCCGGAAATGCTCACCACCGGCGTGTCCGTCCGGTCGTCGTCCCGCACGCGCACGCCGACGGACTTCGCGGTGACGTTCTCGTATTCCTCGATGCCGCTGACGGTGTGGGTGAGCGTGGTGCGCTCGTCGTCCGCGTCCGCATCGTCCACCGCCGCCACATGGACGTATTGCAGCCGGTCCCAGTTGCTGCGCGTGAAGGTCAGGGTGGCGCTGGCGCCCGGCTGGGCGCTGCCGACGCGCACCTTCGCCGCCGCCGGGTCGGCGCTGGTGACCGTGACCGTCACGTCGCCGCTGGGGCAGCCGCGGCAGGCGCCGCCGGTCGGCTGCTTGCGCAACACCACGGAGTAGCGCCCGGACGCCCCGCCCTCGCCGACCGTCACGCTGGCGGCGCCGAGCGCCACGCCCGCGACCGGGGTCTCCCGGTCCCAGATCGTGACGGCGGCCGGGGAGCGCCCGACCCCCACCCGGTCCGGGTGCTCGCTGAACAGTTCCACCGTGAACTGCTCGTCGCCCTCGGTGGCGCCGTCGACGCGGATCCTGATCCGGACCGACTGCTGGTCATCGCCCGGCTCGAACACCACGGCGCGGCAGTCGCCGTCGACGTAGTCCCCGTTCCGCTCGGCGGTGCCCGCGAGGCAGCGCACCCCCACCTCCAGGCGCTCGGGGGCGGGCTGGTCGAGCACCACCGGCAGACTGAAGGTGGCGCCTTCCAGCACGAAATAGTTATCCCGGTCGAAGCCGGCCGTCGGGGTCTCGTTGAACCGGAAGTCCACCGTGCCGCTGCCCGACGCGCCGCCGTCGAGATTCGTACCGGAGGAGGCGGTCAGGGGGTCGAGGGCCAGGCTCACGGTTTCCGCGCCCTCGTCCGTGTTGTCCCCGATGCCGGTGAGGGTCAGCGTGGTGGCGCGCTTGGCGTTGGCGCCGCCGGTGAAGGTGATCGGGAGCTTGCCGCCGCTGAGGCCGCCGCACTGCACGCCGGTCTGGTTTTTGCAGGCGATGGTGTAGTCCGTGCCGCTGGCCGCGCCGCCGCCGATGGCGACCGTCACCGTCAGCGCCTCGGGCGACACCAGCGCCCGGCCGAGCGCCACCGTGACGGTCTTCACGCCGCCCTTCTCGGAGACGTTGCCGCCGGGGGCCGAGAGCGTGACCGAAGTGGGGTCGTCGTCGATGACGGTCACGGTGGCGGTCGTTTTCGCCGCGTCGAGGCTGAGCCCCGGCGTGGCCGTCGGCAGCGACAGCGCCGCGGTGTAGGTCTCGCGGGGCTCGTCGAGCGTGTCGGCCGCGAGCGGCAGGGCGACGGCGCGCGAGGACTGGGTCGAGGACAGGGACGGGTCGGAGTTCGAGCTCGTGCCGGTGCAGCGGTTGGTCGACTTCGAGCCGAAGCTCAGGAAGTCCGCCGGGAACTTTGCGGTGCCTTCCTCGACGCAGACGCGGAACGTGACCGGGCCGGCGCCGGACGACAGCGCCACCGTGCCGTTCGCGTCCCCGCCGGCGGCCGTCTCCGTCGCCGTCAGCGCCGTGGCCGCCCAGCCGATCGTGCGCCCGTCGTTCACGGTCACGTTGAAGGTCTTCTCCGTGGCGTGCGGGTCGGCGCCGCCGCCGACGTTGGTGCCGAGGCCCGAGCGGTCGAAGCCGTTGGCGCCGGCGCCGTCCGGGCCGAGCGCGATGGTGAAGGTCTCGCCGCCCGTTTCCGGGACCCCGTCCACCGTCGCCTCCAGCGTCAGTTCCGCCACGCGCGCGCCGGCGTCCTCGAAGCGCAGGTTCGGGGTGTCGGTGGTGGCGCCCGTGAGCGTGACGCCGGTGTTGCTCGCGCCGCTCTTCCCGGCCAGGCTCCAGTCGGCGGTGGAGACGCCGGCGCCGCCGCCGATCGACAGCGGCACGTCGATGATCTCGTCCTCGACCAGCGCGCGCCCCAGGGTCACGGTGAACCCGATCGTGCCGCCCTCGTAGACCACGCCGGTCCCGACCCGCGTCAGGCGCACGACCGTCGGGTCGTTGTCGCTGGCGGTCGCCGTCACGGTCGCTGTCTTGCCGGCGTAGTCGCCGCCCGAGGCGGTGTGCTTGAGCGTCGCCTTGCCGGCCGCCCGGTCGCCGTCCTCGGGCACGGACACCGTCACCGTCTGCGCCGTCCCCCAGTCGGAGGTGGTGAACGTCAGCGACTCCGGGGTCGGCGTCAGCACCGTGCCCGCGTGACCCGTGATCGCGACCGTCACCGAAGCCGACGGCTGGGTCGCCAGTGTCACCGTGTAGCCGGCGCTCGACCCTTCGGCGACGGTGAGCGTCGCGTCGGACAGCAACAGATTGGGCGTGTCGTCATCGGTCACCGTCACCGCCAGCGCCGCGGTCAGCGTGGCGTAGTCGCCGCCCGAGGCGGTGTGGGTGAGCCTGGCCGTGTCGTTGTCCGAGTCGTCGTCCTCGTCCGCCGACACCGTCACCGTCTGCGCCGTGTTCCAGTTCGAGGTGGTGAACGTGAGCGTCGCCGAGGACGGGTCGAGCGTGAGGTCGGTGTTCGCATGGCCGGCAATGGTCACGGTGACGTTGGCCGTCGGCTGCGAGGTCAGCTTCACCGTGTAGTCCGCGTCCGCTCCCTCGGTCACGGTGAGCGTCTCCTTCGAGAGCAGGATCTCCGCCGTCTCGTCGTCGGTCACCGTCACCGCCAGGTCCGCCGTCACCGACGCGTAGTCGCCGCCCGAGGCGGTGTGTGCGAGGGTGGCCGTGTCGTCGACCGCGTCGTCGTCGCCGGCCGCCGACACCGTGACGGTCTGCTCGCTCGCCCAGTCCGTGGTCGTGAACGTGAGGCTCGCCGGATTCCGCGTCACGTCGGTGTTCGCCGGGACCGCGATCGCCACGGTGACGTTGGCCGTCGGCTCCGTCGCAAGCTTCACCGTGTAACTCGCGCTGCCCCCCTCGGCCACCGTCAGCGGGTTCTTGGACAGCACCAGATTGGGCGAGTCGTCGTCGGTGGTGTTCACCGTCAGGTCTGCGGTCTCGCCGGCGTAGTCGCCGCCGGACGCGGTGTGTGTCAGGGTCGCCGTGTCGTTGACCGTGTCGTCGTCCTCGCCCGCCGACACAGTCACTGTCTGCGCCGTCGCCCAGTTCGAAGCCGTGAACGTGAGGCTCGTCGGACTCGGCGTCAGTTCGGTGCCCGCCTGGCCGGTGATCGCCACCGTCACCGTGGCCGTCGGCTCCGTCGCCAGCTTCACCGTGTATTCGGCGTCCGAATCTTCGGTGACGGCGAGCGTCGCCGCCGAAAGCACGATCCCGGCCTCGTCGTCGTCGGTGGTGTTCACCGTCAGGTCCGCGCTCTTGCCGGCGTAGTCCCCGCCCGAGGCGGTGTGGGTGAGCGTGGCCGTGTCGTCGGCCGCGTCGTCGTCCTCGCCCGCCGACACCGACACCGTCTGCTCGGTCTCCCAGTTCGAGGTCGTGAACGTCAGCGACGCCGGGCTCGGCGTCAGTTCGGCGCCCGCCTGGCCGGTGATCGCCACCGTGACCGTGGCCGACGGCTCGGTCGCCAGTCTCACCGTGTAGCCGGCGCTCGACCCTTCGCCGACTTCGAGCGTCCCCTCGGACAGCACCAGGTTGGGCGAGTCGTCGTCGGTGGTGTTGACCTTCAGGGTCGCCGTCAGCGCGTCGTAGTCGCCGCCCGAGGCGGTGTGGGTCAGCGTCGCCTCGTCGTTGACCGTGTCGTCGTCCTCGCCCGGGGTCACCGTCACCGTCTGCGGCTCGTTCCAATTGGCGGACGTGAAAACGAGCTGCGCCGAGGACGGCTCGAGCGTGAGGTCGGTGTCCGCAAGGCCGGTGATGTCCACGATGACGTCGCTCGTCGGCGCCGAGGCCAGCGTCACCGTGTAGGTGTCGGCGTCGCCGCCTTCCGTCAGGGCGAGCGTCTCCTTCGACAACAGGACCTCGGTCGTGTCGTCGTCGGTGACCGTCACCTGAAGCGCCGCCGTCAGCAACTCGTAGTCGCCGCCGGCGGCGATGTGGCTCAAGGTGTCCGTGTCGTTGAGCACGTCGTCGTCCTCGCCCGCCGTGACCGTCACCGTCTGCGGCTCGTTCCAGTCCGTGGTCGTGAACGTGAGCGTCGCCGGGACCGGGTCGAGCGTGAGGTCGGAGTCCGCCGGGAGTGCGACCTCCACCGTGACCGTCTGCGTCGGCTCGGTCGCCAGTCTCACCGTGTAGCTGGCGTCGCCGCCTTCCGCCACCGTCAGCGCAACGGTCGACAGCCCGATCTGCGGCGTCTGGGCGTCGGTCACCGTCAGGTCGAAGGCATTGTCCGTCCCGTGCGGGTCGGCGCCGCCGCCGACGTTGGTGCCGAGGCCGGTGCGGTCGAAGCCGTTCGCGCCGGCGCCGTCGGGGCCCAGCGCGACGGTGAAGGTCTCGCCGCCGGCCTCGACCCTGGCGTCGATGGCGGGGGTGAGTTCGAGGTACGCGGTGCGGGCGCCGCCGCCGGCGAAGCGCACGGCCGGGGTGGCGCTGTCGGTCGCCAGCAGGCTCACGCCGGTGTTCCGGCCGGCGGGGTTCTTCGCCAACGTCCATTCGTCGGGCGTGACGTTCGTGCCGGAGACCGCGAGCGGCACGTCGATGGTTTCGCCCGCGACCAGCGTCCGGCCCAGGTTGATCGTGAATTGCGTGCTGCCGCCCTCGCTGACGGTGACGCCGCTGCCCGGCCCGTCCAGGCTCACCACGGTCGGGTCGTCGTCGACGATCGTGACGGTGTGCGTGCTTTTCGGCGCATTCAGGCCCAGCCCCGCCACCGCGTCCGGCAGGGACAGCGTCGCGGAGAAGGTCTCGTCCGGCTCGTCCTCGCCGTCGCCGCGCAGGGTGAGGCTCACCGCCTGGCTCGACTGGCCCGAGGCGATGGCCGGATCCGGGTTGGCGTTGCCCGTGCCGGTGCAGCGGGCGTCGCCGGGGAAGCCGCGGTAGTCGCCGGTGGCGCCCAGCGTCGCGGCGCCGTCGGCGAGGCAGACGCGGAAGGTCGCCGGACCCGTGCCGGCGGAGAGGGCGGCGTTCACGCTGAATTGCTTCTCGGCGCCCGCCGCGCCCTCGGCGACGGATTGCGCGGTGGCCGCCCAGCCGAGGGTGCGCGTGACGGTCCCCGTCTCGTTGTCGTTCACCTTGACGTTGAAAGCATTGTCGACGCCGTGCGGGTCGGCGCCGCCGCCGACGTTGGTGTCCGCATCGGCATCGAACTGCGCATTGCTGCCCAGCGCGACGGTGAAGGTCTCGCCGCCGACCTCGGCGCCGTCCTGGGCGGTGGCGGTGAGCTCCAGCGTCGCGGTCCTGGCGCCGGCGCCGGCGAAGCGCACGGCCGGGGCGGCGGTGCCGAGCAGGGTCGCGCCGGTGTTGGCCGCGCCGCTCTTCGCCGCCAGGCTCCAGTCGCCGGGGGTGACGCCGGCGCCGGAGATCGAGAGCGGCGCGTCGATGACCTCGCCCTTCGCCAGCGCCCGCTCCAGGCTGACCGTGAACGCCACCTTGTCGCCCTCCCTGATGGCGCTGCGGCCCGCCCGGGCCAGGCGCACGACGGTCGGGTCGTCGTCGCGCAGGGTGACTTCCAGGACGCGCGGACTGGTTGCGAGATCCTCCCATCGATCATGCTTCAGCCACGCGGTGTAGGTCTCGTCCGGCTCGTCGATGGCGTCGGCAATCGACGTGAAGCTCACCGTGGCGCGCGACGCGCCGGCGCCGATGGTGAGGTCGGCGTTGGTGACGCTGTTGGTGCCGGTGCAGGACTCCGTGCCCAGCACGACGCCCCGGTAGTCCGTCCCGAAGGTCGCGGTACCGTCGCTCAGGCACACCTCGAAGGTGAGCGCCTCGCTCGCCGGCGACGAAAGCTCGACGCCGATCGACCCGGCCGCCGCGGTTTCGGTGACTTCCAGCGCCTTCGCGGCCCAGCCGAGCGTGCGCTGGTTTACGCCCCTGTCTCTCAGGTACATGGCATGTCGCCTGTCGCCGCGGCTGCCGGTGACGCCGCCGCCGAGGCCCGTGGCCGTCAGGCGCGGCGCGGCGCCGGTGGAACCGGCGGGAATGTCTACGTAGAACCGCTCGCTGTCCGCGTCGTCGTCGACTTCGGCGATGACTTGCACTGTAACGGCGGAGGGGCCAGCGCCGGAGTCCAGGCCGGTGAAGACCACCGTGCTGGTGTCCCGGTCGAGGCGCACGCCGGCCGAGCCCCCCGCATACAGGGTGAAATCCTCGTTCGGGGTGGCGCTGCTGCCGCCGATCGGCTGGAACAGCAGCGGCACCGCGAGCACCTCGCCGGAGACCAGCCCGCGGTTCAGGGCGAGGTGAATCTGCGCGTAAATGTCCAGGCCTTCGTAGGCATCTCTGACCGGCGTGGTCAGGGTGACATGGCCGGGGTCGTCGTCCACCACGGCGACCGTGGCGGCGTTGTTGGTCCCGACGGTCCCGTAGTCGCCGGCGGCCAGCGTCGCCGTCACCGTGCCGTTCGCCTCGTCCGTACCGTCGGCGACCGTGGAGACGGTGAACGAGACGGTCTGCGCGCCCGTCGTCAAGGTGACCGTCCCGCGGCCGAGGTTGCCGGCCGCCACGAACCCGCCCGACTGCGCCACCTCGAAGTTCACCGTCAGGTCCGCCGGCACGGCGACGTCCGACGTCACCGTGAACGCCGCCGGCGTGCCCTCGGTCACCGACGCGGCGTCCGCGGCGATCCGGAGCCGCGGCTTGTCGTCATTGGCGATGGTCAGCGTCACGTCCTCCGGCTGCCCCACCGGGTCGAGTCCGCCGCTGGCGGTGGCCCACACCGTGACCTCCTTGTAGACTTCGACCGAGTCGTCGTCCGCGGCGGTGACGGTCACCTTGCCGGTGCTCGCGGTCTGTCCGGCGGGGATGGTCAGGCGCCTGTTCTGGCTGAGCGTGAAGTCGTCCGCCGTGGCGGGGGAGACGGGGTCGGCCTCGACCACCAGGGTCACGTCATTGGCCGTCGGCCCGCTCAGGCTCGCCGTCACGGTGGAGCGGTTGGCGCCGAGTTCGGCGTTCTCGAAGATGCGCGGCGGGCTGAGGTCGAGGCTGGCGACCGACACGTCGTCGTCCTTGATCGGGATCGTCCAGCTTTCGTGCAAACCCTCATCGCCGGGACCGACCCAGTAGCCGTCGCCGGCCAGCACCGTCATCTTCGCCCAGCCGTGCGGTTCATCGACGAGGTCGTTGCGTATCCGCACGTTGGGTTCCTTGAGGCCATGCTCGTTCAGACAGACCCTCGACCGGCCCCAACTGCGATGTGTCTGGTCGGGGCTGTAGAAGAACGCCCCCTGGACCTCGACAAAGAGCTGCACGCAGGCATGCGGCGGGCCGACAATCTGCCAATACGCATAGGTATCTTGACGGGGTTGGCCCTCCGTCACCTCCCAGCGGGTCTGTGAGTAGGTGTATGCGCCATCCGGCTTCTTCCCTCGGATGGTCGATTTGCCGGCGCCCAGGATGCCCGCGTGACTACGGAGCCTGCGCACCGTGGAATCGCCTTCGTCGTCCCTGACCGTGACCGTGGCCGCGGCGGGCGAACCGGCGCGATAGCCATGGCTCCCGAACGCATCGATGCGCGCCGTGACCGAGCCGTTGCCCGCCTGAACCTCGTTGTCCGCCGTGGGAAGACTCAGGATCGTGCTTGCAAGGCGGCCCGCCGGGATAACGCCGCTCGCAGCGTTGGAACCGCCGGAAACGTCGCCGAACCAGGTTGCCTTGATCGCCACCGCGAGATCGGTCGTGGGCGCCGGGTCCGCCGCCACGATGAACTGGGCGCGTTCGCCCTCGACCACCGCCGCGGCCGCGGGCTCGATCGTGAGCGTCCCCGACACGCCCGCGTCGTTGTCCCTGACCGTCACCGCCTGCGTGGCGGACACCGCGTCGTAGCCGCCGCCCGACGCCGTGTGCGCCACGGACGCGGACCAGTTGGTGGCGCGGGCGTCGTCCTCGCCGATGCTCGCCGTCACCGTCTGCGCCACGTTCCATTGCGACGGCTGGAACGTCAGCGAGGCCGGGCTCAGGTTGAACTGGGGCGGGGAGGCGAACAGGTCCGGCCGGCCCGACACGACGGCCGCCGCGAGCGCCACCGTCACCGCCGCCGACGGCTGCGTTTCCAGCGCCACGGTCCAGGCGGCGCTGCCGCCCTCGTCCACGGACACCGCCGCGGGCGACAGCACCAGGCCAGCCATCGCCGCCTCGTCGTCGTCGGCGATGTTCACCGTGATGTCCGCGGTCAGGCCGGTGTAGTCGCCCCCGGCGGTCGTGAGCCTCAGCGTCGCGGTGTCGTCGACGGTGTCGCCGTCGTGGCCGGCGAAGACCCTCACCGACCGCAGCACCTGCCAGTGCGTGGTCGCGAGCGTCGCGGGGTCCGTGGTGAACGTGAGCGTGTCCTGGTTGCCGGGCTTGTGCGGGTCGGTGTCCACCGTCAGGTCGGTGTTGGCGTGCCCCGTGACCGTCAGCGTCACGGTGTTCGCCTTCGGATGGGTGTCCAGCTTCACGGTGAAGCTGGCGCCGAACCCTTCCCTGACGGCCAGCGTCGCCAGCGACGGGATGATCCCCTGCTCGTCGAGGTCGCTGATGGACAACGGCAGGTCCGCCGTCACGCCCTCGTAGTTCACGCCCGAGGCGGTGTGCCGCAGGATGGCCGTGTTGTCATCGACGTCGTGGTCCGGCCACGTGTGGAACCTCACCCTCTGCCACTCGTCCCAGTTCGCGGGGGTGAACGTCAGGGGATTGGGAAACGGGTCCCCGAAGGTACCGGCGTCATCGTTGTCGATCGATATCCAACGGGCCCGCTCGCCGATGGCCGAGACCCTCACTGTCACGTCCGCGGCCGGCGCCGGCGCACGCGACAGCTTCACGCGGTAGATTTTGGGCTGAGCTTCGGTCACGTCCAGCTTCGGATGCTCAAGCAGGATTACCGGCCCTTCGTCGTCGTGGATATTCACCGACAGGGCCGCGCTCTCGCCGGAGAAGCCGCCCGTGACGGTATGGGTCAGCGCTACCGGCGGGGGGTTCACCGCGTCGTTGTCATGGTCCGCCGCCACCGTCACCCGCTGGGGCGCCGCCCAGTTCGCGCCGGCGGGAAAGGTCAGCGTTCCGGGGGTCACCCTCAGGCCCGCGGCGTTGGTATTCCCCGTGATCGACACCGTCACCGCCGCCGCCGGCGGCCTTCCCAGCCGCACCGTGTAGTACGACTCCGACCCTTCGGTGACGGCCAGCGTGTCCGTGGACAGGATGACCGCCGGATGCCGCTTCATCAGGACGGAGGCGGAGAGGTCGGCGACCTGTGCCTTCTCGGTATCGTTCTCGTTGGGCCTGTTGCCGGGCACCCGCAGCAGGTCGCCGGACACGGTCACCGTCGCCGAGTAGTCGGAGGCGACGGGCTGACCGTTGTGCGTCAGGGTAATCTCGACGGAACGATGGCTGGGGGTGCCGTGGCTGGTGCTGGTGCCGGTTTGCCGCGCGAGCAACCTGGCGCTAATGATGGACACGCCCGGGGGGGCGCCGCTCAGGGTGAATTTGGCAAGGCCCGCGCGGCTGAACGATACCGGCCAGTGGGGCACCGTTCCGCCCACGATGTGGCCCGACTCGATCAGGTAAACGGACTTCTGGTCGCGCACGCCCCCGCCGCCGCCGCCGCCCGCGAACAGGAAGGACGCGTTGCGCGGCGTCAGCGTGATCTTCGCCTGGTTCAGGGAAGACGCCTCGATTTGGGCCGGGCTGGCTGTCAGGAACGGCGTGGTCTGCGCCGCCGCGCCGGCGGCGAGGCCGAGGGCCAGGGCGGCGGCGAGCAGACGGCGGCGGGCGGGGGCGCGCCGGCCGGGGCTTGGGGAGCTTGCGGAGGACGGGAGAGGGGTGGATCGGGGCGGCGCGGGTGTGGATGCGGGGAGAAAGCCGGCGGGGGCCGGCGCGGTGGTGGACGCGGTGAGAGAGTCGGCTCGGGCCGGCGCGGTTGCGGGAAGCTCAGGCCAAAGCGGAAAAAGCGCTGATCGAAGCGCGGAAACTGACGCGGGAAGCCGGCGCCTAATGGACGCACTCACCGGCACGGCACGGCACGGCACGGCACGGCACGGCACGGCACGGCACGGCACGGCAATTATACCAAGGGCGTGACGCGGTGATGAAAAGAAGTCAAGCCACCGTTTTCGCACCTGGAAGCCTCGGATCGCAGCAACCGCCGCTCCGATCTCCCCAGCCCAGCCTGCGCTGTAAGCCACTTACATCCCCAGCGGACTACCCACCATGCAACGTATATGTTGCGTAAGTATAAGCCATTGCCGAAGTTTCCGGCCGAAGTTTCCGGGCGCTGCGTGACGCTCGCTTCGCCGCCGCCGGGCGTGGTGGCCAAACGGCACTTCGTCTTACAATGCCGGCGAGCGTAGGAACAGGACCAGAGCATGATTGCATACGGCATCTTCAACTTTCTGCACGTACTGGTGTTTGCGGTCATTGTCGGCATCGAACTCCCGGCGCTGTACGCGTTGCGCATGGCCGGGGCGCCGTCCGGCAACGAAGCCACCCGCTCCGTGGCGGTGCGCGTGAAGCGCTACGCCGACGCGGTGTCCGCCATCATGCTGGTCCTGCTCCTGCCGCTGGGCGTGCAGATCGCGACCAAACTCGGCGTCTACACGCTGATGTCCTCGGGCTGGCTGATCGCCACCTGGGTGGTGGGCCTGGCCTGGCTGGCCATCGCGCTGATGTCCGAGCTGACCGGCAGTTCGAAATGGGCGCAACGCATCTACAAGTCCGAGTGCGTGCTGCGCATCATCATCGGTCTCGGCAACGTCTATGACGCGGTGGTGGGCTTTGCCGGCGACGGCATGATCCAGACGAACTGGCTGGCCGCCAAGGTTCTGCTGTTCGGACTGGTCCTGGTCGTCAGCGGCTGGATCCGCTGGCAGACCCGGGCCGTGCGGTTCGCCTCCCTCAATGCCGCCGATGAAACGGGCGCCGACTCGCAGCAATTGATCGACACGATACGCCGCGCCCAGTGGGGTAGCCACAGCATCCTGGCGATGGTGCTGATCGCCGCCTACCTGGGAACCGCGAAACCCTGGTAGGAACACGCATACGCGAGCCCTTCATTGCCCTCTTTCTTCCGGGGGCGTCGGCGGCAGGAGCCGCCGCCGAGCCCCATGGATGGGTTCATGCGTCCACCGGAGGAAAGAGGGCAATGAAGGGCGGGCTCGGAGCGAACCCGTATCACCGGCTCAATTTCGCGGATCGGCCGCGCAACGGAATCCCAGGTTGTTCAGGCCCGAGTCGGGGGGAGTCATCATCCGGGCCTCCAGGCGGTATCCCCGGCAGTAGTTTTCGCTGCACAGCCAGCTCCCGCCCCGGTGCACCTTTTGGGTCCCGTCGACGGGACCCCGGGGATTCTTTCTCGGCGAACGCGCGAAATAATCCGCTGCGTACCAATCCTGGACCCACTCCCAGACGTTGCCCGTCAGATCGTGGAACCCGAACCCGTTGGGAGGAAAGGTCCCGACCGGCGCCAGGCCCGAAAAGCCGTCCCGTCCGCGGTCCTGGACCGGGAACTCGCCCTGCCAGAGGTTGGCCCGGTGCACTCCCCCGGGCGTCAGTCGGTTCCCCCAGGCATAGCGGGCGTCGGCCATTCCGCCGCGCGCCGCGTATTCGAATTCCGCTTCGGTAGGGAGGCGCGCTCCGCGCCACTCGCAGTAGGCGGCGGCATCGAACCAAGAAACGTGCACGACCGGGTAATCGCCCATTTCCCGATGCGACGAGTCGGGTCCGGAGGGACGGCGCCAGTCGGCGCCGTCGCCCTTGGTCCACCCGCCGCGACGCGTGTCGAAGACGCCGGACCAGCCCAGCCTTTCGGATTCCGTGACATGGCCGGTCGCATCGGCGAACTCGGCGTACTGGGCATTCGTGACCTCGTGCCGGTCCAGCAGGAAGGTATCCAGCGCGACCGTGTGTTCCGGGCCTTCGAAGGGCAAACCGTCGTTGGCGCCCATCGTGAATTCTCCGCCGGGAACCAGCAGCATTCCCGTCGCGCCGGGAGGGGACGCTCCACCGCAGCCGCAAGCCAGCGCGGCGGAAATCGCCAGACCCGCAGGCAATGGGCTTCGCAGGCGGTTTACGGATTGCATAGGCGACATCGCCCTGGACCGGCGCTAGCCTGCCCGCGTCTTCTTCTGCACGGCCACGCGAGTGATTTCGAGCATTTCGGTCAGGGCATCCAGTTCTTCACTGGATTGACCGGAAAAGATCTCTGAAACCGTTTCGTCGTAGTCGGCATGCATTGCGTCCCAGAGCGTCCTGCCCTCCGCAGAAAGGGTCACGGATTGAATCCGCCGGTCCGATCTTGACGTGATTTTTCTGGCCAGGCCGTCCTGCTTCAGCCGGTTGACGACGCCCGTAATGTTGCCCTTGGTCACCATCAGGCTGGATGCCAGCTCTCCCATGGTCATGCCGTTGGGCGACAGCGCCAGTGCGGTCAGGACGTCATAGCGCGGCAGGCTGGAATTGAATTTCTCCGAAAAGCGCCGCATCAACACACGGTCGATGCTCGAGAAGCACCGCAGCAGTCCCAGCCAGGCCCGGCGATGGTGAGCTTTCTCCGGCAGCGACTCCAGGACCAGGTCGAATACGGTCGGCTTGTCCATGCGCCCCTCAGCGCGCGTCCCTGACGACGCGGCCGCCCTGAATCACGACCTGTACATTCCTGAGCGCCGAGATATCGCTGAGCGGGTTGCCGTAGACGGCAATCAGGTCGGCGATCCTGCCCGGCTCCACCGTTCCCAGTTCGTCTTCCATGCCGATCAGCGCCGCGGCGTTCACGGTGGCTGTAACGATCGCTTCTTCCGGGGTCAGGCCGTGCTCGACGTACAACTCGAGCTCGCGCGCATTGTTGCCGTGCTTCGTGACCCCGGCGTCGGTGCCGGCCGCGATCGTGACGCCGGCTTTGTGCGCGGCGAATATGCGGGGTCCGTGATTGTCGAGAAAGCTCTGCATCAGGCCTACCATCTCGTCGCCAGCACTGCCGATGTCCGCGCGGATGTTGTCCTGCACGGCCAGCGTCGGCACCAGGTAGACGCCGTTCTCGACCATGATCCGATGCGATTCCGCGTTATTGAAAGAACCATGTTCTATCGACGACGCGCCCAGACGGGCAGCGAGATTGATGCCGTCGGTGCCGTGTGCGTGCGCTGCCACCTTCAGGTCGCGGGAGCCGGCCACGTCGACGATCGCCCGAAACTCGTCCTCGAGAATGACCGACGGCGCGAACTCGTTACCGCAGGGCTTCGAGCCGCTGCAGGTGGCCACGACCTTGATCAGATCGGCGCCCATGTCGATCTGCACACGCGTTGCGCGGCGGCAGGACTCCACGCTCCAGCAGGCGCCCGGCCCTTCGTCGGCGCCCATCCGGATCAGGTGCCCTGCTGTGATGATGCGGGGGCCGGTCAGGGCGCCGTCGCGAATCCCGTCGCGCAGCGCGAAGATATGCCAACCGTCGGCGCCGACGTTCCGGACGGTCGTAAACCCGGCCTCGAGCGTTTTCCTGGCATTGACGATCGCGTTGACCAGGAAATACGCATCGTCCTTCGCGGCGCGGTACTGAACCGCATACTGATCGGATACCCCGTAACTGCGCTGGCCCTCGACGCCGAACTCCATGGACAGGTGCACGTGCATGTCCATCAGGCCGGGCAGCACTACGGCGTCCCTCAGATCCAGAAGCTCCGGGATTGCGCTTTCGCTGCCCGCCACGTCCGTGGGATCGAGGAAGCCGTCCCGGACCGCGGCAATCCTTCCATCGGTTACGAAGATGGTCTGGTCCGTGAGCACGTCGCTGCCCGGCACGGCAATCACCGTTCCGGCATGAATGACCAGCCCGCCCGACTGCTGCCGAGCGGATTCCGATTGAGACGCGAGCGCCGGTCCCAGGCAGACAAGCACCGTGCCGGCCAGCGCTCTTCGCAGAAGCCGTTTCCAGTTCATCGCTCCCCCCAGAACCCCGCTACCGGGGATACGTTGCTTCAAGGTCGCGCGTTCGCAACGCGTCGAAATGCCTTCGGGCGCTCGTCAGCGCTTCCTTGTGTTCGTTCAGTATGCCCGGAAAGCGGTCGGCGTAGCTGTAGGCCTCGCCGTCAACGCCGTCGGCGTCCAGCAGCATCTCGTACGGCGCGGCAAAACCCGGAAGCTGGTCGAACTTCTCGAATGCGCCGAGGCTGCCGAGATAGTACGCATGGGTCACGTATTTCCAGTCCTGCGAACGCACGCCGACCACGCGCTCGTTGTTGAAGTAATAGAGGAAGTCATGCGGCGACTCGTCCGTGCCCCTGAAGACGGGCAGCAGGCTGCGCCCGTCCACCGCGCTCGCAGCGGGCTCAAGGTCGAGTACGTCGGCGATCGTCGGCAGCAGGTCTATGTTCATCGCCATGGCGCCGGTCACCCGGCCGGCAGCGATGACACCGGGCCAGCTCGCAATCAGGGGCACCCGGTAGCCGCCGTCCCATGAAGTCCCCTTGCCGCCCCTGAGTCCGCCGGTCCCGCCTTCGAAGAACGGCCCGTTGTCGCTGGTGAATATGACCAGCGTGTTCTCCGAAACGCCATGCTCTTCGAGCGCCGCGAGCACCTGCCCGGTGCTCCAGTCCAACTCTTCAACCGTATCGCCGTACAGGCCCGCGCCGGATTTCCCGAGAAACTCGTCGGAAGCGTAAAGGGGGATGTGCGGAAAGGTATGCGCGAGGAACAGCATGAAGGGCGCGGCCGAATTCTCCGTGATGAAACGCACGGCCCGGTCCGTATACCTGGCGGTAAGCGAGCCCTGGTCCACCGGCTGCTCGACCAGCACGTCGCCTTCGTAGAGCGCGAAATTCGGCATGTCATTGCTTGCCGGAGCGCCGAAGAACCCGTCGAAGCCATGTTTCAGCGGGAGATGTTCGGGGAAATTGCCGAGATGCCATTTGCCCACGTAGAGCGTCTCGTAGCCACGCCGCTTCACCAGATCGCCCAGCGTTTCCTCCGCCTCCGGCAGGCCATGCGTCGACTCCGCGTCGACCACCTTGAACGCCAGGCCCGAACGAATCGCATAGCGGCCGGTCATCAGCCCAGCCCGCGAAGGGGAGCAGACGTTGGCGCTGGCATACCCTTGCGTAAACTGCAATCCGCCCGCCGCCAGGCGGTCGATGTTCGGCGTACTGATCCTTTTGGCGCCGTACGCGCCGATGTCCCCGTAACCGAGATCGTCGGCGAGGATTACGACGATATTGGGCGCCTCGGCGGGATTGCCCGGCGCCGGCGTGTCCGGACCCGAGCAGCCCGCCGCCAGCAGCAGAACCGCCGCGATTCCGCGCAGGCGGGCGCGTGCGTGGCGTGCCGGCAAGAGTCCTCTTAGAAGTCCGCGGTCATTGTCCAGGCAAGGTTGACGAACTGGCCGCCGGGCGTGGTCACGGCGCCCGAATGCGAGAAGCTGTCCACGCCCGAGTAATAGTCCTCGTCCAGCAGGTTCGACATATTGAGCGTCAGGCTGTGATTGCTCCAGTCCAGTCCCGCCTGAAGGTTCACGATCGTCGCGGAGGGCGAAACCCGGGGGAACACCGAGGCCGGAATGTCCGAGAAACGCGCCACCATTTCCGAGCGGTAGTTTGCCGTCAGCCGCACATAGCCGCTGAAGCCGTTCGCTTCCCAGTCATACTGCCCGGAGACGGACGCTGTCGTTTCCGGCGCGCTGGGCAGCTCTTCGCCGCTCACGTCGCCCTGGGGCGCGTTGGCGAAACTGTCGAACTTGGCGTCCATGAATCCGATCGCGGCCATCAGCGTGATCGAATCGCCGACCAGGGTCTGGGCGCTGATCTCGAGGCCCTGGCTGCTGGCGGAATCGGCGTTCGCCACGACGTTAAGCGGGGCAAAGCCGGTCCCGTTGGGCGGGCAATCCGCCGGCGAGGGCCTGATTTCCTGCCCGGGCAGACAGCGCGTCTGCGCCAGGCGGACCTGCATGTCCTCCCAGTCCATGCGGAAGACGGCGGCCTCCACCTGGGTGCGGCGATTGTTCAGGAAGGCCTTCCAGCCGATCTCGTAATTGGTGACGGTTTCCTCGTCAAACTGTGAGCGCGGGTCATAGCTTGGACCGCCGGTGCGGGACACGCCATCGGGCGCGGTCCGGGCCCCCGGCGCCCGATAGCCGGTGGAGATCGTCGCGTAGGCAGACGCATCGTCGCTGTAGTTCCAGTTGAGCGCCACGCGGGGGGAGAAGTTGCTGCCGTCGTTGCTGGTATCCAGATAGGGATTGTCCACCGTCTGGTTGAACCGACCGCCGCTCGTGAACTGAGCGCCGTTGGGGCCGGTGTAGATCAGCACGTCCTGTTCCGGTTGCAGCGCGCAATTGTCAAGGAACGGGGCCGGCACGCCATCGACCACCGCGCGGCGGCCGCAGGCGAAGGACGCGTAGGTGTTTTGCCAGAACTGGCGGTCGTCGTCGGACGAATACCGGCCGCTGACCGATACCGTCACCGCGTCCGTGACCTCGAACCCGAGGTCGAAGAAGGCCGCGAAGCCGTCCCGCTGCACGGTGATCTCGTTCTCGTTGGGATGGTCGCCCGGGGTCGTGGCGCCCAGCGGCCCTCCGCCCGGGAATCGGCCGGCCTCGATCACATCGGCGCCGGAGATGATCGTGTTGTTCACCTGCGCTTCATCGTCGTAGGCGATGGCGCCCACCATCCATTGCACGGGCGTCGCACCCATCATCAGGGGTTCGGTCGAGAAAAGGCGCACTTCCTGGCTGATGGACTCGCTCTCGTAGTCGGAAATCCGATTGAAGAAATTCATGCCGCTGTTGTCGATGTCCTCGTACTGATACATGTCGCTGTCGATCATTCCGGTAATCGCGGTAATGCCGAATCGCGAGCCCAGGTACTCGAGTTTCGCGGTCAGGACCAGGTTCTCGACGTCGGTGTATCCGGGCTGGTCTTCGCACATCTTGTCGCTGTTGCCGTTTTCGGCGAATATCGAATCGCCCAGGCCGCAGGTCGGAGCATCCGCTACGGGTCCGCCGGAAGCATTGAACAGGAACCCGGCCGGTCCGGACATGCTCGGAATGCGCGCCTGCTGGTGGTCCTCTTCCTCGATGTACTGCCCCGCCAGGTCGATGGTCCAGTCGCCCGGCTGCCAGCGCACGGCGGCGCGCATGTTGAGGTTGTCGTAACCCGTGTCATTGCCGTTGGGATGCAGGTTGTCCACATATCCGTCGCTGGAGGTGAACGCCGCGCCGCCGCGCGCGAACAGCTCGTCGTTGACGGGCACGTTCCCGATCAGGCCGTATTCGTAACCGCCGTGATTGCCGACGGCCAGCCGGACCTTGGCCATGCCGTTCTCGTCGGGTTTCTTCGAGATGACGTTGATCGCGCCGCCGGTCGCGTTGCGCCCGAAGTAGGTCCCTTGTGGACCGCGCAGGACCTCGATGCGCTCGATGTCGTCCAGGGGCGGATTGGCGCTGCCGCTGGCCACGAAGGCGGTGCTGAAATCGTCGACGAAATAGCCGATGGTGGGCCGGGACTGGATCAGGCGCTCGTTGCCGCCGTTGGTCAGGTCGCCCAGTCCACGAATCGAGATATCGCCGTTCTTGTTGCCCTGCTGATCGTTGGCCGTGAACGCAACATTGGGCGTCATCTCCAGGAAGTCCCTGGCGCCCTTGAAATTACTGCGTTCGATCTGCTCCGCGGAAAACGCCGTAATGCTGATCGGCACGTCCTGCAGGGTCTGCTCGCGGCGCTGCGCGGTCACGATGATCTCTTCGAGCGCCTGCGCGCCGTCTTCCTGCGCGGGCAGTGACGCCGGCACGCTCAGCGCCAGCAGCGGCAAAAGTGAAAAAATGGTCCTTTTGGTCATTGGGTCCCCCTTGTGGGCAACGCCTGGCGGGCCCCGGGGCGCCGCAGGCTCCATGGATCACAGGGCAAACACTTTACAACTAAACCTTTTGGGCCGTCAATCGGGTGCGCCGGGGCCGTTCAGGACATCAGGTTCGGCAGCAGCAGCGCGATGGCCGGCAGGAGGATCAGGAGGGCGAGCCGCAGGAAATCCGCCAGCAGGAACGGGCCCAGTCCGCGGAATATCTTCTGCACGGGCACGTCCGGCAGCATCGAGCCGACCACGAAGACGTTCATCCCCACCGGCGGCGTGATGAGTCCGATCTCCGCGACGATGATGACGAAGATGCCGAACCAGACGGGGTCAAAGCCCACCCCGATGAGCACCGGGAAGAAGATGGGCAGGGTCAGCAACAGCAGCGAACTGCTCTCCAGGATGCAGCCGAGCGCCAGGAACACGAGGACCGTGATTCCCAGTATGGTCATCGCCGAAAAACCGGAATCCGAGATCAGCTCCAGCAGGATGACCGGCACGCCGGTAATGGTCACGAGGTTGGCGAACAGCAGCGCGCCCAGGAACACAAGAAAGAGGCTGACCGACGTCTTGACGGTGCTGACCAGGGCCTTCATCAGGGCCGCGACCGTGAGTTGCCGCCGGATCAGCGAAATCGCAAGGGCGCCGGCCGCGCCGACGCCGGCCGCCTCCATCGCGGTGAAGACTCCGATGTATATGCCGCCGATGATGAGCGTGAACAGCGCCAGGATCGGCCACACGCCGGTCAGCGAACGCAGGCGCACGCCCCAGCCGCTCCTTTCCCCGGAGGGACCATAGGCGGGGCGCCAGCGGGTAACGGCAGCGATCGTGAGCATGTACAGCGCGATCGTAAGAAGGCCGGGCAGAATGCCGGCGATCATCATCTTCGCCAGCGATACGCCGGTAATGAGCGAATAGAAGACCATGCCGACGCTGGGCGGAATGAGAACGCCCAGCGTGCCGCCCACGGCCACGGATGCGGCGGCGAAACCGGGCTCGTAGCGGTATTCGCGCATTTCCGGCACGGATATCCCCGTCATTGTTGCGGCGCAGGCGTAGCTGGAGCCCGAAATCGCCGCAAAGCCGCCGCTGGCGCCGATCGTGGCCATGGCCAGCCCGCCGCGGCGATGGCCGAGGAAGGCGTAGGCGCAGGCGTACAGGTCCCGGGCCAGCCCGGTACGCCCGATGATGTTGCCCATCAGTATGAACAGGGGCAGTACCGAGAAGTTGTAGTTCGTGGCCGCGTCCAGGCCGACCTGGCCGATCATGATGAAAGCGGCGTCGGGGCCGCGCACGAACGCGAAACCGGCCACGCCGACCAGGGCAAGACTGAACGCGATCGGCAGGCCGGCCAGCAGCAACAACAGCAGCAGTACGACCGCCGCGACGAAAAGGGTCACGCCCGCTCCTCCCCGGGATCCGGGTCGGCAAAGAGATTGCCGATGGCGAACAGGACGGCGACGCCCGTCGTGACCGCGGCGTAGCCCGCCATCCAGCTGACCGGGATGCGGATCGACTCGAAGTATTCGCCGTTGCCGGAAAAATACGCCGTCTGCCAGAACATCTGGCCGGCCAGGACCGCCAGGGCGACGACGATGACGATCTTGACGGCGAAGTCCCGCCACTTCCTTTGGCCTGGCGTCATTCGCCCGTCCAGCAGGCGCACGCGCAGGTGCTCGTCATCGAGGACCACAAGAGGCAGCCCGGTAAACACGAGCAGGCAGACCAGGCACTGAACGAGCACGTGACCGCCGGGCACGGGCTGTCCCAGGAAGTAGCGGCCGATCACGTCGACGAAGGTCAGCAGCATCAGCACGATCAGCAGCCCTCCCGTGAGCCGCTGGAGGATCCGCCTGGAGAGCGTCAGAAAACGCTTCACTGCGCGGTCTCCCCTTCGTCCCCCGCGACTTCGCCTGCCGGGCGCGGCGGCGCGAGCCGCTCGCTCTCGCGCCGCACCTCCCCGCGGAAGTACCGAAGCGCCGCCCCGGCGTCCACCCCCGCGGCCGCGGCCTTCTCCATCCATTCGGTGTCCAGGAACGCAGTGGCCTCACGCAGTTCGTCGTCGAACCCGGCGGCGGTCTCGACATCGACGATGCCGGCCGCCAGCATTTCCCGCGCCGACGCCGCTCCTTCCCTGTTGAAGACCTTCGCCGCGCGGCGGCCGTACGTTTCCCCCGAAATCCGCAGTATCGCCGCCTGGTCCGCGGCGGAAATGCGCGACCAGCTCCCGGCGTTGGCGGTCAGGAAAAACCCCCCGAAGCTCAGGCCCACGCCGCCGGCCAGGCGCGTCTGATAGCGAAGATACGGCTGCAGGCCCAAACGGGTCACGCCGCTGTAGGGCATGCTCACGCCGTCGAGGATCCCGCGCGACAGCGCATCGTGGATTTCCGGCGCGGTCAGGAACACGGGAATCGCGCCGACGGCGGACAGCAAGCGGGCTCCCACGTCGCTGGGCGCCGCCATCTTGAGCCCGCGTATGTCGTCAAGCCGCTTGATCGGCTTCTCCACCGTGAACCAGTGCTGGGTGCCGCTGGCGTGCAGCGCCAGCAAGCGCGTGCCGGCGAATTCCTCGGCCCGGTGGAGAAAGCGCTCGTGCGTGCGCCACAAGGCGACCGAGAGTGCCTCCACGTCGCTGCTGGCCAGAAACGGCGTTTCATTGACCTGCGTAACCACGAAGCGGCCCGGCGTCGAGCTCTGGTTTCCTCCGGCGATATCGACCAGTCCGGCCCAGGCCATGTCGAAGTTGCGGCGGTAGCTGCCCAGCGGCGCCACGCTGAACCTCAGCCTGACCCGCCCTTGCGTGACCCGCGCGACCTCCCCGGCCCAGGGCACGAGCACGTCCTTGTGGTAGAAGTGATTCGGCGGCGCGACCTGGTTGACGACCAGCTCGACCCGTTCCGTTGCGCTGGCCGCCGGCGGCGCGCAAACGAGTATCAGCGCGCCGATCAGCCCGAGAGGCCGGGCGGAGCGGTCCATCGGCACCACCGGATTGGGCAGGTCAAGCCCCTAAGGTGTCACCTTGACCCGTTGCGTTTGCCTCAGCCTGTCGTCCCATGAGCCGCCGAGAAACGCCGCAATGTCCGGGATGACCCGCTCCGGGGCTTCGACATAGGGGTAGTGCCCCAGTCCTTCGTATTTCTTGAGGAAAGTCGGAGCGGAGGTCATCCAGTGTTGAAATACGTCCCCCTCCAGGTGCATGACCACCGGGTTCGCCTTTCCCCACAGAATCAGAGTCGGCGCCTTTATTCCCGCAAGGATGGCCTGGGTATCGCCGGTCTCGAAAAAGTACTTTGAAACCGGTGTGGTTTCCGAGCGGCGGTTGACGTCGTAGGCAAGATCTACAAACCAGGAAGGCGCATCCGCGTCCGACGGAAAATTCCCGTTGACCGTAAACTCCCAATACTCGCGGGGCTTGACCGGCATGTCGTCCCATTGAGCGAGTTCCGGGCGCGCCCGGTTCGGGTCCGTGCGCGCCGTCCGGGGCATGCCGGCGGAATTGATGAGCACCAGCCGCGTGACGTTTTCCGGGAACCGTGACGCGTAGCGGAACCCGACGCTGCCTCCGCTGGACGTCGCTACCAGGGCGAACTGGTCAAGGCCGAGTTCCTCGACAAGGCCGCTCAAGACCTCCACGTTGCGCTCGATAAGGTTGAACCTGCCGCCCGGCGGTTCCTTCGTCTCCGGACCGCTCAGTCCCACGTTCGGAAAATCGAACCGAATGACCCGGTGGTCGTTTACAAGTGCTTCCGTCAATCCGTCCCAGGACAGGAGATTGAAATACGACGCGTGAAGCAGAACGACGACCGGGCCCTGCCCTTCATCGCGGTAATGAATCTCGGCGCCGTCGATGGTCACGAACCGGCTGATGTCATTGGCGTATTTCTTGCGAAGATCATCCAGGCTGATCTGCGAAGGGCCTTGCGCCAGGGCCGAAAAAGACACGCCCATCATTGCAACGAAAAGAGGAAAGTATTTCATGGTCGTCCCCGGACGGTGTTCCTCCGAATACTAGTGCATTTGGCGCAAAAAATCGGCCAGAACGTCGTTGTATGCGGTGGGATGGGTGATTTGGGGCACGTGGCCAGCCCCTTCAATGACCGCCTCTATCGCATTGGGCAGCACTTCGAGAAGCATTGACGAGCCGCTGAGGATGGTGCCCGATTCTTCGCTGCCCCGGACGACAAGACATGGCGTGGTGTTGCCTTTCAACGAGTCGGCGAAGTCCTCCATGTTGATATGCATTTCCCCGCAGCCCCGGGCGGTGGCCTCGGAAACGGGCTTGCAACTGCGCGTCAAGGGATCGGCGGCGCGTTCCCCGGCGGGGATATCGCCAAGCTTTACCGCCCACTCCACAACAGGCTCGAAGTACTCCCGCGGGGGCGCCTTGCAGGTGGTGCTGCTGAAAACGGCGGCGCCAACGCGGTCTGAGTGGCGGGCGAGGAGTTCCTGCGCAACCATGCCGCCCATGGAGTGACCGACGATCGTGGCCCGTTCAACGCCCTCCTGATCAAGGACAGCCAGGGCATCCCCGGACAGGGCGGCAAAGTTATAGCCATCGATGTCGGTCCCCTCACTCTCCCCGTGCCCCCTGAGGTCCATGCAGATCAGCCGGTAGTCGGGGCTTAAAACGGGAACCTGATCCCGCCAGAGGGCGATGGTGGACGTGTAGCCGTGCATGAACAGGACCGGCGGTCCGGCGCCTTCGGTCTCGTAGTGCAGCTTCAGGGCATCGTTGGTGACGTGGGGCATGGCCGTTCAATCGAACACGTGGCCGCCATCGACGAAGATGGTCTGGCCGGTCATGAAGTCGCTGGCCGGGGAACAAAGAAACGTCAGCGTCCCCACCAGGTCCTCCCCGTATTCCCAACGCTGGATGGCTCTGCCCGCGGCGGACCGGTCGAGGACTTCCCCGGGATACAACGCGATTATGGGCTCGGTTGCGACCATTCCGGGAGCAAGGGCGTTAACGGTAATGTTGAAAGGCCCCAGGGCCCGGGCCAGGGCCCGGGTCATGCCGATAATCCCGCTCTTGGTCGCCACGTAATGGACCAGGTCTCCCGGTCCTGACTTGGACACGGTGGAAGTGAGATTGACGATCTTGCCCCCGCCGCGCCGTTTCATGGAGGGAACCGCCAGTTGGCTCAACAGAAATGCGCCCTTGAGGTTTGCATCGAGAACCTTGTCGAATTCTTCCTCGGGAATGTCCACAAAGTCGATGGTGGTGGCATAGCCGGCATTGTTGACCAGAATGTCGATGCCGCCGAAGCCGTCGATGATCCTGTCCACGGCCTTTCGAAGCTGTCTTTTATTGCCGACGTCGGCAGTCAGGCCCATGGCCTTGTGTCCCGCCTTCGTCAACGCGTCGGCGGCATCGGCCACCTTGTCCGGTTTGATGTCGATGAGACCGATGGCTGCGCCCGCTTCGGCAAGGGCCCTGGCGTAGTGGCGGGCGATATCTCCCCCGCCCCCGGTGATCACTGCAACCTTTCCGTCGATGTCGCCAGGGGACAATACGCTGGACGCATTTGGCGCAGTTCTCTCGTATTCAGTCAAAGATATGTCCCCCGTCAACGATGAAAGCCTGGCCGGTGACAAAGTCGCTGGCGGTTGAACACAGGTACAGGGCCGTCCCCACCAGATCCCGGGGAACCGCATCCCGTTGAATGGAACGCATCCTGGCGTACTGTTCGAAGACTTCCGGCGGATACATGCCGTCCATCTGCTCGGTACGGGTCAGCCCCGGCACCAGGGTGTTGACCGTGACCCCATGATTGCCCAGTCCTTTGGACAACGCCCGGGTGAGACCGATCACGCCTCCCTTCGCGGCCACGTAGTGCACGGCTTCGGCCACGGGACTCCAGAAGGTGGCCGACGACACGTTGATGATCCGGCCCCAACCGCGCTCCATCATGTGAGGCGCGACCGCCTGGGCGCCGAAGAAGCACCCGCGCATGTTGACGGCCACGACCTTGTCCCATGCCTCTCCCGGCCATTCGTACCACGGCACCCCATGGGTTTGATCGGTAGTGCCCAACCCGGCGTTGTTGATAAGGATGTCGACCTGTCCAAATTTCCTGATGGTCGCGTCCACGGCCGCGCCAAAGGCGTTACGGTCCGAAACGTCCGTTTCCACGGCCAGTGCGCGCCCGCCCCTGGATACGATTTCTTCCGCCACGCCTTCCGCCTGATCGGCCAACACATCCAGCACCGAGACGGCGGCGCCCCGTTCGGCCAGAGCGCGTGCGTAGGCGGCCCCTAATCCCCTTGCCGCGCCCGTAACGACAGCAACTCTTTCCGAAAATTCGTCCACCGGCGCCTCCCGCCAAACATAGTACACATGGCGCGGTGCATGGTCCGCGCCATGGATACTATGTTCGAGGGCTAGAAGTGGTACTTCAGATTGAGGCCGAGGCTCAGAAACCTGAGGTCGTCGCTCATCAGTTTATACCGCACACGGGTGCCGCCCGGGCTGCGTGCCGAGTCATGGCTGCGAAGCTGGTCCCACTCGCGCTCGTGCCCGAATTCGCCGAAGTCCGCCCAGCGGAGCTTGAGCCCGGCGCTCAGTCCCTCGCGGAGCCGGTAATCCACTCCCGCGACAAGCTGATAGCCGAATACCGTGTCGGAATGCCTGGCGTTGGCGATGGTGGTGGTTCCGGCCAGTTTTTCGTTCAGCCTCAGACCCTGGGGTTCGCTGCCGAAAGTGGTGATGCTCGCCGGATCGATGCGCCGCGCCCAGCGGTTGAAGTAATCGAGCGACACCCTGGAAAAACCGGCGCCCACGCCGATGTAGGGCGTCAACCGGGATTCCGAATGGAAGTCGTAGTGCAGATTGGCGAACAGGCTGTGCGATACGACATCGCCCAGCACGGCCTCCACGATAGCCAGTTCCTGCTCGCGTTTCAGACGCTGTATCGCGTCCTCGTCGGCGATCGTTACGGTGTCGTCCGTGGAATCGTGTCCGACGCCGCTGTAGAAGTACTCGCCTTCAAGCCGGAAGTTTCCGCGGCGGTATCCCACCGATGCCCCTGCGAGAATGCCGCTACCGCCGTCATGCTCGAAAAACCAGAGCCCCGGCGCGGGATCGGCGCATCCGGAGCCTGCCGGGGCCTCCAGGTAGGCCTCGCTGTTGATGAAGCCGTCGCAGCGGGTTGACACGTCGTTGTCGGTCATCGACGTATCCACCCCGGGCGCGGACGCCGCGCCGATTTCCATTCCGAAATAAAAACCGTCCTGCGCCTGCGCCACCGAAACGGAAGTCACAAGGGCCAGTGCGACGAGCAGCAGAGTCGGCATGTAACCGCTACCGGAGGGACAGTTGTCGTGAAGGCGAAGCATCGTTGCGCCCATTATGGCTTCAAGGCTTCCTCAAACTCGCGAATCGCGCTATCAAATATGTCCCGGCAGCCGGAGTTCTTACAGTTCGCTCGCATCTATCTTTGCGATTTTCATGAGATGCGCCTGCAATCCGCGTTTCAGCGCTGCAGACCCATGGACGGGTACTGAAATGCGGGCAACTTGACCTTCTTTTGCGTAAATGAAATGACTTCCGCGTATCCGTTTCAATTGCCAGCCCTTTGATTCAAGCACCCGGCAAATCCTTTTGCCGCTGACGGATTTCACACCGCAACTTCAATAATTTGATCGGTTTCCGTTATGGCAATGTCCCGCACTTCGACCGAAAGACAACCTTCGATCGCTTCATGAATGTTCTTGCGCAGTTCTTCAAGGGTGTCCGCCTGGGTCACGCACCCGGGAACGGCTGGCACCTCCGCCCAGTAGCCGCCCTCCTCGGCCTCGTGAACCACAACTCTCAAATTCATGATGTCCTCCCGCAAGAGGATGGAACATTCAAACCAGTTTAACTTGGTGGAGGCGGCGGGAATCGAACCCGCGTCCGCAAGCGCTACTGCCCGAGGCGCTCTACATGCTTAGCCGCGTCTGAATTAACGGTCATTCTCCGACGGGCAGGAATGAACTACCGCTGTGATCAGCTAGCTCTTAACTCGTAATCGCCGATCGGTTCTACGAGCGATCCTGTGCAAGCGACGCTCCGGCCTGGCCACAGGAAATCCTGGCAGGAACGCTAGCGGTCAAGCCGCTAGAGCGTAGTTGTCGTCGTTGGCAACTATTGGGTTTGCAGGCGGATTTACGAGGAACCCTGCGCCTCGGCATGCACACCAAGGGTCTCACAGCCCACGTCGAAGCCGTGTCGCCCCCGTAGATCGGCTATTGTACTGCTTTGCAACCTGTTCGAACGCCACCGTGCCCCGCTCTCTTCGCACTCGTCTGAAACGCCTGCTCCACATGACCGCGGGAGCGGGAGGGCCCATGGTTGCAGGGCGCTTGCGCCGCCGGTTGTTGCGCCTGGCCACGTACTCTTCGGTGACCACCGCCGCGATCCTGGTGGTCATCAAGGCATGGGCGTGGCAGGCGACGGACTCCGTGTCGCTGCTCAGCTCGCTGGTGGATTCGACGCTGGACGTGCTGGGATCGCTGATTACGTTCTTCGCCGTTACCGTATCGCTCAAGCCTGCCGACAAGGAACACCGTTTCGGCCACGGCAAGGCGGAAGGGTTGGCGGCGCTCGCGCAGTCCCTGATCATCGCCGCATCGGCGGTATTCGTGCTGAAGGAGTCGGTGGAGCGGATCCTTGCGCCCGCCGCCGTCGAGAATGCGCAGACCGGCATTGCGGTCATGGGGGTGTCCGTCGCAATGACGCTATTGCTGCTCGGAATTCAACGCTACGTTCGCCTCGTTACGGGATCCGCCGCGATCGAGGCGGACGCCATGCACTACAGGACCGACCTGGTAATCAACCTGGGCGTTGCCGCGGCGATCGCCGTGGCGGCCTGGCCGGGCGGCTGGCTGGCCGACCCGCTGGTGGCCGCGGCGGTGATCGCTTATCTCCTGTATGGCGTCTGGAAGATCGCCAAACACGCGCTGGACATCCTGATGGACCGCGAAATTCCGGACAAGGACCGCGAAACCATCATCCGCCTGGCCGAAAGCCACCCCGCGGTGCATGATATTCACGACCTGAAGACGCGCCACGGCGGCTCGAACTACATCGTGCAGTTCCACGTATTGCTGGACGCCGGCCTGAACCTGGCCGAGGCGCATGAAATCCTCGACGATGTGGAGACCCGCATCCGCACGGAGTTTCCCGGGTGCGAACTGCTGTTGCACCCCGATCCGGAGGGCTACAACGCCGGCCCTCGCGAATTCGGCAAGGCCTGATCCGGTGCTCTAGACCTCCCGGGGGACTTCGTCGGCGAACAACTCCCAGGTGCCGCGCGGATTGGTGATGCCATCCCAGCCGGTTTGCGGCTCCAGCAACTCGGGTTTGTCCCGTTCCAGGCGCTCCAGCACCACACGGGGAATATTGTCGAGTTCGCCCGAGATCTTGAAACTGTGCATGCGGCCGAACAGGGCGCCGTCGCGCACGTCCGTCTGCCCCATGCGCATCCACGGCCACCAGGGCGACGTGCGCATGAAACCGGCGTGGAAGCGGGCCGAGGGATTGCTCCGGTCTTCGAGCTCCGCCGCCGGAATATAGAAGACGAAGTGTTCCGAGGGATTGATCTTGGGCCCGGTGGATGCCTTGGGCCAGCCCTCGGGGGTAACCGGGTTGGTGTACTCGTGCGCGTATTCCCAGGCGAGCAGGTACTGATCGTGGACCTTCTCGAACGGCATGATGAACGGGATGACCCCCTCTTCGTTCATGCGGGCGTCGGCCGCGTTCATCAGCGTGTTGTCGTCCGGCGCGCCGCCCATTGAGAAGCGCGGCATCTCCTCGGTCAGGCGCCCGCGGAGGCCGTAGTTGAAGAAGGGAACCACTTCGACGCGCTCGCCGCTGTAGGGGTTGTCCCAGTAGTCGATGATTTCGCCGCTGGCCAGGTCGGTGAAATAGCCCGCCTCGGTGCCCCGGATCCGGAGGTGTCCGTTCTCGTCGATCTTGCATTGCATGTTCCCGCAGCCCACGTAGCCGAACAGCGGCGTCAGCTTGTTCACGCCGATGCGTGCGAACTGAACGCCCTGGTAGCCGCCGTAGGTAGGCTTGTCGGCGTAAGTGCCCCAGATCTTCCCGAAAGCGTAGAGGTTGTCGGCAGGCTTGCTCAGGTCCAGGCCCCCGCCGGCATCCGCCGCCGCGGCGCCCGCGGGTTCTTCCCCGCTGCCGTTCGGCGCTCCGCAGGCGGTGAGGCCCGCCGCGGCCATTCCGCCCAGCGCCCCGCCCATCAGTGCGCGCCGGCTGACGACGCTCTTGAGTATCGAATTCATGAACATGGCCCACTCCCCAACAGTTGGATTCCTGATATTACGTGACAACGGGCCGGGCAGTCTCGCGCAAATCGCGTCCCGACGCGCGCTGGAAAACGTTCAGCCCGAATTCGGGCGCCACGGCCAGAATGTGGTCGAAAAGATCGGACTGCAGGTCCTCGTAGGCCTGCCAGTCGGTGGTCGCGGCAAAGCAATAGATCTCGATCGGCAGCCCGTCCGGACCGGACTGCAGTTGCCGAACCAGCGTGGTGCGCCCGGAATGCACCTTGGGATGGTTCGTGATGTAGTTGAAAAGGTAGGCCCTGAACGTGCCCACGTTGGTCAGGCGCCTGAGGTTGACGGCCGGCGACTCGGCGCCGATGCGGGTGTTGTACTCGTTGAGTTCGCGGTGTTTGTCGGGAATGTAGTCCTCGAGCAGCTTGAACTTCGAAAAGCGCTCGATTTCCTCCTCCTCGAGAAAGCGCACCGAGGCCATGTCGATGTAAACGGAACGCTTGATCCGGCGCGCGCCGTCCTCGCTCATCCCGCGCCAGTTCCGGAACGATCCGGTGATGAAGTCCTGCGTTGGGATCGTGCTCAGGGTCTTGTCCCAGTTGCGCACGGTGACGGTGTGCAGCGCGATGTCGACCACGTCGCCGTCAACGTTGTGCGAGGGCATTTCCACCCAGTCCCCGATCCGCACCACGTCGTTGACCGAGATCTGGATGCTGGCCAGCACCGACAGCAGCGTGTCGCGGAATACCAGCAGCAACACCGCCGTGAGCGCTCCCAGGCTGCTCAGCAGGAGCCAGACCGACACCCCGCCCGCGTGGGCCACGATCACGAGGCCGGCGACGATGTAGAGCACCAGCGACACGGCCTGGGCGTAGCCCTTGAGCGGCAGGCGCGCGTGGCTGCCGGGCGTGCTCTGCAGGTACAGGCCGGCGGCCTTGAGCACCGCAACGCCGCCCGCGATCGCCGCCAGCACCACCCAGGCAAAGGCCAATACGCCGAGCGCGCGGGTCCAGCCGACCTCTTGGTACGGATCGAGGACGCGAACGCCGAAGAACAGGACCAGCGCCGGCGCCAGGCGCGCGAAACGCAGCAGCACCCGCGATTCCAGCAGCGCCGTGGCGAACGGGCCGGAGGCGGAGGACTGGAGCCTGCGGCGAACCGCCGCGGCAATCACGCGGCGCGCCAGCCAGTCCGCGATCAACGCCGCCAGCGCCAGTGCCAGAACGGCCAGCGCCGCAGCAGCAGCCGGGTACTGGGCGAGCCAGCCCTCCGCGGCGGCCCGGATTTCGTCCGGGCTCATGCCTCTTTCGACGAATCCGGTCGCGGGTACAGCAGGCGGAACGATTGCCACATGACGGGCACCTGCTCGTGGAATTCCTGTCCCCGGGACTTGAGCCATTTGCCCCAGTAGGCGGCGTGAATCTTGCGCCACACCTTCACGTCGCGGGCCGCCGGACCCTCGCCTGCCGTGTGCCGCTCGTTCACCTGGTCGAAAGCCAATTGCTCGCAGTCATCCAGTTCGACGACGCAGCGCGGGAGCATGTCGGCGTCCAGGAACACGATCCGGTCGCCGGGCTCGAGCAGTCCGCCCTCTTCCTCGAGAAGCTCGACCAGCGAATACGTGCAGGTCTTCTGCTCCGAAAGCACCAGTGAAAGCAGCAAATCGCACATCTCATGCGTCGAGCCCAGCCGCCGCGCCACCAGGCGCCCGCCGCTCATGGGCGGCACGCCTGCCCCGCTGGCCTTCTCGAGAAAATCTTCGACGTTCATATTGCTGCCGTCAACGCTTGCTGAAGAGTTCGGGGAGTATACTCAAGCACGTGGCGGAAAAAGGCTCCCCGAGGTTCCGAATGCGGTCCGTAACGGTATTGGGCGCAGTGGCCGTAGCCCTTGCCGGATGCGGCGGGACCGTGAACCTGAGCGCCAACTTTCCGGCGCCCATGACCAAACGCCTGCCGCTCACCGCGCAGGTGCAATATCCCGAAAGCCTGCGCGAGTTCTCGCACGTTGAAGAAGCGCTCGACACCACACGCTGGACCATCGCCCTCGGCCGCCCCAGCATGCGCATGCTCGACAGCGTCCTCGGCTCCTGCCTCACGCTGGTGCCGGCAAGCGGCGCCGGACCGGCCCCCGACCTGATCATCGAACCGGAGATTATCCGCTTCGAATTGGGCGTGCCGGGGCGTTCCAAGGTGGACATCCCGGCCGCCTGGGTGGAATTCGATATCCGCATCACCGGCGCCGACGGCGCTCCCCTGACCCGGCTCAGGATTCCCGGCTACGGCGAGGGCTCGCACGGGGGCGGAGGGCTCGGCAGAAACCTCAGCGAAGCGGCCGAGTACGCGCTGCGCGACGCCGGAGCGACGTTGACGCAGGAACTGGGCCAGGACACTGCTATCCTTGCCCTTATCGGGAGCCGAACATGATTAACCGGAACAAGGCCGCGCGCTGGATGCGATCGATCGCTCCGGCGATGCTGCTCGGTCTGGCGGCGGGGGTGGCGCCAACCGCAGTGCCGGCCGACGAGGAAGCGGAATCGCTGGTCCTGCTCCGGACCAGTTACCTGGCGGGAAACCGCACCGAGGAGGCGTTCGTCAGTTGCGTCTCGAAGAAACTCCGCTCAAGCACGAAACGTCCGCGTGTCCATCCCGAGCGCCAATTCGTCGATGAACTCTATCCCTGGCTGGAACCGCGCACCATGCCGCGCGAAAGCGCGGACCTGGGCGAGTTCATGGAGCGGCCCGGCGTCGGCGAGGCGATCCGCCGGAAAGGCGTGCGCTATATGGTGTGGCTGAGCGGCCAGACTCTTCGCGAGGGCAGCGGCGGCAGCTTGTCCTGCGCGGCGGGTCCCGGCGGCGCTGGCTGCTTCGGAGTGGCCTGGTGGCAGAACAACTCCGAGTACACCGCGTCGGTATGGGACATGAACGAGCTCAGCGACATGGGCTCGATGAACGCAAACGTGCGCGGCACGTCCGTCATTCCCGCGCTGGTCATCCCCGTTCCGATCATTGCGCGCACCCGCGAGAAAGCCTGCGACAGCCTCGCGGGCCAGTTGCGCGACTACCTCGAACTCGACTGACCCCAGGCTATTTCCAGCGGGACTTGTCGGACAGGTAAACGCCTGCGTCGTCCAGGTCGGTCGGCAGATACTCGGAGAACAGGTTCGGCCCGAACTTGGGCACATAGCGGTCATACACGGGACGGTAGAGGTCCCAGTGCACGTCCGGAATCCTGTTGCGCGCCCGGTAGGCGGCCAGCGGAATCGTCGCGCTGATCGGCTGCTCGAAGCCGCTCCTGGCTTCCGCCAGCGTTTCGCCCCCCGGCCCCCAGATGCCCGAGCCGCCGCCGCCCGTATCGCCGAACACGCCGCGCGTGCCGGGCGAATGGGCGTTGTTGACCAGCGCCGTGTAGATGCCGTTGTGCATCGCGCCGGACCGCACGTCGAGGTGGTTGAAGCCTCCCGTGGCGGTGCGCAGCATCAGTTCGCAGCCTTTCAGCGCGAATGCGCGGATCAGTTCCGGCTCGCGCTGCACCGCGGTGGTGCAGATATTGCCGAACTTGGTGCGCGTGACCGGGATCACCTCGTCCTCGCCGTACATCTCCACGTATTCGTCGAGGACGTTGTAGATCGTCGTGGTCATCAGCTCGATGGTGCGCGCGCCGGCCTGGAACACGCCCTTGATGTTGCGCGCCTTCCAGTGCCGCGCCAGTATCTCGCCGTCATCGCCGATGATCGTGGTGATGGACAGGTTGTGCCCGGGCCAGTCGCTGTCTCTCACGTAGCTGCCGAACACGATGAAGCAGCCGTACTGCCTGGCCTTCTTCGAAATCTCCTCGGTCTCCTCCCCCGGCACTTCGATGGCGATGCGCTGCACGTCGTCGCGATTCCAGTGGAATCGAAATCCTGTAATTGGAAACTCGTGGAAAAACAGTATGTTCTTCGGTAAACCTGAAGCCTGTGCCATGTCGATAAGATCCAGCATGTGATTCAGGTTGCGGCGCTTGCCGGGACCCGGGTTGGATTCGTCGACCGGCCGAACCACCGACTGCACGACGCACAGGCGCACGTTGTCGCTGGCCAGCGGCACGGTGGCGTAGGTGCCGTCGGCGTGAACGGATACGTCTTCCCCGCCGCCGTGCTCCGCGCCCGTCGCCCTGCGCGCCGCGAGACCGCCGGCGGCCGCCGTAAGACCGGTCAGTGCCGCGCCCCGCAGCAGACTCCTGCGGTCGATGCCTGTCCCCTTCGTCATGGTTCCTCCTCCCATGCAATGCGAAACGAAGTTGCATTCTAAAGGCAAGGTGCTTGCGGGACAGCACACGAGTGCGCACAATCGGAGTTCGTGGGACTACTCAGGCGATTGACGCTGCCGTGGATGGCGGGCTCGGCCGGCGCGCTGCTGCTGGGGCTGCTGGCCGGCCCGATCGTGGCCTACTGGCTGGGCGAAAAGGCCGCCGGCGAATACGCCGACCCCGGGGGCCTGCTGGCTTTCTGGACCAGCATCTACGGCGATGCGTTCGGGTTCGGGGGCGCCGGGCTGATCTTTCTGCTGGGTCCGCTGCTCATGTTCCAGGTCGGCTGGGCCGCGCTTCGCGCCTGGCGCAAATTCGTCCGCTAGGGCCAGAAGTAGGCGCCTACGCCCGCAAGCGAGGCCCAGAACAGACACAGCGGCGCCCACCGCCAGGCCGCCCGGCTCAGGTGCCCCCACATGGCCATTCCGCCCAATGCCGAACAGCCGCCGAACATGGCCGTCGCCACGATCAGAAGCGGCAATTCGGATTCCAGGCGAGGATAGTCGTCCATGATCACCCAGAACGTAAAACAGACGATCGCAAGCCCCGCGAATATGGCCAGGCAACTGCCGAGAAAGACGCCGAGAAGAATACCGAAGGGGCGCATGCTGCTGGTATGATCCGCCGGGAACAAAAACGAATGCTCTGCATGCGAATCATAACTGCGCGCACATCGGGCCCGGCAGGAAAGGCGACTCCAGCGGCCCTTGCAATGCTGCTGGCGCTCGGCGTCCAGGCGCAGGCATACGCCGCGACCGGCGAACGCCCCGAGACCCTTCGGATCACCGACGGCCACCGGGAAACGGTCCAGCGCGTCGTGACCTATGCCGAACGGGCCCACTACCAGAACATCGCGCTGGACGACACCCTGTCGAGAGAGACGCTGCGCAACTACATCGACCTGCTGGACGGACAGAAGCTCTATTTCCTCAAACACCAGGAGGACTATTTCCTCGACCGCTACGGGACCAGCCTGGACGACCTGATGCAGCGCGGCGCACTCGACCCCGTTCTCGAAATCTACCGGCTGTTCCGGACCCGCATGACCAGCTATTTCGATTTTGCGCTGGAATACCTCGAGACCGAACCGGAGCTCAACACGGACCGGATGTGGATCCGCCGCGGCGATGACAGGCCGCGGCCCGCCAGCCAGGACCGGATGGACGAAGTCTGGCGCGACCGGGTCCGCCACGAACTCATCAATCTCATCCTCGACGATCGCAGTTACGAAGAGGCCGCCGAGGCGCTGCTCAAACGCTATGAACGTCAGCGCAAGACTCTGAACGCGCAGGACGCCGACGACGTGTTCTCCGTGTTCATGAACGCCTTCACGCACACCCTGGACCCGCATTCCACCTACTTCTCGCCGCACAACTACGAGGAATACCGTATCCAGATGAGCCGCGCCTACCACGGCATAGGCGCTTCCCTGGGAGCGGAGGACGACTACGTCCAGGTGCGCGAAGTGCTGCCCGGGGGGCCCGCCGACAAGGACGGGCGGCTGCGGGCCGGCGATCGCATAACCGGGGTGGACAGCACCGGGTCGGGCGAGGTGACCGACGTTGTGGGATGGCGGCTCGAGGACGTCGTGGAGCTGATCCGCGGGCCTTCCGACACGCCGGTCGTTCTGCGCATCCTCCCGGGGGGCGACGCTGCCGGCAGCGATTCATTCCTGCTGGACCTGACGCGCGGACGCGTCCGCCTGATGGGAGCGGAAAAGGAGTTGCTCAACGTCGAGCGCGAGGGGGCCGAATTCAACGTGGGAGTGGTGCGGATTCCCAATTTCTACTACGACATGGAGGGCCGCCAGGCGGGGCTGAAGGACTACCCCAGTTCGACCCGCGACGTTAAGCGGCTGATCGCCGAGCTGAGGTCCGAGGGCGCGTCCGGCCTGATCCTGGACCTGCGGCGCAACGGAGGCGGCCACCTCAACGAGGCGATCTCGCTGGCAGGCCTGTTTGTCGGCCGGGGGCCGGTGGTCCAGGTGCGCGACTCGGAGCTGCGCACGCAGGTGCTGCAGAACCGGCGCCAGCAAACGGTGTGGGACGGCCCGCTGGTGGTGCTGGTGGACCGGCTCAGCGCCTCCGCTTCGGAAATCCTGGCCGCCGCCATCCAGGACTACGGACGCGGCGTGGTGGTGGGACAGCGCACCTTCGGCAAGGGCACCGTGCAGAACATCTACCAGATCAGCCGGCGCGGCGACGAAATGCCCGGGCGCCTGACGCTGACCATGGGCAAGTACTACCGGGTAACCGGCGAGAGCACGCAGCACCGCGGCGTCGCGCCCGACATCACGCTTTCGGCGGCGGCTGCGGAATTACCCCTGCTGTTCCCCAATCAGGTCATCGGGGAGGACATCGGCGAAAGCGCCGCCGATAACGCCCTGCCCTGGGACACGATCCCGGAAACCGAGTACCGGGGAGGAAGCGTCGACGGAGCGACCCTGAGCACGCTGGTCGCCAATCACCAGAGGCGGGAATCGGAGGACCCGGACCTGAGGCTGCTGAAAGGCCGCATACAGGCCATGCAGGAACTGACCGACCGGAAAACGGAGCCCATCCATCTGGAGCGGCGGCGGGCCGATCAGGAGGTCCGCCGGGTGCAAAGACTGGCCATGACCAATGAATGGCTGGCGGAAAACGAACTGCCGCCGATCGAAAGCCTGGAGGAATTGAGAGGGATGGACCTGCCGGACGTGGCCCTGGAGCAGGCGTCAGAGGTTGTCGTCGACCTGTTGCGGCTTCAGGCGGCCTCTTCGCGGGCCACCGCCCGCAGTTCCCTGAACTGAAACGGCGGCCTGCCGGCCGTGCGCGCCTGCACCGGGCCGTGATGGGAGTCGGCCAGGAACTGCAGCCATTTGCCGAGCACGCAGTTGCGCCGCCAGCAATCGGCAAAGCCGCCCGGCGCTTCGCAGCAAGCCCCGTAGCGCTGCGACCAGTGGACCACTTCGGCGACCCGTGCGTCGTCGTACAGGTTGACGATCAGGTCGGGCTCCGCTTCGCTGTCGCCTTCATCGGGAAACAGGTAGGTCATGCGCAATACCGTGGTGAACGCCGACCTGCGCTCCACTTCGATATGCAGCTCGCCGTTGACCGGGCTGTGCGAGACGTGCCAGCCCGGCTCGCGCAGGGCGTGGCCGAACAAGCGCCAGAGTCCGGCGTAGTTGCGTTCGTACATGTCGATCAGCGCGCCCAGTCCCAGCGGCCGGTTGCCGAGAAGCATGGCCGGGGCCAGTTGCCGGGAGACTCTGGTGAGCGCAAGCATGAGAACCCGGAATATAGCAGAATCGGAACTGCTTGCACGCGCGTCCCGGCGGCGGTAATCTCCGGGAGCGCATTTCAGGATAGGAGGAGGGCGGAATGAACGCAGCAATCAAGACGGCCAACGGAGCGCTCATGCGTCCCCCGCTGCTGGGGCTCATGGCCTGGACAACGGTATTGCTATGGACGCCGCTCGCGCACACGCTGATGGTGCTGCAATACGGCCAGATGGCGGTCGTGCCCGCCTATCTCGTGAGCTTCCTCGTCGGTCTGGCCGGCTGGATCATGGTCTGGAAGGGGTTCAAGGCCGACGACCTCCCGGCCACGATTCTGGGCTTCATGGGCGGATCGCTGATCTGGCTGGGCTGGATGGAAGGGTCGTTCGAGTTCATGGGGCACTGGCTGAATCCGCCCAAGCTGATGTTCATGGGCGTGGAGCTGTTCACGGCCAACCTGCTCCTTTTGCAGGCCACCGGTGTGATCCTGGTCGCCCTGCTGATCTGGCTGGGGTCGAACAAGGACACGCACTGCCGGATGTTCATGTGGTTCCACCGCAACTTCAAGCTCACGCCCGCGCGCCGCACGCCGGGCTACAAGCGCCAGTTCTCGCGCATCGTGGCGCTGGAAGTGATCATGATCAACTGGTTCTTCTACGTGCTGATCCTGTGGCTATACGACCCGCGGGTGCTCGGGCCGTTTCACACGGCAACGATTGCCGTGGTCTGCGCCGTGTTTCTCTGGGGGCTGTGGCTGCTGTTCTTCCGCATGCTGCCCTTCCGGCGGCCGGCCGCCGCGCTGCGCTACGCCGTGCCCAGCGCCAACGTCCTGTGGTTCTGCGTGGAAGCGGGATCCGCCTGGCAGCTGTACACGGAGCCCTGGATCTACCCGTTCCGTTTTCCGATCACCAACATGATCATCCTGCTGGCGTTCCTCGGCGGACTGGCGTGGTTCGTGGCACGGCACAGGGCCGCGTCGGGGCAGCAGGCCGCGGCGGCGACATGAGTTCCCGCCCGTGACCTTTGCGCTCTGGTGCGTGTTCGTCGGCCTGTGGCTGCCGTTGCTGTGGGCCGGCCTGGCGAAGTGGGGCGGGGGTTACAGCAATTCCCGTCCGCGGGAATGGATGGCGACGCAGGAAGGCTGGAGGCAGCGGGCCATATGGGCGCAGAGCAACGCCTGGGAAGCTTTCGCTCCTTTTGCGGCCGCAGTGCTGACCGCGCACTTCACCGGCGCGGATCAATTGACCGCAAACTGGCTCGCGGCGCTGTTCATCGTGTCGCGCATCCTGCACGGCGTGTTCTACGTCCTCGATCGTTCCACCGCACGCTCGGTGTCCTGGTTCGGTGGAATAGTCGCGGTAGTCGGGCTCTTTGTGGCTGCCGCCCTAGCCTGAACGGAACATCGTGGCGCGGTAATGCCTGAGTTCGGCGATCGAAGCGAGGATGTCGCTCTTCGCGCGGTGCCGATCGTCCTTCTCGACCCCGTCGAGCACCTCGGGACTCCAGTGTCCGGCAAGAATCTTGATACTGCTCACGTCCAGGTTGCGGTAGTGGAAGAACGCCGCAAGGTCGGGCATGGCGCGGGACAGGAACCGACGGTCCTGGCAGATGCTGGCGCCGCACATCGGTGAACTCTTCGGCAGGCAATGCTCCTTCAGGAACTCCAGCGTCGTGCGTTCCGCCTCCTCGGTGCTGATCCGGCTGTCCAGGACCTCGGCGAACAGACCCGAAGCCGTGTGGGTGCGCGTGTTCCAGTCGTCCATTTCGTACATCACCGAACGCGGCTGATGGATGACGATGTTCGGTCCCTCGGCCACGGTCTCGAGATCCCCATCCGTTACGACGGTAGCAATCTCGATGATCTGGTCCCGCAACGGGTCCAGCCCGGTCATTTCCAGGTCGATCCATACCAGTCGTGAATCTCTCTTGCCCATTAATTCTCCGAATTGATGCACCCAAGTCGTTCGGGCGCGGATTCTAGCCTCAATATGCCGAAACCGGCAGCGATTCCGCAAAAACCCGGAAACCTGGCGCTGGTTACGGCCTGCTACGGCCGCCGCGGCCGCATGGAGGCCGCCACCGGGGAAGAGTTGCCCTATCTTGCGGCAAGCCGCCGCCACAAGCCGGTTTGCGGTGACGAGGTGCGGTTCGAACTCCGCGCCGATGACTCGCCGGCCCTGCTGCGGGACATCCTCCCGCGCCGTAACGAGCTTTCGCGAACCGGGGCTAGGGAACGCACCGAGGTCGTGGCCGCCAACTTTTCGCTGCTGGCGATCGTTGCGGCGCCGGAGCCCGCGCCCGACTACGAACTTGTCGACCGGCTGCTGTGCGCGGCGGCCGGATCGGGCGCCGAAGGCCTGATTGTCTGGAACAAGACCGACCTGGGACGCGGAAGGCCTGCGCGCCTGCTCGAATATGAAGCCGCGGGTTTCGACGTCGCCACGGTGAGCGCGCTGACGGGCGCGCGAATCAGGCGGCTCAGGCGCCGCCTCAAGGCGCACACGAGCGTGCTGGCGGGGCAGTCCGGCGGAGGCAAATCGACACTGGTGAACGCGCTGCTGGGCCGCGAAGCCGCCGCGGCCGGCGAGCTTTCGGAAAAGGCGCGGCGCGGACGCCACACGACGGCGTCGGCGGCCATGTATTCCCTGCCCGGCGGCGGGCGCGTGATGGACCTGCCGGGCGTGCGTTCCCTAATGCCTGTTCTGACCGACTATGGCGAGTTGCAGGCAGGCTTCCCGGAATTCGCCGGCCCGGCCCAGGAATGCCGGTTCGCCAACTGCCGGCACCGGAACGAGCCGGGCTGTTCGGTGCTGGAAGCGGTGGCCGCGGGACGGCTGCCGGCCGGGCGGCATGCCGGTTATCTCGCGCTGCTGCGCGAGTTCGAGGAACTCGCCGCTTCCGTTTAGCTCCGAGGTCCGGTCACCGGCGCAATACCCGAACCCCCCGGCTAGCCGGGAAACTCGGCGACGCCGGCCAGCGCCCGCAAGGGCTTGCTCTGGCCGGTGTCGATGCGGCCGACGAACTCCCCGGTCTCCAGATCGATCTTGAGCATGATCCCGGTAAAGATGTTGCTCAGCAGCGCGTAGCGGGGATCGCCGCAGGACGAAACGTCGGACCAGCCGTATTCCGGCAGTTCGTACTCGCGCATCACCCTGCCCTCCTCGTCCAGCATCTCCATCGTGCGGCCGCGGGTCAGCAGCAGCCGCCCGTCGGGCAGGTAGCGCACGGCGATGGCGAACAGCCCGTCGCTGATGTCCTCGCCCGGATAGGTCACGAGGTCGTCCAGCTGCCGGTCTTCGACCACGTCGTAGCGCATGACGCGCTTGCCCAGTTCCGTGGTGTAGGCGATGAACTGCTCGTCCGGATGCAGCGTGGAATGGGTCACGCCCTTGAACCGGGTCGGCTCCGGCGCGTTCTCGACTTCGAACACGCAATCCAGCTCCCCGTCGGCGTTATAGCGGTAGATGTTGCCGTAGCCCAGCTCGCCGCTGCCCGGAATCCTCGGAAACTCGACTGTCGTCAGATTTTCGATGCCGGGCGGCGGCGCTTCCGCGCACAGGTGCTCGCCCAGGTAAACGCTGCCGTCGGAGGCGAAACTGGCGCTGCGGTACACGCGCGGCAGAAAATCCTTCTTCGGCAGCTGGCGTCCCGTGGCCGGGTCCACGTGAATGACGAGGTGATCGTCGAAGGCCCACAGCACCCCGTCGCGATCGACCGCCAGCCCGCCGACCAGGTGGCGCGTGCCTTCCGTATAGAGAACGCCCCTGGGCTTGCAGTCGGCGTCGTACTGAAGAATCCGTCCGATCCCCGCATGATCGTCGTGAGGATCGTTCAGCAGCGTGCAGCCGAGAAAAATGTCCCCGGCCGCAAACGGCTGCATGGTCGATACATGTTCATCACTCATACCTCACCCTCCCCCGGGGAATGAGTCCCTAGTCCACCTGCCGCCGCTGCGCCAGCGCCGACGACAGCGTCCCCGAATCGACGTAGCTCAACTCGCCCCCCAACGGCACTCCCTGTGCGATGCGCGTGGCCCTGATGTCCCGGCGTTGCGCCATGCGGCCCAGATAGGCCGCGGTGGCCTCGCCCTCCACCGTGGCGCTGGTGGCGAGGATCAGTTCCCTGATGACGCCCTCGTCCAGCCGTTTCTCCAGCTTTTCGAGACCCAGTTCTTCCGGCCCGATGCCGTCCAGCGGCGAGAGCCGGCCCGACAGCACGAAAAACAGGCCGCGATAGGCGCCCGAAGACTCGACCGCGGCCAGGTCCGAAGGCGATTCCACCACGCACAACTGGCTGGGATCGCGGCCCGTCGACTGGCAGATCAGGCACAGGTCGCCGTCCGCGAGCATGCGGCAGCGCGAACAGGGCCGGACCGACGTCAGCGCTTCCGCAAGGCTGCGCGCCAGCCTCCGGGCTCCCTCGGGCTGGCGGGCGAACATGTGCAGGACCATGCGCTCCGCCGACCGCGGCCCTACCCCGGGCAGGAATTTCAACGCTTCCAGCAATTCCGCCAGGCGCGGCGGAAAGACACTGGCCGTCACGGCTCGACCTGGGAGCCGGGGCTTCCCGCCCTCGAATCAGCCCCATCGGCCTGATCCACCGGGCGAATGGATCCAACCTCTATCGTCGCGTCGAATATCTCGAGCGACGCCTGAACGAAGGGATCGGCTTTGAACTCTTCCTCGGCTCGCTGCTGGCGCCGGCGCTCTGCCGCCCGGTTTCGGGCGGCCAGAGTATCCCCTTTACCGGCGCCGGCAATTTCAATTTCCACCTTCCGAATGGCCGGCAGTGCAGCCAGGAGCGCGGATTCCAGCTCCTGCCGGACATCCTCCGTAAGAAGGTTCTCGTGCGCGCCGTCCAGGCGGAGCCGCAGGCATCCATCGCCGGCGTCCACCAGTTCGCTGTGCTCCGCGATGTCTCCGGAAAGTCCCTCCAGACCCAGCCCGGCCACCGTCTCCGGCCACCTCCCCGGACTCAACGCCCCGTCGCCGGCTGGCGCGGCAGGCGCGCTGACCTCCTGCCGCGCCTCGGACTCTGCCGGCGTTTCGGGCGCAGGCGCTTCAGCCGCTTCCGGCATGGGTGCGACAGGTGCATCCGGCACGGGTGCGTGAGCCGATTCGGGCGCAGGTGCTGCAGGTGCTTCGGGCGCAGGTGCGGCAGGCGCTTCCGGCGCAGGCGCGGCAGGCGCGACAGGCGCCATGGGTGCAGGTGCCGGCCTGGCGGGCGCGCTCGCCCGCGTCGCCTTCGCCGCCGATACCGGCCGAAACGCCAGCATCCGCAGCAGGGTCATCTCCAGCCCAAGGCCCGGGTCCGGCGCGAGGGCCAGCTTGCTTCGTCCCTGTACCGCAATCTCGTAAAACAGCTGAACCTGGTCGGCGGGGAGCGCGTCCGCCAGCGGCGCGAGCATTTCGGCGTCGTCATCCTCGTCCAGCACGCCTTCTCCCACGGTTTGCAGCAGCGCCAGCCGCTGCAAAGCCGCCGCCATTTCCGCCAGGATATTGGCTGGATCCGCGAGGCGCTCGCGCAACTCCCTGGCGCCGTTCAGCAGGGCCTCCCCGTCGCCGCCGGCAAGCGCGTTGAGCAGGTGCACGATGCTGGGCTGATCGGCGCCGCCCAGCATGTCGGCCACGTCGGTCTCGCGCACCGCGTCGGCCCCGTAGGCGATCGCCTGGTCCAGCAGGCTCAATGCGTCACGCATGCTGCCGTTGGCGGCCCGGGCCAGTCGGGCGAGCGCCCCCGGCTCGGCTTCCACTTCCTCGCCCTCGCATATGGCCGTGAGCTGATCGCCGATCGTCTCGCTGTCCATGGACCGCAGGTTGATCTGCAGGCAGCGCGACAGCACCGTCACCGGCAGCCGTTGCGGCTCGGTGGTGGCAAGCAGGAACTTGACGTGCGGCGGCGGCTCCTCCAGCGTCTTCAACAGTGCATTGAACGACGAAGCGCTCAGCATGTGCGCCTCGTCGATCAGGTAGATCTTGTAGCTGCCGGAAGCCGGGGCGTACTGGACGTTTTCCAGCAACTCGCGGGTCTGCTCGACCTTGGTGCGCGAGGCCGCGTCCACTTCCATCAGGTCGACGAAGCTGCCTTCCTCAATGCTCCTGCAGCTCTCGCACTCGCCGCAGGGTTCCGGCGCCGCGCCCTTCCGGCAGTTCAGGGCCGCGGCAAGAATCCGCGCCAGCGTCGTCTTGCCCACTCCCCGGGTTCCGGCAAACAGCCACGCGTGATGCACCCGTTCGGCCGTTATGGCGTTGGTCAGCGCCCGCACCGCATGCGGCTGCCCGCGTACTTGTGAGAACTTGCGCGGCCGCCACTTGCGCGCCAGGACCAGGTAGCTCATGGGCGAAGCCTATCAGAGCCACGCGAATATTTCCTGCGCAGGCGCCGGCCCCGATCACGCGTTCGCAATCCGATAGAAAAGTATTGGTTTCCGCCCAATAAGCCTCTTGCAAACGCAGGAGCGTTACGCAGAATCACGTCGCAGGCCCTGAGCCAACCTTGACACAGGAAGGAGGTTAGTCATACTTTTAGCTAATCATTCCCGGGGATTACAACGATGACCATCGTCAACGTCCATAAAGCCAAGACCCAGCTCTCCCGACTGCTTGCCCAGGTCGAGAACGGCGAAGAGGTTGTCATTGCGCGCAACGGGACACCCGTGGCGCGGCTGATTTGCATACAGAAGCCCGGCAAGCCCCGTTTCGGCGCATGGAAGGACCGCATTTCGATCGACGACAGCTTTCTGGAGCCCTTGCCCGAAGAAGAACTGGCCGCGTGGGAGGCAACTTGAACAATGCGGCTCCTGCTCGATACGCATGCCTTTCTCTGGTGGCTGGCGGGAAGCAAGCGATTGCCGGTCCGGGTTCGTCACGCCATCCGCGACGACGCCAACTCCAAGCTGATCAGCGCGGCCTCCGCTTGGGAAATCACCACCAAACACCGCCTCGGCAAACTTCCGGACGCCGGAGAACTGGCGCAGGACATTACCGGCGCCATTACCGGACAGGGATTTGATGAGCTGCCGATCACCGTTCAGGATGCAGCAAGAGCCGGGGGCCTGCCCGGACCCCACCGCGACCCCTTCGACCGGGTGCTGATCGCACAATCGCTCGCGCTCGACCTGGTGCTGGTGTCCAACGAGGACCTGTTCGACCGCTACGGCGTTCGCCGCCTTTGGTAGGCGCGCAAGGAACAGTTTCCGCTCTTACCTGCTGCACACCATATGGCTCGACCACTGCCAATTCCCTCAACGCGCAAAACGAGGTGCTAGACTGCCGAACCTGCCGAGAACCGCGGGCCATGGGAGAAGAGCAGAATGGAAGAGCCATCGCGCGAGTTGCGCAAGCGTCTGGACCACCCCGTCATCGACACGGACGGGCACATGCTGGAGCTGTCGCCGGTGATCTTCGATTACTTCAAGCAGGTGGGCGGGCCGGAAATGACCGAGGAGGCCTTCACGGACCTGCGTCTGCGTGACGGGCTGAAATGGTACGAAATGGACCGCTCCGAGCACCGGCGTCACAACCTCATACGGCCGGCCCACTGGGCGGCCCCGGCGGAGAACACGCTCGACTTGGCGACCGCGATGCTGCCGAAGCTCATGCACGAGCGGCTTCCGGAGATGGGAATCGACTATGCGGTCGTCTATCCGACCATCGGCTTCGCGCTCCCCGACATCAAGGACAACGACGCCCGCCGGGCGGCCTGCCGGGCCCACAACCTGATGATGGCGGACATGTACCGGGGCTTCGAGGACCGGCTGACGCCGGCGGCGGTCATTCCCTGCCAGACGCCCGAGGAAGCCATCGAGGAACTCGACTACGCCATCGGCGAACTGAATTTCAAGGTGCCGATGTTCATCAACCTGGTGCGCCGCCCGATCGAGGCGGTCGAACAGCAGGCTCCGGCAATGTCACGCTACGCCTTCTGGATCGACACGCTGGCCTACGACAGCATCTACGACTACGACCCGCTCTGGCAGCGCTGCTTGGACCTCAAGGTCCCGGTGACGGCGCATGCGGTCGGTCAGGGGATGCACATGCGCCGGTCCATCAGCAATTACATGTACAACCAGATCGGGCACTTTGCCGACGCGGGTCACGCCTTCGCCAAGTCGCTGTTCTTCGGCGGCGTGACGCACCGCTTCCCGGAGCTGAACTTCGCCTTCCTGGAATGCGGGGTCGCCTGGGGCGCCAGCCTCATCTGCGACCTCAAGGAGCGCTGGGAGAAACGCGGCGCCGCGGGAATCCAGCAACTGAACCCGGAAAAGATCGACCGCGAACTGCTCAGATCGCTGTTCGAGCAGTACGGCGGCGAGGTCCTGTCCGGGCGTGCGCAACAAGGCGCGTTCCTGAGAAAGGTATCGGAGCACGACGGCGAAGACGATTTCGCGGCCGCCCACGTCAACAGCGTCGAAGACCTGCTCGAACGGCTGGTCCCGAACTTCTACTACGGCTGCGAGGCGGACGACCGGATGAACGCGATCGCGTTCGACACTCGGCTTATTCCGGGCGGAAGCAAACTCAACGCAATGTTCTCGTCGGACTTCGGCCACTGGGACGTCACCGACATGACCGGGATCCTGAGCGAAGCGCACGAACTCGTCGAAGACGGCCTGATGAGCGACGACGATTTCGCCGACTTCGTATTCCGCCATGCCGCGCGGCTGTTCACGAGCATGAACCCCGAGTTTTTCGTCGGCACGGCCGTGGAGAAAGACGTCGCAAAGATGTTGGCGAACGAAGCGGGAAACTCACCCGGAGTTCCCTGAAGCCTGGTGCAATGACCAGTTCGGATCGCGAACGCGTTTGCCGGGCGGCTGTTCAAAATACTCACGCGGAAGATACACATCCTCTCCGCCTTCCCGGAAACTCCCTACAAGAACGACGCCCGTGCAATCGGGCTCCAGTGGCGGCATCTGCTGCATCACCGGCTCCCAGTCTTCCCACGAGTCGAGTTTTGCGTTTTCCATCCACTCGTCTGCGAGAAATTCCTCCCACGTAGTGGGCATCGCATCGGGCCTCGAAGCAAAGAGATTTGGCCCACCCATGGAACAGGCGCAAAGCAACCCCGCGCAAATAGAAACCACCCAAAGTCCACTTCCCGGTCGGCGCTTCCTCATGGCCGTTCTTATTACTCCCATTGTCAAACTGCGCATCATCACGATCCTCCAATCGCCAGGACCGATCATACTTCCACCTAGCAGTGCTTGAGTAGCCAACTTAGGCTCAGGGGGAGCCCAGACGCCCCTGTGAAAACGGATCTCGCGACTGCGGTCTTCGATCCGACCGACGGCCGATACGAGTAGTAGCACCGTACTTCGCTTCCCTGTCAAAAAATCCCATGCGGCTGGTGTTAAGGCGCTGTACTTCACCATCGACTTCCTTCCAGTCCTTGTTCGGCCGAAAGCGCTGTTCCCTTTCGCTGTCCGTCATCCTGACGATATTGCGCAATTCCGTAGTCTCTTCCCCACCATGGCCAGTCATTCGGAATGTTCTTTTCACACGTAGGGGAAACCCGAAGTCTTCCGTAAACCATTCCTCGACCTGTGTGCGCAGCGTAAGTCCGCGACCGGAGTGCTCGATCTCATGAAGGGCTCCGTTACACATTGCGCCGTTGATCTCGCGGTTGCCCAAACTCCTGGTGAGTATCCCCACGAGAACCTGCTCGTCCATCGGCTTTAGACCGTGAACGGCGTTTCCTGCTTGTTCAATACCGAGTTTGTGCGTGCTGTAGTAACCGCGTTTCGAGTTCGCCCTCCACTCGACCTGCGCAACCGGGTCAACGATATGTGTCCACTCATCGAAGTCGTACCGCGTACGGCCGCGTTCGTCCTGCGACCATCGGCCGACCTCGACACGCCCCTGCATGGCTCGAATGGGCTGTGAAATTACGTTCTCTGCCTGAATGGCCACACCCTGCGCAGCCGTGCCGAACACGAATCCACTAAACAGGAATACAAGGGGGGCCAACAGGACCGCGCGAGCAAATGCTTGCACGAGCACAACCCTGCGGCCCAACACGTCATGCCGCCTCCTAGTCCTTGATGGTGGCATAACAGGCATCATCCCTCCGTTTCCGTCAGTCTCCGGCTTCCTCCCTGGAGGTATAGATGCAAAGACGAGCGATAAGGACTCAGTTGTCGATGGCTCGGGCGACTCGGAAACCGAGGCTCCTGTTGCGTTCATCAGGGGCGTGGGTGAACCGCATCGCGGAGCGCAGGTCGTAGTGAAAATCGTCGTACGAGCCGCCTCGCAGGATGCGCCGGGAGCAGTCGCCGCTCAGCCAGGCACTGCCGTCCGAAGGGGCGTCTTCATAGTTCTCGTTCCAGCAGTCCTCCACCCACTCCCAGACGTTGCCGTGCACGTCATGCAGACCAAACGCATTGGGCGCGAACGATCCCACGGGGGCGGTCTGATAATAGTCCCACTCGGTTGCACAGCCACCGCAATTGGCGTTTCCCTGGCCGATTTTGCTTCCCCACGTGAACTGCGTGATCGATCCTGCCCGGGCGGCATATTCCCATTCGGCCTCCGTCAACAGCCGGTAGGTTTGACCGGTCTGCGAGGACAACCAGGCGACGTAGTCCTTAGCCTCATTCCATGACACATTCACGACCGGCTGCCGCCCGCGGCCCCAGCCCTCGTCGTCGACTTCATCGGGCGCTGCAAAGCGGTCGTAATCCTCGAAGGTGATCTCGTACTTCGACACGGCAAAGGCCTGTGAAATCGTCACCGTGTGCACCGGCAGCTCGTCGTCGTAGCACTCCTCACCCGAAACGCAACCCATCTCGAAACTGCCGGCCGGAATGAACACCATCTCGGGCCCCCGATCACCGTCCCTCAGTGCGTCCGAGAAACTCTCCCCCGGTTCCTGCCCTGCCACGGGGCCTGCATGCATCCAGGCGAGAGTGGTTAGGGCGCACACCGCCAATGCTTTTCTCATGGTCGCCCCCCGGTAGTCACACGCTGGACATTCTCGCACAGCGCCCGGTCATGGTTATGATCTAATGTCACGTCTTGCGCTGCAGCAGGCGATGGAGGGCAAGGCCATGAGCAAAGCGAATCCTTCACCTTCACGTGAGCTTCGTTCGCGTTTGAACCACCCCGTCATCGACACCGACGGGCATATGGTGGAACTGTTCCCGGTGATCTTCGATTACATCAAGCAGGTGGGCGGGCCGGAAATGTCCGAGAAGATGTTCACGAGCCTGCGCCGCCAGAACAATCGCAGCTGGTACGAAATGGACCAAGCCCAGCGCCGCCACCACAACCTCATCCGTCCCGCCTTCTGGGCCGCGCCCGCCGAGAACACGACCGACCTCGCAACCGCGATGCTGCCGAAGCTCATGCACGAGCGGCTGCCGGAAATGGGCATCGACTACGCCGTGGTCTATCCGACCATCGGTTTCCTGCTGCCCGAGATCGCCGACGACGAAGTGCGCCGGGCAGCCTGCCGGGCCCACAACCTGATGATGGCGGACATCTACCGCGGTTTCGAGGACCGCCTGACGCCCGCGGCGGTCATCCCCTGCCACACGCCCGAAGAAGCCATCGAGGAGCTGGATTACGCGCTCGGGGAACTGAATTTCAAGGTGCCGATGTTCATCAACCTCGTGAAACGTCCGATCGGCGCGGTCCAGGAGGTGGACCCGGACCTCAGGCCCTACGCGTTCTGGGTGGACACGCTGGCGATCGACAGCATCTACGACTACGACCCGCTCTGGCAGCGATGCATGGACCTGAAGGTGCCGGTGACCGCGCATGCGGTCGGACAGGGCATGCACATGCGCCGGTCGATCAGCAACTACATGTACAACCAGACCGGGCACTTCGCCGACGCCGGACACGCCTTCGCCAAGGCTCTGTTCTTCGGCGGCGTGACGCACCGCTTCCCGAAGCTCAACTTTGCCTTCCTGGAGTGCGGCGTCGCCTGGGGCGCGAGCCTTGTCTGCGACCTGAAGGAGCGCTGGGAGAAGCGCAGCGCCGAGGCGATCGAACAGTTCAACCCGGCCAAGATCGACCGGGAGCTGATGGGATCGCTGTTCGAACAGTACGGCGGCGAGGTCCTGTCGGGCCGCCTGCCCAAGGGCGCCATCCTGCGCAACGTGGTCGAGCGCGACGGCGTCGACGATTTCGCGGCCGCCCACGTCAACAGCGTCGACGACCTGCTCGACCGGCTGGTGCCGAACTTCTACTACGGCTGCGAGGCGGACGACCGGATGAACGTGACCGCGTTCGACACGCGGGTCCTGCCGGGCGGGCGCAAGCTGAATGCGATGTTCTCGTCGGACTTCGGCCACTGGGACGTCACCGACATGTCGGGCGTCCTCGTGGAAGCGCATGAACTGGTCGAAGACGGCCTGTTGAGCGACGAGGATTTCGCCGATTTCGTGTTCCACAATCCCGCGCGCCTGTTCGCGCGCATGGACCCGGATTTCTTCGCCGACACGGCCGTGGAGGCCGAGGTCGCGAAGATGCTGGCGAACGGCGGGCAGGCTGCCGCAGCTTGAACCGGCCGATGCCCGCCTTTCGAAACGCACTGCTCGCATCGGCGTCGCTGCTGCTTGTCAGCGCAGGTGCAGCCGACACGCTGCGGCGCGGCGCCGTGGCGGAACCGAACAGTCTCGATCCGCAGGTGGTGTCCGGCGCCTCTTCGACGATCATGCGCGATCTCTTCACCGGGCTGACCTCGTACGATTCGGCCGGACGGCTGATCCCCGGCGCAGCGGAATCCTGGGAGATCAGCGAGGACGGCCTGACCTACCGTTTTCGTCTGCGCGAGAACCTCAAGTGGTCCGACGGCTCGCCGATCGCCGCAAAGGACTTCGTCTATACGCTGCGCCGGCTCCTGACGCCCGGGAACCGCACGCGCTTCGGGTCCTTCTTCTATTCGATCCGGAACGGCAGACGCATCATGAGCGGCGAACTCGATCCGACCGAACTCGGCGTGCACGCCGAGGACGAGCGGACGTTCGTCATCGAGCTGCAGCGACCCGACCCGACCCTGCTGGAGAAGCTCAGCAACTATGCCGCTGCGGCGATGCCGCAGGCCGTCATCGAAGAGCACGGCCGCCGCTGGTCGCGCCCCGGCCGGGTGGTCACCACCGGCCCGTACCGCCTGGCCGAATGGGTGCCGCAGTCGTACCTGAAGCTGGAGAAGAACCCGCACTTCTATGGCGCCGACGACATCGAGATCGAGACCGTGCAGTACTTCCCGACCACCAACGCGGAGACGGCCATGCGCCGGTTCCTGGCGGGCGATCTCGAGTTTCTGCTCACGTTTCCGTCCGACCGGATGGAATGGATCGAGGAGAACCTGCCCGGCCAGCTCAAGATCTGGCCCGCGCTTGGCATCAGCTACATCACCTTCAACAACCGCAAGCCGCCGTTCGACGACGTGCGGGTGCGCCGGGCGCTGACGATCAGCGTAGACCGGGAGCAGATCGCCGACCGGATCATGGTGGTCGGCGTTCCGCCCGCCTACACGATGACACCTACCGTGGTCAGCCATTACGACCACCCGGTGCCGGAATACGCCCATCGGCCGATGCCCGACCGGCTGGCCGAAGCGCGTTCCCTGCTCGAGGCCGCGGGCTATGGGCCGGACCGGCCGCTGACGTTCGAACTGCGTTACGAACCGCCGGAGGAAAACCGCCGCCTTGCGATCGCGCTGCAGGCGATCTGGCGTGAAATCGGCGTCAATACGGAACTGTTGTTCACCGACTTCGGCACCCTCTACCGCTCGGTGGGAACGGGCGACTACACCGCCGCGCGGTTCACCTGGTTCTCCCCCACCGATAGTCCCGAAACGTTTCTTTTCATTCTCGAGTCCGGCGCCACGACCAATTACTCCGGTTATTCGAATCCCGAGTACGACCGGCTGATCGCCGTGGCGGAGGCGCAGCTTGACCCGGACGCCCGCCTGGCGGCGTATAGCGAGGCCGAAGCGACCGCGCTGGCGGATTTTCCCGTGATGCCGCTGTACTTCATGGTGCACCGTAACCTGGTGGCGCCCGACATCCGCGGCTACACGCCCAACTCGCGCGGCATGACCGCCACCCGCTACCTCTATCGCGTAAAACAGTAACGAAGAACGGCGAGTTCGCGGGGCGGGCTGATATGCTCCGGCGGATGCTCGCATTCACGCTGAGGCGGTTCGCCGTCGCAATCCCGACACTCCTCGCGATCGCGACCGCGTCGTTCTTCCTGATGCGCGCGGCGCCCGGAGGACCCTTCGACACGGAAGCGGACCTCGATCCCGTAGTGCTCGAAAACCTCTATCGCGCCTACGGGCTCGACCAGCCGCTGCTGGAGCAATACTGGATCTACCTCGCCAACGTGCTGCAGGGCGATTTCGGGCCCTCGCTGGTCTACGAGGACTTCAACGTGACCGAGCTCATCGCGATCGGGCTGCCGGTCAGCGCCAGGCTCGGCTTCACCGCAATGCTCGTCGCGCTGCTGCTCGGCGCAACCTGCGGGATCGTCGCCGCGCTGCGCCACAACCGGCTTTTCGATCACGCCACGATGACGATGGCGATGACCGGCATTGCCATCCCCTCTTTCGTCACCGCGCCGATCCTCGCGCTGTTCTTCGGTCTCTACCTGAAACTATTGCCCGTGGCCGGCTGGAACGGCGGCGCGGCCGCCAACATGGTGCTGCCGGTCATCGCGCTGGCGCTTCCGCAGCTCGCGATCATCGCCCGGCTGATGCGCGGCGGAATGCTCGAGGTCCTGCGGGCGAACTTCGTGCGCACGGCCCGCGCCAAGGGACTGCCGGAACGCCAGGTGGTGATCAACCACGTGCTGCAGTCGGCCGCGGTCCCGCTGGTCGGCTACCTGGGCCCGGCGCTGGCCGGCATCATGACCGGATCGCTGGTCATCGAGCTGATCTTCGACCTGCCGGGCGTCGGGCGTTACTTCATCCAGGGCGCGCTGAATCGCGACTACCCGCTGGTCATGGGGATCGTCATCGTCTACGGCACGCTGATCATCCTGCTGAACCTGCTTTCGGACCTCGCCTACGCGGCGCTGGATCCGCGGGTGCGGAGGACCTACCGGTGAGCGCCGGCGGATTGTTGCGGTCGCCGGCCCTGCGCCGGGCGGCGGGCGGCGAGCTGTCCGGCTCGCTCTGGCGCCAGGCCGGGCGGCGTTTCCGGCGCAACCGCGCCGCGATGATCAGCATCGGCGTGCTGCTGGTCATCGCGCTCACATCGGTCCTGGTGCCGGCATTCTGGCCGCACGCGGTCGAGGACGCGTCCTGGGAGAACATCCTGCTGCCGCCGAGTTTCGAGAACTGGCACTGGTTCGGCACCGACGCCAACGGCCGCGACCAGTTCGTGCGGGTGTTCTACGGCGGGCGCATTTCGCTCACGATCGGCCTGATGACGACGCTGGTCGCGCTGGGCATCGGGGTCGGCTACGGCGCCGTCGCCGGGTTCACGGGCGGGCGCACCGACGGGTTCATGATGCGCTTCGTCGACATCCTGTATTCGCTGCCGCTGTTGTTCTTCATCATCATCCTGGTGACCGTGTTCGGGCGCAACATCTTCCTGATATTCGTCGCCATCGGCGCGGTCGAGTGGCTGACGCTCTCGCGCATCGTGCGCGGCCAGACATTGAGCGTAAAGGCCAAGGAGTACGTCGAATCGGCCGTCGCGATCGGGCTGTCGAAACCGGCGATCCTGCGCCGCTACATCATTCCGAACGTGGTCGGGCCCGTCGTCGTTTACGTGACGCTGCTGATTCCCACCAACATCCTGATCGAGAGCTACCTGAGCTTCATCGGGCTGGGCGTGCAGGAGCCGCTCACGAGCTGGGGCCTGCTGATCTCGCAGGCGGTAGGCCAGCTCGACACGGCCCCCTGGCTGATCCTGTTTCCGGCGACGTTTCTGGCCATCACGATGTTCTGCTTCAACTTCATCGGCGACGGGCTGCGCGACGCCCTCGACCCCTCCCACCGCTAACGGCCGGGAATGAACGCACTACTGGAGATTCGCGACCTGAGCGTCCGCTTCGACGTCGGGGACGCCGAGTTGACCGCCGTGCGCGAGCTTTCCCTTGACGTGGCGGAGGGCGAATGCCTGGGCGTGGTGGGCGAATCGGGCGCCGGCAAGAGCCAGACCTTTCTCGCCGCGCTGGGGCTTCTCGCCGAAAACGCGCGCGCCGAGGGTTCGGTACTCTACCGGGGCCGCGAAATCCTCAAGGCGCCGCGGCGCGAACTCGACACGCTGCGCGGCCGACGCATCGCCATGGTGTTCCAGGACCCGCTGTCCGGGCTCACGTCCACGCTGCGCATCGGCCGCCAGCTTGAGGAATCGGCGCGCCGGCACCTCGGCATGAACGCCCGCCAGGCGCGTGGAAAGGCCCTGGAAATGCTGGAAACCGTGCGTTTGCCCGATCCTGAGCACTGCCTGGACCTGTATCCGTTCGAACTGTCCGGCGGCATGCGCCAGCGCGTGATGATCGCGCTGGGAATGATCTGTCGGCCCGATCTCCTGATCGCCGACGAACCGACCACCGCGCTCGACGTGACGATACAGGCGCAGATACTCGGGCTGCTCGCCGAACTGCGGCGCGACGCGAATACGTCGGTCGTGTTGATTACGCATGACCTGGCCGTCGCCGCGGGGCTGTGCGATCGCATCCTGATCATGTACAACGGCCGGCCGGTCGAATCGGGAACCACGCGCGAGGTGTTCACCGCGCCGAAGCACCCGTACACGAAGGGCCTGCTCGCCTCGCTGCCCAGCCTCGCGACCGACCCCGCAATCGATCTGACGGCGATTCCCGGGCAGCCGCCCGACGCGCTCGTAACGCCGCGCGGCTGCGCGTTCGCCGAGCGGTGCGAGCACGTCATGGATCGCTGTATTTCCGAGCGTCCGCTGCTGGGCGGCACGCGCGGCCGTCACGCCGCCGCCTGCCACCTGCTTTCGCCGTGACCGCACCGCTGCTCAGCGTCCGGTCGCTTTGCGTGGACTACGAGCAACGCCGCGCCGGCGTGTTCGGTTCGAGAGCCAGCACGCTACGAGCGGTCCATGACATCAGCTTCGAGCTTTCCGAAGGCGAAACGCTGGGAATCGTGGGCGAGACGGGCTGCGGCAAGACTTCGCTCGGCAAGGCGATCCTGCAACTGGTTTCTCCGTCGGCGGGACGGGTCCTCTGGCGAGGCGTGGACCTGGCGCGTGCCGACGCGAAGATACTGACGAAACTGCGCAGCGAACTGCAGATCGTGTTTCAGGACCCGCTGTCCGCCCTGAACCCGCGCATGCCGGTCGGCGAGATCGTCGCCGAGCCGCTGCGCGTGCATGCGGCGGACATGTCCGCGCGGGACCGCCGGGCTGCGGTTGCGGACATGTTCGAACGGGTCGGCCTGCGGCCCGAAATGACCAGCCGCTATCCCAACGAGTTCAGCTCCGGCCAATGCCAGCGCATCAGCATCGCGCGCGCCATGGTCACGGGGCCGAAGCTGCTGGTGTGCGACGAACCCGTCAGCGCACTCGACGTGTCGATACAGGCGCAGATCTGCAACCTGCTCCGCCGGCTCCAGCGCGAGACCGGCATCGCGATCCTGTTCATCAGCCACGACCTGTCGGTGCTGCGCTACATGTCGCACCGCGTGATGGTGCTTTATCTCGGCCGGCTGATGGAAATCGCCCCGCGCGACGAGCTGTTCGAAAACCCCCGGCACCCCTACAGCCGGGCGCTGATCGAAGCAATCCCGGAGGCCGACCCCGACCGCGGTCCGCACGATATGGCCGACGCCCTGCCCGGCGAAATCCCGTCGGCGCTGGCCCCGCCGTCCGGTTGCGTTTTCCGCACCCGCTGCCCGATCGCCACACCCGAATGCGCGCGCACGCGGCCGCCCGGCGAGAGCGTCTCGGCCTCGCACCGCGTCGCCTGCCATCACTGGCGGGATACGCACGCCCGGACGCGTTAGTTGCGGATAAGATGGCGCGCCATGAGCACCCTGGAGAAGCTCGCCCGGCAGATCTTCGACTCGCAGCCCTTCACCAGGCACCTCGGGGCATCGCTGGAATCGGTCGGACCCGACAGCGCGGAAATCGCCCTGGCGGTCACCGATGACTTGACCCAGCAGCACGGTTTCGCCCACGGCGGGATCATCAGCTACCTGGCCGACAACGCGATGGCCTTCGCGGGCGGCCTTGCGCTCGGCGGCGACGCCCTGATGGCGGAATTCAAGATTAACTTCGTCCGGCCCGCCGTCGGCGGTCGGCTCATCGCGCGCGCACGCACCACGGCCCTGAGCAAGCGCCAGGCCGTCTGCCAGGGCAAGGTCTTCGCCGTTTCCGGCGATGGCGCCGAAACGCTTTGCGCGATCGCCCAGGGCACCGTCGTCGCGGCATCAACGGAAAAATAGGTCGAACAGGCAGGCGGGGGGATGGCTAGACGGATTGCCATCATCGGTGGGGGAGTCTCGGGACTGGGAGCCGCGTGGGCGCTCAGCCGGCATCCCGACCGGTTCGATTTCCGGCTCTACGAAGCGCAGGACCGGCTGGGCGGCAACGCCATAACCGCCGACATGCCGCAGGACGACGGCAGTTCGATTCCGTTCGACATCTCCGTCACCGCGCTGATCCCCTCCGTTTACCAGCACATCCTGCTGGTGATGCAGCAGCACGATATCGACCTGATCGACACCCGGTTCAGCTACAGCGTCAAGTATCGCGGCGGCGTCTATGCGCACGATTTCGACTCCGACATCCGCCGCGAACTGCAGCCGGAAATCGAGAAATTCCAGAAGCTACTGAAGCGTTTGCACTGGTTCGGCCGGGTCAACAATACCCGCTCCAGGCTGCTCAATCTGCTGAACCCGTTCAACTACGTCAGCATGGGCACCGTGCTCAACTGGAGCCGGTTTTCAGGCGACTTCCGCTACAAGATACTCAAGCCCATGTTCGTGAACTTCCTGATGGCAACGAACGTGTTCGACATGCCCGCGTCGCTGTTCTCCCGCTACCTCCAGTTCTTCGATATCGAGGCCGCGACGCCGATGAAGACCTGGAACCAGGGCACGAGGCGCATCTACGAGGCGCTCTCAGGCGGTTTCCGGGACAGGATTTACCTGAACCGGCCGGTCCGGAAGGTCCATCGACGCCCGTCGCATGTCCTGGTCGAGGACGAAAACGGCAACACGGAGAAGTTCGACGACGTGATCTTCGCCTGCAATGCGAACCAGACCCTGATGCTGCTGGACGCCCCGACCTACCTCGAAAGTTCGATTCTCTCGTCGATACGCTACGAGAGCGAACTGCACAACCACACCGTCGTGCACTCGGACGCCTCGGTCCTGCCCGACAGCGACGTGGAGGCGCTGGACACCCGGAGCAACCACATCGAGCAGTACGGCGCGCGGCCCGACAACTACGAAATCACCTACATCATGCACAACCAGCAGCCGTGGGCGAAGCGCTCGGACAAGCCCTGCCTGGTGACCTACAACGCGATCAGCCCGATCGACGAAAGCAAGATCATCAAGAAGTGGTGGTTCCAGCACGTCGTCCACGACGTGCGCCACATCGCCATCCTGATTCAGTTGTTCCGCTTCATCCAGGGCAAGCGGCGAAGCTGGCACTGCGGCGCCCACACGCTGATCAACAGCCAGGAAACCTGCTTCGTGACCGGCCTGATCGCGGCCAGACAACTCGGCGCCGACTACCCGTTCGACGACCCCGAAGCGAAGAAGTGGTTCAACTTCTACGGACGCATGCTATACGGCTGGCGATTCCGGAAAGCCTGAACCGGCCTTAGAAGGACGCTCTCACGCGCACACCGAATTCCCGCTTCGGGTACGCCGCCGTGAACGCCTTGCGGCTGCCGCCGGGACCGCTGGTCGTTCCGTTGGTGTTGGGAAGGACCTTGTTTTCGGTGAGATTGGTGCCGAAAACTTCAACGGTGGTGTTGTCCATCAAATCGAATCCCACGCGGGCATTGATCCTGAACAATGACTTGGTCCGGTTGAATTCCGAGTAGTCCGCCCACTTCGGGCTCTCGTAGAAGAAATCGGTACGGAAGTAGAACTCCCGTCCGGCGAAGTTGCCGAGAATCGTGGGACTCAGGGACGCCGTCCATTTCGGCGTGTTGCGCGCCTCGTTGCCGTCGTTGACGACGGACAATGGGCCCGATCCAAGCACTACGAACTCGTTCGATCCACGGGAGGAGAACGACGCCATGACCGCATCCACGTAGGTAAGCGTTCCGCGAATGCTGAACCAGTCGGTCAGATTGCCTTGCGCTTCGAGGTCCACGCCCGTGTATTCCGAATTGCCCGGTCCGCGATAGGATGTGGTCCCGCCAGTGGGAAGCAGAATGACCGATGCGAAAGGCTGGTTTTTCCAGTCAATGTAGAAGACCGCGGCGGTCAAGGCCCAGTTGTCCGTCTGCTGCTTCCAGCCGATTTCGTACTGCGTGTTCTCCTGGGGCGGCGTGTAAAGGCCCAGGATCTCCAACTGGTCGGCGGGAATGATTTCCGGCGCAACACTGTTGATGAACCCGGCTTGAGTCGCCACGCCCAGCAGTGAACTGTAGGAGTAGCTGAAGTAGGTGGTGGCCCCTTCAAACGGCTGGTAGCTGAGAATCACCCTGGGGATGAAATCGGTGTACTCGTTCGTTTCGTTGCACACAGGCGAGAACCCGCCACATTGGCCGCTCGGGTTCCCGAACAGGACCGCCACCGACTCTTCATCGGTGTAGCGGGCTTCCACCGACAGGGTCAGATCCTCCGCAAGGTCGTAGTCCACCGATGCGAACAAGGCCGTGGTCCCGTTGTCCTGGAAGTCCACCGTCGCGGTGGTCGTGGCCGGATCCATTTGCGTCGTGGTCGGAATATTGCCGAGCCGATAGCGCTGGTCATAGTCGCTCACGCCAATGAGATACCGGAGCCTTTGGTCCTGCGGAGAGGCAATCCGGGCCTCGAAGTAGGTTTCCTGGGTGGCGATGTTGTTGCCGAGTACGAAGGCCGTGCCGGGGATGCTTGGAATGCCGTACCAGAAGTCCACGAGGTTAATGGTTCCCGTATCCGCGCGTGAAGCCTGGAAGGACACTGTGTGTTCGGCAACGTCGTATTCGCCGCTCAACTGAACGCGGTAGGTCCGGTTAAAGCCGCCCAGCTTGTCGCCCGGCGGGTCCTTGAGGATGTCGTATTCCTCGAGCAGTGGGTGCAGACCGCCCAGCGTACGGCCTCCGAATATCTGACCGCCCGGCGCCGTAAAGGAGAAGGCGCCCGTCGGGGAGCGGCTTATGCCGAACACGAGGTTCTCTCCGTCGGGGTACTTGCCGCACCACAAGTGGGACCCGCCGAAATCGGTGGCGATAGTTCGTGTAAAGGGAGTCCGTTCACCCGTGGCCGGATTCAGATACTCGCCCGTATAGACGATTCCGCAATCACCGGTCGCCGTGCCATGAAACCTCGAGTCAACCCCGCCGTTGACGCCGCCATCCTCGGCGTCCACGTAGTATCCGGTGAGTTTCAGGCGGAAGTCTTCGGTGACGTCAATGGTCAGCGTGCCATTGAACGTAAGGTCCTTCTGGACGCCGAAGGGGGTGCCGTCCTGAAAGTTGAAATCTCCGGCGTTCTGCTCGTAACCGGCATACAAGCGCACGCCCACCGTGTCCGTGACTGGACCGCCTATGCCGATGCCAACGATGTACTCGTCGTGCTGGGACGGCGAGTACTGAAGCGTTACATCGGCTTCCCATTCGTCTCCGGGAAGCCTGGGTATGTAATTGATCGCGCCGGAAAACGTGTTGCGTCCGAAATAGGCGGTTTGCGGGCCCTTGATGACTTCAACGCGCTCCACGTCCGTAATCGGGAGAAAGCCGCCGCCGGCCGCGATGTAGGAACCATCCCAGAACAGGGCGCCCACCTGGGTTGAGGGCGTGATGATCTGCTGGTTCACTCCGCGGAAGCGGATCTGCGGATTGACGCGCCCGGCTGTGGCCGTCACCCCATGAAAGTCCAGACCCGGAACAAGCTTCGACAGCTCATGGAAATCGCCGATGCCGGCCTGGTCCAGTTGCTCCTGCGAAAATGCCGACACCGAGACCGGAATTTCGTAGATGTTCTCTTCGCGCTTCCGCGCGGTAACGACGATTTCCTCCAGCGACAGTTCCTGCGCCAGGGCGCTCTGCCCAACCGGCAAAACCGGCAGGGCCATCAGCGCCATAATCGACGCAGCAACGAGATTTCGCGATTTCATAGGTGTCCCCCAGAAAGACATGAAAAAAGCCGGGATAGAACCGACTGGCCCGACCAAACGCATCGAATAATACACGGCGCTCAGGACTCTGTCAGAAATCCCGCCACGGCGTCGGCCCATTCCTCCGGCATCTGATCGACGATGTCGATTCCGCCGCCCTCGAGTTCCACATAGTCGAAGTCCGGGCGGATCTCCGCGGCCAGCTTCGCATTTTCGTAAATCTGGTCGCCCGTGTTGGTCAGGATCATCGTGGGGACCATGACATTCATGAGGCCCGCATTGTGATCGTAGATGAACGCCGCGTGGTGGCCCGTCCAGAACGGCGCGTAACCCTGGAAGCGCTCCACCGTATAACGGGTGATGAGCTCCGGGTCGGGAGTTCCCCCGCCGTCCACGAACATGCGGTAGCGCCCGGCAAACGCGTCTTGCATGTGGCTGCCGTCGGCCTGGTGGACAAAGTTGATCTCGCCTTCCTCGACGAACTTGAGGAAGTTGCTTCGTTCTTCCTCGCCCATCGGCAAAGGCCCGTTGATGATGAGCTTGTTCACTCTTTCCGGAAACAGGACGGCCGTTTCCGTCGCCACCATGCCCCCGGTGTGGTGGCCGAGCACGTCGGCCTTTTCGATACCGAGCAGGTCGAGCACGGCGGGCACCGCCTCGGCCCAGTCACTGACCGTGGGCACGAAGGGCGTGGGGTCCGATTCTCCAAACCCCGGCGAATCGACGCCGATGGCCCGGATCCCGCGGCGCGCCAGGGGTTCGTAGACATTCTCGAACTGGCGCGAGGTCTGAGGCGCCTGGGGGCACAGAATCAGGGGCCTTCCTTCGCCCGTGTCGCGGAAGTGGACCTGGCCGTACGGTCCGTCGGCATATCCGCGCCTGGGCACATAGGGCACTGCCATGGGCCCGGACCTCACCGCCCAGGGGTTGCCTTCCGCCCGCGTATCGGCGGCGCCGGCGCGGGCCGCGGACATCACCGCAATCGCGGCTCCGGTGTACTTCAGTGTGTCTCTGCGGGTGGCTGTCATGGTGTTCTCCTCCAGTCCTGCCCTCGGATTACGATCCGCGGGATTCGGGGAAACGGATCATATCAGCCGCCTTGAGCGGCGATTATTTTCGTCACCGGTTGGAAAGCGCGTTACGCTTCCAGCTTTCAGGAGTCCCTGCCCATGCACGTAGCCAGGAGAATGCTCATCGAACCCGGACAGAAAGGCGGGTGCCAGTGCGGCGCGATTCGTTACCGGCTGTTGCGGGCGCCGGTGGCGCTTTATGCCTGCCATTGCAAGGACTGCCAGAAACAGTCTTCGAGCGCGTTCGGTCTGTCCATGTGGATGGAGCGCGATGCGATCGAATTTTCCGGCGGTGAGTTGGCGCGATGAGATTTCCGATCATTCCGATTGATGCGACGGCTTCGACCGTCCTGGCGCTGCTGGCGGCCCTGCCACTGGCGATCAGCGTATTCATCGTAGCAAGCGGAGGAGGTCCTGCGCGCTACTTCGCGTCGCAGTCCTGGATCAGCCTGGCTCTCTCGGTTGGCCTGCCTGTGTTGGTTACGTTGCTCCTGGTCTACTTTCTGTACGGCGGCTACCGTTCCAGCGTAACGATTACGGAGGACGCGCTCGAATTCAGCGTTCCGGTCTACGGCCGTTCGATTCCCCTGGACACAATCGAGCCAGCAAGCGCTCGCGTCGTGAACATGAGAACGGAACGGGAAGTGCAGCTTGGGCTGCGAACCAACGGGCTGGGCTCTCTGGGTTATTCGCTCGGGTGGTTCAGACTGGCCGGCGGCGGCAAGGCGCTGGTTGCGTTGACCGATCGCTCATCGGTGGCCAGCTTGCCACTCAGCGATGGAACGACGGTGCTGGTCAGCCTCGAGGATCCGGCAGCGTTCATCCAGGCACTGCAAGCGGCCAGGGCGAATTGACCGCTTCTGTCACGATAGGGCCAGGTGACTGGCAATAGGGCCTCATGGCTCGAAACCTGGAGGAGCCGTAAAATACGCGAAATCCGGCCAAGAAAATCCGTGCACTCAAAAAAATGCTGACTTTTCCCGAAAAACTCGCCAGGTCCTTTCGTGGGAGCAATGCTCAATTGTGCGTAGGGCTGGACCCCGATCTGCACAAGATTCCGAACGATCTCCGTAGCGCGAAACGGCCCATTTTCGAATTCAACAAACGTATCGTCGATTCGGCAAAGAGCCACTGCAAGATCTTCAAGCCCCAGGCTGCGTTTTATCACGCGGTTGGCGCGGAAAACGATTTGGCCGACACGATCAGGTACATCAGGGAAGAAGTGCCGGATTCTTTTGTGATCCTGGATGCAAAACGAGGAGATGTCGGGCACACGTCGAAGATGTACGCGCTGGAGGCCTTTGACCGCTATGGTGCGGATGCGGTAACCGTGAATCCGTTTCTTGGGCTGGATTGCATAGAGCCCTTTATTGAACGCGATGATCGAGGGGCCATTATCTTGTGCAAGACGTCAAATCCCGGCTCGGGTTTCCTGCAGGACATGCATATCGATGGAAACATGCTGTTTGAAAAAGTGGCCGCTGAAGCGGAAGAACTTTGGCAGGACAAGCAGAACGTAATGCTCGTGGTCGGCGCCACTTTCCCGAGGGAAATGTCTCTTACCCGCAAGGCGGCGCCCTCCGTGCCTTTCCTCGTGCCGGGCATCGGGTCTCAGAATGGTTCCCTGGCTTCGAGCATCCGGAACGGCAGGTCGTCCGTCAGTCCGAACAGCCTGATAATCAGCGCGTCGCGTTCCATCATCTACTCCGGCGGAGGGACCCCGCACGGTATCGAGGAAGCGACTCGCCGGCTTTCGGACGAAATTGCGGGATACGAAGTCGGGTAAACAGGCCGCTTCGGAAGACGATCCGGCGAGCTTGGGTCTCGACCAGGAAGGGTCGACATGTTCCAGGACTACGTAGAAAGAATCGAGAACTCGCGAGTCTATTCGGCCGCCAATGAGACACCGCTGCAGGCGGTATCGATACTCTCCCGGCGGCTCGGAAACCGGGTGTTCCTGAAGCGGGAGGACCTGCAGCCGGTTTTTTCGTTCAAATTACGCGGGGCGTACAACAAGATGGCGGGGCTGTCCGCCAATGCGAAAAAACGCGGGGTCATCGCGGCGTCCGCCGGCAACCACGCCCAGGGCATCGCCCTGGCCGCAAAACGACTGGACATGCAGGCGCTCATCGTGATGCCGCAGACCACGCCGCAGATCAAACTGGAATCCGTTCGCGCCCTGGGGGCGGCCATCGAGCTCATGGGAAGCAACTATGACGAAGCTTTCGAGTTCGCGCGGCACAAGGCGGAGGAACTCGGCAGTACCTTCATTCACCCCTACGACGACAAGGACGTGATTGCGGGACAGGGCACGATTGCAATGGAAATCCTGCGCCGGATGCCGGGGCGGCTGGATGCGATCTTCGTTCCGGTCGGCGGCGGCGGCCTGATTGCCGGCATGGCGGCCTACGTGAAAGCGCTGCGCCCGGACGTTCGCGTGGTGGGCGTGGAACCGAGGCATGCTGCCTGCATGTCGCGTGCGCTCGCAGCCGGAGAACGCGTCGTCCTCGATGATGTCGACCCGTTCGCCGATGGCGTTGCAGTGCGCCAGGTCGGCGAGGAACCCTTCCGAATTGCGCGCGAGTGCGTGGACGAGGTCGTTACGGTCACCCATCGCGAGATCTGCACGGCGATCAAGGAGATCTTCGACGATTCGCGTTGCATCGCCGAACCTGCGGGTGCGTTGGCGCTGGCAGGACTCAAGCGTTGTGTCGCCCGGGAAGAATGGACCGGCAAGGTGCTGGTCGCGGTTGTCAGCGGCGCCAATGTGGACTTCGACCGGCTGCGGGGAATTGCGGAGCTTGCCGACCTGGTCGAGCGCCGCGAGGCGCTGCTCGGCGTGACCATTCCGGAACGGCCGGGCAGCTTTCGCACGTTTTGCCGGGCGATCGGGCAACGGTCGATCACCGAGTTCAACTATCGCTACGCGGACGCAGAGAAGGCGCACGTTTTCGTGGGCGTGGAACTGAGGAACGGCCGCTCGGACAAGGAAGAACTGATTGCCGACCTGACGAATCGCCGCTACAAGGTCGTGGACCTGTCCGATAACGAAATGGCAAGGATTCACGTGCGCTACATGGTGGGCGGCCGGGCGGCCGGCTTAAGCGACGAGCGGCTGTTTCGGTTCGATCTGCCCGAGCAGCCCGGCGCACTGCTGCGCTACCTGACGCGCATGGGCAAGCGGTGGAATATCAGCCTGTTCCACTACCGCAGCCACGGCGCCGCGTACGGGCAAGTGCTGGCGGGAATTCAGGTGCCGGACGTGGAAATGGAGCAATTTCATGCCTTTCTGTCGGAACTGAACTACCCGTTCCACGAGGAGACCGGCAATTCGGCCTACGAACTGTTCCTGGGGGCAGATCGATGACTGACAATCCGGCCGTTACCCATCCTCCGGAGCCGGCATACGAGGCGCTGCCCGCTTCCATGCGCGCGGATGTGCGCACGCTGGGTTTGCTGCTGGGCGAGGTCATTGCCGAGGACCGGGGAAAAGAACTGGTGGACCGCATCGAGGAAGTTCGAGCGCTCGCCAAGCGGGCCCGGGGAGGCGGCGAAGAACAATGGGACGAACTGAGCGCCTGCCTGAAGTCGCTGCCGGAAGAGGACCTGGTTGACGTTGCCCGTGGGTTCAATCAGTTTCTCAACCTGGCGAACATCGCGGAACAGCGCTACCACGCTTCTCCGGAAATCTATTCTCCCCGGGCGGAGTGGGCCCGGCTGTATGCGGAGACGCCGGAGTTCGACCCCTCAACTCTGGAGGAATTGCGCGTCGAACTCGTGCTTACCGCCCATCCCACCGAGGTGTTGCGCCGCACGATGATCCGCAAGTACGACGCGGTGGATCAGGCGCTGCAACGCAAGTCCGATCCGGCACAGCGCGAAACCCTCAAACGCCTCATAGCGGAAATCTGGCACACGGATGAAGTGCGGCAACGGCGTCCGTCGCCGCTGGATGAGGCCAAATGGGGATTTGCGGTAATCGAGAATTCGCTCTGGGATGCCGTACCGCGCGTGATGCGCGCCGCGGACGAGGCCGCAACCCGGGAGGGCCTCGCCGCGATTCCTCCGGCGGTCATGCCGATTCGCTTCGCCTCGTGGATGGGTGGAGACCGCGACGGCAATCCCAACGTCACCGCGCCGATCACCGACACAACGTTGAAACTGGCCCGCTGGATGTCGGCGGACCTGTTCCTGAGGGACATACAGCACCTGGTCGAATCGCTGTCCATGGTCAAGGCCACGCCGGAAATGCTGACAACGACGGGTCAGTCGAATGAACCGTACCGGGTGGTGCTTCGGAAACTCAGGCAGCGGCTCCACGCGACGAGGGACTGGGCCGAGGGCAGAGCGAATGGTTCCGGGGAGGTCCTGAAGACGAACGACGACCTGTTGCGGCCGCTGGAGCTTTGCTATCGATCGCTGTGCGCAAGCGGCCTGCGGACCATCGCCGACGGCGCCTTGCTGGACACGCTCCGGCGCGCCCATTGCTTCGGCATCACGTTGGTGGCTCTGGACGTGAGGCAGCATGCCGAACGGCATACCCAGGTCTTCGATGAACTACTGGGTTACCTCAACCCCGAAAGCCCGGCGTTTTCCGAGTGGGAAGAGAAAGAGAAACAGGCCTTTCTGCTTCGCGAACTCGAGAACAGGCGCCCGCTTTTCCCGCGCGATTGGCCGATGACAAAGCCGGTCAGGGAGGTGCTCGATACCTTCGACGTGATCGCCAATACGAAAGGCGCGGGCATCGGCACGTACATCATTTCAATGGCCACCCGTCCCAGCGACGTGCTGCAGGTTGCGCTGCTTCTCCGGGCGCGCGGACTCAAGGCGCCTCTGCCGATAGCCCCGTTGTTCGAAACGCTTGACGATCTGCAGCGCGCGCCCGCGATCATGCGGGACTTGTTCTCGCTGGATTGGTACCGGCGCCGCGTCCGCAACGCCGGCGATCGCCAGCAGGTGATGATCGGCTACTCGGATTCGGCCAAGGATGCAGGCCCGCTGACAGCCGCCTGGGCGCTCTACCAGGCCCAGGAAGGAATCGCCCGGGCCGGCAGGGAGCACGGCGTTCACCTGACGCTTTTTCACGGGCGCGGCGGGGCGATCGGACGGGGCGGCGGCCCCGCGCACGACGCCATTCTCGCCCAGCCTCCCGGTACGGTTGGCGGTTCGCTGCGAGTCACGGAGCAGGGAGAGATGATCCGCTTCAAATTGGGTTCGCCCGTCCTCGCTGTCGAAACAATGACCCGTTATCTCATTGCGACGCTCAAGGCGACCATCGCTCCCGCGAGTCCGCCGTCGGCGCGTACCCGGCAATCCATGGATGAAATGTCGGCTCGAGCCCTTCGCTCGTATCGCAAGCTGATCGACGAAACCGACGCGTTCGTCCCGATGTTCCAGGCGCTCACCCCCGAACGCGAATTGTCCGACCTGGCGCTGGGCAGCCGCCCCAGCCGGCGGAAACCCTCCACCGACATCAACAGCCTGCGCGCCATTCCCTGGGTGTTCGCCTGGTCGCAGGTGCGCCTGATGATTCCCGCCTGGCTCGGCAGCGACGCCGCGCTCGATTACTTGTGCGAGCGCCCCGACCGATTCAGGCAACTGCTCCAGTGGCCGTTCTTCCGCATGCAGATGGACCTGCTGGAACTGATGGCGGCAAAGGCGGAGCCGGGACTGGGCGAATACTACGCGTCCCGATTGACCCGCGCGCCCGAGCGCGACCTGGCGGAGACGCTGATCGAACGCCTGGCGGGACTCAGGGCATCCATCCTTTCCTTAAGGGCAACCAACGCGCTGCTTGCGGACCAACCGCTGCTGAGCGATTCGCTTGCGGTCCGCAACACCTACCTCGATCCGCTCCACCTCCTTCAGGCCGAGCTTCTGCACCGGTCGAGGCAGGAGGGCGACACGCGGCCGGCGATCTCCCGTGCCCTGAAGATCACACTGGCCGGCATCGCCAGCGGATTGCGCAACAGCGGCTAGTGCATTGAAGCGCAACGGCGACCGATGAACAGGAAAAAACACAGGATAGCGGGAGCTTGTCACTGTGGGAACCTGTCGTTCGAACTGACGACGCGAACGTCCCCGGATGACATTGTTGCGCGTGCCTGCGAATGCAGTTTCTGCCAGAAACACGGCGCGACATATTGGGCCGATCCGGAAGGCTCCGCCACCATTCGAATCGCGGACGAGCGATATCTGCAAAAGTATCGCTTTGGCCTGCGGGCGACAGATTTCTACATTTGCCGCGTGTGCGGAACCTGCCTGGGCGCGGTACTGTCCGACGAGGACGGCGCCTGGTCAGTGATCAATCTGCGACTGACGGAACTCGATGTGCAGCATGCGCAGCTGGTTAGTTTTGAAGGTGAAGACCGCTCCCGACAGGTAGCCAGACGCAAGCGCTCGTGGACGCCAACCACCTGCCAGCACCAGAAATCTATCGTTCCTTGATTCTCTCGTGCCTTCTGATGACCTCATCCATGATGAACCTCAGGAATTTGCCCATGAATTCCTGATCTACGCCGGCATCCGCAGCCAGTTGCTCCATGCGCCGAAACTGCTCCTGTTCCCGATCAACGGAAGCAGCCGGGAGCCCCTGTTCTTTCTTGTACTCTCCGACCTTCTGCGTAATCTTGAACCTCTCGGCCATCAAGTAAATCAGCGACGCATCAATGTTGTCGATACTGGCGCGGTACTCCGCCAGCGCAACGTGATCGCGGTCGACATCGGGCCGAGCTGAAGGCTTCTTGTTCATCGCACAATCAAACGAATTCATTCTATTCCTGGCGCCAAGGGATAGTCGAGCCGGCTAGAAGGGTACGATTTCCGGCTCGTGGTGCACCGGGAAATTTACGGAGCGAGCGATGTAGCACATCTCGTTGGCCTTCATGTGCAAACGCATCGCTTTGTCCGCGTCGCTCTTTGCTGAAATGGTGACACGTGGCCTCAGCGTCACTTCATTGAACTCACCGGATCCATCGGGACGCGTCAGCATCAGCCCTTCCGCCGAGTCCTCATACGCCTCAACAACGATGCCGCTGGCCACGCAAAGGTGCAAGTACCAAAGCATGTGACAGGCCGACAGCGCGGCGACGAGCATTTCTTCCGGATTGTGATGCTTTGCGTCCCCCAGGTACAGCGGATCGGCCGAGCCTCGTATCGTTGCCTTTCCATCGCAGGCAATTTCGTAGTCCCGTGCGTAGGCGTCGTACGCGACGGTTCCCGCACCTTTGTTTCCCGTCCAGGTAATGGTCGTTGTGTAAGTGTGTTCTCGTTTCATTGCCTTACCAGACGTACGGCCAGGCGATTACTCGCCGCCCTCGGGGCCGTAGAAAATGACCCAGGTTGCCAGGTCGTCACCGAAATCAAGAAACCGGTGCTCCACGCCGGCGGGCACGAATAGGAAGTCACCTGCATTGAAGGGGACCACCTCTTCTCCCATCTGAAATCGTCCCGACCCGCGGATCACCACGTAGCATTCGTCCCGGCTGTGGGGTTGCTGCGGATCCGCGCCCTCGGGAATGTAGAACTCAACCTGAAGCTGGCCCCTTTCCAGCCCGACGTGAAACCTGTTTCCTTCCGCATCGGGAATGCGTCGGGCCATTTCGTCCGGTGTCAGCCGGACAGCATCTCTAGAATTCGTCATCAATAAATTATCTACGGGTTGGTCTTCGGAGAATAATTCGGCGGCGCCGTGGTCCTTCCCTTGGCTACCGATCGGTAGATGAACGGAAGATCAGTTAGGGTTAGGCATTGGCCAGGTCGCGGGAGAGGCGGTGGAGCAAGCAGGTTCATCCTCGGTCTATCTGTTGGCTGCCGATGCGGTTCTGTTGCTGCATGTGCTTTTCGTCGCGTTCGTTATCGGCGGTCTCGCGCTCATCCTCGCCGGCAAGGCGCGGCGCTGGTTGTGGGTCCGGAATCCGTGGTTTCGACTGGCGCACCTCGTCGCCATAGGGGTGGTAGTGGTCCAGTCATGGTTCGGGGCGATCTGCCCGCTCACGACAATTGAAATGACGCTCCGCTCCCGCGCCGGCGATTCGACTTATCCGGGATCGTTCGTGGCGCACTGGCTGGAAACGCTGCTTTACTACCGGGCGCCGGCATGGGTTTTTGCGGTCTGCTATACGCTCTTCGGAGCCGCCGTCGTCGGAAGCTGGCTCTGGGTGCGTCCGCGCCGATTCAGGCGTATCAGGTAAACAGGGCGTCTCGAGAGATGCCGCATAGCCGTGAGAGAAAGCAGTTGGGTTGTCGCCCTTGCAGCGCCTGCCCCGTCACGAACGCCGGATGCGCAGCGTGCGACCGAAACCCTTGGGCGGTTCGGCGTCACCGGCAAACGGCGCCAGCTTCTCGATCACGTCATCCGGGAACGGCGCGGACTTCCTGGCTTCCAGATCGACGTTCATGCACAGGCACTCGTTGGTCGCAACGAGCTTGTCCTTAGCCGTATCGATCATTCGATGAAAGTAGTGGATGCGCTTGGCGTCGTAATCCACGAGCGTCGTCTCGACGCGGATCGCGTCGCCTTCGAACAGCTCGCCCAGGTAATCGACGTTGAGGCCCAGCGTGAACACCGAGCATCCGCTGGCGTCCGGGTAATCCATGCCGATGCCCCAGTGCTCATAAGCGGCGTCCGTCGCTTCGTCGAAGGCGAGCACGAAGAAGGCGACATTCATGTGTCCGTTGTGGTCGATCCACTCCGGCTTGATGCTCGTTTCGTAGAGGAGAATCTTTCCCTCGCTCATCGGTCAGTACCGCCCGAGGCAGGATTTCGATTCTTCATTGTTCGATATCGTCCAGCTCCAGCTTCATGATCGACGTCCAGGGTTCCTCCATGGCGGGGAGCCATCTTTGCAGCAATGGCGAACTGGCCTGCTCCGCTGATGCCCCCTTCCTGAGCATCATGTATCGATTCATGAAGGCGGATACCCGTCCGCTCACAGTGCAATGAACAAAGACTTTCTCGCCGTCGAAGGCGTCCATCACGTTGAAGAATTTCCGCACATGCGCTGACGTGGGCGCATCCGAGGGAACGGGGATATGAATGTAGGACATGCCCAGGGAAGCAGTGACGCTGCCCTCTTCCGGTATCGCGTTGTCGGAGTCATGCATCGCCAGGTTCA
>WTGP01000028.1 GCA_011523505.1 Gammaproteobacteria bacterium
ACATGGGACAGTTCTATATCGACAACTTCGAATGGAACTCCGTTGACGGCCACTGGAAGCTCAATGCCAGGCTGCATGCCGATGTCGGCGAGAACTGGTCGGTCGAGGCGTACGGGACCAACCTGACCAACGACCTCAGCCATACGACCGCGGGCGGCACCACGAGCATCACCGGCTCGCTCAACCGCAAGAACTTTGCGCCCCTGCCGCGCAAACGCGAAGTCGGCCTTCGAGTGACCTACAACTTCTAGTCCTTGTAGCCTCCGAAGACCACCCAGTGGGAGAGCGCTCCCATGCTGGGGTCTTCCTTGTCCATCGTTCCCCGTTCGCCGGCAAAGTTCAGGGTGCGCGGCTGGAATCCCTGCACGATGCGGGTGAAGCCGGCGTCCTTCATCGCCTGCTCGAAGTCCACGCAGCCCAGCGAGCCCCAGAAGGGCTCGGCGTTGTAGTAGTTCTGCCAGTCGCGCACGACCACGCCGCCCATGTCCATGCCCTTGTAGCGCAGCGGCACCTCCAGGTTGCACATCGCGCCGCCGGGCTTGAGCACCCGGTAGGCCTCCTTCAGGATGGCCGGCATTGCTCTGCGCGAGGTCTCGTGGAACAGGATTTCCGACGTGACCATGTCGAAGCTCTCGTCCTCGAACTTGAGATTGCAGGCGTCCTGCTGGTGGAAATGCACCCGCTTGCCCAGCGATTCGGCGCGGGCGTGGGCGTAGCGCAGCAGCGCGCCGCCGATGTCGATGGCGTGCAGTTCGGCATCCGGGTAGAGGTCGGTGAGCGCCAGCGTGCCGTGGCCCACGCCGCAGCCCAGGTCCAGGATCCGCTTCGGCTGCTCGTCGGGGAAGGCGTCCTGGATGAAGGCGCAGAGCGTGTGGCCGCGCACGTCGTTGAGTCCGCCCGCGCGGCCCAGGCCGTAGAGCACGGCGCCGCGGTCGTAGATCGCCCCGGCGCGCACGTCGTCGCCGCCGGCGTCGTGCAGGTAGCCGCCCGGCTGAATGTGCTGATCGACCAGCGTCAGGTATTCGGGGTTCGGCACGTCGGGGTGCAGCGTGAGGCTGCCCAGCGGCTCGTCGATGGAGCGGAACTTATCTTCCAGGTCGTCCAGTTGCCGGTCGACGGTGTCGGCCACGTAGTCCCACATCAGTTCCTGGGAAGTGCGCAGCAGCGCGCCCCAGTGCTGGAAGATGGGCAGTTCCTCGGCCTTGCGCAGCACCGCCGAGCGGTCCTCCTCGTCCTCGGGGTCGCGCTCGCCCATTTCCGGCATGATCCGCTCGTTGCAGGCGTCGATGGCCTGCGCCATCAGCCGCCCGTTGGCATAGGCGCGCAGGCCCAGAAAATACTTCTGCGCCGCCAGTTCGTCGTGGGTGGCGCCGGCCATCATGCCGTGACGCGGATACACGTCGCTGCGCATGGTTTCCTGGCGCACGCCTTCGGCTTCAAACATCACCATGTTGAACCTCCTTTGAAATGCGGTCGAGTTCGCCGCCGGCCGCTGCGGGTTCCATGTCTTCTTCTAGGTAGCGGAGCACGCGCCCCATCATTTGCTGCCGGATCGGCCCCCGCTCCGCCTCGGCCGCCGCGTCCGGCAGCCACGCGTCCACGGTGTCCTTGCCGAACAGCCCGGCCTTTTCCAGCAGCCGCTCGTGCGTGTCGATGCGCTCGCGGATCACGCTCACCTCGCCCAGCAGGGTCGTCAGCATGGCGAACAGCATGTCCAGGCGCTCGTCGCCGTAGAACGCCGGGCGCTTGCCCAGCGCCCGCCTCGGTCGTGCCTCGGCTTGTGTGTTGGTGGGCATAGGCAGTCCTGCTCCGGTTACCGCAACGTAATCAATGAATCTTAAGCGCGTCTTGCGGCGGAGTAAATGAGTGGTCCAGCGCCTCGGCCACCGCCTGGTTGGTTACGCGCCCGGCATGGACATTGAGTCCCGCCATCAGGCCGGCGTCCTCGCGCATGGCCTGCCGCCAGCCCTTGTTCGCCAGCGCCAGCGTGAACGGCAGCGTCGCATTGTTCAGGGCCTGTGTGGAGGTGCGGGGCACGACGCCCGGCATGTTGGCCACGCAGTAATGCACGACGTTCTCTTCGATGTAGGTGGGATCGGAATGGGTGGTGGGATGGCTGGTCTCGAAAGTGCCGCCCTGGTCGATGGCGACGTCCACCAGCACCGAGCCGGACGCCATGTTCCGCACCATCTCGCGGTCCACCAGTTGCGGCGTCGAGGCACCCGGCACCAGCACCGCGCCGATCACCAGGTCCGCCTGTCCCACGTATTCCTCGATCGCCGAGCGGGTGGAATACATGGTGTTCAGGCGCGGGCCGAACTGCAGGTCCAGTTCCCTCAGCCGCGGCAGCGACTTGTCGAGCACGACCACGCGCGCTTCCATGCCCACCGCGATGCGCAGCGCATTGGTGCCGACCACGCCGCCGCCGAGCACGACGACATTGGCCGCCAGCACCCCCGGCACGCCGCCGAGCAGCATCCCGCTGCCGCCCATTTCGGTTTCCAGGCAGCGCGCTCCGGCCTGCACCGCCATGCGCCCGGCAACCTCGCTCATCGGCGCCAGCAGCGGCAGGTGGCCGTGGGCGTCGGTGACCGTTTCGTAGGCGATCGCGGTGACGCCGGACTCCATCAGCCGCCGCGCCTGGTCCGGATCGGGCGCCAGGTGCAGGTAGGTGAAAAGGACCTGGCCCTCGCGCAGCATCCGGCATTCATCGGGCTGCGGCTCCTTGACCTTCACGATCATCTTGGCCTTTTCGAAGACCTCCGCCGCGCTGGAGACGATTTTCGCGCCCAGGCTCCGGTAATCGTTGTCGCTGCGGCGCAATCCCGCGCCGGCGCCGGTTTGCACCAGTAATTCGTGGCCGTTTTCGATTAACTCGCGTGCGCTGCTTAAACTCAAACCTACCCGATGTTCGTCGGGTTTTATCTCTTTGGGTACGCCTATCAACATGCCCGCATTGTAACGCTCCCGGGCGGGTGGTTAGTGGC
>WTGP01000004.1 GCA_011523505.1 Gammaproteobacteria bacterium
CGTCAGCTCGTGTCGTGAGATGTTGGGTTAAGTCCCGCAACGAGCGCAACCCCTGTGCTATGTTGCCAGCACGTAAAGGTGGGGACTCATAGGAGACTGCCGGGGATAACTCGGAGGAAGGTGGGGACGACGTCAAATCATCATGCCCCTTATGCCCAGGGCTGCACGCATGCTACAATGGTCGGTACAACGGGTCGCGATCCTGCAAAGGGGAGCCAATCCCTCAAAGCCGGCCTCAGTTCGGATTGGAGTCTGCAACTCGACTCCATGAAGTCGGAGTCGCTAGTAATCGCAAATCAGCAAAGTTGCGGTGAATACGTTCTCGGGCTTTGTACACACCGCCCGTCACACCACGAAAGTAGGCAACGCCCGAAGTCAGTGGCCCAACCCGCAAGGGAGGGAGCTGCCGAAGGCGGGGTTTATGATTGGGGTGAAGTCGTAACAAGGTAGCCGTACGGGAACGTGCGGCTGGATCACCTCCTTTCTAAGGAGCACCGAGAGGCGCGGAGAAGGTTCACTTCTTCGACGTCTCAAAGCCCGAGGGTCACGACATCCTCGGGGGAAGCACCAGGGTCTAGCACCCCGGTTCTTCGCTCTTAGTTGATCTTTCGGTTACTCGGCTATCGGCCCCTACCAGAAGAAGTCGAGATCCCCACGCGGTGACGCGAGGGTGAACTCCTTTGATGGAGTGGGGAAGGTAGTCGGACACGCTGTTCAGTCGTGAAGGAGTCCTGGTGCTCTTTGAGAACTGCATAGCGAGCATGAATCGTCTTGAACTCTATTAAGTTCAAGCTACCAAGGGTCTACGGTGGATGCCTTGGTGTCGAGAGCCGATGAAGGACGTAGCAGGCTGCGAAAGCCCCGGGTAGCTGTCAAGCAAGCTCTGATCCGGGGGTGTCCGAATGGGGAAACCTAGCTGGGGTAATGCCCAGCTACTCCGGTCTGAACACATAGGGCCGGTTGAGGCAACCGGGTGAATTGAAACATCTAAGTAACCCGAGGAACGGAAAGCAACAGCGACTCCCTGAGTAGCGGCGAGCGAAACGGGAAGAGCCTAAACCGATGTGGTGTGATAGCCCGATGGCGTTGCCATATCGGTGTTGAGGGACCCGTCAGTCGGCGCGTCGGAGCCGGCAGGAAGTTACAAAGCCAGGTGATAGTAGAACAGGTCTGGAAAGGCCGGCCACAGAAGGTAATAGCCCTGTATACGAAATCGCACTGGTCTTCCGACGGTGATCCCGAGTAGCGTCGGGGATATCTGGCGTGAATCTGCGAGGACCACCTCGTAAGGCTAAGTACTACTCGGCGACCGATAGCGGACAAGTACCGTGAGGGAAAGGTGAAAAGAACCCCGGCGAGGGGAGTGAAATAGTACCTGAAACCGTAGACCTACAAGCAGTGGGAGGGAGCTTCGGCTCCTGACCGCCTGCCTTTTGAAGAATGAGCCGGCGAGTTAGTGCTATGTGGCAAGGTTAAGGCATAGGCCGGAGCCGCAGCGAAAGCGAGTCTGAATAGGGCGTACAGTCGCATGGTCTAGACCCGAAGCCGAGTGATCTATCCATGGGCAGGGTGAAGCGAGGGTAAGACCTCGTGGAGGCCCGAACCCACCTAGGTTGAAAACTGGGGGGATGACCTGTGGATAGGGGTGAAAGGCCAAACAAACTCGGTGATAGCTGGTTCTCCCCGAAATAGCTTTAGGGCTAGCGTCGCGCGTTCCGCTATGGGGGTAGAGCACTGATTGGGCTAGGGGGCTTACCAGCTTACCAACCTCAGTCAAACTCCGAATCCCATAGTGCCAGAGCGCGGCAGTCAGACCGTGTGGGATGAGCTTCACGGTCGAAAGGGAAACAGCCCAGATCGCCAGCTAAGGCCCCTAAGTGTGTGCTAAGTGGGAAACGAGGTGGGATCGCAGAAACAGCCAGGAGGTTGGCTTAGAAGCAGCCATTCCTTGAAAGAGTGCGTAACAGCTCACTGGTCGAGTGGTCCTGCGCGGAAAATGTAACGGGGCTCAAGCACACCGCCGAAGCTGCGGGATTCCATCAATAACTCTGACGTGTACGCGTCCAGAGGATGGGATCGGTAGGGGAGCGTCGAGCAGCCGGAGAAGCAGCGGCGTAAGCCAGCTGTGGAGGCTGCTCAAGTGAGAATGCCGGTATGAGTAGCGAGAGTGGAGTGAGAATCTCCACCGCCGAAAGTCCAAGGGTTCCTGGGGAAGGCTCGTCCGCCCAGGGTTAGTCGGGACCTAAGGCGAGGCCGAAAGGCGTAGTCGATGGACAACTGGTTGATATTCCAGTACCACCATGCAAGCGTCCAGACTGAGCGCAGCTTGCTAAGGAGAGCCCTTCGGGGCCCTCCGACCCAGCGGCGGGAGGTCAGCAATGGGATGACGCGGAAGGGTAAGTGGACCCGGGCGTTGGTTGCCCCGGGGTAAGTGTGTAGGGCGAGGTCCAGGCAAATCCGGACCTCATGAAGCCAGAGGCACGATGCCGAGCCGCTTTAGGCGAAGCCACTGAACGCCCATGCCGCCGAGAAAACTCTCTAGCGAGCTTGTATGGTGCCCGTACCCCAAACCGACACAGGTGGACAGGTAGAGAATACCAAGGCGAGCGAGATAACTCTGGTTAAGGAACTAGGCAAAATGGTTCCGTAACTTCGGGAGAAGGATCGCCCCGGTAAAGTGAAGGATGTTACATCCCGAGCTTGAGGGGGCTGCAGTGACCAGGCCCGAGCGACTGTTTACTAAAAACACAGCAGCGTGCTAAGTCGCAAGACGCTGTATACGCTGTGACGCCTGCCCGGTGCCGGAAGGTTAAGAGGGGGGGTTAGCCTAGGCGAAGCTCTGAATCTAAGCCCCGGTAAACGGCGGCCGTAACTATAACGGTCCTAAGGTAGCGAAATTCC
>WTGP01000040.1 GCA_011523505.1 Gammaproteobacteria bacterium
GAGCGCATGTACGGCTGGGCCTGGCTGTTGCGCCTGGTGGTGGAACTTCGCACGTACGATGATCCCTACGCCCGCCAGTGGGCCCAGCGACTGGCGCCGCTCGAGCAGCGGATCGTGGCATTGACGATGGACTACCTTCCCCGCCTGGACTGGCCGATACGGACCGGCGTCCACCCGAACACCGCCTTCGCGCTGGGTCAGGCTCTGGACTACGCGCGGGCTACAGGGCAGGACGAGCTTGAGCGGTTGCTGGTTGAAAGAAGCCTCGACTACTACGCCGCCGATCGCGCGTATCCGGTGAATTACGAGCCCAGCGGCCAGGATTTCTTTTCCGCGGCGCTGGCGGAGGCGGACCTGATGCGCCGATTCCTTGAGCCCGCGGAGTATTCGGATTGGCTGGACGGCTTCTTTCCCGCCCTGCGTGAAGGCGATCTGGGGCGCCTGCTGGAGCCGGCCACGGTCAGCGACGTCACCGACGGGAAGATCGTCCATCTGGCCGGTCTGAATCTGCACCGGGCCTGGACCATGCGATCGGTGGCGCGAGCATTGCCCGCCGGCGACCCGCGAGCGCAGGTGCTGCTGGAATCCGCCGGGGAGCACCTGGCCGCGGGCCTCGGCTACGTTTTCAGCGGGCACTACGAGGGGGAGCACTGGTTGGCGACCTTCGCGATCTATGGCCTGACCGACGTGGATGCGGAGCAATGAGTGCCGGGGAAGCTGTTGCCGGCGTGCAGGACGGACTCAGCGCATGGCTTGCGTCGCTTGGTGATCGGGTTCTTCGCATCGACGAGCCGATGGCGGTGGAATACGAGGCCACCGCGCTGCAGCATGCCCTTGACGTTCAGGGCCGTTATCCGCCCATCTGGGTACGGCAGCCACGGCTTGCCGATGGACGGATTTCGCCCTTCGGCCTGGCCACGAACCTGACCGCCAGCCGCGAACTGGTCTGCTCGGCACTGGGACTCGACGATCATCGCCGCGCGGCGTCGTGGTGGGCCGAGCGCCAGGAAGCAAGGATCGAACCGGTCACGATACCGACCGAGGCGGCGCCCGTGCGTGAGACCCAACTCACGGGCAACGAAGCGGACTTGCGCCTGCTGCCGGCCACGGTTCAGCATCGGGGCAATCCCGGCCCCTACCTGACCGCGGCCCACGCGACCACGTTCGATCCCGAGTCGGGAATCGACAATTCCGCCATACAGCGCTGCTGGATCAAGGAAGCCCGGCGCATGAGCTGGTTTCCGTATCCGAATTCCCACAATGCGCGCAATATGCGCGCCTGGCACGAGCGGGGCGACCCCTGCCCGGTGGCGTTCTGGATCGGTCACCATCCGGCGGTAAGCGTTGCGGCCCAGGTCAAGCTGGGCTACCCGGAAAGCCACTGGCCCGCGGCCGGCGGGCTGATCGGCGAACCGGTCAGGCTCACGCCCTCGCTCAACTTCGACGGCAGGCTGCTGGTTCCGGCCGATGCGGAAATAGTGATCGAGGGGCTGGCCCATCCCGGCGCCACGGCCCCGGACGGGCCGTTCGCCGAGTACACGGGCTTTCTCGGGCCGGCCGTGGACGCGCCGGTCTGCGAAGTCCTGTCGATTACGCACCGCAAGGGCGCGGTGCTGCATGACTGCGGCTCCGGCCTGGCCGACAACCTGACTCCGGACAACATCGCCATGGAAGGCAAGCTGTTTTCGCTGGCGCGCGCCGTGTCGCCGCGTCTGATCAACGTCCACGCACCCGCCCAGGGCCGGCGTTTCCTGGCGCTGCTGCAGTTCGACGGCGCCATCGCGGGGGAGGTCCGCGACGCGCTGGCCGCCGTCCTTGCCTGGCGGCGGGTCAAGACGGCCGTGGCGCTGGATTCGGACATCGACCTGTTCGATCCGCAGCAGGTCGATTGGGCGCTGGCCACGCGCTTCCAGTGGGACCGCGACCTGATCCGGGTCGACGATCTTTCAACCTCGTTGCTCGATCCGTCGCTGGAACCCGGACGCAAGACGGCTTCGAAGGCGGGGCTGGACGCGACCCTGCCGCGCTATCCGTCCACGCCTCCGGTCGCGCATCCCGATCCCGAGGCGCTGGCGAAGGCTGCCGGACTGCTGGAAGAGCTGACCGGGGCGGGTCTGGCGGACGGCTGGCCCGAAAAATGACCGGGGCCAGCAGGCCCTGTACTATGCGTTATGCTGCGCCCGGTAAATGGGAGGAAAAGAGAAATGAGATATCCACTCCGCGCGGCGCTGGGCGGCGCCGTGCTGCTGATCCTGGGCTCTGCGGCGACCGCCGCGGAGAGGCTGGATCCGGCCAACCCGGACCATGCCATTCTTCTCGGGCAGAAGATGAACTGTTCGCTGAACGAGGGCGAAACGATCCTCTACTGGTGGCAGGGCGGCGCGATGAGCCGCATGCCGGGCGAGAAGGACCGGCACATTTTCAACGTGCAGGGCATGAATATACGCCAGTGCAAGAACTACGAGGACCCGGAACGCGGCCATGGCTACCGCTCGGTGTCCCGGGAACTGCTGATCTACATGGATCCGGACACCAACGAAGTCCTGCGCACCTGGACCAATCCCTGGACGGGCGAGGAAGTGGAAGTCGCGCACGTGGCCAACGATCCCGTCAACATGCGCGGTCCCGCCTACGCGCGGCGCCCCGACGGGACGGGCATCACGTTCAACGGCCGCTTCATGAAAGGCCGCGTCTGGACCACCGGCTTCGCGCCGCTGTTCTACACCAACCCGCTGGCGGGCGATTACCAGGAGTACGTGGGCGGCACCTATCACGCGATGGAAATGCTCAATGCCTATGCCTACGAGGACGAACTGCTGGACCCCGATCTCCCGACCCTCAAGCGCTACACCTTGTCCTGGGCGCGCACTTCGAAGTGGCTGCCGTGGATGAAGATGGGCGATCGCCCCGGCATGATGATCTTCACGACCGTCGGCAAGCGCGTTGCCGGGATCGATGACCTGACCGAGCCGCTGCTGAGCGAACTGCGCAACAACTATCCCGAGTACGCCGAACCGCCGCCTCTCGACGATGCGCGGCCCAATGTGACCAGCTGGTCGTATTTCAAATCGGTAACCGAGCCGGAGGGGGAATGGAGACAATGAAAGCGAGGAAGACTTTACGCGCTCTGGCCGGAATGATCGGGGCGTTGTCGCTGGCGGCGGGCGCCGCTTACGGCGGACAACTGGACCTCGACGACCCTGACGACGTCATTCGGCTCCTGATGAAGGTCCGGTGCTCGCTGAACGACGGCGAGACGGCGCTCTACTGGTGGGAGGGGCGGATGTATTCACGAAAGCCGGCCGAGAAGAACCGCCATCTTTTCAACGTGCAGGGCATGAATATCCGCCACTGCGAGACACTGAACGACCCCGTGCGCGGCCTGGGTTTCGTCGCCCGCTCGCGGGAACTGATGTTCTACCTGGACCCGGAAACCAACGAAATCCTGAGGACCTGGACCAATCCCTGGACCGGCGAGGAAGTCGAAGTCGTTCAGGTGGCCAACGATCCGCCCGGCAACTATCGCGAGACCTGGGCGCGCGACGAGGAGGGCAATCCCACAGCGACGCTGTCCTATTTCTTCAAGGACGGCGTGATGATGAACGGCGGCGGCGCCGCGCGGCTTTTCTACAGCAATCCCCTGGGCGGCGACTACCAGCAATACGTGGGTGGGATCTATCACGCGATGGAGTTCGGCACCGGTTCCTCGCCCGTTGACGAGATCCTGGACGCCGACATTCCGGTCGCGCAGGACCGGATCATTTCCTGGGGACGCGTTTCCAAGTGGCTGCCGTGGATGAAGATGGGCGACCGTCCCGGCGTCGCGGTGTTCCATACCGCCGGAATGCGCCTGAGCAGCTACGACGAATTGCCGGACGTGGTGATGGATGAAATCAACTTGAACCACCCGGAATACGTCGAGCCGCCACCGATACGCACCGAGAACCCCAGGGAAACCTCCTGGACCGTGTTCAAGGACCACATCGACGCACAACGCGCGGAGGGAAGCCAGGCCGACTAGTTCGCCGGCGCATATGCCGCGTAGCAAAGAGTAAGCCATGTCCAACTCTGCAATCCTGGCGACCATTTACCTGGTCATTGGTTTTGCCCTGGCGATAACCCTTCTGGTTTTCTGGTCCAGAAACCGCGAGGACTTGCGTTATTACACAAGGTTCGGCCTCTATGCCGCGTGCGCTTTTTGCGCTTTTTCGGTAGTTGCGCTGGCCGTAGCCCATTTTGAGCAGGGCCTGCCGATGGGTTTCCTGGTTTTAACAATCGGACTGGTTGTCGATTTCTTCAAGATAACCCTCGTCGTGGCGGTTGGCGCCTATTGCGCCCGGCTTTCCGGTTATGTCGCCTTTCCGCTGATACGCCCGCGCCTGGGTCTGGAACTTGACGAAGCGAATGGCGCCGTGCCTCATCCGGGGCATGCCGGCACCGCCGACTTGAGGACCAAGGCCATCTGGGTTGCCGTGCTGGTCCTGGCGTGGCTGGGTTATTCGAAGCTGCTGTTCTGGCTGTTCTCCCCGGAAATGGCGCAACCCCTGCAGGAAGTGCTGAACACCCTGGATATGAGTCAGTCAATGGAGCTGACTGCGGCAAGTGCTCTTGCCGTATCGGCAATGGCCATTTCCGAGGAGCTGATTTTCAGGTTGGGAATACAGAACCTGCTGGTTCGCCTGTTCAATTGGCAGGGCCGCCAGTACTGGATTGCCGTCCTGCTGACTACCCTGTTGTGGACCATCGGTCACACCGGGGTCCTGGAGCCCGATTGGGTCAAGTTGCTACAGATATTTCCGGCCGGACTTGCCCTGGGTTGGATGTTCAGAAAACATGGAATCGAGTGCTGTATCGCGGCCCACCTGCTGTTCAACCTGATCATGCCCACGCTGGGGCTCTAGGTCTGCTGCGGCCGGCTCAGTCTGCTGTCGTGGCCTGCTGCAGGTAGGCGATCAGGTCGGCGCGGTCGCGCGCCCTGCGGATGCCGGCGAAGATCATCTTGTTACCGGGAATGACTTCCGAGGGGCTGCGCATCCAGTGATCCAGCGTTTCCGGCGTCCAGGTGACGTCCGAAGCCAATAACGCTTCCGAATACTCGTAACCCGGCGCGGTGCCGGCCGGGCGGTCCAGGAAGCCGAGCAGGTTCGGTCCCAGCAACTGGTTGCCTTCAGCCACCAGGGTGTGGCAGGCGCGGCACTGGATGTACAGCCGCCGGCCCCGGTCCGGATTGGCCGCGGCCAGCAGCGTGGCGAGGTCTTCCTCCTCCACCGCGGGTGTGGACTCCGCCGCAACCGCGCCGGAAGACTCGGCCCCGGCGGAAGTCGCGGCCGGCTGCTCGCTGCCGCATGCCCAGAGCGCAAGCGTTGCTGCCAGCAAAGCCGGCGTGATTCGACTGATTGGGTTCAACTTTCTTCGGCCGTGGTAGCCGACATTGATCTGGCTGCGGCGTGGATGGCCCGCCGGATACGCGGGTAGGTGCCGCAGCGGCAGATGTTGGTGATCGAGTCGTCAATGTCTTCGTCGCTGGGCGCGGGATTGTCGGCCAGCAGCGCCGCCGCGGCCATCACCATGCCGGGCTGGCAGTAGCCGCACTGCGGCACCTGTTCGTCGATCCAGGCCTGCTGCACCGGGTGTGGCTGGCCGTCTTCCGCCAGTCCTTCAATTGTCGTGATGCTGCGCCCCTCGGCGGCGGCCGTGATGATCCGGCAGGACCGCACGGCAACGCCGTCGAGATGCACGGTGCAGGCGCCGCACAGGGCGATGCCGCAACCGTACTTTGTGCCGGTCAGGTTCAGATGGTCGCGCAGCGCCCATAAAAGCGGCATGTCATCGGGCACGTCCAGCGTGACCGCGCGTCCATTGAGAGTAAAGCTCGCCACGGCGGTGCAGTTTATCACGCACGAGCGTTGGCGCCGGCTCGCATTGAGCCGCGATTCCCGGACATCTTCGCGCGCGGGCCGATAGCGCATCCTTTATACGGTTTATTATTCGTGGCGCTATGCAGAAAACAAACGTTTCATCCGCCGGGCGTACGGATCCCGCCGCCCCGCCTTCTCTTTCCCTGAACCGCCGTGAGATGCTGGCCGCCACCGGCGCCTTGCTGGCCGCCCCCGCCTTTGGACTGCGGGTGGCGTTGGCCCGCGAAGCGGGCGGCCCGCTCAATGCCTGGGTAACGCTCGACGAGCAGGGTGCGGTAACGATACTGTGCCCGGTGGGCGACATGGGGCAGGGCATTCTGCACAGCCTGCCGCTGATGCTTGCCGATGAAATGGAGGTCGCCTGGGACGACGTCCAGGTGCGTTACGCACCGCTCGACCCGGGCGCTTACGGCAACGCGGCGCGTCTGGACCGCGGCCAGGGTTCCGGCAACAGCGTGTCGATAATGGGGTATCACAAGGGCCTTCGCAGGGCCGGCGCCGCTGCCCGCGAGATGCTGGTGGCGGCTGCAGCCGAAGAATGGGGCGTGCCGGCCTCGGACTGTTACGCCGAGCAATCGCAGGTCTGGTGCAATGGCCGCTCGCTGAGTTACGGGGAGCTGGCCGGGAAAGCCGCGGGCATGCCGGTGCCGGAGGAGCCCCGGCTCAAGTCGCCTGAGGAATTCCGGCTGATCGGCAAGCATGCCCCGCGCAAGGACAGCGCTCCGAAAGTCATGGGCACGTTTCCGTTCATGGCCGATTCCGCCGGCGGCGAACCGGCCTTGCATGCCGCCGTGCTCAATGCGCCGCGCCGCGGAGCGCGCCTCAAGAGCCTCGCCTGGGAGTCGCCGGGCGGCGCCTGGCCCAAGGTCATGGCCATCGGCGATCAGGCGGTGGCGGCAGTGGCCGAAGACTTCTGGACGGCGTCGTCGGCGCTGGAGCAGGCAGACGTGATTTGGGAGGGCGGCGACACCAGCAGCACGGAATCGGTCTTCGAAGAACTGCGCGGTGCGCTCGCGGCCGAGGACGGCCGCACCTGGATTGAAGCCGGCGATCCGGAGTCGGTGCTTGCATCCGCCGAGCGGACGCTGGATGCGACCTACGAGGCGCCGATTCTGGCTCACGCCAACATGGAACCGCTGGGGGCCACGGCGCGCTATAGCGGTGACGGATGCGAAATGTGGGTTCCTTCGCAGAACCTGCAGCGCCTGCAGGCCGACATCGGCAACATTTTCGGTCTGGAGCCGGAAAAGGTGCTGCTGCATCACTGCAACATGGGCGGCGCATTTGGACGGCGCATCGAGTCGGAAGTGGCCGTGCAGGCCCTGTCGATCGCAAAAGCGCTGCACGAGCAGGGACTGCCGGACCGCCCGGTACGGCTGGTGTGGAGCCGCGAGCAGGACATGCGCCACGACTGCTACCGGCCGCCCTACGTGGCGCGGCTGCGTGCGGCGCTGGACGATTCCGGCCGCCCGAGCGCATGGACGGCCAAGTCGGCCGGGCATTCGCTGCTGGCCGAGCGCTGGCCGTGGATGGTGGAAGAATCGGCGGATCCGTCTTCGGTGGGCGCTATCTTTAACGACCTGTACGAGGTTCCCAACCGGCGCGTGGACTACGTTATGCGGCAAATGCCGGTGCGTGGCGGATTCTGGCGCAGCGTGGCCTCCAGCATGAACTCGTTTTTCGCCGAGAGCTTCCTCGACGAGGTGGCGCACGCCGGAGGCCGCAATCCGGTGGAACTGCGCGCCGAACTCACGACCGATCCGCGCGCGCTGAAAGTGCTGGAGGTGGCGGCCGAAGGCTGGACCGCGCAAAGCGGAATAGCGGTGGCCAAACTGTTCTCCAGCTACATCGGCACGCAGGTGGAGCTGGAAGTCAAGGACGGGGCGTGGCGGGCGCGAAGGGTCCGCGCCGCCGTGGACTGCGGGCTGGCGGTGGATCCGAACAACGTCGAGGCGCAGATCGAGGGCGCCATCATCTATGGATTGAGCGCCCTGCTGTTCGGAGAAATCAACCTGGAGGACGGCGCGGTGGCGGAAGGCAACTTCGACCGCTACCGGATGCTGACGCTGGCCACTACGCCGTCCATCGAAGTGGTACTGATTGCATCGGACCATCCGCCCACGGGAATCGGCGAACTCGGCACGCCGCTGGTGGCGCCCGCGTTCTGCAACGCTCTGTTCGCGGCGACCGGACGCCGCGTACGCAAGCTCCCGCTTCGCGACGGCGACCTCCGGGCCTGACGCCGACTGGAGGCTTGAACCCATGCGCGCCATAGTTGCTGCAATCGCACTGTCCTTGACGGCCATCCCCGCGAGCGCCACCAACTCGAAGCCCGAACTGATGAAGGTCTTCGAGGACTTCATGGCCTGGATGCCGGGCGAGTACACGTCCATTCCCCAGGTTTTCCTCGAGCGCAACCTCGGTGCGCCGCCGGACGGCGAGCATGACCTCTTCTACCGGGTGTTTGCCGAAATCGAAGCGCCTCACCTGGCCGAACACGTGATCTACACGCAGATCAGGCTGGATGCCGACGACGGCCCGGTGTTTCCCGGGCAGCAGGTGCTGTTCCTGATTTCGATCGACGAGGAACTCGGCGCGGTGTCCATCTCAGGCCGGCGCATCAAGGACCCCCATCTGTATGTCGATGCCCATCTCCGCCCGGACGTCTGGCCCGATCTGCAGCCCGATCCCAATTACGGCGGCAACTGCAGCTTCAACTGGCGGCGGCACGGCAAACAGCTCAGGGGCCTGCTCGGCGAGTTCGGACAGTGCACGATGGTGTCGAAGAACACCGGCCAGCAGATGACCTGGGACGCCGAGTGGATCCTCAACCCCGACGAGCTGTGGATTTACGACAACGGCTACCTGGAAGACGGCTCGCTCATTTCCGGCCGCGAAGACCGCACCCACCTGCGCATGTACAAGGCCCGGCGCTACGAGTGTTTCGCCGCATTGCGCTACGAGGACGGCACAAACCAGGTGATCAATCCGTTCTTCATGCACGACCGGGGCGACGTCTTCACCATCACGACCGAAGAGCCCGAGCCGCGTGACATCCACCTGGAATTCCTGACGTCGCTGTGGCCGTCCAGTTCCGGGCGCAACTTCGTCGACCTCGCGCGCCTCACGCTGCACGACGGCGAGCCGGGCGCATACGGGCAGGAAAACGTGATCGGCAATGCCTGGGCCACGCCGGAAAGCGGCCGGGTGGGCTTCACCACCGAATGGGCGTCCGCCCGCTGCAAGCTGGCCGACCCCGAAGACCCCCGCTTCATCGAAGCAATGCGCTACAAAACCGCCGACTAACCCCCGCCGGCTTAAGCCCATCGTTCGTCCCCCTCCTCGTAGGAGCGTTGGAGCACGGACAGCGAGAATCGAGCCAGGGATGGCGTCTCCAACGAGGAGGGGGACGAACGATGGGCGAGGGAACGCTACGCAGCGTGGGCTTTGCGGAGGCGGGCCAGCCAGATCGCGTAGAACAGGAAGTAGGTCTGCATAAGCAGCGAGAAATCCCACTCGATGATGTCCTGAAACGTGTCCTTGTTGTCCATGTAGTTCATCACCGGGATGCTGAAGAAACCGAAGAACAGCATCGAGAAAAGGATCCACTTCATCGTTCGCGTCAGCCACAGCGGAGCGAAGGTTTCCAGCCGCCGCAAAGCCATGAGCTGCGCCACCATCGTCAGTCCGAAGTAGAGCAGCGTGCCGAAGCGGCGCATCAGGAAATAGAAATCGCCCTCGCTTCCGAGGAACGCCGTGTAGAGCACCAGGAAGGCCGCGCCGCCCATGCCGCACGCCGCGGCTACCGGCGCCGCGCGCCCGGTGGCCGCGCGAATGTGACCGGACATCTGCCGCCAGAACAGGACCAGCAGGACCGCCGCGCCCACCATGCCCACCTTGAACAGGTAGTAGCTGATGCCGTAGCGGCCGGCGGAACTGATCGACGTGCAGCCTTCGAAATAGGGGATGCAGGCGGGCACCAGGCCCTGCGTGCTGGAAATCAGGTAGCAGACGTTGACTGTAAGCGTGGGCACCACTGCGGTGAGAACCCCGATCCACACCGCCTTGCGGTCTGCCTGGATCGCGGCGCTCGCATTCGGCGGCGCTGAACGGCCGCGCGGTGCCGGGCCCCGCCGCGTCACGAGTCGCGGGCGCTTAGGTACGAGCCTTCCGAAATGGCCTGCCAGCCGGCCACGCCGTCCTGGAATTCGCGGTACGAGCGAAGGATGCGTCCGGCCAGCGGATTGGCGTCGCCGAGTTCGTCCAGAACTTCATTTGCGGCCTTGTGCAGGCCCTTCAGCACTTCCTCGGGGAAACGCCGCAACTGCACCCCGTGCTCCTCGACCAGCACCCGCAGCGCCTGCACGTTGCGGGCCATGAATTCCGAGAGCATCTGGTGGTTGACCGCCGTGCAGGCCGTCTGGATCAGTTTCTGCAGCTCTCCCGGCAGCGCCTCCAGCGCCTGGCGGTTGATGATGATCTCAATCGAGCCGGCCGGTTCGTGCCAGCCGGGGAAGTAGTAGTAGGGCGCCGCCTGGTATAGACCCAGCGGAAGGTCGTTGTAGGGGCTGGCCCATTCGGTGGCGTCGATCAGCCCCGACTGCAGCGCCGTGAACAGCTCGCCGCCCGGCAGGTTGACCACGGTCGCCCCCAGCCGGCGCAGCACGTCCCCGCCGAGACCCGGCATCCGGATCTTGAGCCCGGAAAAGTCGTCCACCGAGCGGATCTCGCGGCGGAACCAGCCGCCCATCTGGGCGCCGGTGTTCCCGCCGGGGAACGGCACCAGCCCGTACGGCTCATAGCATTCCCGCCACAGTTCCATGCCGCCGCCATAGGCCATCCAGGCATTGAATTCGGCCGGCAGCATCCCGAAGGGGTAGCCGGTGAACAACTGGGTGGTCGGCGCCTGCCCCTTCCAGTACGCGGGCGCCGAATGCCCCATTTCCACGCTGCCGCGCGATACCGCGTCGAAGACCTCGAAAGCGGGCACCAGTTCGCCGGCCGCATAGACCTGGAGGGTAAGCCGCCCGCCCGACACCTCGCGCAGAGTATCGGCCAGCGCCACGGCGGTCGTGCCGAAACCGGGCAGCCCCGGCGGCCAGGCGGTGACCAGGCGCCAGCGGTAACGCTCGCCCGCGCCGCCGCGCCGGTCCACGGAGGCAGCCGTTCCGCCGCCCGGTGAAGGCGCGCACCCGGCCGCCGCCACCCCGGCCGCGCCGGCGGCGAGCATCTTGAGGAATCGTCGGCGCTGCTCGGTCATCGTGTGTGCCTTTTCTTGATTCGCTAAAGAATAACGCACCCGTCTTCGCTATCATTGCGCGCCATGAACACGACGAACCCGCTGGCGCCCGGCGAGACCAAGGGCGACGCACTGGTCGGCACGCTGGCCGCCGCGACGGTCGTTACCAGCGACATGGAGCGCTGCCGCGCCTTCTATTCCGAACTGATGGGTCTGGAACCGGCCGTTGACGATCTGGCCGACGAACTCCGCGGCCCGCTGACCCGGCTCTGGGGACTGGAGGACGAGGGCGACTGGGAGCACGTCCTCTACCAGCAGCCGGGCAACACCGACATGCCGTACCTGCGCGTGATCGGCGTCAGCGGCGATCGGCCGGAAGTGCGCCCGGGAATGAATGCACTGCTCGAAGGCGGCCTGGCGGTCGGCTTCGCCTGCGCCGACATGGAGAAGCTGATCGCCGAGAGCGATCGCATGGGCTTCGGCACCGTTGCCGGCGTTACGCGCATTCCGCTTCATCGTCCGGACGGAACGCCCTACGATGCGCTGGAAACGCACCTGCGCGCGCCCGACGGCGTTTACGTGCTGGGCATTGCGCGGCCGCCGGACCTGGCCCCCATCTGCCCGATTTCCGAGGGCACGCTGACCGGTGGCCCTGCGTATTCGAGCCAGGTCATCAACAACGGCCAGCGCAGCCTGGATTTCTACACCGAAGTGCTGGGCTACGAGGTGCGCCGCGACATCGATCTCCCAAGCGAAGGCCCGGCGGGCGGTCTGCTGGAAGTGCCGCCGGGTTCGAACATGCGGTTCCTGCAGGTCTTTGCGCCGGGCGCGGAGAGCAAGTACCTGGTTTTTCTGGACTGGTACGGCACCGGCGCCGATGCGGTCGCGCCGTCCCGGCCGCCGAACCGCGGCATGGTGATGTGGTCGTTCATGACGACCGACCTCGACGCGGTGCTCGAACGCGCCCGCGGCTTCGGAGCCGAGGTGCTTTGCGAACCGGTCATCGTCGATGCGCGCCCGGCGGCGATCGCCACGCGGCGCGCCACGCTGGCGGCCCCCAACGGTTTCGCCGTGGAACTCGTGGAAGAAATCGCCGACTAGACCAGATCAAGCCCTTTCTTCGCCTCCCGGCGCGCCAGCTCAAGCCCTTCGTTCGTCCCCCTCCTCGTGGGAGCGTTGGAGCACGGACTGCGAGAATCGAGCCAGGATGGCGTCTCCAACGAGGAGGGGGACGAACGAAGGGCGAGGAAGCATGAGTGCCGGGGAATGGCATAATTTGAAGGCGAAATGCGGCGCGACATTCTGGTAGTCGAGGACGAGGGCGCGATTCGCGGAATGCTCGCCTTCAACCTGCGCCGCGCCGACTTCGACGTGCGCGAAGCGGAGGACGCCGGCGCCGCCCGCAAGGCCATCGCCGAACGCCTTCCCGACCTGGCCATCATCGACTGGATGCTGCCCGACGGCAGCGGCCTGGAACTGACGCGCTGGATCAAGCGCACGCCCGAGACCCGCGACGTGGCCATCATCATGGTCACCGCCCGCTCCCAGGAGGAGGACAAGATTTCGGGACTGAGCAGCGGCGCCGACGACTACGTCACCAAACCGTTCTCCAGCCGCGAACTGCTGGCCCGCATAAACGCGGTGCTGCGGCGCTCCCAGAACTCCCGGGAGGATCCGATAACGCGGGGGCGGCTGACACTGAACCCGGTCAGCCATCGCGTGCACACCGACCGGGGGCCCGTCGTCCTGGGGCCGACCGAATTCCGCCTGCTGCGCCTGTTCATGGAACGCCCCGAGCGCGTATTCAGCCGTTCGCAGTTGCTCGACCGCGTCTGGGGGCCGGCGGTTTTCGTCGAGGACCGCACCGTGGATGTGCATATCCGGCGTCTCAGAAAGGCGCTGGAAGCGCATGAGGTGGACCGCTACATCCAGACCGTGCGAGGCGCCGGCTACCGTTTCTCGCTTCAATAGGGCCGAGTCTTGGATCCCCTGGTACGCAGACTGGTTATCCGTATTGCGTTGCGCGCCTGCGGCGTGGCGGCGGTCCTGGCCGCGGCCGCCTGGCTGCTTGCCGACAGGCCGATTGCGGGCGCCCTGGCCGGCCTGGTCCTGGTTCTTGCATGGGAACTGTCGGTCCAGGTGCGCGCCGCGGGCGAACTGTCGCAGTTGTTCGACCCGGATGCATGGTCCGGAGGCGCGTTTTCCTTCGCCGAACTGCCGCAGCAGTTGAGCGACCTGGAGAGCCGCACGGAGGAGGCCGAAGAACGGCTCAGGAAGGTGCTGAAAGCCCTGCGCAGCACGGCGCGGTCCTTCCCCGACGCGGCCCTGGTGCTGAACGACAACGGCGAGGTTGTGGTCAGCAATCGCCAGGCCCGCCGGCTGCTGGGCGTGCGAAAACGGCTGGACAAGGGCAGGCCGGCGCTGAAGCTGATCCGCGATGCCGAATTCAGGAACTGGCTCGAGCGCGGCGGCAAGGACCTGGTGCGGTTCAAGTCACCGGAGAAGCCCGACAGCTGGCTGGAGGCGCAGCGCGTTCCCTACGCGGAAAAGCAATTCCTGCTCCTGGTGCGCGACGTCACCGCCGCGGTGCTGGCGGACAAGACCCGCTCCGACTTCGTGGCCAATGCCTCGCACGAACTGCAGACACCCCTTACGGTGCTGACCGGCTACCTGGAGTCGATGTCGGAAGACGAGGAGTTTCCCGATCGCTGGAGCGACCCTGTCCAGCACATGGCGTCGCAGTGCGACCGCATGACCCGGCTGGTGCGGGACCTTCTCGAGTTGTCGCGGCTGGAGACGTCCGAGACTCCGCCCGGCTTTACGCCCCTGAACATGATGGACGTGCTCGGGGACGCGGTGCAGGTCGCGACAGCGCGGTCCAGCGGCCAGCTGGATGTCCGCGCCGAAATCAAGAGCGAACGGCCTTTGCTGGGCGACGAAGCCGAGATCCGTTCGGTCGCGACCAACCTGGCGATCAATTCGGTAGCGTTTACGCCGCCCGGCGGCGCAGTCGTATTGCGCTGGCAAACAGGCCGCTCCGGCGGACAACTGTCCGCGACCGATACCGGCATCGGAATCCGGCGGGAACACCTTCCGCGTCTGACCGAACGGTTCTACCGGGTACGGGGAGAGGGCAGTCCCGTGGTTCCGGGCACCGGTCTGGGACTGGCCATCGTCAAGCATGTGCTGACGCGTCACGACGGCAGCCTGGAAATAAAGAGCAAACCCGGTTCGGGAAGCACGTTTACCTGCAACTTCCCGGCCAAGCGCATCGGCGACAGAGTCTTGAGCTGACCGCTCCCTGTTGATGTGACGGTGCGCTAGCCTGCGCTTTTCGCGCCGACTATCGGCAGCGGTTCGGTCCGGTTCCATTCGCCCCGGGTAAAGTCCGGAATCGGCTTGCTGTTGCCCCGGTCGGCGACCGAATCGGCGCTGATTGGTCCAATCGCCGACCAGGCGGCGGCGTCGTAGACATTCTGGTCCAGTGGCTCGCCGTTTCTGAGGCAGTCAACCAGCCGCCAGCACATCAGGTGGTCCATGCCGCCGTGACCGCCCTGTTCCTCGGCCCGCCGGCCCATCTGCACCCACAGCGGATGGTCGTAGCGTGCCCGCCATGCCGTCATGTCGTAATCCCATTCGTGGAATGACCCGGCGCCGCCTTCCTCCAGCGCGATGCGGTTGGGAAAGCCCGCGAAGACTCCATTGGTCCCCTGGATCAGGTTGTGGCGGCTGTAGGGACGCGGCGTTGTCGTGTCGTGCTGCACCATGATCGTACGGCCCTGCACGGTCCTGATCAGACTCGTGTTCATGTCGCCCGTTACGTAGTCAAGCCGGTTTCGTTCGTGTTCCGGCGGAAACTCGCGGCGCGCGTAGGCTTGCCTGCCGACCGCCGGAGAACTCATGGAGTTCATGTAGTCGAACCGATCGCCGCGATTGATGCCCATGTACTGGGCGATCGGCCCCAGGCCGTGCGTGGGATAGAGATTGCCGTTGCGCTTTGCGTGCCATTGCGTTCGCCAGGAGCCGGTCTTGTAGTCGATCTCCTTCATCTGCCAGCGCAGTTCGTGGATATAGGCCGCCTCCCCGTGCAGCAGTTCGCCGAAAAGTCCCTGGCGGACCATGTTCAGGACCATCAGTTCGTCGCGGCCGTAGCAGACGTTCTCCAGCATCATGCAGTTCATCCGCGTGCGTTCCGACGTGTCGACCAGCCACCAGGCCTCCTCAAGCGTGGTGACCGCGGGCACCTCGACGAACGCGTGCTTGCCGCTTTCCATCGCTTCCGCCGCCATGATCGCGTGCCAGCGCCACGGAGTGGCGATCACCACGATGTCGACGTCCCGGCGATCGAGCAGTTTGCGGTAGGCATGGTCGTCGCCCGTATAGAGTGCCGCAGGGGATGCACCCAGGTCCGCCAGGATGCGGGCCGCGCGATCGAGCACGAGCTGGTGGGTGTCGCAAATCGCCGTGATACGGGCGCCCTCGATGTTGCAGAAGTGCCGTACGAACCCCGTGCCCCTCTCGCCCACGCCAATCAGGCCCACGCGCACGGTTTCCAGCCGCGGCGCCACCAGGCCCATGACCGGGCGGCTGCCCGCCGGCCTCGGCCGCTCGATTTCCCGAGACTGTCCCGCCGCGGCCGGACCCAGCCCCGCCGCCGCCCCCGCGGCCAATGTCGATTTCAGAAACCCGCGCCGCCCAATCTTCTTCACTCTTTGCGTTCCTCTCGCGCTCGACATCTTGTGTGTTCGGTGATCATAAGGCTTGCCTCGCCGCGGCGGGCATGCAAACCCCCGATAGTGTAAAATTCCGCGGCTTCGCGCACCTCGCGCGGGCGAACTTTCATCAACGATCAGACATGCGTACCGTTTCCGCAAAACCCGGGCAGGTCCGGCAGGACTGGTTCCTCGTGGACGCCGCCGGCCAGACGCTGGGCCGGCTGGCAACTGAACTCGCCACGCGCCTGCGGGGCAAGCACAAGCCGGAGTACACGCCGCACGTGGATACGGGCGATTACATCGTGGTCGTGAACGCGTCCCAGGTACGTGTGACCGGAGACAAGCTGAATCAGAAGATGTATCACCGCCACACCGGCTACATCGGAAACCTCAAATCCGTTCCCCTGAAACGGGTCATGAAGGAAACGCCCGAGCGCGCCATCCTTTCCGCCGTGCGCGGCATGTTGCCGAAGAACCGCCTGGGCCGCGCCATGCTCAAGAAGCTCAAGGTCTATCCGGGCCCCGAGCACCAGCATGCCGCGCAGCAGCCCAAACCCCTGGAGATACAGGCATGACCGACACCGTGTATTACGGCACCGGCCGGCGCAAGACCTCCACGGCCCGCGTGTTCCTTCGGCCCGGCACCGGCAATGTGACCGTCAACAGGCGCCCGCTGGACGAATTCTTCGGCCGCAAGACCGCCCGCATGATCGTGCATCAGCCGCTGAAAGTGGTCGGCCTCGACGGCCGGATGGACGTCACCGTGACCGTCAAGGGCGGCGGCACAACCGGTCAGGCCGGCGCCATACGGCACGGAATTACCCGTGCGCTGCTTGCCTACGACGAGGAGCTGCGTCCCAAGCTGAGGGCGCCCGGCTTCGTCACCCGCGACGCGCGCAAGGTCGAGCGCAAGAAAGTGGGCCTGCGAAAGGCCCGCCGCGCCACCCAATACTCCAAGCGCTGATCGCGCTGCGGGGCGGCGCCCCGGGTGGGGGATCGTCTAACGGCAAGACATCGGACTCTGACTCCGAGAATCCAGGTTCGAATCCTGGTCCCCCAGCCACCCCTCCGGTCACTTGCGCCGCGCCCAAGGCCAGGCAAAATATGGGCATGACGGACAACGAGCGATCCATCGGCGACCAGCTGCTCGCGGAACTGGGCCACTGCCTGCGCGTATGCGCGGGCGAGCCCGCGCCGTCCGCCGACAACCCCGCCGGCGACGCGGAGGACGGGATCGACTCCAGCCGGGATCGCGAACACAGCGCCAGTCTCATGCGCGTCAACCATTCCGGCGAAGTCTCCGCCCAGGCGCTCTACCGCGGCCAGGCGCTGGTCGCCCGCGACCCCGGCCTGAGGCGCAATCTGCTGAGCGCCGCCGAAGAGGAAGGCCGCCATCTGAAGTGGTGCGAGGAGCGGATCGCCGAGTTGAACGGCCGCCGCAGCCTGCTTACGCCATGCTGGTATGCGGGTTCCTTCGCCATCGGCGCCCTGGCCGGCCTGATGGGCGACCGCTCCAGCCTCGGATTCCTGGCGGAGACCGAGGCGCAGGTCGAGAGTCATCTCGACGGCCATCTTGATGAGCTGCCCGCCGACGATGTGCGCAGCCGCAGGATCCTCGAGCAGATGCGCGCCGACGAGGCCCGCCACGGGCGGGACGCGGAAAAAGCCGGCGGCGAACCGTTGCCGGAGGCGGCGCGCTCGGCCATGCGTCTGGTTTCCGGCGTCATGACCACCACCGCGCGCTATATCTAGTGTGCTATCCCATCAGGCGCCGGAGGCAGTGAAATGAAACGGGCCCGCATCGCTCCCTCGATCCTGTCCGCCGATTTCGCCCGCCTGGGCGAGGAGGTCGAAGCCGTCCTGGAGGCGGGCGCCGACGTGATCCACTTCGACGTCATGGACCATCATTACGTGCCCAACCTGACCGTGGGGCCGCTGGTGTGCCGCGCCTTGCGCGAGCACGGGATCACGGCGCCGATCGACGTGCATCTGATGGTCAGTCCCGTTGACGCCGTGGCCCGGTCCTTCGCCGAGGCCGGCGCGAGCATCGTGAGCTTCCATCCGGAGGCCAGCGAACACGTCGACCGCACGATCGGCCTGATCCACGAGAACGGCTGCCGCGCGGGGCTGGCCTTCAATCCCGCCACACCGCTGAGCTGGCTCGACCACACGCTTCAGGCCATAGACCTGGTGCTGATCATGTCGGTCAATCCGGGCTTCGGCGGGCAGAAATTCATACCCCAGGCGCTCGCCAAGCTTGCCGAGGCCCGCAGCCGTATCGACGCCGGCGGGCGCGACGTGTGGCTGGAAGTGGACGGGGGCGTGAAGGCCGGCAATATCGCGGAGATAGCGGCCGCCGGCGCCGATACATTCGTGGCCGGCTCGGCGATCTTCGGCGCCGACGACTACGCGCAGGCCATCGGAGAAATGCGCACGGCCCTCGGCGAGTAGCCCGCTCTAGCGCATCCCGCGCTGTTCCTTGATCTGCTCGTAGGCCCGGTTGACCTCGCGGGTGCGTTCGCGCGCGCGCTCCATCATCGCTTCGGGCAGTCCTCGCGCCACCAGCTTGTCCGGGTGGTTCTCCTTCATCAAACGGCGGTAGGCCGTTTTGACTTCCTGGTCGCTGGCGCGCGACGAAACGCCCAGGGCGCGGTAGGCGTCCCCGATCGGCTGCTGCCGCGCAGGTCCCGCGCGGCCGTTGCCGCCGGCGAATCCGGCCCGCATACGCGCTTGCGCTTCGAGCTGGCTGATCTGCCATTGCGAGAGCCCCAGCGCCTGCCCGATACGATCAAGCGCCGCCCGCTCCTCGCCGGTCACGCCGCCGTGGGCGTAGGCCATGAAGAACTGTGTCTGTAGAAAGAACTGCCTGAGCAGCGGCTGCCCGCGGCAGGCTTCGTTCATCCGCATCAGCTCGCCGTCCAGGTCGAAGTGCGGCTCCTTGCCTTCGTTGAAGCAGTCGATGGCCTCGCGTATCTGGGTCGGGTTCAGCCGCATGCCCTGCATGACCTGGCGCGCGGCCTGGATTTCCTCTTCGGTCACGCGGCCGTCGGCCTTGGCGATATGCCCCATCACGCGGAAGGTGGACGCGAAAAAGACACGCCGGCGGTTTGCGGTCTCTGCGCCGGAGTAGGTCTGCCACGATCCGCCCAGGCTTCGTGACATGCTGCGGTCCACCATGTGCCCGAGCAGTACTCCCAGCAGCGCCCCGGGCAGATTGCCGAACATGAAACCGAAGATGAATCCGGCGGCTTTTCCTAGAAGAAATACGTACATTTTCGTGGCGTGGGCAGTGTCGCGCTCAGCACACTAGAATACGCCCGAAACGAACGCACAAGGGAGCAGACAGTGACCGTATCGTATACCGAAATTCCGGGTTTGCAGTCCATCGGCAGCGGCAAGGTCCGCGACCTCTACGCGGTGGGCGACGACCGCCTGCTTCTGGTGACCAGCGACCGTATTTCCGCCTTCGACGTGGTGCTGCCCGATCCCATTCCCGGCAAGGGCCGCGTGCTGACCGCGCTGTCGCGGTTCTGGTTCGCCAATACCGGACATATCGTTCCGAATGCGCTGCTGCACACGCCCTTGGGTGACGTGATCGACGGCCTCGAACCGGACGCGCTGGAGGAGCTCGAGTCGCGCTCGGTTTTGATGGAAAGGGTGCGGGCGCTGCCCGTCGAAGCGGTGGTTCGCGGCCACCTGATCGGTTCGGGCTGGAAGGACTACCAGGCCACCGGAGAAGTGTGCGGCATTCGCCTGCCGGAGGGCCTTCGCCTTGGCGAACGTCTGCCGGAGGCCATATTCACGCCGGCCACCAAGGCCGAGGCCGGCGAGCACGACGAAAACATCGGGATGGAGCAGACCGCGGCCCTGATCGGAGACGCGCTGGCCGAACAGGTGAGGGACATCGCGCTGGCCCTGTTCCGGTTCGGAACCGAGCATGCCGCCGCGCGCGGCATCATCGTGGCCGATACCAAGTTCGAGTTCGGGATCGACGCGGCCGGGGAGCTGGTGCTGATCGACGAGGTGCTGACGCCCGACTCCTCGCGCTTCTGGCCGGCCTCCGAGTACCAAGTGGGCGTATCCCCGCCGAGCTACGACAAGCAGTTCGTGCGCGATTACCTGCTCTCGGTGGACTGGGACCGTGAGCCGCCCGCGCCCCGCCTGCCCGAAAGCGTGATCGCCCGCACCGCCGAGAAATACCAGACCGCCCTCGAACTCCTCACCTCCTGACCCTCGGTTTCTCTTGCACACCTGTTCCGGGAACCGCCGGCAAGCACATCCCTGTGGGCTCGGCGTCGGCATCCTGCCTCCGACGTTCCCGGAACAGGTGTGCAAGAGAAACCTTTAGCCGGCGGCGCCGGCTTGAGCCCTTTCTTCGCCCCCCTCCTCGTGGGAGCGTTGGAGTATCCATGTTGTCAAGCATGGGTATTGAGA
>WTGP01000051.1 GCA_011523505.1 Gammaproteobacteria bacterium
CATCGAGACCCTGCCCGGTCCCCGCAAGAAGGACGCGTTCCTGTTTCCGCGTCATGCGGAGAAACGCGGAACGGGGAGCTTCGAAGGCTGCTGGCGCGCGGTCTGCGCGGATGCCGGGCTCGGCAGGCTGCGCCTGCACGATCTCCGGCATACCGCCGCCAGCCAGGCCGTGATGGCGGGCGAGAATCTGCCGCTGGTCGGCAGGCTGCTCGGCCACCGGCGGCACCGGACCACGGCGGGCTACGCCCACCTTGCCGATGCGCACCTTGTCGAGGCCGCCGAGAGGGTGGGCGCCGTCATCGCGCGGGCAATGACGGCCGGCGGCCCCGGCCCGTGACGGGTTCGCAGCCGTCCTACTGCTTCTCCGCCCCGAACGCGCCCTTGATCCGGTAGCCGCCCGATTGCCTGAGGTAACTGCTGCCCGTGGTAACCTCAAATCTTCCCAGCACGCTGCCCGGCGCGTTGTTGCCGTCCGGCTGGTAGAACTGCGCCTGGAACTCCGCATGCCCCAAGTCGGGGTCCCTGATGGGGCTGTCCGGTCGCGCACTGACCACCTGCAAGGCGTCAAGCGTCCTGATGCCGCCGTTGTCGTTCAGCGGGGCCTTGAAGGTGATCTCCACCGGGAGGTGGTCCTCAATCCAGCGCGTGCCGTCTCCCTTGTACCCGTCCAGCGGATGCCAGGTCCTCCTCAGGTCGATCTCGGTGTCCATCTTGTTCGTGTCGAAATTGGCCGTGACGGTCACCGGGGCCTGGTCGAACGCCACCAGGGTCCCGCCTTTCCACCCAAACTGATCGGTCCCGACAACCCCGTTGTAGGCCTGCGCCCCGCCCGCCGCCTCGCCCTGGTAGGTCGCGGTGCCGGTGACGCCGGAGATGTCGTCCGCCGGGTTCGTGCCGTAGGCAAAGACCTGAGTCCAGTTGTATTTGCTCGAGTCCATGGCGACCGACCATTCCTCGGTGTCATGGGCATAAAACGCCGGTGTCATCCAGTATCCGAAAGCCCGGTAGTCGTTGCCGCCGTCATGCACCGCCGCGACCCAGCGCCTGGTCAGGTTCCGGCTCAGCCGGTCCGGCGTGGTGGACGGGTCGGTGACCCACAGCCTGCGCGTCCGGGTGTGCGGGCCGGACGGGTTCGGGGTGAAGAAGCCGCAGCCCCGGAGTTGGCCGCTTGTGCACGCGTCCCGAAGTTGCTGCGGCACGCTGTCGGGAAAGTCGAACTGGCCCTGCTCGGTGACGGTCTTCCAGCGCGTGTCGCCGTAGAGGTCCCTGCCGGTGCGGAGAACGGACCAGAGGTCGTTGCCCGCGACCCCGCCCAGGCGGTGGCGGACCTCCGTGTCCCGCACCAGCGTCCCGCCACGCTTCCAGGGTTCCTCGCGCGGCAGCTTGCAGGTGCTCCGGCTCCCGTCCACGCAGAACGAGAACTCGCCGGGAATCAACGAGTCTGGCTGAGGGCCTGCGAATATATTGGCACTCAGCATCCCGTTCGTGAGAAACTTGATGAAATCACTGTTACCCGTCGAGTTGTGGTCACTCATCCGGTGATACTTTGGCACCGTGATCTCGACCGGCTCTGGCCGCGGCGGCGGCTCCTGGTCCTGCTGGCCCTGCCCGATCAACTGCTGTTGCTGGTCCTGCTGTTCGTCTTCCTGCGGCGAGCCGTAGCCCTGCGGCTGCTCGTCCTGGGCCGCGACCGGCGGGGCCGCAGCCGGCTGTTGCTGCTGGTCCTCCGGTTGTTCGTCCTGTTGCTGCTGCGCGGCCAGCTTCGCCTCCCAGGCCTCCCACACGCTGTCCCAGACCGCCTGCCACGGCTGGCCCTGCGAGCGCGCGACCTGGGCCTCGAGGTCCGCGACGCTCATGGCCGCGCTGCCGTCGCCGAACAGCAGGGAATGGACGCCCTGCCACTTGGCGAGCGCACCCGTGTTCCCGGTCACGTTCATGTGACGCTCGATCTTGGCGAGAACCTCGTCCTCGGTGATCGGCGCCGCGTGCGCCGGCGCGATCGTCGCGATAGCCGCAATGAGCCACGAGGCCGCCACGGCGGTAACGAACCAGTGTTTCTCAAAACGTTTCATCGGTCTGCCTCCCGGAAGTTATCGGGTGAGAGAGACGGCGCAGCCGGACGGCACCTGCACATCCGGACACGCGGCGAACGGGAAGACGCGGGAGAGGTCGTGCTGCCGGACCGGCGGACCCTCACGGCCGTCGTCGTGGAACCGAAAGCCCACCGGATCGAAGCATCGTCGCGGCGCCCGGCCGGCGCGCGCGGTGCGCACCGGAGCGGTGGACAGCATGGAAGCGGAGACGGGCGCCGGCGCAGGAACGGGCTGCGGCGAGCCGCGCCACCGCCGTGCGCGGATGACGCGGCGGCGCGGGCGGAAGAACCGGCAGGCCGGTCCGGGCAGAGGCGGAAGGGTTAGGTCGGGCGGTGTCCCGCGTCCGCAGGAATACGCTCGGCGCTCGGCGCTCGGCGCTCGGCGCTCGGCGCTCGGCGCTCGGCGCTCCATTATACCGAAGCGGTCGGCCATGAATGTCAAGAGCGAGACCGAACTCGGACCGCCGCCGCGATGCCGCAGCGCATCGGCACCGCGTCCGAACATCCAATCGGCGGGCCTTCGCCCGACTTCGCTGGTGATGTCCTTCATGTCACCGCTGCTGCGTTGTCCAGTGTGGAGCGTATTGCACGCCTGCCCGCAAGACAAGCCTCCGCGCGGGCGTGTGTGTCGCAGCGTTGC
>WTGP01000052.1 GCA_011523505.1 Gammaproteobacteria bacterium
CCCCACCCTGGGGTGTGCTGGTGAGTCTGGCCGGCGGCTCCGTTCGGTCGGTGTTTGCGGGCTTGGGCTTGGTAGGCGCGTAGCCGGTAGTTGTCTCCCGCAATGGTGAAGACGACGCTTCGGTGTAGTAGCCGGTCCAACATGGCTGCGGCGTTTGTGGTGTCGGAGAAGATGTCTCTCCAGGCGGCGACGTTGGGGTTGGTGGTGAGGGTTACCGAGCCTTTCTGGTCACGGCGGGAGATGACCTGGAACAGGGAAGCGGCGTCCTCGGCCGGCGGGGAAGGGAGACATGCCGGAGACACAGACAGGCACGATCCCGCGGTGACGCGCACACCAAACTCCTACCCGGGATACCGACCCCTATGGGGGACGCCGGCTTCGGGGGTTAGCCCCTTCCTCCAATGCCCATTAGGGGCAGACCGGTAGCAACTAAGGAACCCGGTACAACAGGTTGCCCCGAGGCGTCCTTAGAGGTCTAAGCCGGGGCCGGGGGCTGAGGAGCCTACCCCTGGCCGGCCAACGCGTATGTCGATCCCACCGAGGTATTCCGCTGTCCGGTACCACTCGTATGCTGCTGTCTGCACCTCCGGTGTGTCCCCCAAGACCGTTCGGAGGTCGTCTACCACGAACCCGCATACGTCGAGAGCGGTACCCGCATAGTCGTTCACCTTCTGATCGGCCAGCGCCTGGACTGCGGCCGTATCCTCGGGGTACGCGCTGAGCATCCGCCACTGCGACAGATCGTCTGCGCTCAACCCCCTGCCTGTGACGAGTGGTTCCACCACGCTGCGTACTCGTGGCGGCAGCAGTTGCAGGCACGCTGAGATACTGTGTGCTGCCGCGCGGAGCACCTTCGCCGGGGGTGTCGGGGTAGCGTGCAGCACAGCGAGCGACTTCAGTGCCACCTCGACAGCCATAGCCGCGTGGGTACAGACTCGCACCATCCTCCGAAGCCGCGCCGTTTCTCGCATCCCGCTTGGAGCGGACAGGTCCTCCTCTACCCACGACGCGGTTACTCCCTCCGTTAACCCAGCGAGTTGGGACAGGACCCGGTCCGAGAATTGCTTCAGTGCTTCGTCAGGGTTGCTCATGGGCAGCACCATCTCCTTGTCCCACCGCACCGGCCGCCGAGCGGTCGACTCCGCGACTAGCACCGCGTCAGAGCTAATAGCACTCTCAAACGAGGCCGACACGTTTGCCACTCGGTTACGCCACTCAGGCAGGTCGGTCACAACCACCTGAACCGGCCACCCCCCGGCCACTTCTCGAGCGGCTACCTCGAGGTGTCGGGCAAGCTCTCGCCGCGCCCCGTAGTCGATATCCGCGAACACAGCGACCAGGTCGATATCGCTCCCGTCGCCCGCTTCCCCACGGGCTACGGACCCGAACAAAAGAACCCTCCGTGCTCCTGCGGAGGTCAGCACCTCGGCCGCACGCTGGGCATCGGCGACTGTGGGAACAGCAGGCGGTGCGTATACCACGGGCGCCCTTCTCTCCTGGTTAACCGAGCATAGGTTTCGTCCGTACCCTTCCGAGGATACCGGATGTTGGCCACCGACCGGGTAGAACACATCGCGCCCCTCAGCTTTGCCCAAGTAGTTACCCCTGTTCAGCAAACTGTGGACCGGAAGGGAGGGTTGGCCCGATTTCGACTCCATGTCCTCGACCACGCGTGTCTCGGCGGCCGTCGTCAAAACGAAGACGCCGCCGGGTGGGAGCGGATTTGCCGGAGAGCTACGGGAGACCCGGACAGAACCTCGCAGGCGGCATAACCACCACGGTGGCGCCCGACACGGCCAAGGGCGCGGTGAGGGCCTCGCCTGTGGTGAGCGTCCGACCGAGGGTGAGGGTGATCTCGCGGGTTCCGCCGTCCTCGGCGACAGCATCATCATCGGGATCGGCGGCCAACGCGACCGTGGTGGCATCATCATCAGAGACATCGACTGTGGCCGTGTTCCGAGTGGAAGAGACGGTGTAACCGTTACCTGCGTTCACGGTGACAGTTACCGCGCCGTCGGCCTCGTCCACCTGGTCGCCGACAGTGGCCACCGTATGGCTCACGCTCCCGCCGGTCAGAACAGTCACCGTCCTCGAACCGGTCGACACCCCATAGTCACCGGTCTGCGCGACAGTTACGGTCACCGACAACGGAGCAGACGGCGCAGGGCCGGCGGTGATCGTGAACACGGCGTTCTGGCCCTCGGTAACACCAGACCCGGCGGCGATACTGACCTCCGGGATGGACGGGGGCGGCGGCGGAGGTGGCTGATCATCGTCTGAGACAGCCACCGACGCCGCACCCTGAGACGTGGACACCGTATAGCCGATACCCGTGTTCAGGGTGACGGTGACCGACCCGTCCGCCTCATCAGTATTGTCGCCGACGGTGGCCACCGTATGGCTCACACTGCCACCGGTGGGAACAGTCACCGTCTTGATCCCGGTTGAAACACCAAAGTCACCCGATTGGGTGACCACCACGCTCACCGACAACGGCGTAGCAGGGGCGGGACTCGCCGTGACCGTGAACACGGCGCTGCCGCCCTCGATCACCCCCGACCCGGCGGTCACACTGACCTCCGGCTTCGGCGGAGGCGGCGGGGTTAACGGTTTGGCGCGGCACGCCTCCAAACGGTCCAACTCCGCGTACACCTTCTGCCACAACACGTTTCCGTCACCCGCCCACACCCCGATTCACAAATGGT
>WTGP01000035.1 GCA_011523505.1 Gammaproteobacteria bacterium
GCGGGTGGGGGTGTGTCGGAGGGTGGGGATGCTGTTTTCACGGTGTCGGCTGTTCCGGTGCCTGCTGCGCCTTTGTCGGTGTCGTTGACTGTTTCCCAGGTGGGCGATTTTGGTGTGTCGGCGGGGTCGCGTTCGGTGACGGTTCCGACTACGGGTTCGGCGCGGTTGTCGGTGGTGACGGTGGATGACAGTGTGGATGAGGCGGATGGGTCGGTGACTGTGACGGTGAACGCGGGTGGGGGTTATGGGGTGTCTTTGTCTGGGGGTGTGGCGTCGGTGGCGGTGTCGGATGATGATGGTGGTTCTGTGGTGGATCCGGTGGTGGTGGAGGTGGAGCAGCTGATCCGGGGGATGATTGTTCGCCATCGGGATGTGACCAACAATGTGGGGGCGTTGGCGAATTGGGTGAGGGCGCTCAAGACGGTTCGGGGTGAGGCGGGTGGTTTTTCTGTTGCGGAGTTGGAGGCGCATGCGGCGGGTGTGGAGGCGGGTGCGCCGAGGGAGCGGTGGCGGAAGGTGTTGGGTGTGGTGAAGAAGCTCGCGAAGCTGCGAAAGCCTGATTCTGTGCCGGTGGTCGGTGTCACTGCGGGGTCTGCTGTGTCGGAGGGTGGTACCGTTTCTTTTACTGTTTCTGCGAGTCCGGTTCCGGCTTCGCCTTTGTCGGTGAGTGTGACTGTTTCGCAGGTGGGTGATTTTGGTGTGGCAACCGGCACGAAGACGGTGACGGTTCCGACGGGCGGGTCGGTGAAGTTGACGGTGGCGACGGTTGACGATGTGGTGGATGAGGCGGACGGGTCGATCACTGTCACGTTGAACGCGGGCAGTGGTTATGCGGTTTCTTCATCGCAGGGGGTGGCGTCGGTGGGTGTGGCGGATGATGACTTGCCCCCGCCGGATCCCGATCCGGTGGTCGGTGTCATTGCCGGGTCTGCTGTGTCGGAGGGCGGTACCGCTTCTTTCACGGTGTCGGCCAGTCCGGCGCCGTCTGCTCCCTTGTCGGTGAGTGTGACTGTCACGCAGGTCGGCGATTTTGGTGTGTCGACGGGTTCGCGGTCGGTGACGGTTCCGACTACGGGGTCGGTGAAGTTGACGGTGGCGACGGTGGATGATGGGGTGGATGAGGCGGACGGGTCGGTGACTGTGACTGTGAACGCGGGCAGCGGCTATACGGTGTCCTCCACACAGAACTCCGCAACGGTGGTTGTTTCTGATGATGATGTGCCGCAGGTCAGCGTCACCGCCGGTAACGACATAACCGAGGGTGGCAGCGCTTCGTTCACTGTCACGGCTGGTCCGGTTCCGGCTTCGCCGTTGTCGGTGAGTGTGTCGGTCGCGCAGTCGGGTGATTTTGGTGTTTCTACGGGTTCGAGGACGGTGACGGTCCCCACCGGTGGTTCGGTGAAGATCACGGTACCCACGGTTGACGACAAGATGGACGAGGCGGACGGGTCGGTTTCTGTGACTGTGAAGGCGGGAAGCGGTTATACCGTCTCCTCCACGCAGAACGCGGCGGCGGTGGTTGTTTCCGATGATGATGCGCCTCCGAAACCCAAGATGTGTGTCACCTCGGACGCGGGCCTGTTGGTTCTGGTGGAGGCCAAGACCAAGGATCCGTGGGGTGGGGGCCGTCCTGATCTGTTGGACATGTTCACCCGCTCCTACAACACCATGCGGGGCGAGGACACCTATACGGTGGCGGAACTCAAGGCCCGCCCGGACAAGCAGGAGCCGAACTGGCAGGGTGACGGTCCCAACGTGTTGTGGCAGAAAGTGTACGCGGAGTTGGACCGCCTGGAGGCGTGCCGCGCCAAACCGTTAACCCCGCCGCCGGTCCCGGAGGTCAGTGTGACCGCCGGGTCGGGTGTGACCGAGGGCAGCAACGCTTCGTTCACGATTACGGCCAGCCCGGCGCCTTCTGCTCCGCTGTCGGTGACCGTGGCGGTCGCGCAGACCGGTGACTATGGGGTGTCGACCGGTACGAGGACGGTGACGATACCCACCGGCGGTTCGGTACTGCATGCGGTGGCGACGGTGAACGACAGCGCTGATGAGGCGGACGGGTCGGTCACTGTCACCGTGAACACGGGTATCGGCTATACGGTGTCCACGTCTCAGGGTGCGGCGTCGGTGGCTGTCTCAGACGATGATCAGCCACCTCCGCCGCCGCCCCCGTCCATCCCGGTGGTCAGCGTCACCGCGGGTCCGGGTGTGATCGAGGGCGGCAGTGCCGTGTTCACTGTCACGGCGAGTCCCGCCCCTGCTGCGCCGTTGTCGGTGAGCGTGGTGGTCACCCAATCGGGTGACTTTGGTGTTTCAACCGGGATCAAGACGGTGACTGTTCCTACTGGCGGCAGTGTGAGCCATCCCGTGGCCACCGTTGGTGACAGTGTTGACGAGGCGGACGGGTCGGTGACCGTCACCCTGAACGTCGGCCAGGGCTACAGGGTGTCCACGTCTCAGGGCGCGGCGTCGGTGGCTGTCTCAGACGATGATCAGCCACCTCCGCCTCCTCCTCCCCCGCCTCCTCCGCCTCCTCCCCCGCCGCCGGTCCTTGATCCCGAGGTCGGTATCACCGCGGGACCTGGCGTCACCGAAGGCCAGAACGCCACTTTCACGATCACCGCCAACCCCGCTCCTGCATCCGCCTTGTCGGTGACCGTGACTGTCACCCAATCGGGTGACT
>WTGP01000050.1 GCA_011523505.1 Gammaproteobacteria bacterium
TGCGGCGCGTCGATCAAGGTGAGACTCAGCGACGATCAGGGTGAGACGGTGACGGGGGCCGGAGACGCAGGGAGGGCGTAGCCCGACCGGAGTCTCCGGCCCCCGTCGCGCAAAAAATTTTGCGTCCCTCCCCAGGGGGCCTCGTGGCGTTTGGGGTCGGTCGGGGACCATGCTTGAGCTTTTCGCCAGTCGGAGAGCGCAGGGGTGCCGGGCCGCCATATCACCGATCGCCAGATGAGGCTGTTCATGACCCTGAAGAAGACCCACAACACCGAGATCGCGGCGGCGAAGTCAGGCTTCAGCCGCGCGACGGGCTACCGCTACGCCCGTGACCCGTTTCTGTCCGAGCGCAGCGCGGCGCCGCGCGGTCGGCGGCGCCCGGACCCGCTGGTCGATATCTTCGAGGCCGAGGTGGTGCCGATCCTGGAAGCGAGCCCCGGCATCCGCCCGGTCGGCGTGTTCCGGGAGCTGATGCGCCGCCATCCGGACCTGGACCCCGGCGTGCGGCGCACGCTGGAACGCCGGATCCGCGTCTGGCGCGCCGCGCACGGCCCCGAGCAGGAGGTGATCTTCCGGCAGAAGCACGAACCGGGCCGGCAGGGCCTGTCGGACTTCACGCACATGTCGTCCCTGGGGGTGAGCGTTGCCGGCCAGCCTCTCGACCACATGCTCTACCACTTCCGCCTGGCCTGGTCGGGCTTCGCCCATGCCCGGGTGGTTCTGGGCGGCGAGAGCTTCACCGCGCTCGCGGAGGGGCTCCAGGGCGCGCTCTGGCACCTTGGCGGCGCGCCGCGCGAGCATCGCACCGACAGCCTGTCCGCTGCCTTCCGCAACCTGCGCAAGGACGAAGCCGAGGACATGACCGAGCGTTACCGGGCGCTGTGCGCGCATTACGGCATGACGGCCTCGCGCAACAACCGCGGCGCGGCGCATGAGAACGGAGCGATCGAAGGGCCGCACGGCCACCTCAAGCGCGATATCGCCGATGCGCTGGCGCTGCGCGGCTCGACCGACTTCGACGATCTCGACGCCTACCGCGCCTTCATTGCCCAGGTCGTCGGGCGTGCCAATGCCCACCGCGCCAAGCGCATCGAGGCCGAGTGCGCCCTGCTGCGCGACCTGCCGGCGGTGCGCGCCACCGACTACGAGGAGATCAGCGTGCAGGTCACCTCCTCCTCGGGCTTCATCCTGCGCCGCGTCTTCTACACCGTGCCTTCGCGCCTGATCGGACACCGGCTCGGCGTGCGCCTCTACGACGACCGCCTCGAACTCTTCCTCAGCGGCGCCCACCAGCTCACCCTGCCGCGCGGGCGGGCGCGCCAGCACGGTCCCAACGAGCATGTCGTCAACTACCGCCACGTCATCCACTCGCTGAAGAGGAAGCCGATGGCGCTGCTGCACCTGATCTACCGCGACGCCCTGTTCCCTCGCGAGGCCTACCGGCGCTGCTTCGAGAGGGCCCTGGAGCGGCTCAGCGAACGTGAGGCCTGCCGGCTGACGGTCGCCCTCCTGGCGCTCGCCCATGAGGAGAACTGCGAGGCCGAGCTGGCCGCCGCCATCCACAGCGCCCTCAAGACCGGCCGCCTGCCCGATCCCGACGCTCTCAAGGCACGCTTCGCGGTCCGCACCGACCGGATGCCCGGCATCCATGTCGCAAGGCCGCCGCTCGCCGACTACGGAGCCTTGCTGGCCTCGGGAGACGCAGCATGACCGATACCGACAACAGCACCGCGACCGACCCCAACAAGGTCGACGCCGTCAAGCTCTCGCTCATGCTCACCGAGCTTCGCCTGCCCTCCATCAAGCAGCTCTGGCAGACCTTCGCAGAGCGCTCCGACAAGGAGGGATGGACCGCAGCACGCTTCCTCGCCGCGCTCGCCGAGCACGAACTCGCCGAACGCGACCGAAGGCGCATCCAGCGCCACCTTCAGGAAGCGCGCCTGCTCCCCGGCAAGACGCTCGCCTCCTTCGACTTCAACGCCGTGCCCATGATCTCCAAGGCCCAGGTCAACGCTCTGGCCGCCGGAGACGCATGGCTCACCCAGGGCGCCAACTGCCTGATCTTCGGACCGCCAGGCGCCGGCAAAAGCCATCTCGCCTCGGCCATCGGCCTCGCCCTGGTCGAGAACGGATACCGCGTCCTCTTCACCAGAACCACCGACCTGGTCCAGCGCCTGCAGGTCGCCCGCCGCGAACTCGCGCTCGAAAGCCTCCTCTCAAAGCTCGACCGCTATCACCTCCTGATCCTCGACGACATCGCCTATGTCCAGAAGGACCAGGCCGAGACAAGCGTCCTCTTCGAGCTCATCTCCGTGCGATACGAACGACGCTCCATGATGATCACCGCAAACCAGCCCTTCGGCGACTGGAACAAGGTCTTCCCGGACGAAACAACGGCGGTGGCTGCCGTCGACCGCCTCGTCCACCACGCCACCATCCTCGAGATGAACGTCGAAAGCTACAGACGGCGCGCGGCCCTCGAAAAAACAGGCCGAAAGCGCGGAAGGCCCGCAAACTTCGCCACAGAGAAAAACTCCGGCTCGGACTGACCTACCCGTCGAAGGCACACCGAGCACGGCCCGCTGGACCCCGTCCCGCGGGCCGTCTTCCGTCCTGCCATCAAGCCGCCGCGCGACAATCAGCAAGGGCTCGCAGGCCCCTGTTTGTCGCGCCGCGACAATCA
>WTGP01000025.1 GCA_011523505.1 Gammaproteobacteria bacterium
TTCTCCCGGTTAATTCCGGTCTAAAGCGTTCTGATGGATTCGCCATAGGGAAAAACACTCCGAACCAGCGGCTCAGGCTGATTCCAACAACCAATCACCCAGCCGCTGCTGGGGCTGCTGCGCCGAACTGGTGATTTCAATGATGCGGCCGCAAGCTCCTGGCTCCTGCAAAGCATCCAGGCACACCTGCGCCACCAGCCTTCTGGGAATGCTGCTGCTTTGCTGTTGATCAGCCCCGCTAAACACCACCCCTTCCTGCCCAGTGCGGCTGTCGTCTTCACTGAGGCCGCCTGGCCTCACAACCGTCCAATCCAGTCCACTCTGCTCAAGCCAACGCTCACCAAGCCGCTTCCAAACCAAGATCAGCCCAAACAGATTGAGGGGGTGCCGCCAGCGGCCAGCGCAGAGCGAACTCACTAACACCACCCGAGACAGACCAACAGCGGTGCAGGCTCTGAGCTGAGAGCGCACACCAAAGGCATCCACCTGCAGGGGCCCCGCCAAATTGACCGACGGGCGTGCACCGGTGGCAATCACCAGGGCTGAGCAGCCATTGAGGGCATGGTGCAGCCCCTCAGCGGTGCTGAGCTCCAACCTGAACACCTCCAAACGGCCCTGTTGCTCCGCCTCCGCAAGCCGCGGCGGCAATGTTGAGTTGGGCCGCACGATGGCTCGCACCACCAACCCCCGCTGCAAAGCCTCATCAACAATCCGCCAGCCGGTCTTACCGGACGCACCAGAAACGGCGATTGGCCCCATGCGAGCAAGATCTCAAGCGGCTTCTAGTCAACCGCGTCCTTGAGGCCATCGGCGGCTTGGCGGCAAGCCCGCTGATGCGCTTTGGCAATGGCTGGATCGTTTTGGCAGAGGCGATGCCAACCCTGTTGCGTGAAGCACTGGGGCAAGATCGCGCGGCAAGCGATCTGCGCATCATCTGGCAGAAAGCGAATGCCATCAGCGCGGGCCAGCGACGCCGGAAGCGCCACCAAGGCCAACGCCACCACGCCATGGACACACCGCATCGCATCAAGCCCCAAGACAGCACCAATGTGGCCGGTCTGGAAAAACCCTGAAGGCAGAGAAATATCTGCTCGCAGCTGCACACACTTCAGTTGTGAGCTGTCATTGAACGCCCATGGGCTGGATCCAGAACCTGTGGCGCCGCGATATCTACGCGCGCATGGCACGTCTCTACCGGCTGGGCCAGCCCGACACCAAGCGGATTGCACGATTGCGGGCCTTTGGCATGTCGCAACGCCAGATCGCCAACAACCTGGGCCTCAAACCCGAGCTGGTGAATAAGTCAATCGGCCGCTACTACTCCTGAGCCACCAGCTGCCACAAACGCAGCCAAGCCAAAACACGGGTCATGCTGATCAGACCCAGGCCAATGCAAATGGGGCAATGAAGCGGTCCCACAACCCCATCATCACGGCATCAGCCAAGGATTCAGCTCATGGCTGTTGAGCTGTCATGGAATGGAAAAGGGGGTGATGACGTGTCCACCCCACACCATCGTTGCGCAAAAGATTTTTTCTTGAAGTAGCGGAAAAGCCCAGATTCACCCCTTCCCTCAGGGGCTTTTCACGCAACCTTGATCTGCCGCTTCAGGTGCTGATGGAGAAATGGGGCAACCATGAAGAGATGTCAGAGACCACTTACCAAAAGCTGTTGGCGGCGTGGCGCTTTGAAGTGGTGCAAACGCAAGGCGGCGTGTTGTTCATCGGGCCCCATCACTTTTTCAGCCTTCCCCATGAGCCACGCACCAACGCGGAGCGCAAAATCGCCATCGCCCACATCCGGGCGCTTTGCAAGGCCTAAGCCGAAAGGCCAATGCGGCGCAGCTGCTGGGATGACACACGCAACTGCCGAAGAGAAAACACACTGGCCACGATCACACTCAACATCGCCAAGGCAAACAAAGGGGCCAAGGTCAAGGTGAGATCAATCTCTGGACTCACCAAGCTGATAAAGATGATGAAAATCACCAGCGCGATCAACATCGTGGCGCTGGTGAGCAAGGTGATGGCTCGGGTCGATAACGACACCCGATGGCGAAGCACACTTTTTTCATACTCCACCTCATCAGTGGGGATCAGGACATCCCTGTTCTCTGCTGAGAGCTCCCGGTAGCGATCAATGATGCGTTGGCGCGTTGCCGTGATCCCATTGATCAGATTGCTAATCGCCACCAACAGAAATGCCGGAGCCATGGAGATTTGAATCGCCATGCTCAGATCAACCGAGGGATGATTCACCGCACACCACGTCCCGACAACATCAACGTGGCTCGGCTGCGGGGTAGGTGTTTCAACCAGGTGCCGCTGTGTGAAGCGGTCCTAGTAGGTATTCATCACGACTGTTTTTTCCTTTCAGCCTCGTCATAACGGGTGCACCAAGGGAGCGTCGAACCTTTGGTACTCCGACAAGTGGGCGATGAGGCGGGCCTGGGAAACCCGCCTTTTTTATGCCGGCGACTGCGGCAGCTTGAGCTCCGCGCGCCACTCACTTAAGGGCCGCTCCCAGGCATCCTCCAACTTGCAAGCCACCACACAGTCAGCCTTTAAACCCATCTCGAAGCCGCGGCTGATGGCATGCAA
>WTGP01000044.1 GCA_011523505.1 Gammaproteobacteria bacterium
TGGTACAAAAAAGGTGGCCAAGTGACAAAGCCAATCATAGTTGTGAGAATACACAATAAATTATTGTCATTCAAGCAGCTAAGAGGATTTTGGTAAATGATATCTTGGCCTTGGTTGATCACAGGGAATATGCTTCATGTATACGGAGTGGAACGGAGTACGTAAATTTGTATGAAACGGACTATATACGGACTTAATAAGATTCGGTGTCCGTTCAAATACCGACTTAACAATACGGTATAAAACGGACTCCGTTTTATCTAATAATTTTATAGTGGAGTATGGAAGTTGAATTAGCTGTTAGTGTTTACGACTTTACGTATATACAGTCGCACAGTGCATATCATGACGTTTATTCTATCTACGGTGTAGTGCTACCACCCTACAAGTGCAGGCGCTTATACTAACACCCTGCGCTAAAAGGAGGTTTGGCCTGGAACTATGTACGCCGTACACTAAGCCATAGGCCTGCCATACTGGGAATTTGTAGTAAGGAAATCAGAAATGCCCCTCCCGTGAATACGTACAGTAGGTCTACTCGTTATAGCTACTAGTCTCGCGTGGCCAGACCAAATTACGCGCCAGCCGCTTATCGATGTCCCTTATAATCGAAACATCGATAAGCGGCTGGCGCGTAATTTGTAATTATTCAAAATTTATTAAGTGCGCACTGTAATCAAGCACTTGAGCATGCGTGTTTGTGTTATGAAATGGCCTAGGAAATGACAGATTGATGTGTAGCGATGGTATACTTGTAGATCTGCTCCGCTTCTATTTGTTGTACTTTTTTGTCGATGTATGTCAGATCGAGGTCAGAGTCAGAAGGGTATACACAAACCACATCGTGGCGTCAGGTTAGTGACAGATCTTTTAAGTTTATAAATCACCTGTCCTCAATGTTAAACTGCAGTTACTATAACACTGTGTGTTCTGTCAGACATTCATAGCGCTTTACTAGATGTGATATTAGGATCAATCATTCATCGGCTGCTTTGACAAAATGGCGGCCTGGCAAATGTCTGTTTCTGCATGTTTCTTTTATACCTTAAGGCATTCAATTAGCATTTATCTGCTTTACTGTCATCATTCTTTGTATTTCTTTACCATTAGGTAATGATCACTGTTGTACAACTGCAGCCAAGATGCTAAATATGATGAAAGTATACTGAACTCATGTTATTGATGCTGAGTCTTTCAGCTGTATTGGAAGTACTGTTGTACAAGCAATTCATTTAATCTGGGCAACGCTTAATGAGGAATCATGGTCATTCGGATAAACTGTAGAAAGTTCATTTTTATCAAGAGGTTTGTTATTTGTTTTTTTATTGATAATTCAAGCAAATATTTTTATAGGATTATCTCCATTGTTTCTCCTTGCTGAGTGAATCTTGAAAGATGCCTGCAAGTTTTTGCAAGTATGTCTGATGTTTTTTAACATGCAGAGAAATGTTAAAATGAATTATTACAGATTTTCAAAGCATACTGCTATGGATAGTTTGACTATTAAATTTAAGGTTTGTTTTTAATGTTAACTGATTGCTTAAATAGCCTGATTGTTTTGAAAATTTAGCATTGTGCAAGTTACATGATAAAGAATTAAGGAGAGCATTAGTCTTCAAACACGGTTAGTATCTAAAATGTTGTGTACCATTATTTATTCACTTAAAATCTGCAGAACTTCAATCGGAGGTGATGTGGTACATTGAAATGCAGTGCAATGATATTCCTATGAGACTAAAGATATATTAGGGGTTACAAAAGATCGTTAGGCTTAAGATGGTTAGTATTTAAAATGTTGTGTACGACTGTTTATAACTATGTATAATTTATACAGCTTCAATGGGATGCAACAATATGCCCAGCACATTGATGTCTTAGGCAATGCTTCCTGTTTCAAACTCGACTCTTCAGAAGCTGTCTCCCCTACACAGTGCAACAAGAGTTATATGACAAGGAATTATTCATTCACTTGCAACGGTTAGTTTCTAAAAAAGTTTTCACACAAATATTTATCTTCATATAATTTACAGGACTTAGTGTGGTGTGGTGTGATGTGTAGTGGTGTGCCCAGAAAGAGTACAGAGATACAAACATTTTTCTGTAGCTACAGTTGCTTTTTGCAATAATATTTTTTAAAAATATTGTTTATACAAATGTATTGCAATGGAATGTGATCACGTGAAGAGGAAGGAATGTAGGGGCGTAACCTGAGCGTCTGCACGGACCAAACGGAGTAATATACTGCATTTTGAACGGACCAGGCCTGACTAAACACGGTGTTTGATACGGAGTAAAATACGTATGTCCGTTTAAAAGTGGTCCCAAACGGTGATCATTCGGACTCCGCCTAGAAATTTTTCGGACGTCCGCTTACAGTCCGATCCTTCCATAATACGGCCTCGCAAACCATGGATACGTTGTCCGTAAACAAGGTACTTTATTGCTGTGGGTCTTCTGCTTTTGTGGCCTACCATCTTATCCCCCTTGACAAGCAGTTGCTTTTTGCAATAATATTTTTTAAAAATATTGTTTATACAAATGTATTGC
>WTGP01000048.1 GCA_011523505.1 Gammaproteobacteria bacterium
CGTGCGACGCGCCGCAGGCACGCCCCAGCAGCGACCCCAACCGGAGGACCATCGTCCGCGCTTCGCTCACCATGTTCATCGCATCGTCCTCATACCTGTCGCCCGACCTGCCGCACGCGCGCAACGCACAAGTCTGCCAAGCGTTGCCTGTCCCAGTTTCGCGTACCGTAAGCCGAGCCCGGCGGGAACGCAAGGCGATCACGTTCGCGGCGGCTGCGACGCCATCGCCCGGCACCGCACGCTCCCCGTCACGGTCGCCGACGGCACGAGCGGCGGAACCGTCGGCATCGTCTGCACATCGTCCCGCAGCGATGCGGAGCCCGGTGCGGGACGATCCCGTCACCGCTCGCGGCAGAGGCGCCGACAGTGCAGCCGGATGCCGTGTCGAACCCCGTGCATGTCCCGGTGCACCGGCCTCGTCGCGGCAGCCCATGCTTCGAGCTCCCCGCCCCGTTCACTCGCCACGGCAGCTTTGCCTGTCAGAGCGGCCCCGCTATCGTTCCCCGACATCGTGGCTGAACGCCGATTCCGCATGGACTCGCTGACGCGAGTTAAGGTTCTCACACCCGACACAGCGGGCTGTAGGCCCCGGAAATTCGCTGCCAGGCGTAGCCACCCGTGGCCTGTCGCTGTCAGGCGCGGCCAAACGGCTCATGGAAAAGGCGTGTGCTCTCGGGAACCACCGGCGCAACACGGCGCAATGCGCTTCAAACACATGCCGCGATTTCAATGGGTTGGAGGCTGCCGGCGCGGTTCTCCGGGGAATTTCGCGTTCTCGCGGTTCCCGGCCCGTTACACGGGCGGTCCACGCCGTAGCACCCGGAGAATACGACTTTCCCAAGACCGCCGAGGCGCCTGCTGACCGCCCCAGGACACGGGAGGCCGGCCCCGTCACCGCACGGCCGCCACTGGCGCCGACTGTCCGGTTTCGAGCAATTCGGCGGCCATGACGGGCGCGCCTCGCGACGGAGTCCGGGGCCGTCGCCGGTGTCGTGTTGGCCGGAAAGGGAGAGGGGAGGCTACAGCCCCATGTCGAAATCGCGCGACTTCTGCTTCGGCTCGACGGCCTTTTCCTGTTCGGATTGGCGAGCCGCGCGCTGCTGGCGCTCGCCGCCGCGGTCGATTCCGCGATCCAGCTTGCCGGAATCCTGACCGGCACTCTCGTGTCCGGCGCTCCGGTCGCGCGATTTTCCGTCGCGATCCCGGTCGGCTTCGCGCTCGATCCGATGCTCGCGCTCGCGTTCGCGAGCCGATTCACGCTCGATTCCATCGCGGGAAGGATGCCTCCGACCGTCCTGGCGGTCCGGTTCGAGACCCTTATCCATCGTGTCAGGAGCGCGTGTCAGGTGATCGCCGCCCCTGTCGGGACCCGCGCCGCGCTCGAACACGGTCTCCCATGCGGCCTGTTTCGCGGTCGCATCGAGGGCCGCGAGACGCTCGCCCGTCGCCCGTTCGAGCTGATCGGCGAGCTTGTGGGCATCGTCCGTGACCAGCATGGCGGTATCCCGCGCCCGCGAGATCGCCACATAGAAGGCGCGCTGATCGGTCAGCTTCGGGTTGCCGGCGGGCAGCGCCGCGACGATCCGGTCCACCGTGCGGCCCTGGAAGGCGTGGACCGTCGCGGCGAAGGCGCGGTCGATATGCCGGAGTTGCGGGTCGTTCTGCCACAGCGTGGCCAGCGAACCGTTCTCCAGACGGAAGCGAACGCCGTCCCGGCCGACGGCTTCCACCGTCGCGGTCTCGCCGTTGGTGAGCTCTGACGCCGGATCGTTGCGCGTGAAGCGCACCCGGTCGCCCCGGCGAAGCTCCATCGCCTCGGTCCTGAAGACCTCCACCCCGCCCTTGGCGCCCGCGATCATGTAGGGCTTCCACTCGGTCTCGGTGCCTTTGGCGTCGGCGAGGATGACGGTATGGCCGTTGTGAATGAAGCGCGCGACCCGTCGCTCGTCGCCCTTCTCCACCCCGAGTGTCTTGTAGGGGCGGGTGAAGATCACCGTGTCGCCGATGCTGTAGGTGGAGGCGCGGGCCATCTGTGCGCGGGTGAGATCGCGCGCGACCAGCTTCTCGCCCTGCCTTGCCGGCCCCGAGATCGCGCCTTCGGCGACCAGGCCCCCGCGGATCGTGGCGTTGATGCTGTCGCGCAGCGCCCGCGTCGGCGCGATTACCCCCGTCCCGTCGCGCAGATCGCGCGGCAGGTTGAGCCAGCGCCGCGCGGTCTCGGCTCCGACTTCGCCATACTCGACTTGCCGGATGTTGTCGCCGAGCTTCGCGAAGGCGGTCTTCACGTCGCCGGTGAGGCTCGCCCTGACCGCCGCTTTCAGTTCCGCATCGCGCTGACGAACGATGTCGTCCATCACGGCGGTCTGCATCCCGGCGGCCTTCAGTTGCTCGAAGGGCTTGCCCGCCTCGACCGCGCCGAGCTGCTTCTCGTCGCCGACCAGCACCACGCGCGGAAGTCGGAGCGCGGTCGCGATGCGCAGGAGGTTCTTCATTTGCTCGCTGGAGGCGAGCGAGGATTCGTCCACCACCAGCATCGTCTTCGCG
>WTGP01000034.1 GCA_011523505.1 Gammaproteobacteria bacterium
CCCTCGGACGCCCAAGGGCGCCGAGGGTGGCCCTATTCAAACAGACAAGCAGGGATAGCGAGAATCGAGCCAGGGATGGCGTCTCCAACGAGAGGGAGGCACACAAACGCGCGGAATCGAAGCGTCGAAAGAAGCGGTCAGCGCTCAGTCATCTGCTTCCGGGCGTGGACGATAACGGAACAGGCGCGCGATGACGCCGAACCGGGGATGGTCGACGTAGTGGACTTCTCCCAGCAGCAGGCGACGGCGTTCCCGGATTCGATACTCGCCGCCGCCCTCTTCATCCGCGGGCATGCGCAGGTCGAGCTCGAGGTGCACGAACCGTTCCTCTTCCAGTGACGCCAGCCCGCTGAAGGGCAGCGGCCCGGCCGCAAGCGTGGACAACCGTAACGGTATCGGTTCGCCCGTCCACTGCGCCGGCATGGCCCAGGCAAAGTGCGCCAGTGGCCGGTACCCGGCGCTGCGGCGCATCGACAACCAGATGCCGTCCAGCGCGAACTGCGCGCGGGTCAGCGCCAGAAGGCCGGCCGGCGGTCGGGGCGTCGCGGGATCCGAGTCCGGCAGTTCCAGGGGCGCGGGCCAGACCCCGGGAGGCGGCAGATCCGGCGACGCATGCGTGAGGTCCTCGGTGCTTTCCTCCGGTGCCAGCTGCAGGAAAACGATCATCTCCAGGGCGACCCGGAAGTCGCCATCCTGCGCCAGCACGGGTCCGGCAAGAAGGCCGCACGCCACGAAGTGAACCAGCGCCAGGAGCGGCAGGGCAGGGAATCTACGCGGCGGGAGACGGGTCACGGCACTAGTGTACGGTTTCGGACCGGTGCGACTCTTCGAGCGATGCAAGCAGGCGCTCCACGTAGCGGAACCGCTGCTCGGGCCGGGACAGATCAGCCCGGAACCTGAGCGCGCCGCGGGGCCGCAAGGCATATTCCTCCGGCTGCCGCCGGGCCAGTGCCGCGAGATGCAGGGGGTCCACCGGCGTATCGTTGTAGAACTCCGCCTCGCCGCCGCGGTCCCCGGCCTGCAGCACCCGTATGCCCAACTCCCGCATGCGCTGCTGGATTCGCGCCTGCCGGAACAGGTTCAGCGCCTGATCGGGGGCCGGGCCGAAGCGGTCCACCAGTTCGACCATGAGCGCGTTCAGGCTTGATGCGTCCGCGGCGGTGGAAACGCGCTTGTACCAGCTCAGGCGCTGGTTGACGTCGGGCATGTAGTCCTCGGGCAGCAGGGCGCCCAGATTCAACTCGACGTCCGCGCGCGGCTGGGCCGCGACACCCGGGCGCTCGGCGGGGCTGTCTCGCAGCTCCTGCACGGCCCGGCTCAGCATGTCGTTGTAGAGGCTGAAGCCGATCTGCTGTATCTGCCCCGACTGCTCTTCGCCCAGCAGTTCTCCGGCGCCCCGGATCTCCAGGTCGTGGGTCGCGAGCAGGAACCCGGCGCCGAGTTCGCCGGCCGCCTCAATCGCTTCCAGGCGCTTGTGGGCGTCGGCGGTCATCTCCTTTTCGTGCGGGCGGATCAGGTAGGCGTAGGCCTGGTGATGGGATCGCCCGACCCGGCCGCGCAACTGGTGCAACTGGGCGAGTCCCAGCCGGTCCGCGCGGTTGATCAGCATGGTGTTGGCGTGGGGAATGTCCAGTCCGCTTTCGATGATGGTGGTGCACACCAGCACGTCGAAGCGGCGGTGATAGAAGTCGGTCATCACGCGCTGGAGTTCCGCGTCCGGCAGTTGGCCGTGGGCCACTTCCAGCCGCACGTCGCCGAGCAGCGTTTGCAGTTCGCGCGCGATACGGTCGATGTCCCTGACCCGGTTGTGAACGAAGAAAACGGCGCCCCCGCGGCGCAGTTCCCGCCCGCAGGCCTCGCGGATCAGGCTGTTGCGCCATGGCGTGACGAAGGTCCTGACCGCCATGCGCGCGGGCGGCGGCGTCGTGATCAGCGACAGATCGCGCAGGCCGCCCAGGGACATGTTCAGCGTCCGGGGAATGGGCGTGGCCGTGAGCGTCAGTACGTGCAGGCCGGCCCGCAGGCTCTTGATGCGTTCCTTCTGGCGCACGCCGAAGCGGTGCTCCTCGTCAACCACCAGCAACCCCGGACGCTTGAAGCGCACCTTGGCGTTCAATAGGCCGTGGGAGCCGACAACGATGTCCGCACGCCCGTCGACAAGCCGCTCCCGCACCTCCTCGTTCTTCCGCCCGGCGCCGAAGCGGGTCAGCATCTCGACCCGGACGGGCCAATCGGCGAAACGGTCGCTGAATACGCGGTAATGCTGCTCGACCAGCAGCGTGGTCGGCGCCAGGACCGCCACCTGGTGACCCTGGAATACGGCCGCGAAGGCTGCGCGCAGCGCCACCTCGGTCTTGCCGAAGCCCACGTCTCCGCAGATCAGCCGATCCATCGGCCGGCCGGCGGCCAGGTCGTCGAGCACCTGCTCCACGGCGCGTTCCTGGTCGTGCGTCAGCCGGTAGGGGAAGCGGGCCGTGAATGCGCTCATCTCCGCCGGCGTAGCCTCGATGGCCGGCATGGTCCGCGCGGCCCGCTGTGCCTGCAGTTGCAGCAGTTCGGCGGCGACGTCCCGCAACTGGCGTTCCGCCCGCCGCTTGATCCGGTCCCAGGCGTCCGAGCCCAGCCGATGCAGAGGAGCGTGCTCGGGGCTTCCGCCGGTATAGCGGGTAATGAGTTGCATGTCGGACACGGGAACGTAGAGGCGGTCGCCGCCCGCGTACTGCACTTGCATGAACTCGGCCGGCGCGCCTCCCGCGTCCATGTGCTGCAATCCCTCGTAACGGCCGATGCCGTGGTCCTCATGCACCACGGGCGCTCCCGGGACAAGGTCGGCCAGGCTTTGCAGAATGGCTTCCGGCGGCGGCTGCCCCCGCCGTCGGCGCCGGGTAAGCGGACGTTGCCGGCCGAACAGTTCGCGCTCGGTGAGCACGGTCAGCTTGTCGTCGAGCACGATTCCGTGATCCAGCGGGCTCTCGGCCAGGCACAGCGGTGCGCTGGAGGCCAGGAAATCCCTCCAGGAAGCGACGTCCCGCGCCTTGAGCTGCCTGCCGCGCAGCAACTCGCGAACCAGTTCGCGCTGACCGGCGGTTTCCGCGGCCAGCAGGATGCGCCGGCCGGGCGCTTGCGCGTAGGCTTCCAGTGAAGTGTGCTCGTCACTGCGGGTCAGCGGCACCATCGGCGCCGGCCGCGCCCCGATGTCCTGCGCGCTGGCCTGAACCGCAATGTCCGCCAGTGACTCGGGCCGGCAGTCGATGCTGCGCAGGCCCGCCACGGCGGCCCTGTGCAGGTACGGAGGCGCGAAGAGTTCTTCCGGCGGCAGGCAGGGCTGTTCCAGGTCGCCGTCCCGCTGCCGGTAGCGGTCCACTATGGCTTCCCACTCGGATTCCAGGGCGCTTGCAACGCCCGGGAGAAGAACGACCGCGCTGTCGGCCGGAAGGTAGTCCCAGAGGGTTTCGGTTCGCTCGAAGAACAGCGGCAGGTAATTCTCCGCTCCCTGCGGCGCCACGCCCTCGCCCAGTTTCCGGAAAACCTCCGCCCGCGCCGGATTTTGCGGGAACCGCCGCCGGAATCGTTCCCGGAAGGCGTCGATGCTGTCCGAATCCAGCGGCAGTTCGCGCGCCGGCAGGAGGCTGAACGAATCCAGTTTTCCGGTGCTGCGTTGCGAGGCTGGGCTGAACCGCCGGATGGATTCGACCTCCCGGTCAAAGAACTCGATCCGGACCGGCGCCGGGGAGCCGCTGGGAAAAATGTCCAGCAGCGCGCCGCGGACGGCATATTCTCCCGGCTCATTGACCAGCGGCACCCGAAGATAGGCCGCTTCGTCGAGTCTCCTCCGAAGGTCTTCGGGATCCAGTTCCTGCCCCGTACGGCAACTGACCCCCAGCCACTGGCGAAGCTGCGCGCGCGGCGGCAGGCGGTCCAGCAGCGTGGGCGCCGCGACGAACAGCGCCCGCGCCGTTCGAGGAGCCTCGTGAGCCAGCAGGCCGGACAGCGTTTCCAGGCGCCGCGACGTGATTTCGGGATGCGGGCTGAACAGGTCGTAGGGGAGCGTTTCCCGATCGGGCAGGAATGCCATGCCCTCGCCAGCCCCGCGCAACCACGCCGCCTGCTGCATGAACTGCTCCACGCGTCCCGGCTCGGGCGTGACGATCAGGACGCATGGCGAAGCGCCGGCGTCAATCAGGCCCGCGCAGACCAGCGGCGCCGCGCCTGCGCTGACGCCGTGCAGCCTGAGTTCCGCAGCGCGCCCATCCGGCCAGACAATCGGCCGGATTGCCGACGAAGCCGCAGCGGGGGCCCGTTCGTCCTTCATACGGCGCGCATTATGAAGGCGAACACCTGCGGGGGAGCACAAGCGGTTCGTGGGACAATGGCGCGATGATCCGGCCCCTAGCGCTTGCCATCGCCTGGCGATACCTGCGTGCGCCCACGCGCAACCGCTTCGTTTCCTTTATCGGCCTGGCCTCCGTCATTGGTCTGGCCCTGGGAGTGGCCTCGTTGATCGTCGTGATTTCGGTAATGGACGGCTTCGCCGCGGAACTGCGCGAACGGCTGCTCCGATTTGACGCCCAGGTGAGCGTGCTCGCCGAAGACGGGCTGGGCGAATGGCGCACAACCGCGGAAGAACTGGCGGCATTGCCCGGGGTCCGGCGGGTCGGTCCGGTGGTGGAACTGGAGGCCCTGCTGGTCTCCAGGCGGCGCTATGCCGGCGTGCAGTTGTTGGGAATAGCCTCCGATCCCGCCATGCAGGCGGCGCCGTACGGCCGGTCCGTCATTGCGGGATCTTTCGCCGATCTGCACGCCAAAGCCGGTGGGCTGGCGATCGGACGCTACCTCGCGGACACGCTGGGCGTGCGCGTGGGCGACACCGTCCGGGTGCTGATCCCCCGGCCCAACGGAGCTGCGCCAAGCCTGCGGGACCTTCCGGTCAGCGCGGTATTCGTCGCGGGCAACGCCGGTCCGGACAGCAGCCTGGCGCTGGCAGGTCTGCCGATCGTATCGGAGCTCGCCGGCCTTGCAGGCCGGGTAAGCGCGCTGCAGGTCAGCGGCAACGATCCGTATGAAACGCCGGCCGTGGTGGAAGCCTGGGCGGCAGGCTCCGAACGGGTCGGGGCCGAAGGCCTGACGACGCGTTCCTGGATGCAGCAGCATGAGGCGCTGTTCCGGACGGTGGAACTGGAACGCCTGGCCATGGGTGCGCTGCTGTTCACGATCATCGCGGTGGCCGCGTTCAACATCGTTGCAACGCTGGTCATGTCGGTCAACGAGCGCCGCAGCGAGATCGCCATCCTGGCCACCCTCGGAGCCCGAACGCCCACCATCATGGCGGTTTTCTCGCTGCAGGGCCTGTTGGCGGGAATCGTCGGGGTGGGCCTGGGAGGCGCGCTGGGCATCTGGCTGACGCTGAACGTGGACGCCGCGATGCAGTTCCTCGAAAACGTCTTCGGGTTCGACTTCCTGCCGGCGGAGTCCTTCTATCTCACCGGAGTGCCTTACGAATTGACCGCGACGCTCGTCATTACGGTGACCGGGCTGGCGCTGCTGCTGTCGACGCTGGCGTCCTGGTACCCCGCGCGGCAGGCGGCGCGGGTGGACCCGGCCGGCATCCTTCGCTACGAGTAGCCAAGGGCCCTGGTTTCCACTATGCGATTCTTCGAGCTCTGGATGGCGTCGGCGCAGCTCAGGGCGAACCGCCGCGGGGGGTTCGTTTCGCTGGTATCGATGCTCTCGATGCTGGGAGTCGCGACCGCGGTGGCCCTGCTGGTGGTCGTGCTGTCGGTCATGAACGGTTTCGACCAGGTCGTGCGCGAGCGAATACTCAGCGTGCTGGCCCACGGCAGCTTTCACGGCCCCGCCGGTGAATTGGTCGAATGGCGCGAACTGCGCGCCGCCGCCCTGATGCACCCGGAGGTCGAGTCGGCGGCGCCGTATATCGATGGGCAGGGCGTGCTGAGCGCGCCGGATGCCGTTGCGGGCGTTCAGTTATTGGGTTTTTCGCCCGATGAAGCCGCCTTCCGCGCTCTGGGCGCTCTCGCCGTGGATACGACGCTTGAGACGCTTGCGGCCGGTTCGTGGCGGATCGTGCTGGGCAGCGAGCTGGCGAGGCGCCTGGATGTGGGGGTGGGCGACGATGTCCTGCTGCAGGTGCCGCAGGGCTGGAGCACCCCGGCGGGGATCGCGCCGCGCATGCGCCGCCTTGAAGTGGCGGGCGTCTTTCACGCCGGAATGAACGACTTCGACCGCTCGCTTGCCTGGATGCACTACGAGGATGCGCGCCGGCTTTTCGGCCTGGACGAGGCCGCCAGCGGGCTGCGGGTGATGCTCAAAGACCCCTGGCGGGTGGAAACGGCGATGCCGGAAATCGCGGGCGAAAGGGCCGGGAATCTGTTCGTCCGCTACTGGACCTGGGAACACGCCAGTTTTTTCTATTCCATCGCCATGACCAAGCGCATAACCATTATCATTCTGACGCTTCTTGCGGCGATCGCCGCTTTCAACATTGTTTCCAGCCTGGTCATGATCGTGCGCGAGAAAACCCCGGACATCGGCATCCTGAGGACGCTCGGATCCACGCCCCGCTCGGTCATGGCGGTTTTCGCCGGGCACGGGGGTTTTGCGGGTTTGCTCGGCATCGTGCTCGGGCTCGCCGTGGGGATCCCGCTGGCCGTGTGGGCCGGGCCGCTGACTTCGGCCGTCGAACGGTTCCTTGAAACCAGCATCGTCAGCCCGGGCTACAGCCTGGATGAAATGCCCAGCCGCATCCTGGTTCCCGAAGTCGCCGCGGTGTGCGCGCTGGCGCTGCTGTTGTCCCTGATCGCAACCGTCTATCCCGCGCTGCGCGCGGCCCGCACCGACCCGGCCAGGGCCACCCGCCTGGACTCCTGACGTGAACGACGCGAAGTCCGAAAGCCACGCACCGCCCCTGTCCTGCCACGGGCTGGTCAGGCATTTTCGCGAGCAACGCCGGGTCCTTGAAGTGCTGCGCGGCGTGGACCTCGAGATTGCCGCCGGCGAGCGCCTGGCGGTCGTGGGCGCCTCGGGTTCCGGGAAGACGACGCTGCTTCAGTTGCTCGGCGGCCTGGACACGCCCACGCGCGGCTGGGTCGAGCTGAACGGCAGGAATTTCAGCGCGATGAGGCCCGCGGAACGCGGAAGCCGGCGCAACCGCCACATCGGTTTCGTTTACCAGTTTCATCACCTGCTGCCGGAGTTCAGCGCCGTGGAGAACGTCGCGATGCCGCTGCTGATCCGTCGGTCCGACACGTCCGAGGCGTTGGCGAACGCACGCGAGCTGCTCGAGCAGGTGGGGCTGGGCGAGCGGCTCACGCATCGTCCGGCCAAACTCTCGGGCGGCGAACGTCAGCGCGTGGCCGTGGCGCGCGCGCTGATCACCCGACCGTCGGTCGTGCTCGCCGACGAACCGACCGGAAACCTGGATCCCGAGTCCGGCGAACAGGTGTTCGAGCTCCTGCTGAAGCTGAATCGGGACACCGGGACCGCGCTGGTCGTGGTGACCCATGACCTGAAGCGCGCCCGGCGCATGGACCGGGTCCTCGCCCTGCGCGACGGCCGCCTGGCCGAAGCGGGCAACTGAAGACCGTTCCCGGCTGCTGATGTTGCGGCTGGGCATGGCATGGCTGGCCGGCGTCTGCCTGGCATTCCTGGTCCTTCCGCCGCCTCCCGATCCGTATCTCTTCGCCGTCATTCTGGCCATCGCGGCGCTGACCGCATGGGTCATGCGCGGCAGGCTCATCGGCGTTGCAGTGCTGGGCGCCGCCGTCGCCCTTTGTCTGGGCGCGATGCGGCTGGAGCAGCGCATGCCGGACTCCGCCGGCCGCGTGGACCGGATCGTGACCGGGGTGATCGACGACTTTCCGAGCGTCGCCGCCGGGACCTGCCGTTTCCGGGTCCGGGTCGGCGAAATAGCCGATCCGGGGCCGCGGCTCGAGCGCATCCTGGTGACCTGGTACGAATGCCTCGAGCCGCCCCGGGCCGGCGAAACCTGGCGCTTCAAGCTGCGCTTGCGCGCTCCCAGGGGGCTGTTCAACCCGGGGGGGTTCGATTTCGAGCAATGGGCGTTTCGCGAGAACCTGAGCGCAACAGGCTATGTGCGCGATGAGCTCGCGCCGAAACGCCTGGCCGGCTGCGAAGCGGGCCCGCGGCTGCTGTGCGCCCGGGCCGGCCTCGTGGAACGAGTGCGGGCCTGGCTGGACGGCAGTCCCGGACTGCCCTACGTCGTTGCCCTGACCACCGGAGCGCGGCATTTGCTGACCGATGGGGACTGGGAGGCCCTGCGGCGGACGGGCACCGCGCACCTGTTTGCGATATCGGGCCTGCACGTGGGTGTCGTGGCCTGGTTCGCCTGGCTTGTGGGTTCCGCCCTGGGCCGCATTGTCCAGCGCTTGCCGGGCGGGATCAGGGCGCGCCATGCGGCCGCCGGGATGTCGTTCCTGGCGGCCCTGAGCTATGCGGCGCTGGCCGGCTTTGCGGTCTCCACTCTGCGCAGCCTTGCGATGATTACGGCCGTTCTCGTGTTCGCCCGGATTCGCCGCTACGGTGGACTCGGGGCGGCCCTGGGCGCAGCCCTGCTCGTGGTCCTCGTGCCCGATCCGTTTGCCGTGCTTTCGCCCGGGTTCTGGTTGAGTTTCGGCGCCGTGGCGCTTCTGGCGCTCAGCGTGCTCGCCCTGCGCGAACCGGTTGCCGGTTCCGGCGGGCAGGGTGCTTCAATCGCGTCCTCCCGGGTACGCCGGCTGGCCGTGGCCCAGTGGCGCATTTCCCTGGGACTGGCGCCGCTGGTCCTGGTCTTTTTCGGCGAGGTTTCGTTGATCGGGGCGGCCATCAATCTCATCGCGATTCCGCTCTTTTCCCTGCTGATCGTGCCGGGACTGCTGGCGGCGTTGCTGTTGACCGTCGTCTGGCCTGCCGGCGGCGTATTCCTGCTGGACAACGGCGCCGGCCTTCTCGCGGCCGTGATGTCGATGCTGTCGCAACTCTCCGTTCTCGAAATGGCCGCATGGTCGCCGCCGGATTTCGGATTGCTGCCCGCAGTCCTGGCCGTTGCCGGCGTCGTCTGGCTGCTGGCTCCCAGGCCGGTCCCGGCACGCTGGGCTGCGCCGCTGCTGCTTGTTCCGGCAGTTCTGGGCCTGGACCGGAATCCCGACCAGACCGAACTGGCGGTCACCGTGCTGGATGTGGGCCAGGGCCTCGCCGTACTGGTGCAGGCGCCCGAATACAACCTGCTTTACGACGCCGGTCCCCGGTATTCCTCCAGCGACGCGGGCGACAGCGTAGTCCTGCCCGCCATAGGCTCGCTGGGCGTGCGGCGCCTGGATGCGCTGGTGGTCTCGCACGGCGACAGCGACCATGCGGGCGGAGCGGCGAGCGTCCTGCGCGCCCATCCCGAGGCGGAATTGATCGCCCCGGCCCTTTACGGACTGGAACCGGACCGCTACCGGCGCTGCGTTACCGGAGTGCAGTGGGTGGCCGGCGCGGTGCGGTTCCTGGCGCTGAACCCCGATCCGGGCGCGGGATCGCGCGGCAACGACGATTCCTGCGTCCTGGTCGTCGAGGCCCCGGGCGTGCGGGTGCTGCTGCCGGGCGACCTGGAATCCGCCGGCGAGTCCCGACTGGTCGACAGGGCCCTTGACGGGCCGTTCGACCTGGTCCTTTCACCCCATCACGGCAGCTCAAGCTCCTCTTCGAGAGGTTTCGTGGAGGCCGTGCGCCCGCGCCTGGTGGCGCATTCCACCGGGTTCTTCAACCGCTGGGGATTTCCCAGGGATACGGTGGTCGCGCGCTGGGCCGGGGCAGGCGCCCGGCAGTGGGACACGGGCGCCAGCGGCGCGCTGCGATTCGAATCACGCGGCGGAAATCCGCTGGATCTCGCGACGGAATGGCGCCGTGACAAGGCGCGGCTCTGGACCTATCCCGCGCCCGCCGAAAATGATTCGCAATATCGCGGCGCCGGGTAAACTCGGAACATGCGACCCGAAACTCCGATGAGGCGCCTGGGAGCGCTGGCCGTTCCGTACTGGCGCGGCTTTGTGCTCGCGGCCCTGGCCATGGCCGTATTCGCATTGACTGAATTCGGGTTCGCGTTTGCCGTGAAACAGCTGACCGGACTGCTGGTCAACGATGGGGGCCCCTGGGCGCGATGGTTGCCGGCCGGCGTGCTGGGCCTGTTTCTGATACGCGGCGTTTCCGGGTTCGTTTCGGCCCATCAACTGGGGAGAATCGGCCGCTCGGTGGTCGGGCAGCTCAGGTCAATGCTGTTCGAGCGCTTCCTGCACATGCCCGTGCGGGCGGTGGAAAAGCGGCCGCGCGCGCAATTGCTCTCGCGCATGCTGTACGACGCCGAGCAGGTGGCGGACGCGGGCTCGACGGTCATCACGACCATCGTTCGCGACAGCCTCACGGTGCTCGTGCTGGTCGCGTACATGGTTTACCTCAGCGCCGGACTGTCCGCGGTGGTGCTCGTCGTGGCGCCGCTGATCGCATTGACCGCGCGGGTGCTGTCGCGGCACTTCCGCCGCTACAGCAGCCGGATACAGGAAAACATGGGCGAGGTCTCGCGGATCACCGACGAGGCCCTGCGCGGGCTCCGCATCATCAAGGTGTTCGGGGGCGCGCGGCGGGAGAGCGAACGATTCGTCCGCGCCAACGAAAGCAACAAGAGGCTGCATCTCAAGCTGATCATGGCGCGGGCCGCCGGCGACGGCGTCACGATGCTGCTGGCCGCCGTGGGCGTCGCCCTGGTAGCGTGGTTCGTCGCCCGGTACTCCGTTACCGATGGGCTTGCGGTCGACGACTTTACCGGCTTCATTGCGGCCATGCTGCTGCTGATGACGCCGCTGAAGCATCTCACCAATGTCAATGCCTCGCTGCAGCGCGGACTGGCGGCCGCGGAATCGGTATTCGGCCTGCTGGACAGCCCGGTGGAGTCCGATGACGCCGCGACGCCGGCCCCGCCGACCGGAGAGCGCGCCCGGGGGGAGCTGGAATTCGTCCGCGTTTCGTTTTCCTATGACCGCGAGGGGGCGGCGGCGCTGCGGGACGTTACGCTCGCAATCGAGCCCGGCGAGAGGGTGGCGATCGTGGGGCGATCGGGCAGCGGTAAATCCACCCTCGTGAGCCTGATACCACGCTTCTTCGAACCGGACGCCGGAGAACTGCGACTGGACGGACGCCCGCTGAACGATTGGCGACTGACGGACCTGCGTGCGCAGATCGCTCTGGTGACGCAGGACGTCATGCTTTTCAATGACACGCTGGCGAACAACATCGCCTACGGCTCGCTGTCCGGCGCCGGTGCGGGCGCGGTGGAAGCCGCGGCCCGGGCCGCCCATGTCATGGAGTTCGTGGAATCCCGGCGCGACGGCCTGGACGCGCTGGTGGGTGAAGGGGGCCTGAGCCTGTCGGGCGGCGAGAGGCAGCGGGTGGCTATCGCCCGGGCCCTGCTGAAGGACGCGCCGGTCCTGATCCTCGACGAGGCCACCTCGGCACTGGACAGCCGCTCGGAGCGCCATGTGCAGGAAGCTCTGGACCGGCTGATGCACGGCCGCACCACGCTGGTCATTGCCCATAGGCTCAGCACCGTGGAACACGCGGACCGCATCGTGGTCCTGGAACGCGGCCGAATCGTGGAAGTGGGACCTCACGCCGAACTGCTGGCCAAAGGCGGCCATTACGCCAGCCTGCACCGGCTGCAATTCCGCAACAGCGGAAATGCCGGCTGAAGCGCCAAAGGCGTGGGCGCGGCGCGACGGTTTCAGCGCCTTGCTCCTCCCGGCAGCCGGCCTCTTCGCCGCCGCCGCCGGCATGCGAAGGACCGCCTATCGCAAGGGTTGGGCGCGTTCATTATCGGCGGGCGCCCCGGTGGTGATCGTGGGCAATATCAGCGTGGGCGGAACCGGCAAGACGCCGATTACCGGCTGGCTCGCACAGTCGCTGGCAAACGCAGGCCGCAGGCCGGCCATCGTCAGCCGCGGGTACGGAGGACGCCGGCAGAGCGAGCCGATGCGCGTCACGCCACACTCCGATCCGGGCGTAGTCGGCGACGAGCCGGTGATGCTGGCGAAGCAGGCCGAATGCCCGGTCTGGGTCTGCATCGACCGGGCCGGCGCCGCCCGCCGGGCGGTAGCGGAAGGCGCGGAGATCGTGCTGTCGGACGACGGACTGCAGCACTACCGCATGGCGCGGGATTTCGAGATCTGCGTCGTTGACGGCGACCGTGGCCTGGGAAACGGCCGTCTGCTTCCGGCCGGTCCGTTGCGCGAGTCTTCCCGGCGTCTCGGGGAAGTGGATGAAGTGCTGGTCCAGGGCATGGAAAGCGAGTTTCCCGGGCTGAAATTCGAATTGCGGATTGACCGCGCGGTGCGGCTGGACGGCGCCGGGGAGCGGCCGTTGGCGAAATTCGCCGGCCGGCGGGTCCTGGCGCTGGCGGGGGTCGGCTTCCCGCAACGCTTTCATGCGGCGCTTGGGGCTTATGGTATTGAAGTGGAGCCGGTCCGCGCGCCGGACCACGGCCGGGTGTCGCTGGAATCGCTGCTGAAACGTGGTTTGCCGGTGATCATGACGGCCAAGGACGCCGTAAAGTACCCGGACTCCGCGGGAGGGGACCTGTGGTGGACTCCCGCGAGGGTTTACATGCCCGAAAGTTCCCGAGAGCGAGTCCTCCGCAGGGTAATCGCTTTGCTCGACAAGAATTAGTGCGAACAGCCCCCGATGAAAGCCATTTTTCATATCGTCATTCCCGCGCGTTTCGCGTCCAGCCGCTTGCCCGGCAAGCCCCTGACACCGCTGGCGGGGCGGTCGCTGGTGGAGCATGTCTGGCGCAGGGCCGGCGAGGGCGGGGCGAAAACCGTCGTGGTGGCCACCGACGATGAGCGCGTGGCCTCCTGCGTGGAGGACTTCGGCGGCCGGGCCTGTCTGACCCGTGCGGATCACGCCTCGGGATCGGACCGGGTAGCGGAGGTGGCCGAGCAGCTGGGGTTCGGACCGGAAGAGGTGGTCGTCAACCTCCAGGGCGATGCGCCGCTGGTTGATCGCGCGCATATTCGGGCCGTAGCTGGCAGGGCGCTTCGCGACGATCTCGCCACGCTGGCTTCGCCGCTGTCCGACCCGGCCGAGGCCACCGATCCCAATGTGGTCAAGGTGGTCCTGGATGCGGCCGGAAGGGCCCTGTATTTCAGCCGCGCGCCGATTCCCGCCAGCCACCCGGCCAGGGCCACCCGCCCCCGCTATCTGCGCCATACGGGCCTGTATGCCTACCGCGTTCGGGTTCTGAAGAGGCTGACGGCCGAGCCGCCCTGCGAGCCGGAGAGGTGCGAGGGGCTGGAGCAGCTCAGGGCCCTGTGGCTGGGCATGAGCATCGGCGTGGAAGTCGCGGACCCGCCACCGGGACCGGAAGTGGACACGCCCGAAGATGTGCGCCGGGTGGAGTCGCTACTGCGCTCCGTATAATATTTTCCCCCTGCCACTGAACACCCAGCGAGGGATTCCATGAGCGTTCAAGCTTTGCGCAAAGAAACCGACACCATGCCGGGCGCCCGGCCTTCAACAGCCGGCGGGCCTCCGCCCGGAGTAATGGGCGGACCGCCGCCGAACGCCTGGACCGGCGTCGAAACCGGCGTCGAAGGCCGCGAGGAGGAATTCGGCAAGTCGATGGCGGTGGTGCTCAAGACCCTCAAGAACACGAAGCCCTACGCGCACGAGATCAACGACGCGCTGATCAAGGCGCGGCTTCAGGCCATGCAGTTCGCCAAGGACCACGGATTGATGGATGAATACGTGGCCCACGACATCAAGACCATGAAGCCGCTGACCAATCTCATGAAAGGACTGGTGGAGAAGACCGGGCAAGCCGAGATTGCCCTTATCGGCATATTTGACCGCACCGCCTGCCACTACCAGTTGTGCCTGGAAACGGAGTCCGGTCCCGGAATGCGCCGCTGGCGTTCACCGTTCGCCCGCGTGCTTGCCGCCACTCACCGGATCGGGCAGTTCGACCTGACCGAGGAATGGATTCACGAGAACTGGACCCGGCCGCGGCTGCTCGGATACGCCGAAGCCATAGGCGTGGAGATGCGCGTTTCGCACTGGCAGCCCGACGGCTGGCTGAGCGCCGAAGTCGACTGACCCCGGGAGCGAAGGCTTTCCCGGGAAGGCTTCCTCGCTGAGCGGCTGATCAGGAGGGCGGCTGCGCGTCCGCCGCCGGCCTTCTGCGCCGCCTGCGACGCCTGCGTCGAGGTGGTTGTCCGCCGGAAGTTTCGCCGTCCTTTTTCGCGGCAGCCGGTTTCGGCTGGGCTTTCGCCCTGCCGTCTCCCTTTTTCTGCTTCTGCTGGCCTTTGGGCCTGGCATCCGCCTTCGGCCGCTGCCCGCCTTTTGCCCTGGGGTCGCCTTTTTTCCTTCCCCTGCCGCCGCTTTTCCCCTTGGATGGATGCCTGGAACGCGTCCGTTTGGGCGGATGGGCCTTCTGCTTCTTCTTCCCGGAGTCCGCTTTTTTCTTCTTCTTGTCCAGCCCGAAGAGCCGTGCGAAGAATCCCGCCTTCGGCTTCTTCTTGCCGCTTTTCTTCTTCCTGGCGGCCCTGGCCTTGCGCTCGGGCGGCGCGGTATCCGGCAGCGTTCGTTCCACGGCGGGCTTCTCGGGCGGCTTGGGGCTGCTGGGCGTCAGCAGCGCAGGCGGCGGCGCCGTCACCGTCGCCATCTCGTAACTCGGCGTGTCTTCGTCGTCGTCCTTGCCCCGAACGCGGCGCAATGCGAATTCCGGCGTCTCCATGGCGGAGTTGGCCACCAGCACGACACTGACCTTGAACACGTCCTCGATCTGCGAGAGCACGGCCCGCTTTTCGTTGAGCAGGAAGTTCGCGACAACCAGGGGCAATTCGGCGACCACCTTGGAAGTGCGTTCCTTGCCCGCTTCCTCGCTGATCATCCGCAGGACGTGCAGCCCGAGCGACTCGACGCCCCGGATTCGCCCGGTGCCGCCGCACCGGGGGCAGGTCTCGTGGGTCGCGTCGACCAGCGAGGTGCGCAGGCGCTGGCGCGACATTTCCAGGATGCCGAAGCGCGAAATCTGCCCGATCTGAATTCTCGCCGGCTCGTTGCGCGTGGCCTGGCGCAGCCGTTCCTCCACCTGCCGGTTGGCGCCGGAGGAGCGCATGTCGATGAAGTCGATCATGATCAGCCCCGACAGGTCGCGAATGCGGCACTGACGGGCGATCTGGTCCGCGGCCTCGAGGTTGGTCTGCAGCGCGGTCTGTTCGATGTCGTCGGCGGACGTTGCGCGCGCGGAGTTGACGTCGATGCAGATGCCCGCCTCCGGCTGGTCGATGATGATCTGGCCGCCCGAAGGCAGGTTCACGCGGCGCCGGTACGCCGAGTCGATCTGGCTCTCGATCTGGTAGCGGTTGTAGAGGGGGCCGTCGCCTTCATGGCGCCGCAGCCGGTTCAGGAAGTGCGGCATGGTGTGCTTCATGAAGCTGCGAATGCTCTCGTAGGCTTCGTCGTCGTCCACCACGACCTCGCCGATGGAGTCGGACAGGTAGTCGCGCACCGCGCGCAGGATTACGCTGGATTCCTGCACCACCAGGAACGGGCCGTCGCGATCCAGCACGGCAAGCTTTATGGCCTCCCAGATCCGCAACTGGTTGTCGAGGTCCCACTGCAGTTCCTCGGTGCTCCGATCGTGCCCCTGGGTGCGGATGATTACGCTCATGCCCTTGGGAACATTGAGCTTCCCGAGCCTCTGCTGCACGGCCTGGCGATCCTCGCCGCGTACCTGGCGGGATACGCCTCCGCCGCGCGGATTGTTGGCGTTCAGCACCAGGTAGCGGCCGGCCAGCGAAACGTGGGTGCTGAGGGCCGCACCCTTGTTGTCCCGCTCGTCTTTCTCCACCTGCACCACGAGTTGCTGGCCTTCCTGCACCAGCTCGGCGATGTTCAACGGCTTGCCGGGCTCCGGAGTCTTCAGGAAGTACTCGCGGGATATGTCTTCCAGAGGCAGAAAACCATGGCGCTCCGCGCCGAAATCCACAAAGGCAGCCTCCAGGCTGGGTTCTATGCGCGCGATGCGCCCCTTGTAGATATTGCCCTTCTTTTCTTCCTTTTCCCTGTGTTCAATGGCAAGGTCAAAGAGTTCTTGCCCATCGACCAGGGCAACGCGCACCTCTTCGTGCTGGGTGGCGTTTACAAGCATTCTTTTCATTGTGAATCTCGTCCGTGTTCGGGCGGAGCCACGCCGCAGCCGCGCCAGGCGCCCACCCAAGGGGGCACCGGCAGCAGAGCATGAAGAGGTAATTCATCAGGAAAACGTAAGGTGCACGTTCGGGTCCTTGAAATTCATCCGGAAAGACCGGCGTTCCTCCGCCGCAATTGGAAACAGGTCCGGCAGGTCACTCCTGCCGATTGCGCAAACGTTTGCGCGGGCGCGTGTCAGCAGCGCCGACGCATAATATAGCACGCGCCTCCGGCCTGGGCCTCATGCACTGCGGAGGGGCGGGCGCCGCGTGGGCGGCGCGCGCAATTGCACGGCTCACTGCCGGGCCATGCATGGCCGAATACCCTGGGGGCATCGCCATTTGCCGATGAAAGACAACGTTCTGATCGTTTCCGGAGACGATGCCGGAAGGCGCCTGGACAACTTTCTGGCGGGCCGCCTCAAGCGCATGCGGCTGGCGCGCGTGCATCGCATGATCCGGCGGGGCGAGGTGCGGGTGAACCGGGGCCGGAAGTCCTCCGGCCATCGCCTGCGGGCCGGCGACGAGGTTCGATTGCCGCCGTTCCTTCAGCGGCGGCCCCCGCCGCCGGTGGCGTCCCGGGCGCGCTGGATAGAGCGGCACGTGCTGCACGAGGACGAAAGTCTGCTGGTTCTCGACAAACCGGCCGGGCTGGCCGTGCACGCGGGCGGTTCCGTCAGCCTTGGGGCGGTGGAGTTGCTTCGCGCCGCCCGCCCCCGCGAGGGTTTTCTGCAATTGGCGCATCGGCTGGACCGGGGCACCAGCGGCTGCCTGCTGCTGGCCAAAAGACCCCGCGTCCTGCACGCCCTGCACAAGGCCTTTCGCGAGAATGAGGTCCGGAAGAATTATGTCGCCCTGCTCGCCGGGCGTCTGAAGGGCGGGGAGCGCCGGGTTGACCTGCCCCTGGACCGGTCGCGCAGCACGGGTTCCGAGCGGAGGGTCCGGGTGGGATCGGGCCAGCCGGCGCAGACCCGTTTCATGCCGCGCCAGATGTGGCGGGAGGCCACGCTGGTCCGGGCCGTACCGGTTACCGGGCGCACCCACCAGATCCGCGTTCACGCCGCCGCCATCGGCCACCCGGTGCTCGGCGACGACCGCTACGGCCCGACCCGGAGCGGGCCCGATCGGTCACTCGGCCTGAGGCGGCTGTTCCTGCATGCCTCCGGGCTGGAGTTGCGTCATCCGCTGACCTCGCGGACATTGCGCCTGCACGCGCCGCTGCCGGACGAGCTGCGCGGCGTTCTGGAGCGCCTCGGTCCCCCCGAGTTTGGCGCGTCGGCCCGAAAAACATAAAATGCCGCGCTTTTGGGATCTGCGTTGGAAATAAAGCAATTTCTCTGCCTGGCGCGCTACGAGGCCGCAGGCGGTTTCCGGGTAGCCGCGATGCACTTCGACGGCGAGATACTGGGCCCCTGGGCGCGCCTTCAAGGCGCGGGAAAGGAAGGAGCCTTGTCTCTCAACGCCGTGCGTTACCGCAACAAGTCTCCGGCCCGCCCGCTGGACATTTTCGTGGCGCCAATCGAAGCCGCCGCGCCGAAGCCTCCGCAGAACGAGAATCTTCTTGTTGCCGAGCGCCCGCGCTGGCGCAAGGTCGGAACCTACCCCAGGGAGCTCCTGGGCGATCTGTGCTCTTCGCCCCTGGAACTGTGGTCGGACCAGACCTCGACCAAGGCCGGTTCCTACGACCGAGTGCTGGCGCCGGAGGCCATGGAACTGGATTCGTCGCTGGTGCTGATCGAACTCGACCGCTACATTGTGGACGTGACGCGGCGCCCGGTGTCCGACGAGCACGTTGTGCGGGTGCGCTTCAGCCACCTGGAACGCGAGTACCGCTTGCTGCTGTGCGAAGACGTTATGCGCCGCCGCTACGCGCGCTATTCGGTCGGCGAGTATGAAATCAAGCGCCCGACCGCGGCGTGCATCACGCTCGGCACTCCGGGCAAGCAGGGACGCATCAAGCGGATCGCCGCGCTGATACCCCTGGAAGACTAGAAGAAGAAAAAGCGCCGCCGCCGCTGTTCCTCATCGACCTGCTCGCCCGGAAAGTTCGTGGCGAGCATCTGCTCGGCGTCGGTCGCCAGCTCGTCCAGCCCGATCCTCCGGTACGCCTTTACCAGGATCTTGAGCGAACCGGCGATCTCGGGCGAGCCATGGTAGTTGTCGATCGCGAACCGCGCCCGGTTCGCGGCCGCGATCCAGGCGCCCCGGCGGAGGTAATAATCGGCGACATGGTTCTCGTAGCGGGCCATGCGGTTGCGCAGGTACACCATGCGGCGCCGGGCGTCCGCGGCATATTCGCTGTCGGGATAACGCGTCGTCAATTGCATGAAGGCGTCGAACGATTCGCCGGCGGTCAGGACGGGACGCCGTGAGTAGTCGATCCGGAACAGGCGCCCGAAGCGTCCGGGCTGGCGCGCAAACAGGGCCAGGCCGCGCATGTAGATGGCGTAATCGACGTTCGGATGGCGCGGGTTCTCGCGCTCGAACTCGCGCGCCGCCTCCACCGCACTGTCCTGGTCGTTCAGCCGATAGTGGCAATAAATGATTTCCAGTTGAGCCTGGCGGGTTTGCGGATTGAACGGAAAGCGCGCCTTGAGCGTGCCGAGAAAACGCAAGGCCTTGCGGAAGTCGCCGCCTTCCAGCGCGGCATGCCCGCGTTCGTAGAGCACGTTGGCCGCCGACAGCTCGTCGCGCTCGTCGCCGCGACCGCAACCGGCCAGCGCGGCGCAGGCCGCCGCCACCAGCAGAATTCCGGCGAGGTTGCGAGTTTTAATCATTTCGGTGCGCAGGAACTATCGCGATACGAACAAGCGTGCAGTATAACGAGCGCCCCCGCGGCATGTCAGCCCCGGCCTTTTTCTGCGAAGATGCGGGGCATGCGGAGCGTGGTTCGATGAAGCGCCTGGTGGAGGAACGCGTCGTGATCCCGGAGGATCTTGGCGGGCATCGGCTGGATGCGGCGCTGGCCAGACTGTTGCCGGATTATTCGCGCAGCCTGATCAAGGGCTGGATAGAGCGCGGCCAGGTTACGGAAGAAGGCGGCGGCCCCCTGAGACCCCGCTCGCTGGTGAAGGCCGGACAGGCATACGGGATTCGCGGGGAATTGGCCGCTGCGGGCGCGGTGGAGCCGGAGTTCGTGGAATTCGACGTGGTCCATGCCGACCCGGACCTGATCGTCGTGAACAAACCCGCCGGCCTGGTCGTGCACCCGGGCGCCGGCAATCCCGGCGGCACGCTGCAGAACGGCCTGCTGCATCGTTTCCCGGAACTCGAGGCCGTGCCGCGCTTCGGGCTGGTGCACCGGCTGGATGCGGGCACGACCGGGTTGCTGCTCGTGGCCCGCACGGCCGCCGCCCACCAGCGGCTCACCCGAGACCTGCAGGCCAGGCGGGTTCGCCGCGAGTACCGGGCGGTGACCCGGGGTTGTCCGGTGGCCGGCGGGACCATGGACCAGCCCCTGGGGCGCCATCCCCGCGACCGGCTGCGCGTGGCGGTTCGGCCGGGCGGGCGCAGCGCCGTTACCCACTATCGCGTTCTTGAACGATTTCCCGCGAACGCGTTTGTCGCGGTCCGCCTGGAGACGGGGCGCACGCACCAGATACGCGCGCACCTGGCTCACGCCGGGTATCCGCTGGTAGGGGACTCGCTATATTCCCGCAGCAGAGACGGCTTCGGCCGTCCGGCGCTGCATGCCGGCCGGCTCGGGACAAGGCATCCCGCCACCGATCGGGAATGCAGCTTCAAAGCTCCATTGCCGGGCGACGTGCGTGGCCTGCTGACGCGCCTCGCCGGGGAGGAGCGCGGCTGGGACGATTATTCGTGGACCGGCTGATTCGCCCCGATTGGCCGGCGCCCCGGCCGGTCCGCGCCGCCAGTACCCTGCGCGGCCTCGAGCCCGCCGAAGCATGGCGCGTTCTGGAGATCCCCGGCGAACCGCGCTGGCTTTCGCAGATGCACGGCCGGGAAGTGGTTTGCGCCGACGGGGACTGGACCGAAGTCGAGGCCGATGGCTGCGTGTCGTTTACCGCGGAGCGTGCTTGCATGCTGCGCACTGCCGACTGTCTGCCGATCCTGTTGTGCGACGCCGCGGGAAGCCGCGTCGGGGCGGCCCACGCCGGCTGGCGCGGCTTGGCTTCGGGCGTGATCGAGGCGACCGTGGACGCATTGTGCGGGGGCGGCGACGGGGCGATCGAACCGCGCAACCTTATGGCGTGGATCGGCCCCGGCATCGGCGGCCGGGCATACGAGGTGGGCGCCGACGTTTTTTGGGCCATTTCCACGAGCACGCCGGATTCGGCGCAGTTCTTTACCCGCAGGGACAGCACGCACTGGCTCCTCGACCTGGCCGGCCTTGCGCGGCATCAATTGCGCAGGCTCGGAATCACGGACGTCTACGGCGGCCGCTGGTGCACGTACACCGATCCCGAGCGGTTCCATTCATATCGCCGCGATGGCAGCCCGGCCCGCCACGCCACATTCGTCTGGCTGGACCCGTCCGGTTGAATTCGCGCCGCCGGACGCTATATCCAAGTCATGGATCAATTCACCAATCGCGTGCGGGAAGCGCTGTCCGAGGCGCGGGCGGCCGCCGTGGATGCCGACCACCAGTTTCTCGAACCGCTGCATGTTCTTCGGGCGCTGCTGGAGCAGGACAGGGGCGCCATGCTGCCGCTCCTGCGCCGCGCGGGCGCCGACACCGGAAAACTCCAGGCCGATATTGCCGATGTGCTGGAGCGCATGCCGAGCGTCCAGGGGCAGGAGGGCGATCTGCACGCTTCGGCGGCGCTTGCGCGGTTGCTCAACCTGGCAGGCAAGCTGGCGCGCAAGCGCGGCGATACGCTGGTCAGCAGCGAGATCCTGTTGCTTGCCGCGGCCGGCGACAGGGGCGAGCACACGCGCCTGATGAAGGACGCCGGCGTGGAAGCGGCGCGACTCGAGGCGGCGATCGACCAGGTTCGCGGTGGGGAAACCGTCGATGAGGCGGGCGCGGAGGAACTGCGTGGCGCGCTGGAGAAATACGCGATCGACCTGACCCGCAGCGCCGAGGAGGGCAAGCTCGATCCCATTATCGGCCGCGACGAGGAGATCCGCCGCACGATGCACATCCTGCAGCGGCGGACCAAGAACAACCCCGTGCTGATCGGCGAGCCGGGCGTCGGCAAGACCGCGGTGGTCGAAGGGCTGGCGCAACGCATCGCCAACAGGGAAGTGCCCGAGGGGCTCAGGAACAAGCGCCTGCTGGCCCTGGATCTCGGCGCGATGATCGCGGGCGCCAAGTACCGCGGCGAGTTCGAGGAGCGGCTGAAGGCGGTTCTGAAGGAACTGGCGAAACAGGAAGGCCGGATCATCCTGTTCATCGACGAGCTGCATACGCTGGTCGGCGCCGGAAAGGCCGAGGGCGCCATGGACGCCGGCAACATGCTCAAACCCGCCCTGGCGCGCGGCGATTTGCATTGCGTGGGAGCAACGACGCTCGACGAGTACCGCAAGAACCTGGAGAAGGACGGCGCGCTGGAGCGGCGTTTCCAGAAGGTGCTGATCGACGAACCCAGCGTCGAGGACACGATCGCCATCCTGCGCGGCCTGAAGGAACGCTACGAAGTGCATCATGGCGTCACGATTTCGGACGCTGCCATAGTCGCCGCGTCCACCCTGTCTCAACGCTATATCACCGATCGCAAGTTGCCGGACAAGGCCATCGACCTGATCGACGAGGCCGCGGCCCGCATTCGCCTGCAGATGGACTCCAAGCCCGAAGCCATCGACCGGCTGGAGCGGCGGCTCATCCAGTTGAAGATCGAACGCGAGGCCCTGAGCAAGGACGAGGACGAGGGAGCGCGGCAGAGGCTGGCGGACCTCGATGCCGAGATTGCCGAGCGGGAAGGACAACACGCCGAACTGTCGGAGACGTGGAAGGCGGAAAAAGCCCGCACCCAGGAAGCCGCGGGGCTCAAGGAGCAACTGGAACAGGCCCGCCTGGCGCTGGAGAAGGCCTGCCGCGGGCAGGACCTGCAGCGCATGTCCGAGCTTCAGTACGGCGTCATTCCGGAACTGGAACGGAAGCTTGAGGACGCGCAGGAAAACGAGCCGGAACACGCGGCCGACGCCATGCTCTCAAGCCGGGTCGGGGAAGCCGACATCGCCGCCGTCGTGGCCCGCGCCACGGGGATTCCGGTTTCCCGCATGCTGGCCGGCGAGCGCGAGCGGCTCAACCGCATGGAGGACGAGCTGCATCGCCGCCTGATCGGCCAGGACGAGGCGGTGCGTGCGGTGTCCCGCGCGATCCGCCGCTCCCGCGCCGGGCTCGCCGATCCGGACCGTCCTACCGGTTCGTTCCTGTTCCTGGGTCCCACGGGCGTGGGCAAGACCGAGTTGTGCAAGGCACTGGCGGAGTTCCTGTTCGACAGCGAGGCCGCGATGGTGCGGGTGGACATGTCGGAGTACATGGAAAAGCACGCCGTTTCACGGCTGGTCGGCGCGCCGCCCGGCTACATCGGTTACGACGAGGGCGGGCAGCTCACGGAGGCGGTGCGCCGCAGGCCCTATTCCGTCCTTTTGCTGGACGAACTGGAGAAAGCGCATCCGGACGCGCTCAATATCCTGCTGCAACTGCTCGACGAAGGGCGCCTTACCGACGGCCAGGGTCGAACGGTGGATTTCCGCAATACGGTCGTGATCATGACCTCCAACCTGGCGTCGGACCAGATCCGTTCGCTGGCCGGGGCCGAGCACGAGGAGATCAGGAAAGCCGTGATGGACTCCCTGCGTTCGCACTTCCGCCCCGAATTCCTCAACCGCATCGACGACATCGTCGTGTTCAGGCCGCTGGCGCGCGACGAGATTCGCGCGATCGTGGACCTGCAGCTCGATCGGCTCGCGGTCCGGCTCGCCGAGCAGGACCTGGGGCTCGAAGTTAAGGATGAAGTAAGGTTGCGGCTGTCTAATCTCGGCTACGACCCGGCTTACGGCGCCCGGCCGCTGAAACGGGTGATTCGCGACTACGTGGAGAACCCTCTGGCGGAATGGCTGCTGTCGGCGGATGCCAGGCCGGGCGAGACGCTGGAAGTGGCCGAGAGTGGCGGTGAAACCGTCATTTCGGTGCGCGACCGTCCCGAAGCCGCGTAAGATGTCGGCCCAGTGGCTTTCCCGCGCGGGCGCTAATGGTGCAACGGTTGCGACTGCGGCTGCATCGGGTTTGAGTTGGGTGATGATTTTCGGAAGGAGATTGCGATGAGGTATCTGAGACAGAATTTGATGGTCATGCTGCTGGTGCTGCCGGCGGCCGCCGCGGCGGAGGATCCGCTGGGCATTACCGCCGGAGACGGCGGTTTCGAATATGTAACGAGCGTGGAAGGCATACACGAGTACTCGCTGCCCAACGGCCTGCAGGTACTGCTGTTTCCCGACAGTGCCCAGAAGCGGGTGACCGTGAACGTTACCTACCACGTCGGCTCCATGCACGAGAACTACGGCGAAACGGGAATGGCCCACCTGCTGGAGCACCTGCTGTTCAAGGGAACGCCGGACCATCCCGACATCCCGGGGGATTTTTCCGAGCGCGGCATGGGTTTCAACGGTACGACCTGGCTCGATCGAACCAACTATTTCGAGAGCTTCGAGCCCACCGACGACAACCTGGAATATGCGCTGCGCATGGAGGCCGACCGCATGGTCAACTCGCACATCGCCTACGAGGACCTGCAATCGGAGTTTTCCGTGGTCCGCAACGAAATGGAGAGGGGCGAGAACAACCCGGGAAGGATGTTGTCTCAGCGCATCCGGGCGGCGGCCTTCGAGTGGCACAACTACGGCAACTCGACGATCGGCGCGCGCTCCGACGTCGAGGGCGTGGATATCGGCCGCCTGCAGGCCTTTTACCGGATGTACTACCAACCGGACACCGCAACGCTGATCGTGGCCGGCGATTTCGATCCGCAGGAGACCGCCGCGATCATCGCCGATTCGTTCGGCGCCATTCCGGCGCCGGATCGCGAACTGCCGAGCATCTACACCGTCGAGCCTGTCCAGGACGGCGAGCGACTCGTGACCCTGCGAAGGGTAGGTGAACAAAGCCTGGTCATGGCCTCCTATCACATTCCGGCCGGGGCGACCGCCGAAAACACGGCTCTCGGCGTGGTGGCGCGGATCCTGTCGGATTCCAGCCGCGGACGCTTGTATCGCAAGATGGTCGAACCCGGCATTGCCGCCGGCGCCGGCGCCGGCGCCGATGCGTTTGCCTACCCGGGGCTTTTCCAGCTGAGCGCCACGGTGCCGGTGGACGGCGACACGCAACTGGTGCTGGATACGTTGTTGGAGGTCGCGGAAGGCATTGCCGAGGAACCGATTACGGAAGAGGAACTCGAATGGGCGAAGCTTGCCCTGGTGTCCGGCTACGACAACGCCATCAAGAGCGTGGGCTTTCTTGCCAATCGACTCTCCGAGAGCATCGCCTCGGGTGACTGGCGGTACCTGTTCCTCTACAAGGACCAGCTGGACGCTGTGACGGTCGACGACCTGAACGCGGCGGCGACCAAGCACTTCAAGCGGAGCAACCGCACCGCCGGCATGTTCATCCCCACCGAGAGCCCGGATCGGTCCACGGTTGCGTCCCGGGGCGATCAGAGCACGGAACTGGCTGCCCTGGCCGGCCGCCAATCGGTGAGCGCGGGCGAGGAATTTGTCCCAACGCCGGAGAACATCGCCGCCCGCACGGTAACGCAGGAACTCGCCAACGGCGGCACGCTGTGGGCGATCGAGAAGAAGTCGCGCGGCGACCAGATCATCGTTTCGCTGAACCTGTTCTACGGCAGCGAAGAGAGCCTGGCCGGCAAACACGGGGTCCCCGGTTACGCGGCGGGCCAGTTGCAGCGCGGCACGTCACGCTACACGCGCGACGAACTGGCGACGGAATGGAACCGCCTGAAGAGCAGCATGGGCGTGGGCGGCGGCGGGCAGAGTGTCAGCGCCTCGCTCACGACCGACGAGGAGAATTTTGACGAGGCGCTGTCGCTCATGGCGCATGTGCTGCGCGAACCGGTCTTCGACGCCGACCAGCTCGAAGAGGTCAAGCGTTCCGCGCTGGCAAGCATTGCTGGTGCGCGGGGACAACCCCAGACCGAAGTCCAGGTCGCGCTGTCCAAGACGCTGAGCCCGTATGGACCGGACCATTTCCGCTACGCGATGGACCTGGACGAGCAGGAAGAGATGATCCGCAACATGAATCGGGACGCGTTGGCCGAATTCTGGAATTCGCACGTCGGCTTCAAGGGCGCCATTGCGACCGCCGTGGGCAACGTAGATTCCGCTGCGCTGGCTGCGCGCCTGAACGAGTTGTTCGGCGATTGGGAAGCGCCGGTGGCGTATGTGCCCGCGCCGAGCGGCTATCACGCCGTGGAGTCCCGGCAGGAATGGCTGGATACGCCCGACAAGGCCAACGGGGTCATGGTCGCGGCGCTTCCGATTCCACTGAACGTGCGCGACGAGGACTACGCCGCGCTGGCCATCGCGACCCGCATTTTCGGCGGCGGCGGGATGAGCAATCGTCTGATCGACCGCCTGCGCCAGAAAGAAGGCTGGTCGTACGGAGCGGGCGGCGGCATGAACGCGTCCAACCGCGAGGGCGACGATAGCGGCGCCCTCTTCATCCAGGCCATCGCGGCGCCGGAAAACCTGTCCAAGGTCAGGGCCGGCGCACTGGAGGAACTGCATCGGGCCCTGGACGACGGGTTTACGGCGGAGGAACTCATGGACGCGGTGGACGGTACGATCTCCGGGAACCTGAGCTCCTGGTCAAGCGACGGCTCGCTGGCGAACATCCTCAGGGGCGGCGCGGAACACGGACTCGATGCCGAGTGGTACGGCGCCATGCACGAGCGTTACAGGGCGCTTACGCTTGAGGAAGTCAACGACACCTTCCGCAAGTACTACAAGGCCGATGATTTCGTGATCCTGATCGGTGGCGACAAGGCCAAGGCCGAAGCCGGAGGCGCCGCAGCGGCCGCCGGCTAGAGTTGCCCGATGCCGTGCCCGGTGCGGGTGCGGCGCGTGCGCCGGGTTTCCTGGCGGATCGCGAGATTGGCTGCGCGCACCTGCGGATCGACGTAGCCGCGCGGGTGGTCCAGGTGCAGGCAGGTGACCCGGTGGCGAATGCGCTTGCCGCGGATTCCGGCGTTCTCCAGGCGCTCGCCCAGTTCCCGGTCTTCTCCGCCGTAGCCCATCCGCTCGTCGAAACCGTTTGCCGCGAGGATGTCGGCTTTCCAGCCTGAAGCGTTGTGACCGTTCCAGCCGGCGGTGGCCGGGGACAGGCGGTCCAGCACCGCCCCGAAGCCCGCGCCGGCGGTGAGCTTGAGAAGCTTGTAGGTCGGCGGCATGCCGCGGCTGCGCAGCCATGAGGCGGAGAAGCAGCGACTCGCCGCGATGTCGTCCGGCCCGATGTTGTGGGACAGTCCCAGCGGCAACCTGAGCAGGCCGCCCGAGAGGAAACGCCGCGGTTCGGCGAGGTCGAGATGCAGCGACACGAATTCCGGCTGAGGAATGCAGTCCCCGTCGGTGAAAATCAGGTATTCGCCCCGCGCTTTGGCGATGGCCTTGTTCAGGATCCGGCACTTGCGAAAGCCGCGGTCCTCCTGCCGGACGTGCGCGATCTCAAGCCCGGCGCCTGTGCGGGCGTTGCGGATGACTTCGGCCGTGTCTTCGCCGGAGCCGTCATCGGCCACGATTATTTCGAATTCCCGGTGGGTCTGGTGGGCGAAGCCGCATAGCGTCTTTTCCAGCCATTCGGGCTGCCGGTAGGTGCTGAAAATGACCGTTACGTCAAACGGCCGTTTGCTCATGCTTCTCTCGCCCCGGCGTCGGCATCGACGCGGGGAAGATTGTCCGGGTCCGGAACCACGACGCCCACGGATACGACGAGCTTGATCGCATCCTCCACGCTCATGTTCAGTTCGATCAGATCCTTCTCCGGCGCCACGACCAGGAACCCGGAGGTGGGGTTCGGCGTGGTAGGTACGAACACGCAAACCGAATCCGGCGTGTGCTCGGCGAGCTGGCCCACCGTGCTGGAGGTCTGAAAAGCGATGCAGTAGATGCCCTTGCGCGGGTATTCGATCAGCAGCACACGGCTGAAGGAACCGCTCTGGCCGCTCAGGACCATTTCCAGGAAACCCTTTGCGGCCGTGTAAATGGTCTTCACGACCGGAATGCGGCGCAGCAACGCTTCCCAGAACCCGATAAAGCGTTTGCCGACCACGTTGGCGGCCACCAGCCCGGTGAGGAACAGCAGCACCAGGCTGAGGACCACGCCCAGCCCCGGAATCGGACGTCCAAGCAACGCTTCGGGTTGAAAAGGTTCCGGAATCAACTCGAGCGTCTGGTCCGCCAGGCCGATCAGGAACCGCAGCAGGATCACCGTGATTCCCAACGGGACCCAAACCAGCACTCCGGCCACCAGCACGCGCCTCAGGCGCGGCCACCAGTTCCTAAACATTGCTGATACGGCTGTCAGCCATTGCTCATGCGGCGGCTGCGTCGGATGCCGGCTTCGCGCCCGATTCCTTGCCCGGGGAAGAGCCCGCCTTGTCCTTGCCGCCGTCCGTCTCCTTACCGGACGCCGCTTTGCTTGCGCCATTCCCTGCGTCCTTACCCGCGTCATCCTGCCTGTCGCGCCCGCTGTTCTTGAAATCGGTCTCGTACCAGCCGCTTCCCTTCAGCCGGAAGTGCGGCGCCGAAACCAGCTTCTTGAGGCCCGGCCGCTCGCATTCGGGACAATCGCTGAGGAGCGGATCGCTCATCTTCTGCAGCGCGTCCAGCCGGTACCCGCACTCGCGGCATTCGTATTCGTAAATGGGCATGGGAGCAGCAAATGAGCCTTCGGGCCGCGAGTAGTTTATAACGGCCGCAAGCCGAGTTCCCGCAGTTGCTTCGCTTCGACGGCGGCGGGCGCATCGGTAAGGGGACAGGCGCCGGATTGCGTCTTGGGGAAGGCGATCACTTCGCGTATCGATTCGGCCCCGGCCATGAGCATGACCCAGCGGTCCAGCCCGAAGGCGATGCCGCCGTGCGGCGGGACGCCGTAGTCCAGCGCCTTCAGGAAAAACCCGAACTGCCGGTCCGCTTCCTCCGCCGAAAGCCCCAGCAGTTCGAACACGGCCGCCTGCATGTCGCGCTGGTGAATGCGGACCGAGCCGCCGCCGATCTCGTGGCCGTTCAGGACCAGGTCGTAGGCGCGCGACGAGGCCTGCGCGGGCCGTTCCAGCAACTCGCCGGGCGCGGTCACGCCGGGCGCGGTAAAGGGATGATGAAGCGCCTTCCAGCGTTTTTCGTCTTCGTCGAACTCGAACCCCGGGAATTCCGTGATCCACACCGGCGCCCAGCCACCGCTGATCAGGCCCCGTTCCCGGCCCAGCCGGTCGCGCAGTGCCGACAGCGTGCGGTTCACGACCGCGGCCGCTCCCGCCCCGAACAGCAGCAGGTCGCCCGCGGCCGGCCCGGTCTTTTCGAGCAGCGCCGCGATCTCTTCGTCGGCCAGGAACTTCAGCACCGGCGACTGCATGCCCTCCCGGCCGACTGCCGGATCGGCCACCTTGATCCAGGCCATTCCCCTGGCGCCCATGGCCTGCACGAATCCGGTCAGTTCGTCGAGTTCGCGGCGCGTCATTCCGGCGCCGCCGGGAATCTTCAGCGCCGCCACGCGGCAGCCGGGGTCCCGGGCCGGCGCCGAGAACACCTTGAATTCCGAATCCGCGAATATGCCGCTCAGCTCGACGAGTTCCAGCGGGTTGCGCAAGTCCGGCGCGTCGCTGGCGAACCGCTGCATCGCCTCGGCGTAGGTCATGCGCGGAAACGGATCCGCGAGTTCCACGTCCAGCACGCCGGAGAACACCTCGCGCACCAGGGCCTCCATCAATCCCATCACGTCCTCTTCGTCCACGAACGACATTTCCACGTCGAGCTGGGTGAATTCCGGCTGCCGGTCGGCGCGCAGGTCCTCGTCGCGGAAGCAGCGCACGATCTGGTAGTAGCGGTCCAGTCCCGACATCATCAGCAATTGCTTGAACAGCTGCGGGGACTGCGGCAGGGCGTAGAAGCGCCCCGGCCGGTTGCGGGCCGGAGAGAGAAAATCGCGCGCGCCTTCGGGTGTGGCGCGGGTAAGCATGGGAGTTTCCACGTCCACGAAGCCGCGCCGGTCCAGGAACGCGCGTATCGCGGCAAAAACCCTGTGGCGCAGGCGCAGCCGGTCCAGCATTTCCGGCCGTCTGAGGTCAAGGTACCGGTACTTCAGCCGCAACTCTTCGCCGGCGCCCTCGCCGTGGTGAAAGGGCAGGTCCCGCGCGGCGGAGAGGATTTCCAGCGACTCGGCCACCAGTTCGACTTCTCCCGTTTTTAGATCGGGATTGGCCGTGCCCTCGGGGCGGATGCGCAGCGCGCCGGTGGCCCGCAATATGCATTCGGCGCGGGCCTTTTCGGCAACGGCAAACACGGCAGGCTGGTCCGGGTTGCAGACGACCTGCATGATTCCCTCGCGGTCGCGCAGGTCGATGAAGATCACGCCTCCGTGGTCGCGCAGGCCGTTGACCCAGCCGCATACCTCGACCCGTTGTCCATCGGCATCGGCGCGGAGTTCACCGCAGTAGTGAGATCGCATGTTCATTGAATACGCAAACGCCTAATGGGCGGCCGCAACGCAGCGCCCGGGGTCAAATTAAGCCTGGTGAACTAGCTTGCGCCGAGTTCCAGTTGCATCGCTTCCATGCGCTCGCGTTCCTTCTTGCCCGCCGGCATGATCAGGCATAACGCCACGACCAGAACCGAGGCGACAGCCACCGCGATAACCTGCCAGCCGTACTGCTCCAGATTGACGAAGAAATCGTCGACCCATCCCCATCGTCCGACGAATTCGTACGCATTCCAACTGATGATCGCGGTTGCGACGGAGTAGCGCAACGCCGTGGCGACTCGCTTGAAGCGCAGCAGGCGCCGCAGCAGGTAGATCGCCCAGACCGCGTTCAGCGCGGCAATCCCGTACGTGACCGGATGCTGGTCGCCCAGCACGTTCTCGTCGTAAATGATGAGCAGGAAAAGATAGAAGAACCAGATGAGGTAAATGGTCTCCAGCGCGGTTATCGCTGCGAAGTTGCGCTTGTGCCCTTCGGTGGGTTTGCCGGTCCCCATCCCAAGCCAGCGATGGCACCAGCGGAAAAAATTGCATCGCGTTTCGCGGTTGAACAGGAAATAGACCAGGGTGGCGAGCATTACCCCCAAAGAAGACATCATCACCAGGTATTCCGCGTTGGTGGCCACTTCGCCGCTCGCGTCCATAAGGTCCGGGACGCCCAGCCAGATCGCGTAATAGACGAACGAGAATTCCACCCAGCCGGTCCACAGCAGCCACGCGGCGAAATAGCCGAGCCAGGTACCGCTCACCTCGCTGTCCTGGCGCATGCCGAGCCACAGCAGGAATGCGCCGATCAGGCCCATGGCGCCAGCCGCGTAATACATCCCCGGCGCACCGATCGCATGCTCAATCTGGATCATTACCGAGTGCCCCAGGCCCTGGGACACGAAGAACACCGCGAAAGGGAATAATCCGATAAACGGAGGACGGGCAAACACCCGGGCCAGCGCGTTCATGGAGCGACCTCCGGAAAGCCGAAATAAACTTCTATACTATACCGCTTCGACGGTTTCGACAGGCGTTAATCCGGGGCAGCGAGGCACGCGGGATGAAGATTAAAAACCTTAAGGAATGGGAGGGCCGCGAGCTCACTCCGTCGGACTGGCTTGACGTGGATCAGGCACGGATCAACGCCTTTGCGGACTGCACCCTGGATCATCAGTTCATCCACGTGAATCCCGAACGCGTGGCCCGCGAAACGCCGTTCGGGTCCACCATCGCGCACGGCTTTTTGACGCTGTCGCTTTCGGTTCACCTCGAGTCGCCCGAGATGTCGGAAATCGAGGGAGTCGGCTTCGTCATCAATTATGGACTGGACAAGCTGCGCTTCATCAACCCGGTCCCGGCGGGTTCGCGCGTTCGGGTTCACTCCAGGCTCACCGAGGTTCGCGAACGCGGACCCGGCCGCGTGGTCATCCGGCTGGAGAAATCCATGGAAATCGAAGGCCAGGAAAGACCCGCCTGGGTGGCGCAACAGCTCTTCATGCTGATAGCGCAGGATTCCTGATTTCAGCGGGACACAACACTAGCGGCGTGGACGAACTGTTCAACCTGGAGGGCCGCACGGCGCTGATCACCGGCTCCACGCGGGGCATAGGCAAGGCCATCGCCACGCGGATGGCGGAGCATGGCGCGCGCGTAACCGCGTCCAGCCGCAAGGCGGAGGCATGCGAGCAGACCGCCGAGGAACTGAACCTGCGCTTCGGCAAGGGAACCGCCATTTCCGCGCCCTGCAACGTCTATCACAAGGACCAGGTGGAGGACCTCGTGGCGCGCACCCAGGCGGCCTTCGGCGCCATCGACATCCTGGTATCCAACGTGGGCGTCAATCCGCATTTCGGCCCCCTGCTGGACACGTCCGACAGCGCCCTGGAGAGGATCTGGCGCTGCAACGTCACGGCCAATCTGTGGCTCAGCCAGTTGGTCGTTCCGGACATGCAAAGCCGGGGACACGGCCGGATCGTGCTGATTTCCTCGTACGTGGGCCAGACGGCGCACGACAGGATCGGCGCCTACGGCATGTCCAAGGCCGCGGAAATCCAGATGGCGCGGAACCTGGCGCTGGAATACGGCCGCGACGGCATCACCGCCAACGCGGTCTGTCCGGGACTGATCAAGACCGATTTCTCCCGCGCGCTCTGGACCGATGCCGAGGCCCGCGAGAGCTTTCTGGACACGACGGCGCTCGGGCGTATGGGCGCTCCGGACGAAGTGGCCGGACTGGTCGTGTTCCTCGCGTCGCCCGCCGGTTCCTACGTGACCGGCCAGGCGCTGCTGGTGGACGGCGGTATCCACGTCTGAGCGGATCATGACGGTAAACGTGAGCGATCGCGGCCCTGTCCGGCTGATCGAAATGAATTCCCCGCCGGTCAATGCGCTCGGGGCAAAGCTGCGGATGCCGCTCATGGACGCGATCCGGGAGGCGTCGCAGGATGACTCAGTTGGCGTCCTGCTGATATTGAGCGGTTTGAAGATCTGGTGCGCCGGCGCCGACATCAAGGAGTTCGGCCTGTCCACGCTGCCCGCGCCCGAGGCTTCGCTTAATGCCATATGCGACGCGCTGGACGCGTGTTCCAGGCCGGTCATCGCGGTAGTGGACGGGGTCGCATACGGCGGCGGGCTGGAACTTGCACTGGCCTGCGATTACCGGGCCGTTTCTCCACGCGCCCGCTTTGCCTTTCCGGAGGTGAATATCGGGCTGTTGCCGGGGGCCGGCGGGACCCAGCGGACTCCGCGGCTGGTCGGCGTGGAACAGGCCTTGCGGATGTGCCTGGACGGCAAACCGGTCAACGCCCGCAGGGCCCTCGAAACGGGCCTGGCCGACCGCCTGCTCGAGGACGAACTGACCGAAGCGGCTTGCGAGTATGCGGAGGAATTGCTGGCGGCCGGCGCGGCGGTGCGAAAGATCGCCTCCGGGCCCGGCAAGCTCCCCAGGCCGGGAGTGGCGGCCGAGGCCTTCGCGGCGGCGCGCCAGTTGATTGCCCGAAGGATGCGGGGACGCGACTCGCCCGAGCTGATCGTGCAGTGCATCGAGCAGGCCGTGGCCTGCCGCGACGATTTTCGCGCCGGCCTGGCCGAGGAGCGGCGCCGGTTCGTCAGTTGCCTGAAGAACCCGCAGAGCAAGGCGCTTTCGCACGTGTTCTTCGCCGAACGCGCCGCGGCCAGGGGCGCCGGTGGAGCCGCCGCGCGCGCCGTCGAGCGCGCAGCTGTAATCGGCTGCGGCACCATGGGCGGCGGTATCGCGATGAATTTCGCGATCGCGGGGATTCCGGTGACCGTGCTGGAAACGGGACAGACGGCGCTGGAGCGCGGTTTGGGCGTGATGCGCAGGAACTTCGAGCGCTCGGAGAAGAGCGGGCGGATCCCTCCGGGCGGCGCCGAGCGCTGCATGGGGCTGATCACGCCCACGACGGACTACGATGCCCTCGACGGGGCGGATTTCGCCGTGGAAGCCGTCTACGAGAACCTGGACCTCAAGAAGCAGATTTTCGCCCGCCTGGACCGGTCCCTGGGCAGCGACGCGATCATCGCCAGCAACACCTCGTATCTCGACATCGACCGGATGGCCGAAGCAACCGGCCGGCCCGGGCAGGTGCTGGGCATGCATTTTTTCAGCCCCGCCAACATCATGCGCCTGGTGGAAGTCATCGAGGGTCGGCACAGTTCGGCCGAGACCGTCGCGACCGCATTTGCGCTTGCATCGCGCCTGAAGAAGATTCCCGTGTGGTCGGCCAACAGCCACGGATTCATCGGGAACCGCATGTTGTCGGGATACATGTTCGAGGCCTTTGAATTGCTGTTCGAGGGCACGCCGCCGGAGTCGGTCGATGCGGCCCTGCGGGATTTCGGGCTACCCATGGGGCCTTTCCAGATGGCCGACCTGGTGGGCCTGGACCTGGGTTGGCGGGCCCGGGAGCTGGCCGGCAAGCCGCTTGAAGAGCGAAAGCCGGGCGAGCGGCTTGGCGATGCCCTTTGCGAGCGGGACCGCTTCGGGCAGAAGAACGGCCGCGGCATCTACAACTACAGTCCCGGCAGCCGGGTTCCCGAACCCGAATCCGAAGTCGCCGGCCTGATCGAGGAACTGGCGGAAGAGCTGGGCTACGAACGCGGACCGCCCGCGGAAAACGAAGAGATTGTCAAGCGATGCATGTACCCGCTCGTGAACGTCGGCTCGGCGCTGCTGGAGGAAGGCGTTGCCCGGGCGGCATCGGACATCGATATCGTCTATGTCTACGGTTACGGCTTCCCGGCCTGGCGCGGCGGCCCCATGCACTACGCCGAGCAGCGGGGCCTGGACGCGGTGCTGGCGGACATCCGCGGGTTCCACGAGCGGTTTGGCGCGCGCTGGACGCCGGCGCAAAGGCTGATTGAAGCGGCCGCGGCGGGGCGGGGATTCGGCTAGCGCATGACGGCCGGCGCGCGACCGCTGGCGGGGCATACGCCGATGATGCAGCAGTACCTGCGCATCAAGGCAAAGCACCCCGATGCCCTGCTGTTCTACCGCATGGGCGATTTCTACGAGATGTTTTTCGGCGACGCCGAGCGTGCGGCCGTGCTCCTGGACATCGTTCTGACCACGCGCGGACAGTCGAACGGCGAAGCGATTCCCATGGCCGGCGTGCCGGCGCATTCGGCCGATTCGTACATCGCCCGGCTGGCGCAGATGGGCGAATCCATAGCCATTTGCGAGCAAATCGGACGCCCCACGCCTTCCGGCGGACCGGTAAAGCGCGAGGTCGTGCGGCTGGTGACTCCGGGCACGCTGACCGAGGAAGCGCTGCTCGACAGCGGGTCCGAGAACCTGGTGGCGGCCCTGTACGGGAAGGACGGCGGTTACGGGCTGGCCTGGATGGAGCTGAGTTCCGGCAGTTTTTCGATCACGGAATGCCACGGTCTGGAAGAGCTTGAGGGCGAGCTGCAACGATTGCGGCCCGCGGAATTGCTGGTCGGCGAGGGAACGCGGTTGCCCGAGGCGCTGCCCGGGCGGCCCGCGGTTCATGAGCGGAGGAACTGGCAATTCAGCGCCGCTTCCGCGCGGCGTGCGCTTCAGGACCAGTTCCGCGTGCATAACCTCGATGGTTTCGGCGTGGAGGACATGGACCGGGCGATCGCCGCCGCCGGTTGCCTGCTGGACTACGTCAGGGACACGCAGCGCGGCGCCTTGCCTCACGTGCGCGCGCTCAACGTGGAGCGGCCCGGCGACGCGCTGCTGATGGATGCCGCCACGCGCCGCAACCTTGAACTGGACCGTTCACTCTCGGGACGGGACGAACACACGCTGGCCGGCGTCGTCGATCGTTGCGCCACCCCCATGGGCAGCCGGCTCCTACGGCGCTGGATCCATCGCCCCTTGCGTTCCCACGAGGTCCTGCGGCTCAGGTATCAGGCCCTTGAGGAACTGCGCGGCGGGCAGGAGGGGTGGCGGGACTCCATCCGGGAAGTCGGCGATCTCGAACGCGTACTGGCGAGACTGGCGATCCGCACGGCCCGTCCGCGCGACCTGGAGCAGCTGCGGTCCGCCCTGAAGTCCGCGCCGGCGATGCGCGAGCGGCTCAAGGCGCTGGACGCGCCGCTCCTGCAAACCCTGGCGGAGCGCATGGAAACGCCGCCGGATGGACTGCGCCTGCTGGCCGAAGCGCTGGTCGAGCACCCCGCCCCCAGGATCCGCGACGGCGAGGTGATCGCCGCCGGATACAGCGCGGAGCTGGACGAGTTACGCGAGGTCAGCAGCAATGCCGACGCCGCGCTGCAGGACCTGGAGAAGGAGGAACGCGAAAACAGCGGCATCGCCAACCTGAAGCTGGGCTATAACCGGGTGCACGGTTACTACATCGAGCTTCGCCGCAGCCAGGCGGAGGAAGCGCCGGAGCACTACATCCGCCGTCAGACCCTCAAACACTCCGAGCGCTACATCACGCCGGAACTCAAGCGCTTCGAGCACCGGGTCCTGGGCGCGCGCGAACGCGCCCAGGAACTGGAAGTGAGGCTGTACGAGGAATTGCTGGAAAAGCTGTCCGGGTGGCTCGCGGTCTGGCAGGACCTGGCGGCCGCCGTGGCCGAGACGGACGTGCTGGTCAACCTGGCCGCCCGCTCGCTGGAGCTGGGCTACGCGAGGCCTGAACTTACCGACCGGCCGGGGATTCGACTGAAGGCCAGCCGCCACCCGGTAGTCGAGCGCGCGCTGGATTCCGAGTTCATCGCCAACGACCTGGCGCTGGACGACGATACCCGCATGCTGATCGTGACCGGCCCCAACATGGGCGGCAAGTCCACCTACATGCGCCAGGTCGCGCTGATCGTGATCCTTGCGCACATCGGCAGCTTCGTTCCCTCGGCCGAAGCCGAGATCGGGCCGCTGGACCGCATATTTACGCGTATCGGCGCCGGCGACGACCTGGCCGGCGGACGCTCCACCTTCATGGTGGAAATGACCGAGACGGCGAGCATCCTGCACAACGCGACCGCACAGAGCCTGGTGCTGATGGACGAGGTGGGCCGCGGCACCAGCACCTACGACGGCCTTTCGCTGGCCTGGGCGGCGGCTGGTTACATCGCCGAGCGCCTGCGCAGCTTCACCCTGTTTGCGACCCACTACTTCGAATTGACCGCGCTGGCCGAAACCGCGGCGGCCTGCGCAAACGTCCACCTGGACGCCGTCGAGCACGCCGGAACGCTGGTGTTCCTGTATTCAGTGCGCGACGGCCCGGCGGACCGCAGTTACGGGCTACAGGTGGCGGCATTGGCCGGTGTTCCCAGGCAGGTCATAGCGTCGGCGAGAGGGATGCTGGAGGACCTGGAGCAGCGCTCCGGCCGGTTGATCGAGCGCGGGCAGGCGCAATTGCCGCTCACGCTCGATCCCGGGACGAAGGGCGCCGGCCCCGCGCGGGAGGGCGTCCCGCCCTCCGCGAAAACGGGACGCCTTCGCCCCGGGGCGATTCATTCAAGGGCGGAGCAATTGCTGGCCGCGGTGGATCCCGAACAGCTCAGCCCGCGCGAGGCGCTGGACCTGCTGTTCGAACTGAAAGCACGCAGCGGGGGAGAAGATGACCGAGCGGGAGATTAGCCGTCTGGTACGTGAACTGGGCGCCCTGTTGCTGGACCGGGGCGAGACGCTGGCGCTGGCCGAGTCCTGCACGGGCGGCTGGGTGGGGCAGGCGATCACCGGGCTTCCGGGAAGTTCGGGCTGGTTCGACGCCGGGTTCGTGACGTATTCCAACGACGCCAAGAAGCGCCTGCTGGGAGTCAGCCAGCAAACACTGGACGAGTTCGGCGCCGTCAGCGCCGAAACGGCGGTGGAAATGGCCGCCGGCGCGCTTGAGCGCGGGCGTACGGACTGGAGCCTGGCGGTGACCGGCATTGCCGGGCCCACCGGCGGCACGGCGACGCGCCCGACTGGCACGGTGCTTTTCGCCTGGGCGGGCCGCAAGGGGCTTCGGGAGGCGGAGGCGATGCGCTTTGACGGCGACCGCCGCGCCGTGCGGATGCAATCGGTGGCGCATGCGCTGGAAGGACTGCTGAAACGCGTCGGCGGGACTGCCGGAGACTGATGCGAAAGGCCTTTTTTCGACGGTTTCGGGCGCGTCTGCCAATAACCTGCTCAACCCGGAGAATTGCCGCCGTGCATTTCGCCGAGGCTATGGAATAATCTCGGTATCACGACCTGAGCGGGAGCACTTGAGCACAATGAATGACAATCGCAAGCGGGCGCTGGCGGCGGCCCTTTCGCAGATCGAAAAACAGTATGGCAAGGGCTCCGTAATGCGCCTGGGCGGCGAGGGCGCCGTGCACGATGTGGAAGCCGTTTCCACCGGCAGCCTGGCGCTGGACCTGGCCCTGGGGATCGGCGGGCTGCCGCGCGGCCGGGTGGTGGAGATCTTCGGTCCCGAGGCTTCCGGGAAAACGACGCTTACGCTCAGCGTAGTCGCGCAGTGTCAGAAGGCGGGCGGCACGGCCGCGTTCGTGGACGCCGAACATGCGTTGGACCCGATCTACGCAGGGCGTCTGGGCATCAACGTGGACGACCTGCTGGTCTCGCAGCCCGACACGGGAGAGCAGGCCCTGGAGATCACTGACATGCTGGTGCGCTCCGGAGCGGTGGACGTGGTGGTGGTCGATTCGGTCGCCGCGCTTACCCCGAAGGCCGAGATCGAGGGTGAAATGGGCGACACCCACGTGGGGTTGCAAGCCCGGCTGATGTCGCAAGCCCTGCGCAAGCTGACCGGCAACATCAAGCGCTCCAACACCATCGTGATCTTCATCAACCAGTTGCGGATGAAGATCGGCGTGATGTTCGGCAACCCGGAGACCACCACGGGCGGCAACGCACTCAAGTTCTACTCCTCGGTGCGGCTGGATATCCGCCGAATCGGGGCCATCAAGCAGGGCGATGAGGTGATCGGCAACCGTACCCGCGTGAAGGTCGTGAAGAACAAGCTGGCGCCGCCGTTCAAGATGGCCGAATTCGACATTCTTTTCACCGGCAACCAATACGGCGTCTCGAAAGCCGGCGAACTCATCGACCTCGGGCTGTCGAAGAACCTGATCGTGAAATCGGGCGCCTGGTACAGCTACAAGGACGGGCATATCGGCCAGGGCAAGGAAAAGGCGCGCAGCTACCTGCACGAAAATCCCGACGTGGCCGAGGAACTGGAAGCGCAGATCCGGGGCGCCGACAAAACAGCGGAGGAACCGGTAGAGGCTGCGAGTGCCTGAACGTACGGCCGGCTCCGACGGCCTGCTGGATACAGCGCTGCGCCTGTTGGCCAGACGCGAGCATTCATTGCGGGAATTGCACACCAAATTGAAATTGCGGGGCCACCAGGCCGCGGCAATCGAGGCCGTACTGGAAGAACTGGCGGCGCGCGGGCTGGTCAGCGATGAGCGTTTCGCGGAGGCTTTCCTCCGTTCCCGCCTGGAGCGCGGACAGGGTCCTCTCAAGATTCGTGCCCAACTGAAGGAGCGCGGCGTGGCCCCCGGGCTGATCGACGCCGCCCTCGGGGAGACGGAAATCGACTGGGACCGGCGCGCTGCGGCGGCACGCAGCCGACGGTTCGGCAAGTCGCCGCCGGCCGACCGGAACGAAATGGCCCGCCAGGCCCGGTTTCTGCGCGGACGCGGATATTCCGAGGGACAGGTAGCGCGGGCCGTCCTGGGAGAATCCAGGTCGTGAAGACAGCCGAAATCCGCACCGCGTTCGTGGAGTTCTTCGAACGGCATGATCATCGGCATCTGCCCGGCTCGCCGCTGGTTCCGCACAACGACCCTACGCTTCTGTTCACCAACTCCGGGATGGTGCAGTTCAAGGACATCTTCCTCGGCCGCGAGCAGCCACCGCACCCGAGGGCCGTGACCGTGCAGCGCTGCCTGAGGGCCGGGGGCAAGCACAACGACCTGGAAAATGTCGGCTACACCTCTCGCCACCACACTTTTTTCGAGATGCTGGGCAATTTCAGCTTCGGCGACTACTTCAAGCGGGAGGCCGTCCGCCTGGCCTGGGAATTTGTCACCGGGGACCTGGGCCTGCCGCCCGGGAAGCTTCTCGTCACCATCTACGAGGACGATGACGAGGCGGCCCGCTGCTGGCGCGAGGAGGCCGGGATCGATGACTCGCGGATCATTCGGCTGGGCGGTTCCGGCAACTTCTGGTCGATGGGCGATACCGGTCCCTGCGGCCCCTGCTCGGAGATCTTCTACGACCATGGCCCGGACGTGGCCGGCGGCCCGCCGGGGAGCGCGGAGGAGGAGGGCGACCGCTTCGTGGAGATCTGGAACCTCGTGTTCATGCAGTACGACCGCGACGCCGAAGGCCGTCTCACGGACCTGCCGAAGCCCTCGGTGGATACCGGCATGGGACTGGAGCGCACCGCCGCCGTGTTGCAGGGCGTCAGCAGCAATTACGAAATCGACCTGTTCAGCGACCTCATCGCCGCGGCCGGCGAAATCATGGGCACGGATGATCATGGATCCAACGCGCTGAAGGTCATCGCCGATCATGCGCGCGCCGCGGCCTTTCTCGTGGGTGACGGCGTTTTTCCGTCCAACGAGGGACGCGGTTACGTGCTGCGCCGCATCATTCGGCGCGCGCTGCGCCACGGCCACGATCTGGGCGTCAACGATGCCTTTCTTTACCGGATGCTGGGGCCCATTGAAGAGGCGATGGGCGCGGCCTTTCCGGAACTGGCGGAATCGCGCGAGCTGGCCGAGCGGGTGCTGCGTTCGGAGGAAGAGCGGTTCGCGGCGACCCTGGAACAGGGCATGCGCTACCTGAACCGGACTCTGGAGGACGTGCGCGACGGGGTGATTCCGGGCGAAAAGGCCTTCGTCCTGTACGACACCTATGGTTTTCCCGTGGACCTCACCGCCGATATCGCGCGCGGCCGCGGCCTCTCCGTGGACATGCCCGGTTACGATGCCGCGATGGCCGAACAGCGCGAGAGATCCCGCGTGAAGCACAAGGCGGATGCAGGGGAGGCGGCGGTTGACCGTCGAGCTTCAATGCCTTCCGCGATTCCCGCTCCGGCCAGTGAATTCACGGGTTATGAACATCTTGAGGACAGCGGGCGCGTGATCGCAATCCACGTGGGCGGCGCGGCGGCAGAGCAGGCGAAGATGGGCAAGACCGCCGAAGTGGTGCTGGACCGCACGCCGTTTTATGCCGAAAGCGGCGGGCAGGTGGGCGACACGGGAGTACTGGCCGGGCAGGGACTGCGCTTCGAGGTCCAGGACACGCAGCAGACATCGGCGGGGCGCGCGCACATCGGCGTGGTTGCCGAGGGGACGCTGAGCGTGGGCGACGAGGTGACCGCCACGGTGGACGCCGGGCGCCGCCGGGAAATCGTTCTGAACCATTCGGCCACGCACCTGATGAACGCGGCGCTGCGCAGGGTGCTGGGGAAGCACGTGGCGCAGAAGGGCTCCCTGGTGGCGCCGGACCGCCTGCGGTTCGATTTTTCGCATTTCGAGGCGGTGTCGCCGGAAGACCTGGAGCGCATCGAGGACGAAGTCAACGGGCAGATTCGCGCCAACGAGCCCGCCGTGACCACCGAGATGCCGATCGACGAGGCGATCGAGGCCGGCGCCCTGTCGATGGCCGGCGAAGACTATGCGGAAAAGGTCCGGGTGCTGAAGCTGGGCGATTACTCCATGGAACTGTGCGGCGGCACGCACGTGGGCCGCACCGGCGACATCGGGCTGTTCGCCATCGTGTCGGAATCCTCCGTCGCCGCGGGCGTGCGCCGAATCGAGGCGCTTACGGGTGCGGGGGCCTTCGAGTGGGTGCGCAACCTGCGCCACCGGATGGGCCGCCTCGCGGGACTGCTCAAGGGCGGCGCCGACGATTCGGAAGAAAAACTGACGGCGCTGATGAAGCGCGCCCGGGAACTCGAAAAAAACCTCGCGCAGGCGCGGGCGCGCCTGGCCGAGGGCGGTGGCGCGGCGTCCGTGCCGGTCACGCGAATCGCCGGCATCAATCTCGTGGCGATGCAACTCGATGGCGACGCCGACATGGATACGATGCGCAACGCCGTGGACCGCTACCGGGATCGATACGAGCCGGCGGTGGTGGTTCTCGGCACTCGCGATGGCGGCAAGGCGCGGATCGTCGCCGGTGTGAGCAAGGGCGTCCAGGATAGCGTGCCGGCGCGCGATCTGGCGCGGGCCGTCGCGGAACGATTGGGCGGCAAGGGAGGCGGACGGGCCGACTTTGCGCAAGGCGGCGGGCCAGACGGCGAGGAACTCGAGCGGGCGCTCGAAGGCGTGCCGAAATGGCTGGAGGAACGCCTCGGCGAAACCGCCGGCTAGCGCCCGCGGGCTTTCCGCGCAATACAATTGGGTCGTTTCGGCCCGGATCGAATGATATGAGCCTGTTGCGGGATCAGCCCAGCTTCACGCTGGGCGTCGAGGAGGAATACCTCCTGGTGGACGCGGAGACACTCGAGTTGGCGGTGGACCCGCCGGCCGGATTCATGCCGGCCTGCCAGGAACAGGTCACGGGGCAGGTCGTCAACGAACTCATGCGGGCCCAGGTGGAGACCGCCACCAAGGTATGCGCGGACGTGGCGGAAGTGCGCCGGGAACTGACCCGGCAGCGGCGGGAAATCAATGCGGTGGCCGAGCAGTTCGGGATGAGGATCATCGCCGCTTCCACGCATCCTTCGGCGCTGTGGCGCGACCAGAAGCAGACCCCGTCGCAGCGCTACGTGGCGCTGCAGAAGGAGATGCAGGCCACCGCCAGGCGCATGCTGATTTGCGGGATGCACGTGCACGTGGGCATCGAGGACAAGGACCTGCGTGTGGACCTGATGAACCAGTTCCGCTATTTCCTGCCGCATCTGCTCGCACTCAGCAGCTCCTCGCCGTTCTGGGAGGGCGACGACACCGGCCTGAGCAGCTTTCGGCTGACCATCTTCTCCGGTTTGCCGCGCACCGGCCTGCCGGAAGAGTTCAACGGCTGGAGCGACTACGAGCGCCACATCGAGACCCTGGTACAGGCCAATATCATCGAGGATTCCTCGATGATCTGGTGGGACGTGCGGCCCAGCGCGCGCTTTCCGACGCTTGAGACGCGCATTTTCGACCTCTGCACTTTCGTGGAGGACACGGTATGCATGACGGCCTTTACCGTCTGCCTGATCCGCATGCTGTGGCGCCTGCGGGTAAGCAACAGCCGCTGGCGCAGCTACAACCTGTTGCTGCTGGAGGAAAACCGCTGGCGGGCGATGCGTTACGGACCGACCGACAGCCTGCTGGACTTCGGCAGGGGCGAGATGGTGCCGTTTTCCGACTTGCTGGACGAGTTGATCACGATGGTTCGCCAGGACGCGGAGTTCTTTGATTGCAAGCAGGAAATCGAACACGCGCGCAAGATTCTCGAGCGCGGCACCAGCGCCAGCCTGCAACTGGCCGCCTATCGCCGGGCCCTGGATGAAGGCGCCAGCGAACAGGAAGCGCTGCGCGAGGTCGTGCGCTTCCTGGTCGAGGCCACCATGGATGGCTGCTGATTCGTCGTTGTTTCCCGCCGCCTGCCCGGTTTCGGTGGCGCCCATGATGCAGCGCACCGACCGGCACTGCCGCTACTTTCACCGGCTGCTCGCGCCGGAGGCCGGTTTGTACACGGAAATGGTCCATGCGCAGGCCGTCATCCACTCCACCGACGGTCGCTTCCTCAGGCATCATCCCGCCGAGCGGCCACTTGCACTGCAACTTGGAGGCAGCGAACCCGAAACGCTGGCCGAAGCGACGGCGCTTGGCACGCAAGCGGGATTCGACGAGATCAACCTGAACGTGGGCTGCCCCAGTACCCGCGTCAAGGCCGGCCGTTTCGGCGCCTGCCTGATGCATGAACCGGAACGAGTGGCCGATTGCGTACGCGCGATGCGCAAAGGTGCCGCCGGCCGGCCCGTTACGGTAAAGACCCGCATCGGGACCAATCATCGGCAGGAGTTCTCGCACCTTTTGGCGTTTGCGCGGGCAATGCAGGAAGCGGGGGTCGCGGCGCTGATCGTGCACGCCCGCATCGCCGTGCTTGAGGGGCTGTCACCCAAAGAGAACCGCAATGTGCCGCCCCTGCGCTACGAGTTCGTTTACCGGCTGAAGCAGGCCATGCCGGACCTGCCCATCGTCATCAACGGCGGCGTATGCGCCAACAGCGAGATTGAATCGCACCTGCAATGCGTCGACGGCGTGATGCTGGGCCGCGCCGCCTATTCCAATCCCTGGCTTCTCACCGCGTTGCCCGGCGCGTCGCGGCAGCGTCGGGCCCGCGTCCAGGTGGTTGAGGCGATGGTGGAATACGCGCGGCAAAGAGACCAGCGTGGAGTAAGACTTGGTGCAATCACGCGGCACATGGCGGGCCTGTATTCGGGCAAACCCGGCGCCGGCGACTGGCGGCGGGCACTGGCGCGGCATGCGCCGGCGCCCGCGAGCGAAGCACGCGTACTGCTCGACTGCGTTCCGGATCGTTTGCGCTACGCTGCCTGAGGCGGCGGATAGGGCGTGGCGTCGCGAGGGTCATGCCCTCGCTCGCGGATCAGCCCAGGGCGGCGGCCACGCGGTCGCGTTCGGCGTAGAGTTCGGCGGGCACGCGGTCGCCGTATTGGGCGAGGTAATCGGCGATTTTCCGCATTTCCTCGCGCCAGCCTTCCGTATCCACGTCGAGCAGACCGTCCATGGCTTCGGGAGCGATATCGAGCCCCTGTAGATTGAGGTCCTCGCGCCGCGGCAGATTGCCCACCGGGGTCTCGCGCGCGTCGGCCCGTCCCTTGCGCCGGTCGAGAATCCACTGGAGCACACGCAGGTTCTCGCCGAATCCGGGCCAGAGGTACTCGCCCGCCTCGTCCTGCCGGAACCAGTTGACGTGATAGATCCCCGGCAGCCTGTCGCTGCGGCCGCTGAAACTCAGCCAATGCTTCCAGTAGTCGGCGAAGTTGTAGCCGCAAAACGGTTTCATGGCCATGGGGTCGCGCCGCAGTCCGTTGTCGGAGTCGCTGGAGGCGGCGGTGGATTCGGAAGCCATGGCGGCGCCCATCAGCACGCCGTGGCGCCAGTCGCGCGCCTCCATGACCAGCGGCGCCAGCCGCGCCCGGCGCCCGCCGAAGATCAACGCGGACAGGGGCACGCCCGCCGCGTGTTCGGCCATGGGCGAATAGCTGGGGTTGCATTGCGCCGAGACGGTGAAGCGGGAGTTGGGATGCGCGGCCTTTTCGCCGCTCTTGATCGGTTCTCCCTTCCAGTTCAGCACCGGGACGCCGAACTTGCGGCCTTCCCACCACGGCTCCTTTTCGCTGCTCAGCCCCACATTGGTGAAGATCGCGTCCCGCTGGAGCATCTCGAAGGCGTTGTTGTTGGTGTCGCGGTTGGTGCCGGGCACGACGCCGAAGTAGCCGGCTTCCGGGTTGATGGCGCGCATCACGCCGTCGTTGTCGAGATGCAGCCAGGCGATATCGTCGCCGACGGTCCGGACCTGCCATCCGGGAAATTGCTCCGGTGGAATCAGCATCGCCAGGTTGGTCTTGCCGCAGGCCGAGGGAAAGGCGGCCGCGACATAATGCTTCTCGCCCGCCGGATTCTCGATCTCCACAATGAGCATGTGCTCCGCCAGCCAGCCTTCCTGGCGCGCCTGCCAGCTTGCGATGCGCAGAGCGTGGCACTTCTTGCCCAGCAGCGCATTGCCGCCGTAGCCGGAACCGTAGCTTCGGATGCTCAGTTCCTCCGGGAAATGCATGATGTAGCGCCGCTCGGGATCGAGTTCGCCGATTGAGTGCATGCCCTTTACGAATTCGCCCTCGCGCTCGATCCGATCGAGCGCCTGCGCTCCCATGCGCGTCATCAGGTACATGTTCACCGCGACGTAGGCGCTGTCCGTGACCTCGATCCCGCAACGGGACAGTGGAGAGTTGATCGGCCCCATGCAGTACGGGATTACGTACATTGTCCGGCCCCGCATGCAGCCCTCGAACAGCCCGTCCAGCAGCCGGTGCGCCTCGTCCGGGGCCATCCAGTTGTTGTTGGGGCCTGCGTCCTCGCGATCCTCAGTGCAGATGAAGGTGAGGTTCTCTACCCGCGCCACGTCGGAGGGATCGGAGCGGTGCAGGTAGCAATCCTCGAACTGCCCGTCGTTTATGGGTATCAGTCCGCCATCGCGCACCAATTGCGCTACGAGCGCATCGTATTCTTCCCGGGAGCCGTCGCACCAGTGGACCCGGTCGGGCCGCGTAAGGCGAGCAACCTCCTCCACCCACTGACGGGCGCTGGAAGCAGTATTGGGAATCACTCCGGTTATGTAACCGTTCGGCGCGTGAAGAGCGCAAGAATATACGATTTACGCCTCCGGGTGGGCGCCTTTGGCGATAATGGCCGTTCCCGAAGAGAGTCCGACCCCGCCGCGACCGTGCCGAACCAATGAAGAACGCGTTGTACTTTTGCTCCGAATGCGGGGCGGAGAGCCTCAAGTGGCAGGGGCAGTGCGGGGCGTGCGGCGCGTGGAACACGTTGCGCGAGGCGCCTTCCGCACCCGCGCGCTCGGGAAGGAAATCCCGCAAGCCCGCCGCCGCCGAGGTCGTGCGACTGAACGAAGTGGCCGCGCAACCCGGCCAGCGCATGCCCACGGGACTGGACGAGTTCGACCGGGTCCTGGGCGGCGGTTTGGTGAAGGGTTCGGTCGTGTTGCTCGGCGGCGATCCCGGGATCGGCAAGTCCACCATCCTGCTGCAGGTGGCCGGCGGCAATCCGGCTAGCGCGCAAACGCTCTACGTGAGCGGCGAGGAGTCCCTGGAGCAGCTCTCACTGCGTTCGCGGCGGCTCGGACTTGCCGAGGCCGGCGTGCGCGCCATCGCCGAGACGTCGCTGGACGCCGTGCTGGCGGCGGTCGAGGCGGAGCGTCCCGCGTGGCTGATCATCGATTCCGTGCAGACCCTGAGTCTGAACGACGTCAATTCGGCTCCCGGCTCGCCGGTTCAACTGCGCGAATGCACGGCCGCCCTGGTGCGGCTGGCCAAGACCCGTGGAATCGCGGTCACCCTGGTGGGGCACGTGACCAAGGAGGGCCAGATCGCCGGGCCGCGCATGCTGGAGCACATGGTGGACGTGGTGCTGTATTTCGAAAGCGAGTCCGGCAGCCGGTTCCGCGTCCTGAGGTCGGTCAAGAACCGCTTCGGCGCGGTCAACGAGCTGGGCGTGTTCGTCATGCACTCCGCGGGGCTCAAGCAGGTGCGCAATCCCTCCGCGATCTTTCTGACCGGACGCCAGGCCGGCGCGCCCGGCAGCGCCGTTACGGCTTGCCATGAGGGCAGCCGGCCGATGCTGCTGGAAGTCCAGGCGCTCGTGTCCGATGCCGGCGCCGGCATGGCCCGCCGGGTCAGCCCCGGCATGGACCACAATCGCCTGGCCATGTTGATGGCCGTACTGGCGCGGCATTCCGGCGTGGCGGCCTACGAGCGCGACGTATTCGTGAACTATGTCGGCGGTCTGCGGATCAACGAAACGGCGGCGGACCTGGCGGTTGCCGCGGCGATATGGTCCAGCGTCCGCGACCAGCCCTTGCCGGACGGATTGGTCCTGTTCGGCGAACTGGGGCTCTCGGGCGAAGTCCGGCCTGCGCCGTACGGGGAAGAGCGCCTGCGGGAAGCCGCCAAGCTGGGGTTCAAGCGGGCCCTGATTCCGTCGGCCAATCGGCCGCGCAAGCCAATGCGAGACATGAAAGTTACAGGCGTCAATCGGCTCGGCGAGGCGCTGGACATCCTCGGACGTCCCTCGTGAACGGTTTCGGTGCGGTCGCGGACCGCTGATGGACTGGCTCGAGGACTTCATCGCAAGGCACAGGCTGCCGTCGGACTATGCAGAGGCCATCGGCGAGGTCGTTGGTCCGCTCGCGGAGCATCTCCGCGACTCCCATCGTCTCGCTGGACAACCGCTGATTGTCGGCATCAGCGGTGCGCAGGGTTCGGGCAAGACTACTCTGGCGCTGCTTCTGGATGAATGGCTGGAGCGGGAGCTGGGTCTTGCAACGGCGTGCCTGTCGCTTGATGGTTTGTACTTGCGCAAGGCCCAGCGATGGGAATTGTCCCGAAAGGTGCACTCGCTGCTGGAAACGCGCGGTGTTCCGGGCACTCATGACGTTGCGCGGGTCGAGGACCTGCTCGATTTGCTTGTCGACGCGGATCATGAACGGACCGTCGCCTTGCCGGTGTTCGACAAGGCGCTCGATGACCGTGCGCCCGCCGGCCAATGGCCCGTTGTCGACGCGCCGGTCGACGTAGTCCTGTTCGAGGGCTGGTGCGTGGGAGCGCGGCCGCAAACGCCGGGCGCACTGGCCGAACCCGTGAACGCGCTGGAAGCCGAGAGGGACCGCTCGGGACGATGGCGCCGATACGTCAACGAACGCCTGCGGACCGATTACGCCAGCCTGTTCGGGAGGCTCGACTTGCTGGTCATGCTGCGCGTCCCGAACTTCGAAAAGGTGCTCGAATGGCGCCGGCTGCAGGAAGAGAAGCTCCGTCAGCGCCTTCGCGTCGAGTCCCGCATACGGGGGAAGCCGCCGGGGATGTCAGACGGGGAGATTGCCCATTTCATCCAGCATTACGAGCGACTGACGCGCCATATGCTGAAAACGATGCCGGCCTATGCGGACGCGGTGATCGACGTCGACGACAACCACCGCATGACCGGGATCAGCTGGCTGGAACGGTCGCCGTAGCAGTAAAGTGCGGGCCGGATGACCCGGGGCTAATGGCTGGGATCGTCCATACGCAGCTCAGCCAGCGGATCGTCGCCGACCACGTGGTACACCTTCCTGACGGATTCATCGTTGTCGTAGGTCCATACGACCATATCGGCCAGGTCCCCCCGCGTGACCGGACCGGTGGGCTGCGGCTCCAGACTCAGTCTGATGATTCCCGATCTTGGATTGGAGGTCAGTTGCGCGGGGCGGATGATGGTGTAATCGAGATGGCTGGCCATGATGTGCCGCTCGGCTTCGTCCTTGATTTCGATTGCCCAGGCATGCGATTCCCGGAGATGTTCGGGCACCATCAGGATGCTCTCGCCGGGACCGACGATCGTCACGACGATCAGTCTGTCGATGCCTTCGGATTGTGCCGCGTCCAGTATGTTGACGGTGCCCACCACGTCCACCGGAATTTCGCCGAGTCTTGAGCCCAGGGTCGAAAAGATCGCCTTGAATTTCCTGGACGCGATAGCCCGATGCACATCGCCGGAGTTGAGGGCGTCGCCGACGAAGTAGTCGACGTCCAGCGGTTCCAGGTTCTCCAGATTGGACGTGGGCCTGACGAAGGCGGTGACCGCCTCGCCCCGACCGGCGAGGATTTTTGCGATCTCCAGTCCCGTGTTACGGGTGGCGCCGAAAATCAGGACCCCGTCATCGCCATGGGCCGGCGCCGCCAGCAGGATGGCCGCGGCGGTCAGACCCCAAAGACTGCTTCTCATCGCCTGACTCCGATATCAGGGGTTGGCCGGCCGCCGGAAACGCAGTACGGCACGGTCGGTCTTCCCCCGTACGTGCGGCGCCATGGCAATGACGTCATGCGGGTCGCTGTCATTCGACAGCACGTTGCTCTCGGCATCGAGCAGAAAACCGGCCGCCGTGAAATCCGCCCTGACCAGGGCAGGATCGATGCGGTGCAATCCGGCCACGACGTTATCGGGGGTGCCGGAGTCGGCCACGTGGTCGACGACCAGCACCACTCCTCCGGGTTTAACCGCGGAGTAGAGTTCGGCCAGCATGGACGGGCGGTCTATGAGTTCCCAGCCGCGCAGGCCGTCGATGTAGTAAACGTCGTGGTAGCAGAGGATCAACAGCGCGACGTCAAAGGCGTTTTCGGGCAGCTCAAGCCGGTTGTTCTCGCCCAGGATGCGCTCGACTTCGGCCAAACGGCCATCCGCATAGCGTTGCTCGATTTCTCTGCGGGCGCTGAAGGCATAAGGTGTGTTGTTGTGCGCCACGACCTTGCCTGCGGGCCCGACGACGGAAGCCGCCAGTTGGGTGTAGTAACCGCCGCCAGAGAACATGTCCAGCACCTCCATTCCCGGCCGCAGACCGGCAAAGGCCAGGATGGCTTCGGGCTTGCGGCCGGCGTCCCGGGCCCGATCGCCCGGCAATCGGCGCGGGTCCTCGATTGCGGCCGCGATCGCGGCACTGGCGTCGGATTCGGCGCCGGTTTGTGCCGTATCGGCCGCACTGCCTGTGCGATACGGCACGACAAGTGCCGCCAGGATTGCGCACATCAACGCTATCGGTAGCCGCATGGGAGGGTGCCCCGGACTAGAGCGGGTCGCGTATGAAGGTGGGCTGGTCGCGGGTGGAGCGCTCGGGGTCGTAGCGGTAGCCGGCCTCGGAGAATTCCAGCAGGCCCTTGGCGAAGCGCATGCGCCGCTCGATGATGAAGCGCGCCATCATCCCGCGCGCCCGCTTGCCGAGGAAACTCACGAATCGGTACTTGCCGCTGCGGAAGTCCAGGAATCGCGGGGTAATGACCCGTCCGCCCACGTTCGATAGATCCAGCGCGCTGCAATACTCCTTCGACGCCAGGTTGACGAGCACCGGCGTGCCGCTGGCTTCGACCGCTTCCCGGACGGATCCCGTCAGGCGGTCGCCCCAGAAGTCGTAGAGGTTGGAGCCGGCCGCCGTGCTCAACGGCGTGGACATCTCCAGGCGGTACGGTTGTATCAGGTCCAGGGGGCGCAGCACGCCGTGCAGGCCGGAAAGAATGCGCAGGTGCCGCTGCGCCCAGCCAAGGTCGCGCCCCGAAAACTCCCAGGCGCGCAGGCCCTGATAGGCGTCGCCGTTGAATGCCAGGACCGCCGGGCGGGCATTACGCCGGCTGAAGTGCTCCTTCCAGGCCGAGTAGCGATCCACGTTCAATTTCGCCAGATTGTCGCTGATGCCCATCATCCGCGAGAGATCCGGCGCCTCGAACTCGCGCAGGCGCTCCACCAGGCTCGCGGAGTCTTCGATGAAATCCGGGATGGTGTGTCGGCCGCGCGGCAGGCGCGACTCAAAATCCAGTGACTTGGCGGGGGACAGGATGGCGAGCATGTCTAGGTTCCGGTTTGTGTGGCGGATGTCGGGGGTTCGGCCGGCGCCGTGGCCTGCATGACGCGCACGCGGTCAACGGCGTTCTCGGACGTTTCCAGCACTTCCATCGGGAAACCGCCCAGTTCCAGACACTGTCCCTGTTGCGGAATATTACCCAATTTGTCCAGGATCAGGCCGTTGAGCGTCTTGGGGCCGTAGGTCGGCAGGCGCCAGCTCATGCGGCGGTTCAGAAGCCGTATGTTGGCGCCGGCGTCCACCAGCCAGCCGCCGTTGCCGTCCGGCTGGACCTCGTCCTCCTCCGCTTCCTGCGAACTGTCGCCGATAAGGCCGCCGGATATCTCATGCAGCAGGTCCTGCACGCTCACCAGGCCCTGGATGTCCCCGTACTCGTCAACGACCAGGGAGGATGCGCCGCCGCCGCGGCGAAAGTCGGAGAACATGCGGGTAAGCGAGGTGTGCTCGAACACGTAATGCGGCGTTTCGAGGAAATTCTCGAGACGGCGTCGATTCAGGCCGTTGGAGCCGTTGGCCTGAAACAGCTTGCGCACGTGCAGCATGCCCGCCACGTTGTCGAGTTGCCCGCGATAGCACGGGAGCACGGAGTGGCTGCTGGCCCGAAGCTGTCGCACGACCTCCGGCCATTCCTCCTTCAGGTCGATGCCCTCGATCTCGCCGCGCGGTGTCATGATGTCCTCGATGGTCAGCGCTTCGAGTTCCAGCACGGCCAGCAGCATCTGCCGGCGGCGGTTGGGAATGCGGCCGCCGGACTCGGTGACCAGTGTGCGGAGTTCCGCCACGGTGAGGTCCTGACCTTCGTCCCTGTCCGGGCGCGTGCCGGTCAGGCGCACCAGGAACCCCGCGATCAGGTTAACGGACCACACGATCGGCCCCAGCAGCTTCTGCAGCGGGTGGTAGATGCGGCTGGCCACGAGCGCCAGTCTTTCCGGGTGCGCCGCCGCCCAGGTCTTGGGCGTGATTTCGGCGAAAACCAGCACGATTACCGTCAGCAGTATCGTTCCGGCCACCGCACCCATCATGCCGCCGACGCGCAGGAATAGCAGCGTCCAGATGAACGCGGCGAAGAAGTTCACGAGGTTGTTGCCGAACAGGATCAGCCCGAGCAGCCGGTCGGGCCGGGTCAGCAGCCGTTCCGCAAGCTGCGCGCCGCGATGCCCCTCGCGGGCTCGATGCCTGAGCTTGTACCGATTGACCCGCATGAGCGCGGTCTCGGTGCCGGAGAAAAAGGCCGACAGGGCCAGCAACAGAAAGAAAATGCCCAGCAGGGCAGGTAGTGGGATGTCGTCGCTACTCAAAACGAGTCATGCGGTAGCCAAACACGACTCAAGGAGAACATGAGCGGCCGGCCGATGTCAAGTAATGCTTGCAGGTGCTTGGCGTACGCCTGTATCTTTGGTAAGACCAATTCGCCGCGGCAATTCGGGGACATGCCGCGGCGATTTCAAACGACGTTCCCGCATCAAATGGGAGTCCATCCATGCCAACGAGAGTCCTGTCTGTTTTTCTCGCGTGCGCGTTGCTGGCGGTTCCGGTCGGATTCGGCCTGGTAAGAACCGCCCAGGCCGACGAGCATGTCATTGAAGAAGTAGTCGTGACCGCGCGGAAACGGGAGGAAAGCCTGCTCGAAGTGCCCGTGAGCATTACTGCGATAACGGCCGCCGATATCGATGCAAAGGGGATTACCGAGTTTGTCGACCTGGTCGACTTCACGCCCGGATTCTTCTTCGCCGAGCATTCGGTGGGCCGAGGCGACCGTTCCAACCGACTGCTGGTCATACGCGGAATGCGCATCGAAACCGAGGACGATCACGTGCAGCCCGCCATGGTCTTTGTCGATGGCGCGCCCATGATGGGCAGCGTAATCAGCGGACTGGAGGACGCCGAACGAGTTGAAGTGGTCAAGGGGCCGCAGAGCGCCTACTTCGGCCGGGCCACTTTTTCCGGAGCGGTCAATTTCGTTACGAAGACGCCTTCGGAGGAGTTCGCGGGCAAGATCACCGCCGAGGCAGGGCGTTATGGGACGGCCAACTTCGGGGCACAGGTCGAAGGCCCGTTGAGCGAGAACCTGTTCTATCGTGTTTCGGGCAGTACCTATAGCACCGACGGCCATTATCGGCTGGGCAACAATCCCGATCAGAAACTGGGCGCCCGCAAGACCTGGAACCTGGCCGCTACCTTGTACGCGACGCCTTCCGATCAGTTCTCGGCCAAGTTGCGCGTGCATCACTGGCAGGACGATGACGGCCCTGGCGCGGCCTTCGCATACGGCGAGGGCAACGGCGAGCATTATTTCAACTGCAATCCGCAGGGGTCCACGCTGCTTGAGCGAAACGGCGGCAACACCTGGATATGCGGCGAAGCTCCGTTTCCCCAACCCGGTGAGATCAACGCCGATTTCGTCTTGAATGCCGCCAAGGAGGGCGTGCTGAACGGCGTGTCAACCCCGGGACGCCCGGCAATCGTCTCGCCGTTCGACCCACCGTTTCTGAATGGTTTCGGCATGGCACGGCGCGCCTGGAATGCAAGCCTGGTCATGGACTACGAGTTCACCAATGGAATCTCATTGGCTTCGATTTCGGCATTTCACTCCAACGAGTGGATGGTGCTGGACGACGTGGACCGACGCGCAACGGCCCATATCGGAGATATCAGGGACACGGGACTGCTGAACAACCGCGACCTCCGGGACTTCAGTCAGGAATTGCGACTTTCCGCGGACCAGGGACGCTGGCGGTGGCAACTGGGCGCCAACTATTTCGACACCACCGGCGTGCGCTCCACGGGCCTCAAGTTCCTCTTCTGGACCCAGGGACTGGGTGTCGGCAATTCCTGGGACATCCAGACGACCGGCTTGTTCGGTTCGCTTGGATATGACCTTACCGATCAGCTGAGCGTGAGCGTCGAAGGACGTCAGCAGTGGGACAAGGTGGCCGAGGGAGGAGCGTCCTCCCCCACGAGACTGTCGGATACCTTTACCAGCTTTACGCCCCGTGTGATCGTGGATTTCAAGGCGTCCGACGACATCACGCTGTATGCCAGTTTCGCCCAGGGCACCCGACCGGGAACTTTCAATGCGAACCTGGTCGGGCGGTCACAGCAGGAGTTGGACCAGATACGTGATCAGACCGGCGCCGGCCTTACGGTGCCGGAAGAAGAACTGGACAGCTTCGAGCTGGGTCTCAAGGGCAGCCTGCTGGAAGGACGCGCCTGGGTAACCGCAACCGTCTATTGGGCCGACTGGAAAGCACAGAGTTCTTCCGGCGCCTTCGTAACGGCTCCCGACGGATCGACCGACTTCGTCGGCCTCACGACCGTGGGCGGCAAGGTCGATCTGAACGGATTCGAGTTCGAAGGTGCGCTGGCGGTGACCGACAAGCTCAGGGTCGACGCCACCTTCAGCATCAACGATTCGGAAATCAAGAGAGGCCCCTGCACAAGCCATTGCCCGGTCCTGCTCGGCATCAACAATGTTGACGGACTGGGCAAGCGGACTCAGAAGAATCCCAGGAATCAGGGTTCGCTGGGGCTGTCCTACACCGACCAGCTCAGCGACCGTTTCGACTGGTACGCTCGCGCCGACTACATCATGACCGGTAGCCGTTTTGCCGGAAACCCGAATCTGACGGAGACCGGCGACAGCCACCGCGTGAACGTGCGGGCGGGAGTGGAGAACGAAACGATGCGTCTTGAAGTGTTCGGCAAGAACGTCTTTGACGACAAGACCTTCACGAACTACCAGATCCTGCACGACTTCGCCTATCTCGGGCCCCGCCGGGTGCTGACCGCCGGGCTTCCCGATCGCGCGGTCTGGGGAGTGCGCGCCTCGTACAGCTTCTGATCGCGGGAGTGAGATCCTGATTACGCGACGCGAAATGCTGGCGACTGGCCTCGGCGCCGCCGGGGTCGTTGGGGCGGCCGGCGCGTTGACCGCCACTGCCTCCGAAGCGGCGGCGGAACTGACGCCCAACGACCTGGCGGAGCGGGTCAAGCGGGTGCGCGCCGGGCCGCTGATGAACCTGGAGCAGGCCTACCGGGTCATGGAAGAGGAGCAGCTCGACGGCCTGGTGCTGGCCGAGCCGATCAATGTTTTCCATCTCACCGGCCACTGGGGGTCGCTGGCGAAGATGGGTTACCCGGCGCCCGCCTATGCGCTGCTCTCGAAGGACCAGCGCCAGGCGCCCGGCCTCGTGATGATGCAGTTCATCTACTACTACACCTATTCGGACGGCCACTTCGATTTCCCCCTGCAGACCTGGCTGTTCAGCGGCTGGGACAGGCGGCTTCAGGACGACGGTGCGGGCGTGGCTGCGGAGGGCGAGCCACCCGCCAATCCAGCCTACATCTTCGATGACAAGGGCGAGGTGGCGCTGCGGGAGATTGAGCGCCACCGCCGCAGCACGCTCGAAGCCGCATTGTCGCAACAGAAGCTGAGCGCGGATGCGCGCTGGGCGCTGGTCAACGCCGTCAGGGGCATGGGCCTGGATCGCGGCCGGATCGGCGTGGACCACCTGGTCGTGAACGCGATATTCGAAACCGCGGGCCTGGACGCCGTTCCGGTTTACGCGGACCGGGCCCTTAGGCGCATTCGCGCGATCAAGTCCCCGAGGGAAATCGAATTGATGGCGTTTTCGGCGCAGGCAAATGCCGAGGCCGCTCTTGTGGCGGCGAGGGCGGCGCGTGCCGGGGCCACCTACCAGGAGCTACGGGCGGCCTTCTACTCCGAGGCCGCAAAGCGCGGCAACCTGGGCGTTTTCATGCAGGTGGACACGATCGGTGCGGAAACCGGCGACGGCGAGTTTCGCGACGGGCAGGCGTTCCAGATAGACTGCGTGAGCCACGGGTTTCACTATCACGGGGACTACGGACGGACCGTGTTTATCGGCGAGCCCACGCGCTCGATGAAGCGCGCCACCGACGCCATCGCGCTTGGCTGGGACGCGATCATGGAAGCGCTGCGGCCCGGATTGCGCTATTCCGAGATCCGCCCCATTGGAATGGAAGCGATCAGGAAGGCCGGCCACGACCTGGATGTAGCCTTCACGCCGCACAGCGTGGGCCTGATGCACACCGACGATCCCGGGCGCGCCGACAGCCCGTTCTACGTCAAGGAAGACGTGGTGCTGGCGGAAAACATGATCATCAGCGTGGACTGCCCGGTGCGCAACGTGGGCCTGGGCGGCTCCGCCCACCTGGAAGACCTGACGCTGATCACCGCCGACGGCGGCGTTCAGATCAACGACATCGGCGACCGCGTGATCGTCGTTTGAGTCCTGGCTGCCGCTCGCCGTCGTGCTTCGGTGCCGCCGTCCGTCTCAGGGATGATCTCCGTAATGGAAGCGGAGCCGCCAGGACGTCAGGGAACCGGTATCGTCGGGCGCCAGGTCCACGACGTTGATTTTCCATTCTCCGTTCGGGTTCTCTCCGTAGAACGCGTTGCTTAGCAATCGCCACTGGAACAGCCCAGGAAACCCGTTCAGCAGAACATTGAAGGGTGGATTCACGATGCTCTCGGTGCCGCCCGGTGAAGTGATCGTTACGCCCAGGTCGGCGCCGTAGCTGTGGTCCACGCTGATTTCGAGAGTAACCGCCTCGATGTTCGCCCAATCGGGCAGTTCGCTCACGATGAGCGTGTCGGTAACGCCGCCGCCCTCTTCATCCGGAATGGGCAGCGGCTGGTCGCCGCTGTCCGGCGGGAACCAGCGGGACTCCTCGAATGCACCCAGGCCGTCGGGCGTGTAGTCGGCCGCCAGGGCCACGGCATCATCGAGCGCGATCGCTCCGAACCCGTACCAGTTGTGGTAGTGATAGCCGGCGGCGTTCTCCTGCCATGCATGCTGGGCGACGTACGGCTGGCCCTTGAAGGCGGCCCGGACTTCCGCCCGGCCGGGATCGATTCTTCGGGCCGTGGTTGCGAGAATGTGTTTGACGTCCCGCCAGGTCAAACCGGGGTTTACTCCCAGCATCGCGGCGATCGCGCCGGCCGTCGCGGGCGCAGCGGATGAAGTGCCGCCGAAATTGGCCATGTAGTCGCCATTCGGATTGAGCGCCGGGTTGTCGCCCAAAGGATCGTCGGCGGAATTGAAACCCGCCTCGCTGCCTTGCTGATCGGCCGTGATCATGGCAGGGTGCTCGGCGCCGTCCTCGCCGCCGGGCGCAACGACCCACAGATTGGCGCCCGCGCTCGAATAAGACGACTTCATATCCGCGGCATTGAAGGCGCCGACGTTGACGAGGTACGGCAGGTTTTGATCGGGATCGGCGTTGCTGGCAAAGCACCCGATTTCCGCATTGAGCGGATGCGGCGCGCCGCAAAAGCTGAACTCGTTGCCCGCCGCCTTCACATAGAGCGCCCCCCGGCCGGACCGAAGCTCGCTTGTTCCCATTTTCATGAGCCGCTCAAAATCCTCGTCGGAATTCGTAGGCGAATCCGATCCGAAGCTCATGTTGAAGATGTCCGCGCTGGCCGAATCGGGTTGGCTGTCGCTTGCCCCGAGGCTTCGCAGCAAGGCCGGTCCCAAATCGAAAGCGGGGGCCGTTGCGGGATTGAAACCCCGGATCCGTACCTCCGGCGCCACCCCGCGGCCGCCCAGGCCGTTGTTCGCCGCGGCAGCCGCGACGCCCGCGACGCCCGTTCCATGATCGCCGTGTATGTTCACGTTGAACGGATCGGCGAGCGACGCTCCCGCGCTCTGCTCCCACCCGAAGTTATATGACTTGCCGTCCTCGACGTTGGCCATCAGGTCCGGATGGCAGATTTCAAGTCCCGAGTCCACCACGGCCAGCTTGACCCCGGCGCCGTTCCAGCCGTTCGCAATCGCTTCGGTCATTCTCAGATCGGCGCCGGGGACGCCCGGATTTCTTGAGAATGCTCTCTGCCCGGTGTTTTGCAAGTGCCATTGTTCCGCGAACAGGGGATCCGGCCCCACACCGTCAACGGTTTGCGCGGCGCCACCGCACTGCGTCACGACCTTGCCTTGCGCATCGGTCGCAAACGAGAAAAATCCCGCTTCGCCGCCTTCCGGCACGACCGTGTCCGGGTACACCCGGATGTAGTAGTGTCCGTTCGGCGCCAGGCGGTCCAGCGGCAATCGGAACTCGTAGGGTTGAAGAAATACCAGCATTTCCGGATCGAACGGCGGAATATCCAGGGCGCCGACAAGATTTCCGCCGCCGGCAAAGTCCCTGTCGCTTGACCACTCGGCGATCAGACGGGAAGACGACTCGCCCGCGTCCAGGACCAGTACCACGAAATCAAACGACGTTTCCGTGACGGCGAAGCTGAAGGGGAGGATGCCCGGCTCGAAGCCTGACTCATCGGGAGACTTGTCGATTTGCGCCGCCTCTCCGTCGACGACCGTAATCGTGATACTGGATGCCGATCCGGGTTGGGCAATCCCCCTGATGGCGCCGAGACTGATCGTGATGGTTTCGTCTCCCTCCGATTCGAAATCCCGGAAAACCTCCACCTGCATATCGGACCCGGCAGCACCGGGGGGCACAACGATGGAGTCGGAGCTGGCCACGTAATCGTAGTCGCGGGTGGCCGTGCCCGAAAAGAGCAGTGGAACCGCCAGACCGCGGTGCCCCGTGGAATTCACCGAGACGGAAACCGTCACCGTGCGGTTGCCGGCTTCGGGAATCTCGGCCGGCGAAGGCGCGACCAGCGACACGACCACCGGCGGATCGGACGCGCCGCCCCCGCAGGCGCCAAGCAGGAGGCAGGCGGCAAGCGCACCGACCCTGAATGCCGAACCCGCCGGGTCAGATACTCCAGCAAAAGCGGCGGTCATGCTAACGCCACTTGATTCTCGGCCCGGACAGCCGGATTGTTGCCTTGTGCCGGCCGGGACCTTCCGCCAGTTCGGCTATTGCGTCGAGAGGATGCACGGTGTCCGGCAGGTAGATGATCGCAAAGCCCAGTTTCGCGAAGAAATCGGCTTTCTCGGCGCCGAGGGCACTCTTCGCGGACTCCAGTTGACGCTCGCTTGAAAGCTCGACGCGAATGCTGGGAAGCAATCGCGCAAAGGATCGACGCATCGGATCAAAAGCGATTCGGGAGTACGGCCCCTCCAACGGTGTGGCGGCCCGGTAGATTGCGCCCGCACAATGAACGACATGCACCCTGAGGGAACGAGTCTCATACGAGGATCCGGTTACCAGGCCCGCTTGCGACTGCGCATGACCCGACACGGCGGAAGACGGCAGCACGATGACTTCCCGGCTTTGTGCAAGGACAGCCTGAAACCCGTTTGGTTCCGCTGCTTGCGCGTCCGAATGAATGCCCGCAGTGACCGCGAGCAGGCACCAGGAAAGGAAGATAGGCGCCGATAGCCGTGATGGGGCAGTCATTGCCGGGACCGCCGGTGGCGTAGGCTCACGGGCGCGACTTTATGCGCGCCCGTGAGCGTTCGGACTGCCTCGGAGACTAAAAGTCCCAGACGCCTCTCAGGTAGTAGTAGCCGCCGTTGTACCCGAAGGGCGAGGTGTCCGGCCAGATGAGCCCGGACGTATTGGACCGCTCCTCGGGATACTCGTCGAGAATGTTCTCCGCGCCCACGATCAAACGTACGGCGTCGTTGAACTGGTAGCCGACCTCGACGTCCACGACGGTGCTCGCGTCCACGTCGAAGTAATTGCTGCCGTCATCGAGCGTGAACTCTTCGAAGCCGCCGTAGTAGCGCACGCGGGCCAGCAGGTCCCAGCGGTCCTGCGAGTGACTGAAGGAAACCGTAAAGCGCGTGCCCGGCGTGTTCCCCTCAATTTGCGTGACCCGCTTGTCGTTGATCACGTCCGGGTCGCGCTCGTCCACCGTGGTATCGGTCCAGTTGGCCGCCAGGCTCAGATTGGTCTCGCCCATGCCGAAGTCCAGCGGATAGGTGGCGACCACGTCGACGCCCTGGGTGGTGGTGGTGAAGTTGTTGGTGTAGAACCGCACCGCGGTAAAGGCCTGGGCATCGGCCACCCCCGCGGCCAGCAGCTGCTCAATGTTGGCCGGCGTGAGGTTTTTCTCGGAGCTTCTTGCGATCCTGTCCTCGACCTCGATGTTGAAATAGTCCACCGTGATGTCGAGCGCGTCCAACTGGATGACCGCGCCCACGGTGAGGTTCACGGCCTCTTCCGGCGTGAGCGGCTGGGCGCCCACGATGGCGGCCGCCGGGTGGGTGGGCGGCAACGTGGCCTCATCGGCCAGCACGCCGCCGGTGAACGCCGTGGTCACGTTCAGGATGTTCGCCTGGCCCACCGTCGGCGCGCGGAACCCGGTGCTCGCCGCCGCACGCAGGGAGACCGTTTCGCTGACGTCAAGACGCCCCGCCACCTTGCCGTCGAAGGTGTTGCCGATATCGGCATGGTCCTCGTAGCGGCCGGCTACCTGGAACGTGAACGTGTCGGTTACTTCGATTTCCACGTCACCGTAGGCTGCGTAGCTGTTGCGGCCGAACTCTCCGGCCAGACGCGGTCCGAACCCGGTGAACCCGTTGGAGCCGATTCCGAAGCCCTGCTCGGCCAGCCCCCCGGGACTGTCATCGAGGAACCAGGAGTTCTCTCCGCCGCTTTCCACCTTGAATTTTTCCCGGCGGTGCTCGACGCCCATCGCGATATGCGCGGGCAGATCGCCGATCGTCATGTCCCTGGTGACGTCGAAGTTCACCGTGTAGTCGGTCTGCGTATACGAGCCCGGGAAGTAATTGATCGGGATTTCCGTCCGCTGGCCGTGCGGCAGCTTGGCCAGCAGTTGCGGGTTGATGGTGTGACGCATCGTAAAGTCGACGTCGTTCACGCCGAACACGGCGCTGGCGTCGAACGACCAGTCGCCAAATAGGTCGCCGCGAACCCCGAACGCCGCGGAATAGTCGGTCAGAATGCCGCCGAACCTCGGAACGAAGCCGCCGGGAAACGCCGAAATGAAGGAGAAGCAATTGGGGTCGGCCTCAACCGCGGCAATGTCGGCGGGGTTGGCCACATTGTTGTTGATGCGGATGGGTGGGCATGGCTGGTCGTCCCAGATGCCGCCAGGCGACAGGTCGGCCACCTTCACGCTGGGGCCGAATTCCGTGCCCGCCGGAACCATGGTGTCGGTGTCGTCTGCCCACCACTTTATGGGATCGCCGTTCTCGTCAAGCCCCCTGGTTACGAAAGTTCTGCCGTCAGCGGTGGCGCCGGGACCCTCGAAGACGCCGCCGCGGGTGTGCGGATTACGGAAGTAGAACCCGCCTTCCATCTTGCGCTTTGCGAAGTTTCCGAAGGCGTAGGCTTCGCGCCCGCCACCGAGATCGAGCCCCAGATTGGCGAACATCTTGTAGTCGTACTCGAATTCCGGCGCGCCCCACACCATGACATTGGGATGGAACGTATGCGGATAGTCCGGATCGTCGATGTACGGGTTGCCCGCGTCCGCCAGGCCCTGGGCGTCGCTGCGCTGCACCGAGCGGTCGGTGGGGTCGGACTGCTTGTACTCGAAGCTGAAATTTGCGAATCCGTTGGAGGTGAGCGGAAGCCCGAAGTTGGCCGCGACGTTCACGGCGTCGCCATCGCCTTCAAAATAGGTTCCGTATTTCGCGGTGATCGTGCTTCCCTCGGCGTCGTCCCTGAGCGTGAAGTTGATCACGCCCGCGATGGCGTCCGAACCGTATTGCGACGCCGCTCCGTCACGCAGGACTTCCACGCTCTTGATCGCAATGGCCGGAATCGCGGAGAGATCGGGGCCCTGCGAGCCGTCGGCAACGCCGTTGCCGAGAAAGGTGATGACCGCGGCGCGATGACGGCGCTTGCGATTGACCAGCGCAAGGGTTGAATCCGGGGGCAGCCCGCGTAGCCGCGCCGGCCGGATCAGCGTGGCAGCGTCGTTGATGGCCTGCTGGTCCACGTTGTAGGAAGGCACCAGGGCCGAGAGCAGCGCGTCCATGTCGGTCGGTCCCTGACTGCCGAGATCGTCGCCGCCGATGTAATCGACGGGCACCAGCGAATCCGTCGCCGACCGTCCTTCGCGGCGGCGCGTTCCCAGCACCACGATTTCGTCAATCGTGCCGGAGGCAGCCTCTGCTGCCTCTTCCTGGGCCGTGGCCGGAGCCGTTGCAAGGACGCCGACAAGCGGCAGGGAAAGGGCGAAGGAAAGGACTGAAAAGCGTTTCATTGTTTGTTCCCCCGAATAGAAAACAATGCCTCAGAACAGCGAGTAATAGTACACCATGGGTTTGCGCTCTCATTGTTGTATTCTTTTGGCCGTTTCCGGCGCGGGAGAGGGGCGCAGGCCATGAAGCAAAGAGGCGGGTCGACCGGAGCAATATTGATGGCGGGATTACTTACAGGAGCAGCGGGCGCGGATACTGAAGCGGAGATGCTGGAACGTGCCCGGACCATCCAGGACCGGGTGATCACAATAGACACCCATGTCGACATTCCGCCCGACTTCGGAACGGAGGCGTACGATCCGGCGCGGGCCAAGCCTCCGGGCCAGCAGGTGGACCTGCCGGGAATGGAGCAGGGCGGGCTGGATGCGGCGTTTTTCATCGTATTCGTGATGCAGCGCGAGCGCAGCGAGGCCGGCTATGCCCGCGCGATCGCCGACGCGTTCGTCAAGTACGCGGCCATCCGCAAGATGACCGACGTCGACTATTCCGACCGGATCGGGCTGGCACTCACCGCCGCGGACGTCCGCCGCATACACGCCGAAGGCCGCCGCGTCGCATTGATCGGCATCGAAAACGGCTTTTCCATAGGCCGCCACGTGGACCTGCTCGACGTCCACTACGCGTCCGGCGCGCGCTACCTGGGCCTGGTGCACAACGGCCACAACGACATCGGCGATTCCGCCGTCCCCAACCTGGCGCGGGGCGAGCCCAGATCGGAACATGGCGGACTGAGCGAGTTCGGCCGCGCGGTGGTCCGGCGCGCCAACGAACTGGGGATCATGGTGGACATATCCCATGCCTCGGAAGCCACGGCGATGAATGCGATCGAAGCGTCCGAGGCGCCGGTGATCGCCTCGCACTCGGCCGCCAGGGGCGCCTTTGCGCATGCGCGCAATTTGAGCGATGAAGCGCTCCTGGCGATGCGGGAAAACGGCGGCGTGGTGCAGATCGTGGCCTTCGATTCCTACCTGCGCGAGACTCCGCCGGAAAAGGTCGAGGCCATGGGCGCGCTGTACCGGGACATGAGTCTAAGAAATGCCGGCGATTTCGCCCGCATGTCCCCCGAACAGCGTGAGGACTACTATTCGCGCCTGAGTGAAATTACCCGCATGCCGCCCCGGGCGTCGGTGAAGCACCTGGCCGATCACATCGACTACGCGGTCGGGCTGATCGGGATCGACCACGTGGGGATATCGTCCGATTTCAACGGCGGCGGGGGCATCGAGGGCTGGGACAACGCCGCCGAAACCCTCAACGTTACGGTGGAACTGGTGCGGCGCGGTTATTCCGAGGAGCAGATCGCCAAACTCTGGGGCGGCAACCTGCTCAGGGTGATGGAAGCGGTCGAGTCGGTCGCGTCGAGATTAAAGGGGGAGTGATCCGCCTCCGCCGTTTTCGCCGTCCGGTTTCCTGAGCGTCAGCGGGTCGACGTCCTCCAGCATTCCCTCGCTCAGGACCTGGACCTTCTGCTCGGCTTCCTTGAGTACCTGCTGGCAGCGGCGCGTCAATTCCACGCCCTTTTCGAACTGCCTGATCGCCTCGGCCAGGGGCAGGTCGCCCTTTTCCAGGTTGATGACGATCTGCTCAAGATCCTTGAGCGCCTGCTCCAGGCCGTGAACGCCTTCGGTCGCTTTCTCGTCACTCATTCAGGCAAGTCCTCCACCGGCCCATTTTAGCCGCGGCGGCATCCCGGGGGATTCAGCGCATGTTTTCCTCGGCCCGCTTCGCCAGTTCTTCGGGCGACAGGGATTCCTGGTGCGTTGCGATGCACCAGGTGTTGCCGGTGGGGTCCGTTACGACGGCGTTGCGGTCGCCGTAGAACATGTCCTGCGGCTCCTGAAATGACTGTGCCCCCGCCTTGAGCGCCTGCGCGTAGCAGGCGTCGGTGTCCGGCACATAAACGTAGAGCATGCAGGGCAGCGCCGGGAAATCCTCCTGCGCCCTTCCCATCATTACGTGGGAGTCGCCGATCAGGACCTCCGCGTGCCCCGTCTTGCCGTCCTGGTTGGGGACCCGTTCCTTTTCTTCGGCGCCGAATGCCGCCGTGAGGAAGTCCACGAGTTGGTCAACGTCTTCTACCACCATGTACGGCGTTACCGAACCGTAACCCTCCGGAATGTAATGCACAGCCATTTGGAGCTTCTCCCTTATACGTTTGCGATCGCGCGGATGTCGAACTGGCGAGGGTACTTATTCGCATGTACATCGACAAGTGCTAAAGCTTGCGAGGTACACGGACCGGCAGCCCCCGGAGCAAAAGAGGCGAACGATTGAGGCTAGAATATCGAGAGCGCGTGACGGTTTCGGAAGGGCGCGCGAACCTCGAAAAATTGCTATAGGAAAGATCAGATGACAACAAACCAGGACTGGTGGCCGAATCAGCTAAACCTCAAGGTACTTCGAGAAAACTCTCCCGCGTCGGATCCGATGGACACGGGCTTCAGCTACGCCGAGGCGGTCAAGACCCTTGACGTGGATGCGCTGAAGCAGGACATCGAAGAAGTGATGACCACCTCGCAGGACTGGTGGCCGGCCGACTATGGCCACTATGGACCGCTCTTCATCCGGATGACCTGGCATGCCGCGGGCACCTACCGCATCAGCGACGGCCGCGGCGGCGGCGGTTCGGGCCACCAACGCTTTGCGCCTCTGGGCAGCTGGCCCGACAACGCGAACCTGGACAAGGCCCGCCGCCTGCTGTGGCCGGTCAAGCAGAAGTACGGCCGCAAGATTTCGTGGGCCGACCTGCTGCTGTTCGCCGGCAACTGCGCCCTGGAGTCGATGGGCTTCAAGACCTTCGGTTTCGCCTTCGGGCGCCCGGACGTCTGGGAGGCCGACGAGACCGACTGGGGGGCGGAGAACGAGTGGCTTGCCGACGAGCGCCACAGCGAAGACGGAGAACTCGAGGAACGCCTGGGCGCCGACCACATGGGTTTGATCTACGTGAACCCCGAGGGGCCAGGCGGCAACCCGGACCCGCGCGCGGCCGCCCGTTACATACGAACGACCTTCAAGCGCATGGCAATGAACGACGAGGAGACGATCGCGCTTATTGCGGGCGGACACACCTTCGGAAAAGCGCATGGCGCGGCCCCCGACAGCCACGTCGGCGCCGAACCCGAGGGCGCCGATATCGACGAGCAGGGCCTCGGCTGGACGAGCAGCTTCGGCAGCGGGAAAGGCGCCGATACGATCACCAGCGGCCTGGAAGGCGCGTGGACCGAAAATCCCGTGAAGTGGGACAACAACTTCATGGAGAACCTGCACCAATACGAGTGGCAGTTGACGAAGAGCCCGGCCGGCGCATCGCAGTACGAGCCCGAGAACGCTTCCGACGTGGCCACCGTGCCGGATGCGCACGATCCCTCGAAGAAGCACGCCCCCATGATGCTCACGACCGATCTCTCGTTGAGGATGGATCCGGACTACGCGCCGATTTCGAAGCGCTTCCTCGAGAATCCGGACGATCTCGCCGACGCCTTCGCCAAGGCCTGGTTCAAGTTGCTGCATCGCGACATGGGGCCCACCAGCCGGTATCTAGGACCGCTGGTTCCCACCGAGCCGCAGCTGTGGCAGGACCCGGTCCCCGACGTCGATCACGAGTTGATCGGGGAGCAGGACATCGCCGACCTGAAAGCCAGCGTTCTGGCCACGGGACTGTCGGTTTCCCAACTGGTCTCGACCGCCTGGGCCTCCGCGGCAACGTTCCGCGGCACCGACAAGCGCGGAGGGGCGAACGGAGCCCGTGTCCGCCTTGCGCCGCAAAGGGACTGGGAAGTGAACGACCCGGCCGCGCTGGCCAGCGTGTTGCAGATCCTGGAGCAGGTCCAGGCTGAGTTCAACGACTCGCAAGGCGGCGGGAAGCGTGTCTCCATTGCCGACCTTATCGTGCTGGCCGGCTGTGCCGGCGTCGAACAGGCAGCGAAGAGCGCCGGACACGACGTTGAGGTTCCGTTCTCGCCCGGGCGTACGGACGCGTCCGAGGAGTGGACCGACGCGGAGTCCTTCGCCGTGCTCGAACCCACCGCGGACGGGTTCCGCAACTATCTTCAGGGCGGGCATCAGGCGTCGGCGGAAGAGCTGCTGGTGGAACGGGCATGCATGCTGACGCTGACCGCACCGGAGATGACGGCGCTGGTCGGCGGCATGCGCGCGTTGAATGCAAATGCGGGGCAGTCGGAGCACGGCGTGCTCACGGATCGCCCCGGGACGCTGAGCAACGATTTCTTCGTGAATCTGCTCGACATGAGCACCGAGTGGCAGGCGTCCTCCGCATCGGAAGACGTGTTCGAGGGCCGCGACCGCACGACCGGTGACGTCAAGTGGACCGGCACCCGGGTGGACCTCGTGTTCGGCTCGAACTCGGAGCTCCGGGCCATCGCGGAGGTCTATGGTTCCGATGACGCGGAGGAGCAGTTCGTAAGCGACTTCGTGGCTGCCTGGACCAGGGTGATGAATCTCGATCGCTACGATCTTGCATGATCCGGGCGGCGTCGGGACAGCACACCAGAGACGATAGGGCCTGAATTAGCGGATAGTTCCAGGGATACGGCACTGACATGAAGGCCGCCTATCGCGCTGACGACATTGAAGTCCTCAGCGGCCTTGACCCTGTCCGCCGCCGGCCGGGGATGTTCACCGATACGGCGCGTCCCAACTACCTGGCTCACGAGGTGATCGACAACAGCGTCGACGAGGCGCTGGCCGGACACTGCAAGCGCATCGACGTAACACTGCACGGTGACGGTTCCCTGGCCGTGGAGGACAACGGCCGCGGTATGCCGGTGGACGTCCATGAGGAAACCGGCCTGACGGGCGTCGAACTGATCCTGACGCGCCTGCACGCCGGGGCCAAGTTCTCGCGCCGTCAGTACCGCTACTCGGGCGGCCTGCACGGTGTGGGCGTGTCGGTGGTCAACGCCCTCTCGACCCGCCTCAAGGTGCGCGTGCGGCGCGGCGGGCGCAAATGGCACATGGAATTCGCCGGCGGTGAGCCCCAGCGCGCGCTGGAGGCCGTGGGCGCCGTCGCGAAAACCAATACCGGCACCTGGATCCGGTTCTGGCCGGATCCCCAGTACTTTTCGAAAGCCAGTTTTCACCTGCCGTCGCTCAAGCGGGTATTGCGCGCCAAGGCGCTGCTCTGTCCGGGGCTGACCGTATCGCTGACCACGGAGTCCGATGGAGCGCAGGAGAAGTGGCGCTACGAGGACGGTCTGGCCCAGTACCTCCAGGAAGAACACGGCGAAGGCGAACGGTTGCCGGACGATCCGTTGCGGTTCTCCCAGCTCGATGACGAGGAGCGGACGCTGGACTGCGTCGTGCAGTGGGCCGAAGACGGCGCCAAGCGGGTGGAGGAGAGCTACGTCAACCTGGTGCCGACGCCGCGTCACGGCACGCATGTCAACGGTCTTCGCACCGGACTGACCGAGGGTTTGCGGGAATTCTGCGAATTCCACAAGCTGTTGCCGCGCGATGTGAAGATTTCGCCGCCGGACGTGTGGGACGGGGTGAACTTCGTGCTCTCGGTGAAGCTCGCGGAGCCGCAGTTCTCCGGGCAGATGAAGGAGTCGCTGGCGTCGCGGGACTGCGCCGGTTTCGTGGCCGAGGCGGTGCGCGGCGGGATGGCGCTGTGGCTCAACCAGCACTCGGAATTGGGCGAGCGGATCGCGAAACAGGCAATCGCGGCGGCCCAGCGGCGGCTCAGGGCCGCCCGCAAGACGCCGCGCCGCACGGCGGTGTCGGGACCGGCGCTGCCGGGCAAGCTGGCCGACTGCACCAGCACGGCGCCGGACGAGTGCGAGATTTTCCTCGTCGAGGGCGATTCGGCCGGGGGCTCGGCCCGCCAGGCGCGGCACCGCGAATTTCAGGCCATTCTGCCTCTGCGCGGCAAGATCCTGAACACCTGGGAAGTGGATTCGGCGGACCTCGACTCGTCCCAGGAGGTGCATGACATCGCGCTGGCGCTGGGGATCCAGGCGGGCGATCCGGACCTGGACAATCTGCGTTACCACCGCGTATGCATACTTGCGGACGCCGATTCGGACGGGCGGCACATCGCCACGCTGATCTGCGCCCTGTTCGCCCGGCATTTTCCCGCGCTGGTGCGCGGAGGTCACGTGCACGTGGTCATGCCGCCGCTCTACCGGCTCGACGTGGGCAAGGAAACGCACTATGCGCTCACCGAAGAGGAGCGGGAATCGCTCGCTCGCCGCTTTGCCAAACGCAAGGTTTCCGTGACCCGCTTCAAGGGCCTGGGCGAAATGAGCGCGAAGCAGCTGCGCGAGACCGCCATGGAGCCGGACACCCGCCGCCTTATCCGGCTCGAAATGGACGAAGCCGACGACGCGTTCAGGGTGCTCGACATGCTGCTGGCCAAGAAGCGCGCCGCCGACCGCCGGGCCTGGCTGGAAGACAAGGGCGATCTCGCCGCCAGCTGATGGCCGGCCCGCAACTGACGCTGGTGCCGCGCGACAACGCGGAAACGCGGCCATTGGCGGAATACGCGGAGCAGGCGTACCTGGATTACTCCATGTACGTCATCCTGGACCGGGCGCTGCCGCACCTGGCCGACGGTCTCAAGCCGGTGCAGCGACGCATCGTCTATGCGATGAGCGAACTGGGGCTGGCGGCCACCGCCAAGCCGCGCAAGAGCGCCCGCACGATCGGCGACGTGATCGGCAAGTTCCATCCGCATGGCGATTCGGCCTGCTACGAGGCCATGGTGCACCTGGCGCAGCCATTCGCCTATCGCCACCCGCTGGTGGACGGTCACGGCAACTTCGGCGCGGTCGACGATCCCAAGTCCTTCGCCGCCATGCGCTACACCGAGGCGCGCCTTACCGCCTACGCGCAAACGCTGCTGGCGGAACTGGGGCAGGGCACGGTCGACTGGACCGACAACTTCGACGGCACGCTCAAGGAGCCCGAACTCCTGCCTGCGCAACTGCCCAATGTGCTGATCAACGGGTCCACAGGCATTGCGGTCGGCATGTCGACGGATATACCTCCGCACAACCTTCGGGAACTGGCCGCGGCGCTGGAGCGGATCGCCGCGCGGCCGAAATTGCATTACGACACGCTCGCCGGCCTGATCCCGGGGCCCGATTTCCCGACCGGCGGCGAACTGATCACGCCGGCGGCGGAAATCCAGGAGATCTACAGGAAGGGACAGGGGGTGTTCAGGGTTCGGGCGTCGTGGAAGCGCGAGGAAGGCGCCGTGGTGATCCACGAGTTGCCGTGGCAGGTATCCGGCAGCCGCGTGCTCGAGCAGATCGCCAGGCAGATGAGGGACAAGCGCCTGCCCATGCTCGAGAACCTGCGCGACGAAAGCGATCATGAGAACCCGGTGCGCCTGGTGCTGCTGCCCCGTTCCGCGCGTGTGGACGTCGATGCGCTGATGGGACACCTGTTCGCCACCACGGACCTGGAGCGGTCTCTGCGGGTGAACCTGAACGTCATCGGCGAGGACGGCCGACCGCGGGTCCGCGACCTGCGCGGCATGCTGGTGGAATGGCTGAAGTTCCGGCGCGCCACGCTTCGCCGCCGGCTGAAGCATCGCGAAGACCAGGTGTCGATGCGCCTGCACGTCCTGGAAGGCCTGATGATCGCCTATCTCAACCTGGACGAGGTCATCGCCATCGTGCGCTACGAGGCCGACCCCCGGGCGCGCCTGATGGAGCGTTTCAAACTGAGCCGCGAGCAGGCCGAGGGCATTCTCAACATCCGGCTGCGCAACCTGGCCCGCATCGAGGAGGAGAAGCTGCTGGCGGAGCAGGACGAACTCGAGGCCGAACGCGAGGCGCTGCGGGCGACGCTGGCGGACAAGGCGAGGTTCGACAAGCTCATGATCGCGGAATTCCGCGAGCTGGCCGAGGAGCATGGCGACGAACGCCGCACGCGGATCGTGGACGACGCCGCACCGGCGGCGGCATACCAGGAGGAGGACGTGACTCCGGCCGAGCCGCTGACCGTCGTGCTGTCGCGCCACGGCTTCGCCCGCGCCGGCAAGGGCCATGAACTGGACAGCGCGGCCCTGAGTTTCCGTCCCGGAGACGAACTGCTCTGCGATCTGCAGTGCAAGTCGAATCAGCAGGTCGTGTTCCTGAGCAGCGAAGGGCGCGTCTACACGCTCCCGGCGCACAGCCTGCCTTCGGCGCGCACGCATGGCGAACCGCTGTCCAGCCGATTCAACGTGGCGGACGGAGAGCGCTGGAGCGGCGTGATGGGGGGCGATCCCGGGTCGCGATGGCTGGTATGCGGAACCCGCGGGCACGGGTTTGTCGCAACTACCGCAAAGCTGTTTTCGCGTTCGCGCGCCGGCAAGGCGTTTCTGAACCTGGCCGAAGACTCCGAGCCGCTGCTGCCGGTCTCCGTGCTCGATTCACCGTGCCGCGTTGCCGTGGTGTCAGGCGACGGGCGCCTGCTGCTGTTCGGCGTCGACGAACTGCCGGAGTCGGCCGCCGGCCGCGGAGTGCTGCTGATCGGGCTGAAAAACGGTGAACGGCTGGCCGCGGCGACGATCGTCGGGCCGCGCGACCGGCTGATCGTGCATTGCGGGGAACGCAAGATGACGCTGCGCGGCAAGACGCTGGAGAGCTACCTGGGCAAGCGCGCGCTGAGGGGCCGCATGCTGCCGCGCGGCTGGCAGAAAAATGTGACCATGCTGGCGCGCGATCCGTTCCGGGGCGGATAATATCCGGCCCAGCACACTGATCAGGGAAAGTGGCAAGTGCCCCCGACACTGGAAGAAAACCTGAAACGCGCCCGCCCGTACATGGAGCGTTTCGCCGCCGACGTACAGGGCCATTTCATAGGCGGCAGGGTTTGCGCGGGCGAATCCGGTAAGACTTTTTCCAATCGTTGCCCCGCCGACGGAGCGCTGATCAATCGCGTCGCCGCCGGCAGCGCGGCGGACGTCGACGCGGCCTGCGCCGCTGCCCGCGACGCCTTTCCCGGCTGGGCCGCCGTGTCCGGCGAACGCCGCGCGGAATTGCTGCACGGAATTGCCGATGCGATCGAAGCGCGCGCGGACGAGATCGCCCTGGTCGAGTCCATGGACACCGGCCAGGCGCTGCGCTTCACCGCCAAGGCCGCGGCGCGCGCGGCCGTCAATTTCCGGTTTTTCGCCGAACGGGCCCCGGATGCTCGCCGCGGCGTGTCGCTGCCGGCCCCCGAACACGACAACTACACGATGCGCCAGCCGATCGGTCCGGTGGGCGTGATCACGCCGTGGAACACGCCCTTCATGCTGTCCACCTGGAAGATCGCGCCGGCCCTGGCGGCCGGCTGCACGGTCGTGCACAAGCCGGCCGAATGGAGCCCGCTCACCGCGCAACTGCTCGCGGAAATATGCAACGAGGCGGGATTGCCGCCCGGCGTCCTGAATACGGTGCAGGGCATCGGAGAGGAAGCGGGCAGGGCGCTGACCGAGCACGATGCCATCAGGGCCATCGCCTTTGTCGGCGAGTCGGCCACCGGCGCGCGCATCATGGCCCAGGGCGCACCGACCCTGAAGCGGGTGCACTTCGAGCTGGGCGGCAAGAACCCGGTCATCGTGTTCGACGACGCCAACCTCGAACGGGCGCTGGATGCCGTGGTGTTCATGATCTACAGCCTGAACGGCGAGCGCTGCACGTCCTCCAGCCGCCTTCTGGTGCAGCAGTCGATTCACGACGAGTTCGTCGAAAAAGTCGCCCGGCGCACGCGGGCCGTCCGGGTCGGCCACCCGCTGGACCCGGACACCGAGGTCGGCCCCCTGATTCACCCGGATCACCTCGAGAAGGTCAGCTCGTACTTCGACATCGCCAGGGAAGAGGGCGCGACCATTTCCGCCGGAGGCGCCCATGCCGAGCTGCCCTGGCCGGGTCACTACGTCCAGCCCACGCTGTTCACCGGCGCGCGCAATGACATGCGGATCGCCCAGGAAGAAATATTCGGCCCGGTACTGACCGCCATCCCCTTTACCGACGAAGCGGACGCACTGTCGCAGGCCAACGATACGCGCTACGGGTTGGCCGCCTACCTCTGGACCGCCGATCCGGAGCGCGCGCGGCGACTGTCCGAAGCGCTGGAAGTCGGTATGATCTGGGTAAATTCCCAGAACGTGCGCCATCTGCCGGCGCCGTTCGGCGGCATGAAGGCCAGCGGGATCGGCCGCGACGGCGGCGACTACAGCTTCGATTTCTACATGGAAACCAAGAACGTCAGCACCGCTCTCGGCGAACACCGGATTCCCGGATTGGGGACCGGCTGACGCGGCGACATTCGGGGGGCATTGCAAATGTTGATCATTACCCAGGAACCTTGGCATGCGGATGCCACCGGCGCACGGCTGCTCAGCCTGGCCGAGGCTGCCTCCCTGCAATTCGGCGAAATCGGCGGCTCGTTGCTGCTGCTGCCGTTGGGGGAGGCCGACTGGGAGCAGCCGCGCCCCGAACGGGAGTTGCTCGCCGAGGCGGGCGCGGCGTCGAACTTTCATGGAATCTACATCGCCGGCGCCGTGCCGGTGCTGGCGGCCCATTCGGACGAGCCGCAAACGGTGGGTTTCGTCGTGGGCCCCGACGGCAACACGGCCCTGCGCGTTCCGAAGATCACACCCGACTTCATCGAAGGATTCACCGACAGCGCCTGCGAACTGGGCAGGCCCGCCGATCTGCCTGTGCTGGACACGCCGCTGGGCCGGCTGGGCATTCTCACCGGCGAGGACATCCTGTATTCGCACTACGCCCGGGTGCTGACCTACAACGGCGCCGAAGTGATCCTGAACCCCTGCCGAGAGCGTCGCGACGTCGGCTTCGAAAGCCGCCTGCGCGCGCGCCGCACCCGCGCCTACGAGAGTTCCGCTTACGTGGCGGTCGCCACCCCCCACGCGCAGCTGTCCGGCGACGTGAACGTGCGCCTGCCCTGCGCCTCCGCGCTCTACCTTCACGACCAGCAGACGGTGGAGGAGGCCGGGCAGGGCGAGAGTTTCCTCAAGCCCGACTACAGCATCGAGTTTCTGCGCCGCAAGCGCTCCACGCTGTTCATGAACCAGCCCGTGTACATGCGCAGCATGCTCTACGCGCCGGGCTACCTTCAGGCCGCCGCCGCCGACCAGGCCGCCGCCCGCGAGATGCCGTCAACCCGCGACGGCTGGCGAGAGGAAGCCGGCCGGCGGATCGCGGCGCAGGCGCAAGCCAACCGCATCGACGGGCCGACCGAGGACCAGTACTCGGCGCTGCTGGTTCAAAACGAGTTCCGCGTAATCCACATGGACACGCCCAATCCCGAGGAAATTCTCAGGCAGAACCTCGACGAGGCCATCGGCCTGGCCGCACGCAGCGCCTTTATCCCCAATGTCCGGCTGGTGTGCTTTCCCGAATTCTTCATGACCGGCTCCGGCGGCTTCGGCAAGCGCACGCCCAAGACCCTGGAGCGCATCGCGATCACCTATCCGGGGCCGGAGACGGACGTGTTGAGCGAATTCGCGCAGAAGAACCACGTGTACGTGGCCGGCTCGACGTTCGAGAAGGACCCGCGCTTTCCCGAGCGGGTGTTCAACTCCGCTTTCATCCTCAACGATTCCGGCGACCTGATCCTGCATTACCGCAAGCTGCATTGCGCCGACATCTGGGGGCAGTTGCCCGACACGACACCCGGCAGCATCTACTCGCGGCTGGTCGAGGAACTCGGCTACGACGCGCTGTTCCCGGTGGTGGACACCCCGCTGGGCAAGCTCGCCGCCATGGTGTGTTTCGACCACACCGTGCCGGAGACGGCGCACATGCTGGCGAAACGCGGCGCGGAAGTGATCATTCACTGCACCTCCGATCCGCACGGCGCCGGCCGCCGGCCGTGGGAGGAGTGCCGCATGACCCGGGCCCACGACAACGGCGCCTATATCCTCGCGCCGCGCCCGGGCGGCGAGTACTTCGACCCGCATGCCGTGCATCCGGGCACGTTCCTGCGCGGTTATACGCGCATCATCGGCTACGACGGCCGCCTGCTCGGCGAGGCCGACACCTCGGGCAAGGTGAGCTTCCAGGCCAACCTGGACCTGGCCGAGCTGCGCCGCTATCGCGCCAAGGCGTCCGCCAACATGCTGATCTGGGACGAGCCGCGCAGCTACGTGGACTGGTACGAACAGGGCCACGGCCTGCCGGGCGATTTGTGGGCCGGCGACCCGCAGGACAACCCGTACGCGAATTTCGCGGCGATGAAGGACTCGCTCGAACGCTTCTACAAGGAAGGAATCTACCTGCGCCCCGGGTCAACGCGAACCGGCGCCGAAACCGACGCCCGCAGCCTAATATAATCCGCGGCTGCGCGCCCGTAGCTTAGCCTGGATAGAGCATCTGGCTACGAACCAGAAGGTCGGGAGTTCGAATCTCTCCGGGCGCGCCATATTCCCAGAGTCAACTCCGGCACGCAGCTTGCGGCATCAGTCCACTTAGGAGGAAAGTCTTGACCATCGCAGGAAGAATCAGGCACCTGACGCGGATCGGCCTTTCGCACATGAATGAAGCGATCCTGGACGTGTTGTTTCATGCCCACGGAAAGCCGGCCGGACTTACGGCTGCACAAATTCACGAACGGATGGGACTGGGCGAGGACTTTGGCAACCCGCCCCACGGCGTCGTAGAGGGCTTGCTTTCCCACCTGGAGGGCGCAGGCAGCGTCATATCCGAATCAACCCGGGGCCCTGACGGCGAAGTCACCTGGCGGCTGAACGACCTGGAATACGCTCAGCGTTGCGACTAGTTTCAACAGGCCCCGGGGCCGCTGTGCGGCGTGGGCGGCCGCGTGTATACTCGAATCGCGGAGTGGGAGGGGTTTATATGACCGACAATCCCGGCTACACGGCCGATTTCATCAAGTCCGACACGGACCGGGCGACGTTCATGAAGGATCCGGCGATGGATCATCTGATGACGGCGCTGGTGTCGGTGAGTACGGAGATCTGGGCGCAGGCCCGTCGCGTGAAGATCATGGAGCGATTGCTGGAGGAACATGGGAAGGTGACCCGCGAGATGATCGAGGGTTACATGCCGAGTGCCGAGGAGGAGGCGTCCTGGCGGGCCGAGCGCGACCGCTTCATCGAGCGGACTTTCGGCTCGCTCACGGCGGGGCATTCGTTCGAAGGCCAACCGACGAGGGGGTTCCATGACCGGCCGGGCGCCGAGGGTCCGACGAATCGCTCCGGCATGGGAGGTGACCAGTCATGATGAACCGACGCACGATATTGGGGTCCCTGGCCGCGGCCTTTTCGGCCACGGCGGCTACGCGCAAGGCAAGCGCGTCCACGGCCGCACCGTCTTCCTTGCCGCTCGACATCGAGCCGCGCGGCACCGTGGGCATACAGGAGCGCATGCCCAGCCTGGACCTGGAGAGCCGGCACGAGTTCCTGACCGGTTTCAGGGCCTGGACGCAGGGACCGCTGGGCAGGGCCGCCGAGGAACGGGCCAATGCCATTTTCAAGGCGAAGGGCATTGATCCCGAGGGCGACGTTCCGCTGGAGCAGGTCCAGGCGGCCCTTGAGGGCGACCCGATCGTGGGCGCCAGCGTTCGCTACTGGATCACCGGTCAGCAGCATTGCTGGAAGCTGGTTGCCGACGAATTCCACGCCAACGCCGACGCCTACATGGCCGAGCTGGACGCCGCCGAAAAGGCAGGTCCGGGCTCGGTGACGCTGGATCCCGATTTCAAGGTTCCGGAATACGCTTCCCACGAAATTCACATCCAGCCGGGCGGATATGTGGGTGATCCCTTCGCCGGCTACATTTATCACTACGGCACCAATCACTTCCGGATGGGCAACGAACAGGACCAGCGGCAGAAGCTGGTCGCCTCCACGGCGGAGCCACCGGAAGATGGCCGCTTCAAGCGCATTCTCGACCTGGGCTGCGGTCCGGGCCGGCTGACCGTTGCGCTCAAGGACCGGTTCCCGGACGCGGAAGTCTGGGGCATTGACGTTTCCGGACCGATGGTCCGCTACGCGCACATGCGCGCGGCCGACCTCGGCAAGGAAGTGCACTTCGTTCAGGGCCTGGCCGAAGACACCGGTTTTCCGGACGGCCATTTCGACCTGGTGTATTCCTACATCCTGTTTCACGAAGTGCCTGCGTCCGTCACACGGGCGATCGTGAAGGAGGTGCACCGGATTACCCGCCCGGGCGGTGTGTTTCAGTCCGGCGATTTTCGGGCCGATCAGCGTCCGCCCACCCCCTATCGCAGTTTCCGCCGCTGGTGGGACTACCGCTGGAACAACGAGGTCTGGCGCAACGAATTCCAGGACTTGCATTTCGGCAAAGAAATCGCCAGGGCCGGATTTACCGTGCGAGATTCCAAAAAAGGCCTTGGATTTCTCGGGTCCCTGCGCGCGACGCGCAACGCCTGAAGGCCTGCGCAACCGCCAACTTTTCTATCCCATGAGAACGGGAGGACATCCCATGACCAACCGCTGTAAAGCACTTCCGATTTGCCTGGCCGTAGCCGCGGCTATCCTGTTCGGGCCTGCTCAGGTCCAAATCGCATTCGGCCAGGAGGCCCAGCTGGAGGAGATCGTGGTCACCGCGCGCAAGCGCGAAGAGGCGATCCAGGACATTCCGCTGTCCATCACCGCGTTCACCGCGGAGGAGCTGCAGAAGCGCAGCATCCAGGACATGCGCGACGTCGCGCTGTTCACCCCCGGATTCAATTTCGAGGACTTCGGCGGCTCCGGAGGGACCACGCCGGTCGTACGCGGCACCACCCAGGTGTCGATATTGCAGTCAGGCGAGCAGAACGTATCGGTTTTCTTCGACGGCGTGTATCTTCCGCGCAGCTACGTGACCGACCTGGGCTTCGCCAACATGGAGCGAGTCGAGGTGGTCAAGGGTCCGCAAAGCGCCCGCTACGGACGCAACGCCTTCATGGGCGCGATCAACTACATTCCCAGGAGGCCCGGCGATGAGTGGGACCTGCAGGGGCAGGTCGTGGCCGGCAATCATTCGCGTTATGACTACGCCGGCACGGTGTCCGGCCCGATTGTGCCCGGCCTGATTTCGGTACTTGCCGGATACGACTACTCGGAGTTCGACGGCACCTGGAAGAATACGCACCCCTACGCCGATATTGATTTCAAGCAAGGCAGCAACGACCGGCTGGGCGGGCACGAGCGCGCGGTGGCCAGCCTGGCCCTGCGCATTACACCCGGTGATGCACTGACCATCGACCTTGCCTATTACGACTACGATTTCGACAGGGAACACCGGGCCCAGAACTTCTTCGCCGAGCTGGGTGCGGACAGCCACTTCCTGAACTGCGGCCAGTGGAATCCGGATGTTCGCCCGGCGGGGCGGCCCGGATTCGGCTATGGCGGCCGCTGGTGGCGGCTCTACTGCGGCGAGCTGTGGGTGGACGTCATCCCCAGCGACCCGAGAGGATACGCGCGGCAGTTGAACGCGCAGTTCACGCGGGGTTCGGTCAACTGGGCCATCAATGATTCGATCGCCGTGGAATACATATACGGCCGACTGGAGGCGGATTCAAAGACCCTCGGTTACAAGGACCTCCTGCCGGGTTGCCCGTTCGCCACCCCGCCGTTGCCTGGCTGCGTTTTTGAAAGCGGCCCCATAGGCGACTTCGAAGTGGATTCCCACGAGATCAGGGTGTCCTGGGACACCGGCGGACCGTTGCGGGCCGCCGCCGGATACTTCTACACAAAGAGCCGGGATGCCTATATCGCCAACTTCAGCACCATGTGGCCCTTGAATGCGGCGCCCACGGAGCCGATTGACATTCTGGACCGGTCGGCATTCGTCGTCTACGTGCCCCTGAGGGATCTTCTGAACAGGAACAAGACAACCTCGCCGTTTGCCGAGATCAGCTACGCGTTCATGGACGGGCGCGCGCGCATCGGCGCGGAGGTGCGCTACTCGAGTACCGACAAGTTTGAGGGCAATCGGCCATCCGAGGGGCTGGACGGAAATCTGGTGTTCGCGGGCGTGGTGCTGGAGGACGAGTTCTCCTCGTTCACGCCGCGGGTCACGCTGGAGTACGATCTCAGCGACGACCGGCTGCTGTTCGTTTCGCTCGCCAAGGGAGTCAAGCTGGGCGGTTTCAATGCCTCATCCGTTCGGGAGGAGGACCGCACTTTCGACGAGGACCAGAACTGGACCTACGAAATCGGCTCCAAGAACATCCTGCTGGACGGGCGGCTGCGCCTGAACGGATCGCTGTTCTGGATCGATTGGTCGGACGTGCAGATCCGGGCGCAGGACCCGGGCAACCCCGCCGACCTGTCGCTTTCGCTTACCGCCAATCTTGGGGACGTGAGCTCCAAGGGTTTCGAATTGGAGGCCGCCTATGCGATCTCCGAGAATCTGACCGTCAGCGGGTCCGCCTACTACGGCGACGCCAAGTACGAGGAAGGCACTTTCGACAAGCGTTGGGGCGGGCTGCCCTCGGTTTGCGACGATATCGTGTGCCCGATCGACGGCCACGTGGGCGGCAATCAGATGCAGCGCCAGTCGAAGTGGCAGGCGACATACGGGGCCGAATGGCGTGACCAGCTGGCTTTGGGCTTTGCCGAGGAGTACTTCATCCGCATCGATGTCGCATACCAGTCGAAGCAGTACGCCGACGCGATGAACCTGGCCTGGGTGCCCGAGCGCAACATCGCGAACGCCAGCATCGGCGTTATCGGGCGCTGGTACGAGGCGCGGCTCTGGGCCCGCAACCTGTTCGATGAACTGTACGTGTCCGGCGCCACAGTGGGCGTGCCCAACAGGCAATACAACGCATACCTGGGCGAGCGCCGCACCTTCGGCCTGACGTTCGTCGCGAACTTCGACACCTTCACGGACTGACCGGAGCGCGAACGAGGCAATCAACTCAGACGCTCGATTCCGGGGCAGGAATCGAAGCCGCGATCCAGGCTCAGGATTCGGCTGATTCCGGAGCTTTGCATCACCGCGACATGAAGGGCGTCGCGGGCCGACAGCCCTTGCACGGACGCGAGCAATTCTCTAGCGGCGCGGATTTGCACCATTCCGTAGGTCAGGACTTCATCGGCTATTGAATCCAGGCAGTCGAAGGCCGGGTCGATGGCATCCGGTCGGCCGATAGCCGTATATCGGTGCAGGATTTCCTGATAGACCTCGACATCGGTCACGAATCGCGTTCGCTCCCGAATCAGCGGATCCAATAGCGCGCTGAGGCGTTCCTTGTTCGGATGCCGCGCGCCAACGAGGTACATCGGGACATTCGAGTCAACGAAAATCACTGCGCCTGATAGCCTTTCTCGATTTCTTCCAGCATGACGTCAATGTCCGCAGTGGGGAACCGGTGGCGGCAGGCTTGCGCCAGGGCTTGAAGCTTGCGATCTACCGATCGGCGCCGGCTAAGCCGCGCCTGCCGAAGGGTCTGGCGCACCCATTCGGCCACGGTCATTCGTTCTTCGCGCGCGGAACGCTGCAGCGCCCGATACTCGTCGTCCTCGAACAGGACCTGTAGTCGCTTAGTCATGGCAATGAGTTTATGTTACTCATCACGCATGAGTCAATCTGCATGAAGACTTTCGACAATCACGACCTCCCCGGTATCTGCGGTCAGGCGAACGAGCAACTCGTCGTACGCCACGCTAACCAGGACATGCCATTCGGCGCGCAGTTGTTTGTCGGAATCCAGAACAAAATGGAGCTCGGGCTCGCTGGCGTTCATTTCCGCCGGAACTCCGCGCACTTGTTCGGTGAAGCCCGCCTGACGGGCGTGTTCGTTGATCATCGGGATGTGGGGTCTTATGAAACGGGCCGACGCCTCGCGCGCTATTGCTTCGGCTTCGGCTCGCTGAATCACTACGCTGCCGGCGCTTATTGCCTGATCGTTCAGAATCTCCCCGAACATCCATGAGACGGCGCCATTTGGGAAAAAAAATACGCTGCCTCCGCCTCTCGTGGGCCGTCCCTGTATCTGCTGCACAAATATCGCCTCATACCCCCAGATATCATTTTCGCTAACATAATCAATGATTATTTCGAGAGATTCGCCCGCGCCGGTAAGGTTGTGGTAGTTCCGCAAGAGCGCCACGATGCTGTAAGGGTTAAGGTCCCGTACAACGGAATCCACGTCGACATAGCCGATTTCTTCCTGGGTGACAGTAAACCTTGTTCGGTCGCCCTCACTCACGCTCATCTGTTTCAACGTGCCATCAGCCGCCATCAGGTTTGGATATGGGGCACTCTTCTCTGCAAGGTCCGCGGGGGGCGGGTCGAGCATAACGATGGAACCCGCCTGCTCTGGCGCGGGTGCTGGTTCGGACGGCGCTTGTTGAGAGGGCGCCGGTTCGGAGGAAGGATCCGGCCCGCGTGGCAGGAGCACGTAAGCAATAACGGCTAGAGCGACCACCAGCGGAATCCAAACCAACGCAAGTTTCTTCATGATCCTTAAATTGTATGTTTACTGCTCCGGATATGCGCCGGACTTGGATAATGGCTTCAAAGGGGAAGGATTCCCGCCTATTTGCCCTTGCGGCAAGGTCATGATTGCCTGCCTGATCGTCCGGATGCCCTCAGTTTGCTACGATATCGTGTGCCCGAGCGACGTTCACGCAGGTGCCATGCACTTCATACTGTTCGACATTGACGGAACGCTGGTTGATTCGAATGAGTTCGACTCGGAGTTGTATGTCAAGGCTGTCAGAAAGATCCTCGGGATCACGATCGGCGACGACTGGTCCGCGTACCGCAACGTGACCGACGGCGGGATCCTGGATGAAATCATCGACAACGCGGGGCTGACGGACGGTCGGCTTCGCATCCACGCGGAGGTCAAGGCCGTCTTTGCCGGCCTGGTCTCGGATTACCTCGACGAAAGGGAAGGCCAATTGCCCGAAATCGAAGGCGCCGGAGCCTTTATGACCGCACTCGAGTCACTTCCGGAAGTCTCGATGGCGCTGGCCACGGGAGGCTGGGAGGAGACGGCGCGGATGAAGCTTCGCGCCGCCGGACTGGATCGCTACTCCCTCCCCCTCGCCTCGGGTTCGGACGCCCTCACCCGCACTGAAATCATGCAAATCGCCGAGAAACGCGCGCTTGACGGCCGAAAGGCGAGCCGGCGGACGTACTTCGGCGACGGCATCTGGGACAAACGGGCCAGCGAGGAACTGGGCTACGACTTCATCGCCATCGGCGACAAGGTGCAGCACCACGCCCGATACCCCGACTTCGGCGAAAAGGCAGTCATTCTGGGGACGCTGGGATTGCGCGTGTAACTCTGATTTTCTTGGTGAACTCGTATCGATTATTGCTTGGCAGCGCGCTCAAGTCTTGTCAGTCTTGATCAAACGTTGCAAAGGATGCCGATAGCTGCCGTCATATGATCGTGATATGATCGTCATTTGATCGGAAGCGTCAGAGGAAGAGTTGGATGGATTTTCAAGCCTATGCTGATCGCTCCAATCTGCCCGCGAGCGAGGCCATGCGGGTAGCGGCGCTGCTTGAGATGGACGGACCCGAAGACTTTAGCGACGTTCAACTGGCGCTGACAGTCTCCAGGGGATTGCGTGCTCGTTCGGCACACGCTTTGGCCAGGCTGCTGGGCACGAATCGCATAGTAGGGCCTGTAATCCCCGAAGCGACCCTTCGGCGTGCCCGCAGGGCCGGAAAATCACTCTCGCGCGAGCATAGCGAGCGGCTCTACGAAGTCGGACGTGTTGTAGATGCGGTGAGCTGCGCGTTTCATGGGGACCGTAACGCCATCGAGGACTTCCTGAACCGTCCGCATCCACTGCTCGAAGGCAGCACGCCTCTTGATCTTGCGCGTTCCAGTTCAGCGGGCGCGGATGCCGTGGTGAGTCTCATCCGCCGTGCAGAGGCCGGCATGGCCGTGTGACAATGCCGCGACGCCTAGCCGGCGACATGCGTGCGTACCGGATCGGCGACCCGCAGGGACGATTTCCCATCTGGAGCCCCGACGGCGCCAGGCGAGTCGCGGGACGCTGGCATGAAGCGGGCGCGCAGGTCATCTACGCGTCCGAGAACTATTCGACCGCGCTGCTGGAGATCCTGGCGCACTGGAACGGGCTCCTGCCGAGCGGTCAGCAGTACATTGAGATCACGATTCCCAGCGGCACCAGCTATGAATTCGTCAAGGAGGATGCCATTTCGAACTGGTTCGAAAGGAGCGCGGAGGCGGCCCGGCGCTTCGGCCGTGATTGGTATGACGAGGGTCGAAGTGCGATACTGATCGTTCCTTCGGTGATTGCGCGCATGGAGCAAAATGTCGTTATCAACAGCCGGCATGCAGAGTTCTCGAACCTCATGGTGGGCCCCGAGAAGCCCGTGTTCTGGGACGAACGCCTGTTGCCTTAGCGCCGCAGGGGATGAGGAGCTGGAGAGGTGCAACGAAGGCTGAGCCTGCATTCGTTCATGCTCTGCGCGGTTGCGTTCGCCGGTTTGGCGCAGGCGCAGACGCCTGAGGAGTTCTTTCCCGGACGGCTGATGTTCTCGCCGGAAGAGGAGGCGCTGTACATGCAGCGCTACGAGAAGGCGCAGGTTCGCAGGACCGCGGACGAAATTTACGTCGATCGGGAAGCGATGGCCGGCGCCGATGACTGGGCGCCGTTGCCGGCTGCCGCCGATGCGGAGCGAACGATTTCGGCGCAGGCCCTTGACGCCGCGGAACGCTATGCGGAGATCAACAACTCCAACGCGTTCATCGTCTGGCGCAACGGGAGGATCGAGCGGGAAACCTATTTCGGCGGTCACACGCGCACCTCGCCGATCAACTCCTTCTCCCTGGCCAAGCAGGTCACGGCGTTCGCCATCGGCCGGGCGCTCATGCTCAACAACATTGCGTCGCTCGATCAGCCGGTGGCCGATTTCGTGACCGAATGGCAGGGCGATCCCTGGCGGGAGAAGATCCTGGTCCGGCATCTGCTGGACATGCGCGCGGGCTTTTATCCACAGGTTCCGCCGCAGGGCCCGACCGACCTGATCTCACGCACCTTCCTGCATCCGCGCCACGACGAGATCATCGTGGCGGAATACCCGGTCATCGACGAACCCGGCACGCGATACGAGTACAACAACGCCGCCGGCGACATGGTCGCGGTGCTGATCGAGCGCGCCACCTCACGCCGGTACGCGGAGTTCGTGAGCACGGAAATCTGGCAGAAGATCGGCGCCATGGGCGGTGCGGTCTGGGTGAATCGCCCCGGAGGAACGGCGCACTCCGGATGCTGCATGCTGGCGCCCGCCGAAAACTTCCTGAGGCTGGCGATCGCGATGCTCCGGGACGGCGATTGGGAGGGCGAGCGGCTGCTGCCGGAGGGTTACGTCGAGGAAATGATCACGCCCACCCGCGAGAATCCGTACTTCGGATTGAGCATTTGGGTGGCCGGGCGCTACAGTGAGCGGCGCGGTTTCGCCAACCCGGACCGCGGCATGCCGGAGATCCTGCACGCCGAACCTTATCTCGCGGCCGACCTCTACCTGTTCGACGGCAACGCCAATCAGGTGGTTTACGTCGTTCCCTCCCAGGGCCTGGTCATCCTGCGCACCGGCCTGGCGCCGCCGCGCGACGAGACCACCGAGTGGGACAACAGCGTTCTGCCCAACCTCATCATGCGCGGCATCGTCAGGGATCAGCGGCCGTCCGCGCCGCAACGCTAGTCAGCCGACTTTCTCGCCTGCGCCACCACAAGAGAAACCCGGTCGCGAACAGCGCCGGGAAGAACAGGCCCGCAATAAACATGACCCAACGGCCGGGCAAACCGGCTATGGCGCCGCTGTGCAGGCTTGCGGCAAAGTCGGCGGAAAGCAATGACGCCCATGTCGGTGCGGCAGGGGCGGACAGTCGGATGATTTCACCCGTGTACCGATTGACGAAAACCGTCGTTTGCTTCGAGACCGCGTTTTCTCCCGGAGGGAAGACCCGTATCAGGAAGAAAGGCTGAGGCCCCAGGGGGCGAAGAATGAAACCCAGCCAGGAACCAGGCACGGCCTCCAGTGCGGCATCGGCAGCGTCCTGCCAGGGGATGGTCGGTGGCGGACCGCCCGCTCGCGCCCGCATCGGCGGGCCGGCATTCTCCGGCGCGGACTGCGGCGCCGAGGGTGGCGCGGCTGCAGGCGCCGGAGGACCGATCTGCGGCGCGGTCAGCTTCCAGACAATGGGCGGAACCGTCACGGCGGAGAGAAACAGGAAGGCGAACATGTAGACCCCGCCGAGGTTGTGCAGGTCGCGAATGACGCGACGCGAACCGCCATCCCACTTCACCGAAAGAGCTCCCGGCAGACGCTCCTTTCCGGGCCACCACAACGCCAGTCCTATCGTGAACATGGCCATCAACAGGACCGACAACAGGCCCAGTGCGTTCTCGCCGACGCCGCCAAGCGTCAAATCGCCATGCAACCTTCGGATGAGCGCCAGGGACGACAGGCTGGAGCGTTCCCCAACGATTTCGGCGGTGAACGGATCGACAAACACTTGTCGTTCGTTGCCGCCGGCATTCCGAAGCGTAACCGTGAGCGTTCTGCCCGGAGCATCGTCAAGGCGCGTGACATGGGCAGGCTGCCAATCCGGATAAGTCCGGGCGGTCCGGGAGGTGATCTGATCGAGCGGTAGTCGAAGTCCCTGTTTCTCGACGTTGTAGAGATCCGGATTCAGTGCGACATCAAGTTCATCCTCAAAAACGAGTATGGAACCGGTAACGCCGACCAGAACAATGACGAGCCCGGCCGCAATCCCCGACCATCGGTGGAACGCGAGAAGGGCTTTCTTCGTGCGCGCCTTCATGGGTCGCAATATCCGCGCTAGTCTCCGTCCGGCGGCAGGTACCAGATGGGCGAGGTCCAGGCCATTTCCTGGATGGTCTTGGGCGCATCGTTATCGCAGGCGTCCGGGCGCTCATCCGCCGGCAGGGCGACGCATTGCGCCCAGCTCCAGCGCAGCGTGGGCACTTCCGCCGCGCGCAGGTAGTAGTACGAAGCCTCGGTGGGGTCGAACTCCGGGTCGTCGAACACCGCGCACAGGTCCGCCGACCCCGTGCCGCTCCACGCTCCGGTTTGCAGGTCCACCTTGCCTTGCTGGTTCTCCCGGCCCGCCACGTCGAAGACCTTGTAGTGGGCCTGGCCGCCATCGTCGATCCACCCCTTGATCACCTGGAGCTTTTGCAGTTGTGCCGCCTGCGGATCCTGCATCGCGCTCACGAAGAGTTGCGGCGCGGCTCCGGCAGGCCCGCCGCTCAGGTCGCCGCCCATGGGGATGCCCCGGGCATAGCCGTGCGCCGCCCTGTCATCCAGTTCGCAGGCGCTCTCCTCGAAATCCCAGCCTGCGAACAGCCGGGGTTCGATACGCGTTCCGGTGGTGCCGAACACCTCCTTGCGGCGCAAGGACTCGAAGATGGCGTCGCGTGAATTCTCCACGGCCCATACGCCGGCCAGACCGCCCGGATTGGAAATCAGCCCGAAAGGCGAGCTTCCGCGGTCGGACAGCCGGGTCTCAAAGTCGGTCTCCGGCGCCAGGTGCCCCGGCCAGCTGTGCTCATGCGTGTCGCCGGCCGTGGAAATGTGCCCGTCCGTGGAGGCGATCACGCCCATCTTGTAGGAATTGACGCCGATCACGGCCTGGTCCTGCAAGCCGGTCAGGAGAACGCTGCGGAAGAAGTCGTTCTTCGAAATGCAGCCGAAGCGCACAAAGCCGCGGATGCCGATTTCCCCTTCTTCGCAAAACCGCACATCGGTCGGCTCGCCGAAGAACGACACCGCTTCCCGCCCGACGCTGCGCACCTGCTCCTGCTCGCACAGTTCGTCCTCGGCGCCGAGAATGTTCGGCAGCCCGTTGAAGCACTCGGAATTGCCCTTGTGCTGGAACACCTCCATGACCGGTTCCATGGCGTTGCGCAGTTCCGCGATTTCGCGCGCCGTGTCGCTCGACTCGAACCGGGAAATATAGGACGGAAACATGGCGCCCGAGCTCAGGTTGGAGTTGTGCGGGATCGCCAGCACGTCGCATCCTTCGACGCCTTCCAGGCACTGCTCGGTCAACTGCTCCCACAATTCGATGTCGGTGGGCGATTCGATGTAGGAAATCGCGTATTCCGGCACCCGGTCATTGCGGAAGATGACATTGCGGTGATAGTTGTTGCTCCTGGGTGTGCCCGTGTGTTCGTAACCCACGAAAGTTGTGAAGCGGCAGGCCGAGGTACGGTCGTAGGCCGCTTCGGCCATGTCCCGGGTGCTCTGCCACAGGGAAAGAGAGGCCTCGAGGCACTCGGAGCCGTCTTCGCCGCAAATGTCCGTCACGCGCTCGGGGTCTTCGCTGATGACAATGCGAATGAAGGGCGACAGCCCCTCTCCGCTTTCGCCGCGCAGGAACCGGCAGGAGTTGGCGTTGTAGGCCTCGCTCTCTTCATCGAAACAGAGCTTCATTTCGCCGAAAAACTCGGAGTGGTCGGTGACCGCCGCAAAGTCCAGCGGACGCTCGAGTTTCTGGGTCATCACCACGCTGCCGTCCTCGGCGTAGGGCGGGATCGGAATGGCTTCGCCTTTGGCGAATCGGTACGCGTCGGCCGGAGTGGTTCTCGTGCCCAGCGGGCGGGCGTCGTAGGAGTAGGCGGTGTGGATGTGCAGGTCGCCGAAGTACGCATTGCGATTGGCGTTTCGGTCGATGCAGACTTCCCTGTCCTCGGTGTACGTCACGAGGCTTGCACCCGGTGACCCCTGTCCGGCTTGCTGGGCGCAACCGGAAACAAGGAATACGGCCATCAGCAAGGCAGTATGAGCCTGGCACGGCACTGGTTCACGACGCAAGCGCTTTTCTCCCGGGACCCCGGTCGGGAAGGGGTTTCAATATAGTTTCGCACAGTCGCGGCCACTCGGCGGCGCGACGATTGGTCTATCCTGCGCATCAATGAGGACGGGAGGATTCGTTTTGTGACTTCATTCCTTGAGCGCATCGGGACCGGAAAGTATCGCGCCAATCCACGGTTCCGGTCCGGATTCCCGGTGATCCTGGCGCTCTTCGTTGCCGCGTGTTCTCAGGAACTGCCGTCACGGCCGGCGGAATCGATCGACCTTCAACAGTACGTTGAACCCGGGTGGTTTCTCCGCCCGCCCGGGGTCGAAAGTGAAGTGTCCTGCGACGGAGCGCTGCAGGTGGCCAAATGCTGGCTGACATTGGATAACAGGCAAGGATGCACGGTCTGGCAGGAGGAACCCCTCGCCGGCGGCGCAACAGTCAGCTGGTCCGGGAAATGTGAGGACGGACGGGCCAACGGTGAAGGCATACTCACCATCGCATGGCCCAACCTCTGGCATCGCGGATCCGATAGCGTCCATGAGGGTGAGATAAAAAACGGCAAAAGGACCGGCCACTGGGTCTTGCGCCACTCTTTCCTTACGGAGCAGGGCGAGTACCGGCAGGGCCAAAGAATCGGACCCTGGGAAATCAGCAGTCCGAGCGGCTGGAGCATTACGGAGCGCTACATGATTCGGGGGCCCATTTCCGAATAGTGCTGAGCAAGTGTTCCGGTCGCTCGCGTAGACTTGCCGCGTTATGAAATTTCACTCCCAAGACTACTTTGTCGGCGAGCAGGCCGATCAGACTCCGGTCCCCGACCAGTTCGAGGCCGGTCCTTTCAGAAAATCCCGGCCTCCGGAACCGCTGCGGTTCGAGGTCAACATGGTGGCCGAGGCGCACGGCAAGCAGCAGAAGACGGGCACCGTGCAGGTCAATATTCCCGGCTTCAGCCCGGTCACGCTGTACTGCGACGAGCAGCCGCCCGTGGGCGACGACCAGGCCCCGCCGCCGCTGGCGTTCTTCACCGCCGGCATCGGGTTCTGCCTGATGACGCACATGACCGACATCCTCAACACCCGCAAGATCGAGGTGACCTCAATGCGCCTGGAGCAGCGGGTCCGGTTCATGACCACGCTCGGGACCATGCGCGAACTCGGCCATCGCACGACCGGCGAGACCGAAAAGGTGGAGACGCACGTCATCATCGACAGCCCCGAACCGCCGGAAAGGATTCAGGCCCTGCTGGAGGAAGCCGAAAGTTCCTGCATGGCCCACCATGCGCTGCGCAATCCCATCCCCTGGTCGACGCGACTCGTGTATAACGGCGTTGAAATCGATGCCCGGGACAGCGCCGAGTAGATATGCATGGCTTTGCAGGAATTTCCAACGAACTGACGATTCACTATGTGTCCCTGGGGCAGGGCCGGCCCCTGGTGTTCATTCCGGGCTGGACCATGGACACGGGGGCTTTCCGCGAGAACCTGGGACCGTTGTCGGCGGACTTCCGGGCGATTGCTTACGATCCGCGCAGTCACGGAAAGTCATCCCGGACCGAATCCGGACACGATTACAGGCAACACGGGGCGGACCTGGCGGCCTTTCTGGACGAGCTGGAACTCAAGGATGTCGTGCTGCTCGGCTGGTCGGCCGGCGTCTGTGCCGCCTACTCCTATTTCGAGCAGTTCGGATACGGAAACGTTCGGGCGTTCGTCAATATCGACCAGCCACCCAAGGCGGCCCGGGAAACGCCCGCCGACTGGGGCATCAACTCGCGGGAACAACTGGCGCAATTCGAGCAGTTCATGGCCTCGCCGCAAAGGGAGGAGTTCGCAAGAATGGCCGCCCCGACCATGTTTCTTGAGCCACCCGCCGACGCGGCGTTTGTCGAGGAATTCGTTGCCAGCTCGATGAGCACGCCGCAACCCGCCGCTTCGCTGTTGCTGCGGGAAGTGAACCTCAGCGACTACACGGCGGTTGCCAGGGAGATAGCGGCCCACCTGCCGGTGCTGCACGTCGTCAAGGAAGAGCATGGGGAGGCTGCCCGGCGCTGGATCGAAGCCAACGCGCCGCAGATCGAACTCTGCGTGCTCGGCGCGCACATGATGTTCCTGGAGTTCCCGGCCCAGTTCAACGCCCTCGTCACCCGCTTCCTCAACGCCCACCTTCCGCCGTTGTAGCCGCTTCTCGAAATATTGGGCGGAAACCTCGTGTTTTCGGCTTGCAATGCGGAGGGCAGTTTCGCATAATCTGGTCATTCTGGTCAGATTTATCCGGGAAATGACAAAGAACTGGCAGGTTCAGGAAGCGAAGGCGCGATTCAGCGAACTGGTGCGCAGCGCCGATTCCGGGCCGCAAACGATTACGATTCATGGCCGCCGGGCTGCCGTCGTGCTATCGGCCGACGACTATGACCGGCTGATAGACAAGTGCGGCAAGCCCGCCCTGACCGAGTTTCTGCGTGATTCTCCGCTTGCCGGCGTGAAGCTGGACCTGGAGCGCGACCGCTCCCTGCCGCGTAAGACCCGGCTGTGAGTTTTCTGATCGATACCTGTGCGCTGTCGGAGCTGACCAGGAAAAACCCTGCGCCGCTCGTGACCGAGTGGTTTGACGGCACGCCGGCGGAATCACTCCACGTGAGTGTTCTTTCCTTCGGTGAAATCCGACGTGGGGTGGAGCGTCTGCCGGACAGTCGCCGGCGGTCACGCATTTCGGCCTGGCTGGAGAACGAGTTGCCGGCGTGGTTCGAAAACCGCGTTCTGCCCATCGACGGCAGCATCGCAGACGAATGGGGCAGGCTGACGGCGCGTTTGAAAAATCCGCTTACCGCAATCGATGGGCTGATTGCCGCGACTGCCCTGTGCCGGCGGTTAACCGTCGTGACCCGCAATGAGTCTGATTTCGCGCCCGCGGGTGTTGCAATCCTTAACCCCTGGCGCCAACGCTGAACAGCCGGAACGATATACTTTGTGGGCGGGGCGCGTTTGAGAATTCGGACGTCGGAATCCTTCAGCCGGAACCCAGTGAACCATGGCCAAAGTCTATGTAATTGGCACCTTTGACACCAAGGAAGCGGAACTTACGTACGCGGGCGAATGCCTGCAGTCAGCCGGAGCAGCCGTACTTCTGGTGGACGTTTCGACAGGGTCCCCATCGGATGCCGCGGACGTTCCCGCCGGGGACGTCGCCCGATGTCACCCGGGCGGCGAATCCGCGGTGCTGGGCCAGTCAGATCGGGGCACAGCCGTCGCGGCGATGGGCGAGGCATTGTCCAACTACCTGATATCCCGCGACGACATCGGCGCCGTGCTTGGGCTCGGCGGGTCGGGCAACACCGCAATCGTTACTGCGGCCATGCGGACGCTACCCGTAGGGGTGCCGAAGATCATGGTCTCGACCATGGCTTCCGGCGATGTTTCCGCTTATGTGGGCCCTAACGATATCGCGATGATGTACTCGGTGGTGGATATCGCAGGCCTGAACGCCATATCCCGGCAGGTCATCGCCAACGCGGCGTACGCAGCGGCCGGGATGGCGCTCAACAGGGCGGAATCTGGCGAATCCGCGCGACCCGCACTCGGTTTTTCGATGTTCGGGGTGACGACGCCGTGCATCACGGCCATACGCTCGGCGCTGGAGGCGGATTTCGAGTGCTTCGTCTTCCATGCCACGGGGACCGGCGGACAGTCGATGGAAAAACTCGTCGATTCGGGCTTGCTGGGGGGCGTCTTCGACATCACAACGACCGAAGTGTGCGATTACCTGGTGGGCGGCGTTCTTCCCTGCTCGCCGGACCGCTTCGGCGCCGTGATCCGCACCGGGGTCCCGTACGTGGGGTCGGTGGGCGCTGTCGATATGGTCAATTTCGGCGCCCGCGAGACCGTGCCGGAGAAATTTCAATCGAGGCGGCTTCATGTTCACAACCCGCAGATCACCCTGATGCGCACGACCGCCGGGGAGAACGAGGCCATCGGCGCATGGATCGTGGAGAGGCTCAATCGAATGACAGGGCCCGTGCGTTTTCTGCTACCGCTCAGGGGAGTGTCCGCAATCGACAAGGAGGACCAGCCGTTCCATGACCCGGATGCCGACGAGGCCCTGTTCAACGCGATACGCAATGGCTGGACACACGCGCCGAACCGGCAGCTGGTCGAGGTGGACGCACACATCAACGACGACGTGTTTACCCGGGAGGCGCTGCGCCAATTTCGGTCCCTGGGATAAGAACCCTCGCCCGCGCCTGCGCCTGCCTGCTGGCCCTGCTGTTGACGGCCTGCGCCGTTTCGGGCGGCCAGGAGCCGTCGGTGCGGGAAGCCGGAACCGGCGCCATCCCGGTCGCGGGCCTGCTGGTGGATCTGGACGCGGACCGGGACGTGACGCTGGAAACCCGCCCCGACCTGGCCGGCGAGGGCCACAGGATGGGCGAAGTGTCCGCATGGGGCAACCAGGTGAAGGGCGGGAAGATCATTTATTTCCGCAACTTCCGTCCCGGCGGCAGGCCCGCTCTTCGCGGGCCCGTGGCGGAACTCAACGGGCATCACGCCATCGTCTTCGACGAGGACGAACTGGTCAACAGCGCCGAGGATGCGCTGGATCATCTGACCACGGGCAGCGGGTTTACCTGGGCGGCGGTGATCGCCGGCCACCGGCAGTTTCCCACGCGCGCCCCCTACAAGGACGTCAACGCTTTCTTCGGAAATCTCAAGAACGGCCCCGAGTTCGAGGGCGTATGGGCGGGATTCGACGACGACAACGCAGTGAGCATGAACCCCCGCAATTCCAGGTCGTTCGGAACGTGGAACCGGGACAACCCCAAGCTCACGGGGCCGAGGCTCGAGGAAGGCCGTTTCCACGTCGTGGCGGGCCGCCTGGGGGCGGGCAGGGGCGCCGTGATGGCGGAACTGTTCGTCGATCAGCCCACGGCGGTGGACAGGGCGCCGTTTGAGGTCGTCCCGGAAGCGGACCCGTCAAAACTGGCGATCGGACAGGAACGCGAAGCCCTGGATCATCCCGGCAAGGAAGCGTTCAACGGAGAGATCGCGCGCATGCTGATCTGGGAAAGGCCCTTGTCCGATCCGGAGCTGGCATCCGTTATTCGCCATCTCAAGTCCAGGTATGGCGTTGGCGACTGACTGAATCCTCCCGACTGCTCGGGGGCAGGATGCCCACACGTTCAGGGTAATGCGCCGGATGAGTCCGCGTGCCGTGGGGTGTGCCGGCGGATGAACCGCCCGCCAATGTCCGGCTCCGTCTTGAGTTCCCGGACCGTGATGTCCTTGAATTGCACGGCCATTGCCATGTCCCGGTGTATCTGCAACGAAAAAGCGCCCTTCAGCGAGCGGCTGGCCTCGTCGTTGTCGATTGCCTCCAGCGTCACCATGCCATTGAGCGCGTGGATGAGGCGGTTGCCGTAAGCGATCACGATGTGTTCGTTCCACTCGGGATAGCGTCTCGCCTGTGCCATGATTTCGGCCTTTGAGTTCACCATGCCGGTAACCCGTCGCTCGAAAGTTCCACCTGATGGGTCCGCGGCGGCGAAGATCTCGACCGTTTCCCCGTACAGCGCAAGCAGTTCGCGCGCCTCGTCCTCCCACAGCATGGCGAAGGTCCGGTCCGCGTGCGTGGTCACGATGTTCGCCTGGTAGCCGCGAACGACAAACGGTTTCTCTTCTATCCCGCGGCCCCGGTATTGCAGGCCGGAATTGCCGATTTCGGTAAGAAAGCGGTACTTGAGCCGGGCTTCGAAATTGGCAAACGTCCCTTCCCGAATGAGGTAGGTGTTTTCCTCAAGCGGGGTGTCCGTGCGGCCGGTGATCGCGCCGTCGATCACGGACCAGTACCGGCTGTCGCCCGACCAGCCGTCTAGGGACTTGCCGTCGAACAGAGAGATTTCTCCGGGGGCTGCAGGTTCCTTCCGCGCCGATTCCGACTGGCCCGCCGCCGGCCAGGCCAGTAGGAAGGCCAGCAATAGCGCGCCCGGAAAAGGGAAGAAACCGGATGGCCCCGGCAGGCGGCCGGAACGGGAGCGGACACGCCGGCGGTCGTCATGCACGGCTATTCGCCGATGACTTCCCGCCACGCCGAGTCGAAGCTGATGGCGAGCACGGCCCTGGTATTGCCAATGTTCGTTGCGTTGTGATAGACGCCCTTGGGAATGCTGACCGTGTCCCCGGCCTTCATCTCCACCGTGACGTCGTCCATCGTGTGCAGGATATGGCCCTCGACCACATGCAGCACTTCATCGCAATTGGGATGGTAGTGCCTGGGGTTGGATTTGCCGACGTCGACGATCGCGATTCCGGTAGTAAGAACATCCGTATTGCCCATGGGCCCCGTGACGTGCCAGTCGATTCGCCCCCAATCGAGTTGCATCACGGAGTATTCCTCGGCCGTCATCACTGCGGACACCGTGAACGGGTCTTTTCCATGCCGTGGATTGAGCAATTTCGCCGCGAGCGCCGGGTCGGCGCGCGTTGCGACGCCTGTTTCCGGAATCTCGACGCGGCTTGCCCAGGCGATTCCATTCAGCAGCAGGGTGCGTACCCCCGGCACGTCGAAAGCGGACAGTTCGTTGCCGCCCGTAAAGGCAAATGAGCGTCCGCCATCGGCCCGTTCGTAGGCCCAGGCAGCCACTCCCTGGCGCGGCTCCGGCGCTTCGGCATTCGCCGCGCCTGAAAGGGGCACGATCTTTCCGCTTACAACTGGCCGTACCCGCTCGGATTCATTGTCGAAGTCCAGCGGCGGATAGGCCTCGTCAACGTAAGCGATTTTCCCGACGCCCCGGCTTGCGGGATGATCGTTTTCCGTGGCGCTTACCGAGAAAAACGCATGCGCCAGCCCGCCGTCGGCGGGGAGGGTGCCGCCGAACCAGCTCCTGAGCGAGGGGCGCAGCGCCTCGTCATTGGTGAAGGCCGCATGATGGACCGACACCAGCGACCCCCCGTCGGACACGAAGCGGCTGACCGCGGAGCGTACGGCAGCGTCCTGAAGAGGGTTTTCCCGCCGGCCGTCGAAGTACATCACCAGCGTTGTCGCCGCATCGAGGGAAGTTTCTTCGGTCCATCCGAACGGAAAGGCCTCGACGTGGAGTTCCGTTCCTTTTTCAAACGCGCCGGATTCCGTGATCATGGTTTCCAGCGCGCGTACGCCCGAGAAGAACTCATGTACGCCGTGCCCCTGACTGGTTCTTGCGCCAAGGATTACGATCCTGGTTTGATCGTCTTCGGCAAACCCGGGCGCGAACGGGACCAGCAACACGAGGGATAGCGCGATCCTGAAGTGCTTGATGAATGACATAGTTGTTTCCTTTGTTTTGTAGGGTTGGGGGGTCAATCGGCCAGAGGGAGATTTTTGAAGGCCTCGACCTGGCCGGATATGGCCCGCTCGGTCGGCAGCCTTTCGATGCTGGAAGCGCCGAAAAACCCATTGATTCCGGGAAGCATGCGCAGGGCGGCGCCGACGGCGTCTGGCTCGTCCAGCGGCCCTCCGTGCGCGATCACAATGACGTCTTCCCGCACGCTCCGGCCGGCTTCCGCGATTTCCATGACTTTGCGGACGGAATCCTCCAGCGTGCTCGCCACAGTGGCGCCGATGCTTCCCGCCGTCGTGAGGCCGAGATGCGCCACCAGTTGGTCTGCGCCCGCTTCGGTCATCGCCCGGGCTTCATCGGCATTGAAAACGTACGGCGAAGTGAACAGGTCCAGGTCATGGGCCTGCGAGATCATTTCCACTTCCTTGTCATACCCCATTCCGGTGCCTTCCAGGTTGGCCCGGAAGTTGCCGTCTATCAGCCCCACCGTGGGGAAGTTCTGAACGCCGGCAAACCCCATGTCCTTGAGCTGGCGCAGAAACAGCGGCATGTTCCTGAACGGGTCCGTGCCGCAGACGCCGGCCAGCACGGGCGTGTCCCGCACCACGGTAAGCACTTCGGCAGCCATTTCGACCACGATGGCGTTGGCGTCCCCATACGGCATCAGGCCCGCCAGAGAACCCCGGCCGGCCATGCGGTAGCGCCCGGAGTTGTAGATGATGATCAGATCGGCGCCGCCCGCCTCCGCAAACTTTGCCGAGATCCCCGTTCCGGCGCCGCAGCCGACAATCGGCCTGCCGGCGCTGATCTGCCCTTGCAGCCTTGCGACAATTTCTTCACGCGCAATCGTCATGTGCAATCCTCCTCCCCTGCCGCCTACAGAAACAGGTCGACGATTTCCGCATCCGGATTGTTACGGACCCCGCTGACATCGTCGAAAATCATGGTGGGTCTGGTAGCGGCGCTGTACTGCGGCCAATCGGGCAATCCCGGAGCATTCGGGTCGCCCCCCGCAGCGAACTGCGCCCAGTAACGGGTCATCAACTCGGACAGTACGCGTGGCCGCTCGCCGCCGCCGGTCTGTTCCGCAACCATCTCCGTGTTGGCGAACACGAAGGTGATATCGCTGGTGTGGTAGGCGCGCGGGCGCCCGTCGAACAGGTCGGTGCGCCAGTCGAACAGGTAGTTGAATACCCTGCGGTCATGTACGGCGCTGGCGCGGTTGCAGTACTCGACGGCGGACAGCCGGAACCTGCGGGTCAAAAGCACCGACAGCACATCGACCGGTCGCCATTCGGTATCGGTCTTTCGCGCCGCCTCGATGGCGGCATCCGTCCGGCCGTGCAGTTCCGGTTCCAGCTGTTCCTTCAGTCCCGACCAGGACAATTCCTCAAGATGCGGATTGTTTCCGCTGGGCGAGATTTCGTTGCGCGTGCTGCCGCAGATGAGCGGAATGTTCGCGGCTTCGGACATGGCCGCGGTCGAGCCGGGCTGGTGAGGCAGAAACGGCGTCCCCGCGGTGGGCTGGTAGCGCCAGGAGCGCCCCGCCCAGCGGGACGTCTCGATCTCTTGCACCCGGACCGCGTCGCTTGCCGCCTTCGCCGCCCGCAGGAACTCTGCGACCGGCAGTTCCCTGAGCCTGCGCACCGATCCCGCGCCGGGCGGCAGTTCGAGGACGCGCAGGATTTCCCGGGTGAGCCTGGAAGCGGTTTCCTGGTCGTGCACCTCAAGACGTGCGCCGCTTTGAATGACTGCCCGGTGAAACAATCCGGACGCCTCGGGCATGGCAAGCAGGACGCTGATCTTGTAACCGCCTCCGGACTGGCCGAAGAGGGTGATGTTGTCGGCGTCACCGCCAAATCTCTCGATGTTGGCGCGCAGCCATTTCAGCGCGTCAACCAGGTCCAGGATTCCGGCGGCCGGCGACTCGGAGAACGATTCACCCATATCGGTATAGAAATCCGTGTATCCCAGCGCGTCAATGCGGTGATTGAGGCTCACCACCACCACGTTCCGGCGCCGGGCGAGGTTTTCCCCGTCGCAACTCAGGAATTCCTGGCTGCTGCCCCTGCGAAAGCCCCCGGGGTGCAGCCACACCATCACGGGCCTTTTGGTTTCGCGGGCGACCGGGGACCAGATGTTCAGGCGCAAACAGTCTTCCATCGCATCGCTGGGCTGTCCGTTCGGTGCGAGAAACCGGAACACGTCGTGGGCGCGGTCGCGGCTGTCCTCCGGGATCACGGGGCAAATCGGGCCGTAGTTCAAGGCCCGGCGGATCCCGGTCCAGGGTGTCAGGGCCGGGGCCCGGGCAAAGCGGAAATCGCCCACCGGCGGGTCCGCGTAGGGCACGCCCTTGTAGATGGCCACGCCGCCGCTCTCGTATCCCCGGAGCTTTCCGGCGGTCGTCTCGACCGCGGCGGGATTGGTGCGGAGCTGCCCGGCGGCGCGATTCGGTGGATCGAAGGCGGCATCGGCGCCACCTGGTGCGGCCGTCGCGGCCAGCGGCGCCGCGGCGACGGCCGCAACGACTTCCCGGCGGCTGAAACCTGCGCCTTTGCTTTGCTGATGAGCCTGCCTGGGGGGCATCGCAATGGGGGATCAGTAGGGAACGCGCATCGGTGCGTCCGGGCGCTTGTCGAGAGGATCGAAGAGGCGGACATTGCGTCCCAGGCGATCGTAATCGCCCATGTCCGCGCGAACGGACTCGGCGAAACCGAGCAGATTGGCCACGATGTCCGGATGCTCCCGGGACAGGTCGTAGCGTTCGCCGAAGTCGCTCCTGAGATCAAAAAGCATGGGACTTTCGATCGCCGCCGCGTCTTCGGGGTCTACATGATCCGACGGCGTCAGCGGCGCCACCCAATCGGGGTCCCGGGGGCGCGGAAGATGGAGCTTCCACCTGCCCTGCCGCACGGCCTGGAGATGGGTCCACAGGAAGTAGGCAAAGTCATTGCGCGGGCTGCGCTCGGAATCGCCGTTGATGAAACCGCTGCTGTCCAGCCCGTCAATGACCCGGTCCGAGGGAATCGCCGCGTTCGCCAAGGCGGCGAAAGTGGGGAAGAAATCCTGCAACCCCATGATCTCGGAACTGGTTCGACCGGGTGCGATCCTGCCGGGGGCCCAGATTACGCAGGGTACGCGGAACCCTCCTTCCCAGGCGGACGCCTTGCCGCTGCGGAATGGGCCCGCCGAACCGCCGTCTTCGCGCTTGACGATCCAGGGGCCATTGTCGCTGGTAAACACGACGTAGGTGTTGTCCGCCAGGCCCAGCCGCGCGACCTCGTCGACGATCCGGCCGACATGGAAATCCAGTTCCTCGATGGTGTCGCCGTAGAGTCCGCGGGGCGATCCTCCGCGGAATTCTGCGGATGCATCCAGCGCGACATGGGGCATGTTCGGGCAGAAGTACACGAAGAACGGCTTGTCCGCGCTGCTCCTGATGAATTCGATGGTTTCGTCGGCATAACGCTTCGGCAGCGCCGCCTGATCGGGCGCCTTTTCGATCATCCGTCCGTCGCGCAGCAGGACGATATCCTCGGGCCAGTCGTTGCTCGCGGGCGTGCCGAAGTGAACGTCGAATCCCTGCGACGGCGGCAGAAGTTCGGTTTTCCAGCGGTTGTTCGAGTGGCCGCCCAGCCCCCATTTGCCGATCATTGCGCTGGTATACCCGGCCGGCCGCAGGACCTCGGCAAGCGTGATCTCACGGTCGTGAAGCACCGTGTGGCGGCTCTTCGTATTGCCGGGTTCGGCCACGCGTATCGGGTAGCAGCCGGTCATCATCGCCGCGCGCGCGGGGCCGCAGAACGGCTCCGCATACATGCAGGTCAGCTTCAGCCCCTCGGCGGCGAGTGCGTCTATGCGGGGCGTTCGGATGTTCGGCGAGCCGAACGTGCCGACATCGCCGTAACCCAGGTCGTCGGCGAGTATCAGAACGATGTTCGGCGGCGGTCCGGACCACGCGCGAGGCGCCGCCAGGGCCGGCAGCGCAGCGCCGATTCCTGCTTTCAGCATTGTGCGCCGGGTAATCATGGGCAACCGCGGGTCCTCGAACCGATCAGCACAATTGCGCTAAACCTGCACTACTCTAATAAGTTTGGGAGGCGCCGACAAGCGCGGACGACTGGATGCGCAATTCCAGGGCATCGCCGGCCGACAATCGAATGGGCATGTCGAAGCGCACCAGGCAATCCTGGCCATTGCTGCTTACCGTTGCATGGCCCATTGATGTGACTACGCTAGCGGCAGTCTCATTGGAACGTGTGCGCAGTGTCATGGTTCGCAGCTTGAGCGTGCCGTGGTTGACAGTCAGCTGCACGGCCAGCGCGGCTCCGGCGCGCCGTTGTTCGAAGCTGCCCCAACCCTCGGGCGCCGTGAACGCCGCCTTGAAATTGCCGTCCTGCGCAAGGCGGGGCTTGAAGCCGATATGCTGCCGGGGGCCGTCAATCTCGTATCCGCACAAGGCCAGGAATATCCCGTACGCCGACATGGCGCGGGAGTAGTGGTCCGAGCACTCGATCTCGTTGTAGGGATTTCTTGCCTTTGCCCGATAGCGATCGTGCACGGCCCGCGTTATCGCCAGGCCCTTCTCCAGCAGGTCCGGCTGCGCGTCGCTCTCCCAGATCATGTGCCCGGCGAGCTGGTATTCGAGGCCCTGAAAGCAGGTATTGAAATAAGCGAACTGCCAGTTGTCCTTCCACGTCTCGGGCGGGCCGCCATTGGGCCAGGTGCATGTGAGCACGCCCGCATCGCCCACCAGTGCATAGGGGTTGCCGCGGTGACGCGGGTCTTTGATCGAGGCCTGGTAGCGGCCCACGTCCGGGCAGAAGTTATGGTCCCAGATGCGGGCCAGGGCCCGGCGAATCATGCCGCCGTCGAAAAGGCGGCCCAGTCGCAACTGAAACGCCCACCACTGGCCGATCACCTGGTCGATATGGCAGCCATCGCCGAGCCCGATCTCGCCGGGTAGTGAAGGATCTTCCTCCTGGACGAAATAGCCGAATTCGGTGCGAAAAAGAGCGGCGATGCCTCTGCGTCCCTGATCGGCGATGGCACGGCACCTGCGGGCGAAATCATCGTCGCCCACGGTTTCGGCCATGCGCTCGCCGGCCGCCAGCGCCGCAACGTACAGCGACGCGAAGGCCGGCACCTTTCCGTACCAGCTCGCATCCAACGTGTTGGACTGTTGGCCGCCCGGGATTCCGTCCACACGTCCGTCGCGGGCGTCCGTAGCGATCAGGAATTCGATCGCTTTTCGCGTCTTCGGCCAAACGCGGTTCAGGAAGCCGTCGTCCGAGCTCATCTGGTGCTCGCGCAAGGTTCGCAGGACCACTCCGGCTTGTCCGTCAATGGCGACCGAATCTTCGAACTCGGCGCGCGAACGGACCCCGCCGTCGGTGCGGAAAGCGATGCCGTAATCGGTGCGTTCCCTCAAATCACGCTCCAGCGACGGGAACAGCCGGGCGACCGCCTGCGCATAGTGCCAGACATGCGTGCAGGTGCCGGGACAGCAGCCCACGCCCTCCCAGCCCCAGAACCGTCCGTTCTCGAATCGGATCGAGGTGTTGGTCTGCAGTGCGTTGACCGAATTGAAGCAACGTTCCAGAAGCCAATGGGGCAGGGTGCTGTCGTACCAGGTATCCCGCCAGCGCACGGTAGCCTGGCGGAGTTGGAGTTTGTCCTCGGCCAGGCTCCGGGCGGCGTCCGCCGCATTGCCGAAGCGGTTCACATACCAGCGCCTGGCCCTGGCCTGCGGGAAGGCGCGCTGATTGCTGTCCCAGGTCCTGGCCTGAAGACGGAGGTTGGGGAAATGCCAGGCGACGACGAAATCGCAGTCGTGAGAATCTCCCACGGTCAGGTTGAACCGGCTGGACAGGCCCGCAATCGCCGGGGACCAGGGGTGCGACTGATAGGGCTCGGCTTTGGATCCTTCGCCGCCGTCGCGTTGCAGGAACGCATACGTGGCGGCGCGGGCCTGAGGATCGCTGCAGGCAAGCGCAAAGGACCCGAAGTCCGGGAGGTCCTCGATCGGGGGCTGATCTCGCTCCGTTAGCTGGCTTCCGGTGAGAACGCGGCCCAGCACGCCGATACCGTTTTCCAGGCGGAAGACACGGTTTTCCAGCGGAGCGTCATTTCGATGGGCGTTGTAACGGAGCGCCGGGTTCTCGAACCATCCTTCGATCCCGCCCTCGAGATTTTCGGAGCCGGTATTGCGGATGCGATAGCGAAGCAGGACCGCCGGCCGCGAGGAGTGATCGGCCTCCAGCGGAACAAAGGGCGTCATGGCCTCAAGATCGACCTGGATGCCGTCCGGGCCGGATCGGTAGCGAACATGCGCCGTCGGGGCGGTACCGGTGAAGGCGATATCGCTGAAACCGGTATGGTCCAGCGGAAATCTTGCCTCCGAGCCGTTCCGGCGGATAACCAGCGCGAATCCCTGTTCAAAACGCCAGGGGCTGTCCGCCTGTGTGGGAGGTTCGAGGAAATTGGCCCCGTCTCTCTCCCTTAGCCGGCCGCCGCGCAGATTCGTATGCTTGCCCGGCTTCAGGGTGGAGGGCACCACGCCTTCATGGGCCTGATTGAAAATATCCCAGCACCATAGCTTCCCGTCGCCTCCCAGGTACACCGTGCCGGCGCCGATTCCGCCGATCGGCATGCCGACGTATCGCTGTTCGTCCCAGGTCCGATAGACTCGCGCCGTTCCCCGTTCGGAAAGGCGGTCAAGCCATTCCCGGCTGAGTTTCTTGTCCAGCGGCACACTTCGCAGCTCCGCGGGGAAGGGACCTGCGAGTACCGCGGCGGGCCGCGTCAGTGAAAGGGCCGGCAGCGCAGCGCCGATTCCTGCCTTCAGCATGGTGCGCCGGGTAATCATGGGCAACCGCGGGTCCTCGAACCAATCAGCAAAATTGCGCTAAACTTACTTTACTCTAATAAGTTTGGAAGGCGCGGGCAAGCGCGACCGTCCGGACGCGTAATGCCAGCGCGTCTCCGGTCGAAAAATGGAAGGCGGCGGCTCTTCACGGGCATTTCTATAGAATGGCCCGCACCGGCATCGACCGGGGAACCGGGCCTGCCGTTTCTTTGCCGAGCGCCCGACGGCACCATCGCTACGCAGGATATTCCGGAGATCACTCATGTCCGCCACAAATCTTTCCTTACTGAAGCCGGATTCCGAGAGGAAGAACTGGTTCATTCATGACCGTTTCGGAATGATCATTCATTTCGGCCTCTACTCGCTTCATACGCAAGGCGCCTGGTACCGGAGCCGGCAGGAATTGCCCCACGAGCACATTCTGAAGTACTTCAATCAGTTCAACCCCGACCTCTATGACCCTGGGGACTGGGCCCGGCGAGCCCGGCGCGCCGGCATGACCCACATGACACTGACCTCCAAGCACCACGATGGCTTTTGCCTCTGGCCGACCGGGGAAACCGATTTCAACGTAAGCAACACACCCTACGGCAGGGATCTCATCGGTCCATTTGTCGAAGCCTGCCGCGCAGAGGGCCTGAAGGTGGGCCTCTACTACTCCCTGATCGACTGGAGCCACAGGGATTTCGCGATCGATCCCTTTCATCCCCTGCGTAATATCGAAGACCTTGAAGGCTACAACGCGAAGTGCGACGTTGCACGCTACCAGGCGTTCATGAAGGCCCAGGTCACGGAACTGCTGACTCAATACGGAGAAATCAGCCATTTCTTCCCGGATTTCAGCTATCCGCGGGCGACGCATCGGGGCGTGTCCGGCAAGGGGCGCGATTACTGGGACAGCGAAGGGCTGCTCGCACTCGTGCGGGAGCTGCAGCCGAACGCAATTGTGAACAACCGGCTGGATCTGCTGGATCTTGAAGCCGACTTCTACACGCCCGAGTGTTTCGTGCCTCATGAAGCGCCACTGCGAAAGGGCCGGCCGGTCGATTTCGAGTCGGCTTTCACCATGTCCGAGCGGTGGAGCTACAACCGCGACGAGGAAAGTTGGAAAAGCCCGCATCAACTGATTCGGGTTCTGGTCGACATGGTCTCCATGGGCGGCAATCTGATGATGAACGTCGGCCCGACGGGACGGGGCATCTTGGACAAACGGACCATGGCGGCGCTTGACGTTTATGCGGACTGGATGGAACTGCACGCGCGTTCCATATACGGATGCGGGCGGTCCCCGTTCCAGGCGCCAAAGGACTGCCGGCTGACGCAGAACGGCAATCGGGTGTATGTGCATCTGTTCAGTTGGCCCTACAAGCACCTTTACCTGGAGGGTCTGGGGGGCAAGGTCGCCTATGCGCAACTGCTGAACGACGCCAGCGAAATAACCTGGCTGCCGCCCGGCAGGCGCGTGCTCGGAGAAGGCGAGGGGCTGCAGGGACTGGATCAGGACGACTTGCCCCACGACATTCTTGTCCTGCAGCTTCCACCCGTGAAACCGCCGGTTGAAGTGCCGGTCATCGAACTCGTTCTGAAGTAGGCGACCGAAATAAAGGACGGCCTCGCGTAGCTGCGAGGCCGTCAGCCCAAGGGGACGGGTTATGGGCTAGAAGGTCGTGCGGACACCGAAGAAGTAGCGGCGTCCGAAGTTGAAATAGTCGCGGATTCTTTCCGGTATTCCAAGGTAGCTCTGCACATCCTCCCCGGTGATGTTCTTCGCCTCGAAGGACACCTGCCAGTTTTCGAAGAGGTCGTAGGCGATACGTCCGTCCAGTTGTCCGTAGCCTTCGACATACCGCGGCAGCCCTCCGTTCCCGTTGGTGCGCTGCAGGAAGTCGTCGCGGTAGTTGTAGGCGAGCCGGGCGCTGATGCGATTGGCTTCGTAGAACCCGATCAGGTTGTAGGAACTCTCGGAAATACGCTCCAGACCGACGCGATCCCCCGTGAACGAGTTGGTATTTTCCGTGTCGTCATCGATCAGGGTAAGGTTGGCGACAACGCCGAATCCATTGTCCCAGGCCTGCTGGAAGCCCAGTTCAAGCCCCCGGAGCTTTCCGCCCGAACCGTTTATCGGCCCGACGATATCGAATTCCTCGGGAAATCCCGGCACCATGGCTTTTTCACCTGTCAGGCCGGAACTGAAGAACGATTCGATGTCCATATGGAACACCGTGGCGGAGACCCCGCTGTTGTCGCCGAAGTAGTATTCCAGCGCCAGGTTGATATTGGTGGAGCGGAACGGATCAAGGAATGCGTTGCCTCCCCTGACCGTAAGCTGGCTTGGATTGACCGTTCCGCGAGGCGCAAGTTCATCCGCCTCCGCGCGGAACAGGGTCTTCGACGCGCCGAATCGGACAATCAGGTCGTCCCGGACCTCCCAGCGCACGTTCAGGCTGGGCAGGACGTCGCTATAGGAATTCTCCAGGTGGATCTGGGGAAGCAGATAGCCCTGCCCGGTAAAGGCATCGCGCACCGTCGCCGCGGGATCGGGCGTCACGCCTTCCGCGTCGGCGATAATTTCGGTCTCCACCCAGCGAACACCGACGTTGCCGGACAAGGGTCCGTTGGAGAAATTCATCTGCACATACAACGCCGTCGTTGATTCTCCGATCAGCGCGGTGTCCGGCGCGTTGGGCAGGAAATCATGCTGGGGCGGCAGGAACTCGCGATTGAGAACGTCCTTGTTCGGGAAAATGAGGTTACCGACCTGCTGTCCCGGCATCTGGTCACCGTAGTCGCTGACGCCGAGGTGGGCGGCGGTCGTGTGAACCGCGCTGTTCGGATCGGTGAAATGCTGGTCCAGCGGGGTGAGCGAGAAATTGATGAAATTGCTGCGCGCCCTGGCGCCGAAGACTCCGGCAAAGTACTCGGCGTCCGCGTAACGAATGCCCGCTTCCACGTCATCGATAAAGTCGTTGTCGTCGAATTCGAAGGAGGCGCTGAACCGGTATTGCATGTCGTCCTGCTCGTTGGAGGTCTTCGATCGGCGCACGCGCCACGCCTGCCAGCCGTCGGTTGAAGTGGGATTGGCTACGAAATCGCCCAGCGGCATGGAAGACGGCACCCCGGACGCAAGGTCGGTGCCGATCACCAGACCGCGGTGGCGGATTCCGGTATGGTCGAAATCTCCGCCCGATTCGGATTCGGAATACCCCAGGTCGCCTTCGAAAGTCCAGGGACCCGAGGTCCATGTGCCGTTCAGGCCGCCCATCATCACGTGCGCGTCGGTGGAGAGGAAGAGGTTGAATATGTTCATGAAGCTGGTGCCCGGAACAATACTCGCCCCGATAATGGTTCCGCTGGAGGTGGTCTGGACCGTCGAGGCGTCCAGTGTCCGGCCACCGCCGAGGCGGGTCAGTCCGACCATGGACACCTGCGTTGAAACTTCCTTGCGACTGTTGTAGAGCAGGTCGCCCTTCAATTCAAAGTTGTCGTTAGGCCGCCACTGAACTGCTGCGGTGGCGCCCGTCCTTTCCGAGGGCACCACCCAGAGTTCATATCGGGATGCCCGCGGGCGCCAGAATTGCTGGCCTCCGGAACAGCGTGCGTTGTAGGTGGCGTCCACGCAGTCGAACCCGTCCGTGGTGAAGCCGTCCTGCCGGTTGTCGCGTTCCTCGTAGTGTGCGGTCAGCATGATGCCCATGGTTCCGTCCGCTGAGGTATTGCTGATCGATCCCGTAATCCTGGGCAGGTTCTCGTCAAGCAGGTCGGCATAGACCAGTTGAGCGCTCGCCGCGGCGCGAAATCCACCGCCGTTGTCGAAGGGCATGGCGGTTGTCACGTCGACATGACCGCTCAGCGAGCCGTCGATATCGCTGGCGGCCGAAGACTTGACGACACTCAGGGAGGAGACGAATTCGGAGGGCAGATTGCGAAAGTCCACGCCGCGCTCGCCGAAGCCGGTAGCAAGGACTGCCCGACCGTTGACAAACGTCCGGCTGGTGTCCGGTCCCAGACCGCGGATACTGATGAAACTGCCTTCACCGAAAGCGCGGCCGCTTCGATCGATCTGCACGCCGGTCACCCGCTGCAGTGATTCAGCCACGTTTTCGTCCGGGAACTTGCCGATGTCTTCCGCGGAAATGCTGTCGATGACCTGGTCTGCGTTTCGCTTTGCCTCGAGCGACCGCTGCAGTGATCCGCGGATGCCGGTCACGACGATCTCCTCGATGGCGTCGTCGTCGGAATCGGACTGGGCGGCTGCGGCGCCCGCGCCGAATGCGAGTCCGGCTGCAGTGGCAATCACCAATAAAGATTGCCATTTATTCGCAAAAAATGGTGTGCTCATGGTTGTCTGAACTCCCTGAAAATCGCCTCTCCGGCTTGCTGTCAGCCGGCCCCGAGCGGAGTCCGCGGCAGATTCATCCTGATCGTCCCCGTATCCGCGATACCCTCTTATATCAGGAATCCAAACTTTTTGCAATAGTATCGATTTACTAGAATTATCACGGTCCGCGACGAGCCGCTCTATTCCAAGAAAGATGTTCGATTGCAGTAGTATTCAAACACGGGCGGGATTTTCCCTTTCCCGGCGCGAAAGCGGTTCTGAAGTCTGGGAATCTTGTCTTCAAGCGCAGGAGACACTACCGTCTTGATGCAATTCAAATGAAAACAACAGTTACAGGCCCGTTCGCGCCGGGGATTCCGCAGCGGTCGACCGCCGCGCTGGTCACGCTGTTTCTTTGCCCCGGCCTGCTCATCTACACCGTTTTCATGGTCTGGCCCGTGGCGCAGGCCGCGATGTTCAGTTTCTTTGACTGGAACGGATTCGGCTGGCCCACCGATTTCACTGGATTTCGCAATTTCGTCAGCGTTCTGAACGACCCCCTGTTCTGGAAGGCCTTCGGCAACAATCTCTACCTGATTGTCTTCATGATGGCCACGGTGGTGCCCGTCGCGCTCGGGCTGTCGGTGGTGATCGCCCGCAGGATCCCGTTCGCGATCACGTTCCGGCTGATTTTCTTCCTGCCGTACGTGCTCGCCGACCTGACCGCCGGTCTGATCTGGCGCTACCTGCTCGACGGAGACTACGGAATGCTTTCGGAAATCAGCCTGTTCGGACTGGACGAAGCCTATGTGCTGGCCAATCCGCAACTGGCGCTTACGGCGGTGGCGGTGGTGATGGTTTGGAAGAGTTTCGGCTTCCACCTCATCCTGTTCGTGGCCGGACTGCAGCAGATCGACCATTCGCTCTATGAGGCCGCCGAGATCGACGGCGCGGGCCCGTTCCAGAAGCTGACGAGAATCACCATCCCGTTGCTGGCCCCCACCATCGCGCTTTCCGGGTTCTTCGTGGTGATCAGTTCCATCCAGGCCTTCGACATGATCATGGCCATGACCACAGGCGGGCCCTCCCGGTCCACCTCAACCATGGTGCACTACCTGTACGCCGACGGCATCGCGAGCATGCGGATCGGATTCGGCTCCGCCATCGGCGTGGTCATCTTCTTCATCACCCTGGCGTTCTCTGCGACCTACCGGAAGTTGAGCGGCCGATATGCCTGAAGGGAATCCGATTACCGTCCGGGATTCCGCAGCGGCAGGGCGCGCACCGGGCCGGCGCGTCGATGTGGGCCGCGTGCTGGTCTATGCGGTGCTCTCCGTGTTCGCGCTGGTCGTGCTGGTGCCGCTGGTGGCGACCGTGCTCGGAGGCTTCAAGACGCTGGGGGACTTAAGGGTCAATCCGCTGGGCCTGCCCAGCACCTGGGTCTGGAGCAATTACGGAGACATCCTGCTGAGCGCGGATTACTGGGTCATGCTCAGGAATTCGCTGGTAGTGGCCTTCCTTGCGGTCGTGTTCACGATCCTGGTCGCGTCCATGGCCGCGTTCGCGTTTTCGCAACTGCGCTTCTTCGGCTCGAAGTTCCTGCTCGGGTACGTGGTCATGGGCCTGATGTTTCCCACCGCAACGGCCATTCTTCCGCTCTTCATCCTCATTCGCGACCTGGGGCTCATGGACAGCCATATCGGTCTGGTGCTGCCCAAGGTTGCCGGCGGCATTTCGGTGGCCATGGTCCTGTTCGCCAATTACTTCAGAAACCTGCCCGGGGAGCTGTTCGACGCGGCCTTCGTGGACGGTTGCGGCTACTTCCGGTTCTACTGGGAGATCGTATTGCCGCTGTCGGGGCCGATCATCGCAACCGTTGCGATCATAAACTTCGTGGCAAGCTGGAACACCTACTTTTTGCCGATGGTCCTTCTGAGCACTCCCGAACTCTTTACATGGCCGCTGGGCCTGATGGACTATACCGATGAGCGGGGATCGGACTGGCAGATGATCTGCGCCTTCGTGACGCTCACCATGCTGCCGATGATCGTTGTGTTCCTGGCCGCGCAGCGGCACGTCATCTCGGGCCTCACCTCAGGCGCCGTGAAATCGTGAGGCGTTCGGTGCAACTGATCGTCTCAACCGTGGGCGGCCGTCCTGCTTGACAGGAGTCGGCCATACTCTTAAGTTGCTGCAAGTGAACAGATATACTGTAAAAGTCGGCGCTGTAAGGAGCAGTTTCTGACGCATGGCGGGCCAATACTCCACGGATCTTTTCAGGCTCGATGACCGGGTGGCGCTGGTGACCGGCGCAGCCAGCGGCATGGGCCTGCGCGCCGCCTACGGGCTTGCCGACGCCGGCGCCCACGTCGTGGCCGCGGACGTGAATTCCGGCGGCCTGGACGAGGCCGTGGCCGCAATGCGGGCCGAGGGTTACCGCGTGACCGGCGCAGTGGCCGACATTTCGGACCAGGAGCAGGTTGCTCAGATGGCGGAAACAGCCGAAAGCGTGTCCGGCCATGTGGATGTGCTCGTCAATTGCGCCGGTATAGGCGCACGCGGCGTGGCCAGGGACTATCCGCTGGAACTGTGGCGGAAGGTCATACACATCAATACGCGCGGCAGCTTTCTGTGCGCCAGGGCGGTGGCGCCCGGGATGATTGCGCGGAGAAAGGGTTCGATCATCAATATCGCTTCCTGCGCCGCTGCCGTCGGATGGCCGGGCAGCGTGGGTTACCAGGTCAGCAAGGCGGGACTGGGTCAGATGTCCCGCAGCCTGGGGGTCGAGTGGGCGCCGTACAACGTGCGGGTCAATTCGATTGCACCCGGATCCGTGGATACGCCGCAAAACCAGCAGGAAGAAGCGCGGGAGCCGGAGTATTTCGCGGAACGCCTGCGGCGAGTGCCGATGGGCCGCAGGGCGCAGCCGGAGGAGGTCGTGGGCGCGATACTCTTTCTTGCCTCGGACGCCAGCAGCATGGTGACGGGCAACCTGATCGCGACGGATGGCGGCTACATCGCCAGTTGAGGGAGTCGTGGCGAAAGTGCAGGGGAAAGAGGCATGAACGGCAGGTACAGGACGCTTTTCGACTTTGGCGGCAAGACGGTCATCGTGACCGGCGCAGCGAGCGGGCTGGGCAGGGAAATTTCGCGGGCCCTGGCGGACTTCGGCGCCGATGTGGTCATCGCGGACAAGAACGCCCCCGGCCTGCGCAAGGTTGCGGCGGAACTCGAGCCCGCGGCCGCCAGCGTTCTGCCCTGTCCCACGGACGTGTCCGTTCCCGAGCAGGTGGATGCCCTGGTGAGCGCCGCGCTGGGCGTGTCGGGGCGCATCGACGCGCTGATTCACTGCGCGGGTATAGGCGGACGGTCGCCCGCCGTGAGCTATCCGATGGAGCTTTGGGACGAGGTGATCAGCGTGAACGCCGGCGGAACCTTTCTCTGCACCCAGGCGGTTGGACGGGTGATGCTGGAGCAGGAAAACGGCGGCGCCATCGTCAATCTTTCATCGATCGGGGGTATGGTGGGCAAGCCGGGTAGCGTCGGCTACCAGGTGAGCAAGGCCATGGAAATTCAGATCGCCAAGAGCCTGGGCGTGGAGTGGGGGCCGCACGGCGTGCGGGTCAATTCCATCGCGCCCGGGCTGTTCATGACGGAGACCATTCGGGCCGAGACCGAGAAGGAGCCGGACGTGAACGCGGACTTCATGAAGATGCTGCCCCGGGGACGCGCGGGCGAATTGCACGAGATCGTGGGCGCGGCGCTGTTTCTCGCTTCGGATGCGGGAAGCTACGTGACTGGAGCGGTGATTCCAGTGGACGGCGGAGCGCTTGCGTGGTAGGAACAGGATGACAGCGATCCTGCTGGGTTGGCAGAAGGCCGCGGAGCAGCTGGAGTGGATCCGCACGCTGGCTCCGTCCGGCTGCGAATTCCTGGTGCCCGAACATTCGCCGGACCAGGGCGACTATGACGCGGACCCGGCGGAACTGGTCCGCCTGGGCCGCGAGGCTGAAATCATCGTCGGCTGGAACTTCCCCCGCCAGGTCTTCGTCGAATCCCGCAAGCTGAAGCTGGTTTCGTCCGCCCATACCGGTTACGACCGCTACGATCTGGCGCTGTTTCTCGAGCGCGGAGTGATGCTCGCCAACGCCGGCGGCGTCAATTCCGTGGCGGTGGCCGAGCACGCCTTGGCGCTGCTGCTGGCGCTCGCCAAACGAATCGCGGAGCACGACCGGTCGGTGCGGCGCGTCGACTGGGTCGATCTGACGCCGGAAACGGCCAGCGTCCAGCTTGCCGGGAAGGTCGCCGCGATCGTCGGTTTGGGGCGTATCGGGACACTTATTGCCGCAAGGTGCCGCGCCTTCGGGATGAAGACCGTCGGCGTCAGGCGCGATGTTTCCCGGCAGGTGGACGCCGTGGACGAACTCGTGGGCGCCGACAGGCTCAATTCCGTACTGGAAGCGGCCGATGCCGTAATCCTGGCTCTGCCCCTCACTCCCCGGACCCGCGGGTTGATGGGGCATGAGCAGTTTGCGGTCCTGAAGCCCGGCGCCCTGCTGGTGAACGTGGGCCGCGGCATGGTGGTCAACGAGTCGGCGGTCCACCAGGCCCTGACCCGGGGCGACCTGGGCGGTTTTGCCGCCGACGTGTGGTGGGACTATGCCGACGCATCTCCCGCGGGCTATCACTACAACGTTCCTTCGCGGCTGGCGGTGCACCGGCTGCCGCGCGTGGTGGGCACCCCCGACATGGCCTCGAACGTGCTGGGAATGCGCGAGCGCATGATTGAATTCGCCATGGAAAACGTGCGCGAATTTCTTGCCGGAAAGACGCCCGCGCGCACGGTGGACCTGCGGAATGCCATCGGGCCGGGCGCCTGAAATATGGGGGACCGGGCGTTGACGGGGGCCGTCGGTCACGCATCGGTCGATCCCGCGTTCTTCCGCAGAGTCGTCGGCAGTTTCGCCACGGGCGTCACGATTGTCACGACCCTGGATTCGCAAGGGTGTCTGCACGGCCTGACGGCCAACAGCTTCACCTCGGTATCGCTGGCGCCGCCGCTGGTGCTGGTTTGTGTTGAGCGCCGGTCGAGAAGCCTGGCCGCGCTCAGGCAAAGCGAGGTGTTTGCCGTGAATATCGCCAGCGAAGCGCAAAGGGATCTCTCGATACGCTTCGCGACCAACGCCGCGGACAAGTTCGATGGCGTTCAGACCAAACACGCGGCCACGGGCGCGCCCATCTTCGGCGATTCGGTCGCATGGCTGGATTGCAGGCTGAGCGACATCGTGGCCGCCGGTGATCATGACGTGGTGATCGGCAAGGTGGTGGATATGGCCGAGGGCTCCGCGTTGCCGCTGGGCTATTTCCGCGGCGGTTTCTTCAATGTTTCGGACGAGCAGAGCGCGTCCCAGACGCGCGGGCAGACCGTATTCAGCGTGATCGTGGACCACGGCGGCCGCGTTCTGCTGTGCCGTGCCGGGGAGGGCGGCAAGTGGTCGTTTCCCGAGGCGCCTGGCGATGCGGGCGGGCTGCCCCTCGGGGGCCTGCGCGAACGGCTGGCCGAAGCAGGCGCCCCCACGACCATCAGTTTCCTGTATTCCGTTGACGAAATACGGCACCGGGAATGCACGCTGCTGTTGTACCGCGGCGAGCTGTCGGCAAAGCCGGACCTGGCGGACCGGGAAAACTGGAGGTTTTTCGACGCTGGCGCGACGCCGTGGGAGGACCTGCTGGACTACCAGACCCGAATGACGCTGAAACGATATTTCCAGGAGCGCTCGCAGGGCCGGTTCGGCCTTTTCGCCGAGACCGGAGAGGGGGGCCATATCGCGCCCATCGTCGACAACCTGCGTTCGTACTCGAAGGAGGACGCGGAACGTCAGTTGGGCTGACGCAGGAACCCCAGGGCGATGTATACGGACGTGATAACGCCGAACACGACCGTGCCGATGGCGCAGCGGCCGCGACTGGGTTTCCTGTATCCACGCGGCGGCAGCGCCTTCGAGTACTACCACTTCGCGGAATACTTCAACCACAACCTGTTGTGCTACCTGATCGGCGGCATGCATGCGTACGGAGGCGACAAGACCCACTATCCCGATCCCCTCTACGCGATCGGATCGATCGAGAACCTGAGTTACCCGACGCGTTCGATGAAGCCCCTGCGCGTTCATGCAGCGGTCTGGGCCACAACCAGCGCCAGCTTTATCGGTGGAATGCAGTGGTCGAAGGACCAGGCGGCCGGGCTTGCCGAGATCCTGGGCGCTCCGGTCAGCAGCACCGCGCTGGCCTATGCCGCGGCCATCCGGGCCCTGGGCATACGCCGTGTGGCGGTTCTCGCCAGCTATCCGGCGGAAGTCACCGAAGCCTTTCGCGGTTTTCTGGGCGAAGCCGGGATCGCGGTGGGCGACGCCATTCACCTGGATACGGATAGAGGGGAGGACGCTTTCGACCTTGGGCCGGACCTGCTGATTGAAAAGGCGCTGTCGATGGACTGCTCCGGCGCCGAGGCCCTGCTGATACCGGATACGGCCATGGCGGCCTTCGAGGTCATGCGCCGGCTGGAGGCCGAACTCGATCTGCCCGTACTCACGGCCAATCAGGTCACAATATGGGAAGCGATCAGGCTGGCCGGGGCCCGCGTGCGGACCGCCGACTACGGCCGGCTGTTCGCGCTGACCTGAGTGTTTCCGGAGCACATGAGAGAGCGACCCGCTTGGCCAGTCTGACGCTGAAGAACGTCTGCAAGTCCTATGATGATGTTGAAGTCATCCGGGACGTTACCGTGTCGGTGCCCAAAGGGACCTTTCTGGTGCTGGTGGGACCGTCCGGTTGCGGCAAGTCCACACTGCTGCGGATGATTGCCGGGCTGGAACCGGTAACCGGCGGCGAAATCAGCATCAATGACCGGGTCGTCAACGATGTTCCGCCCAAGGAGCGGGACGTCGCGATGGTGTTCCAGTCGTACGCGCTGTACCCGCACCTCAGCGTGACGGAAAACATGGCCTTTTCGCTCAGGATGCGGCGCGCCGGGCGGCAGGAGATTGACGAGAAAGTGGGGCGCGCCGCCGAACTGCTCGGCCTTTCCGATTACCTCGACCGGTTGCCGCGTCAATTGTCCGGAGGGCAGTGCCAGCGGGTGGCCATGGGCCGGGCGATCGTGCGCAATCCGGCGATTTTCCTGTTCGACGAGCCGCTTTCCAATCTGGACGCCAAGTTGCGCGGCCAGATGAGGACGGAATTGCGCGAGTTGCACCGCGAGATCGGCAACACGACGGTTTATGTAACGCATGATCAACTGGAAGCCATGACCATGGCCGACCGGATCCTGGTACTCAACGAAGGCCGCACGGAGCAGATCGGGGAGCCGATGGAACTCTATGACCGGCCCGCCAACCTGTTCGTCGCCCAATTCATCGGCACGCAGGGAATGAATATATTCGAGGGCCGAATCGACGGTAACTGCTTCGTGTCCGGCGCCAACGGCAGGATCCCGCTTCCGGCCTGGGCCGGGCGGCACAGCGGCCGGGAAGTTACGCTGGGTATCCGGCCGAAGCATTTCGAGTTCGTCGACGAAGGCGCCGAAGGGTTGGGCGCCACGGTGGCGGGCGCCGAAATCACCGGGGCCGACGTCTTCCTGGACCTGCGGTTCGGCGGGCAGAAGTTCTACATGAGCTATCGGGACCCGCTGCCCGGGACTGCCGGATCGTCAATGTCGCGAGGCTCCGCAAGGTTCAGGCGCGGCGATCGGATCCATGTGGCGCCGCGGCGGATCCACCTGTTCGACGCCGCTGGCGGCAACAGGATTTAGAGGAAGCAGAGCATGCAGCGAATGGGATGGATCATCCGGATACGGCCGGAGAAAATCGCCGAGTACAAGGCGCTTCACGCAAACGCCTGGCCCGGGGTGCTGGAGAGGATCCGGCAATGCAGTATTCGCAACTACAGCATCTTCCTGCGCGAACCGGAAAACCTGCTGTTCGGGTACTTCGAGTATCACGGGAACGATTTCGAGGCGGACATGGCCAGAATGGACCGCGACGAGGAAACCCGGCGCTGGTGGAAACTCACCGATCCCTGCCAGGAAGGGCTGGAAACCCGCGCGGAAGGCGAGTGGTGGGCGGCCATGGAGGAGGTATTTCACTGTGATTGAGGCCGCTTCCCTGGCGCCGGCAGACCGACGCAACAGAGCGGCAGCGCATCGCGCTGACAGGCCCTGACGTGCTCGCGGACTTGCTCAAGCAGGACGACGCCTCCGCTTCTGAGGGGTTCGATTTCTATTCCGACAACGCTGCCGGCGTCCACCCGCGGATCCTGGAGGCCCTGGTCGCCTGCAATCGGGGTTTCGTGCCGCCGTACGGAATGGAACGGTTTACGCGGCGCATCGATTCCGCGTTTTCAGAAGTATTCGAACGCGAGTGTTTCGTGTTCCCGGTACCGACCGGTACCGCGGCGAACGGCCTCGCCCTGGGCGCGTTGGCGCCGCCGCACGGATTGATCTTCGCGCACCGCAATGCGCATATCGTCACCACGGAATGCGGCGCCCCGGAGTTTTTCACGCTGGGGGCCCGGCTGGCATTGCTTGAGGGGCCGCACAACAAGCTGGCGGCATCCACGTTCGAGTCCGCGCTGCATGGCCACGCCCGGCGCACCGTGCATCAGCTCCTGCCGGCGGCGGTCAGCCTTACGCAGGCCACGGAACGCGGCACCGTATATGCGCTTGAGGAAATCGCCGCGATCAGCGGCCTGGCGCATGCGGCCGGATTGAAGGTCCAGATGGATGGCGCGCGGTTCGCCAACGCCATGGTGAGCCTGGATGCCACGCCGGCGGAGATGTCCTGGAAAGCGGGTGTGGATGCGGTGTCGTTCGGGGCGACCAAGAACGGCACGATGAATGCGGACGCGGTCGTGCTGTTCGATGCGGAACTGGCGGAAAAGGCGCGGTTCATGCACAAGCGCGCCGGCTTCCTGCACTCGAAGATGCGCTTCATGTCGGCACAATTGCTGGCCTACCTGGAAGACGGCTTGTGGGTCGCCAATGCGCGGGCCGCGAACGCCAACGCGGAGCGGCTGGCGGCGGCCCTGGCATCGGTAAAGGGCGTCGAACTGAACGATCCGGTACAGGCGAACGAGCTTTTTCCCCGCCTGCCTGCAGATTTCCAGCGCCGATTGAAGTCCGAGGGCATTCACTTGCGCGATTGGCCCGACGCCAAGGGCGATCTGTTCCGCATCGTGACGTCCTATTGCGACGGAGAAGCCCGAATCGGCGCGTTCGAGAAGGTTTGCCGGGAATTCGGCGGTGGCGAAGCGAACGCAACCCGTAGCGGCGGATGATGGCGCGCGCGGCTTCGGCAACGTTTCGACGCTCGGCGAGGGCAGGCTCGCTTGAGCTTTCGGAAATCGTGCGCATTTCCGAGAAGGCCAGGGCCATGAGGGCCGCGGGCGAGGACGTGCTCAGTTTCGGCACCGGAGAGCCCGATTTTCCGACGCCGCCGCATGTAATCGAGCAGACCTGCGCCGCCATGAGGCAGGGCGCGATCCGCTATCCGCCCACGCAGGGGCTGCCTGAACTGCGCCAGGCCATCTGCGACGATGCCGGGGCGCAAACCGGATTCTCGGCGAACACGGCGGAAGTGATCGTCTCCACCGGCGCAAAACAGGTCCTTTTCAATGCGTTTCTGGCAACGCTGGATCCGGGCGACGAGGTCATCCTGCCGGCTCCATACTGGACAAACTACGCGGACATTGTCGGGCTGGTGGGCGGGAAAGCGGTGCGGGTGGATTGCGGCGCGGAACTGACGCTCACGCCGGGACGCCTGCGCAGCGCCATTACGCCGAAGACGAGGTGGCTGGTGCTGAACTCGCCGGGCAATCCGTCGGGAAAGGTGTACTCGCGCGCCGAACTCGAAGCCCTCGCGGAAGTCCTGCGGGAATTTGCGCAGGTTTGGGTGATGGCCGACGAGATTTACCAGCATATTTCCTACGAGCCTTTCTGCTCGTTCCGCGTGGCGGCGCCCGACCTTTCGGACCGCACGCTGATCGTCAACGGCGTATCGAAATCCTACGCCATGATCGGGTGGCGCATCGGATGGGGAATCGGGCCTGTGGAGCTGATCCGCGCGATGGTGGCAGTGCAGGGCCAGTCGACTTCTCCCGCATCCGTCGTGTCCCAGATCGCGGCCTGCGCGGCGCTCTCCGGCCCGCAGGAGTTGCTCGGGGAGCGTTGTGAGTCCTTTCGCCGCCGCCGGGACCTGGTGGTGAGCGCGATCAACGCCATTGAAGCGGTGTCCTGTCGCGTGCCGGGCGGCGCCTTTTACATATTTCCGGATTGCCGGGCGACCTACGGGCTGAGCGCGCCGGACGGGACGACCATTGCCGACGATTCGGACTACTGCGGTTACATACTCGATTCCGCCAGGGTAGCCATCGTCCCCGGCCGCACCTTCGGGTTGGGAGGTCACTTCCGCCTGTCCTACGCCTACGCGGAGGACGACCTCGTGGAAGGCTGCCGCCGTATCGAGGCGGCGACGGCCGCGCTTGCGCCGTGTTAACGGGCCCCGGGCTACCCCAGCTCCGCCACCGCCTGCAGTTTTCTCATCGCCTCTTCGGGTTCAATGCGGCTGTTGAGCAGGTCAACCGTTACATCGTGCATGGTCTGACCGACCGCCGCCGGCATGGCGTTTTCGATAAACGTCTGAAACCATCCCGATTGGCTGACTTCGTTTGCAGCGGCGCGCAACATCGGATCGGTGACACTGCTTCCCGCGGCCACATGCACCGGAATGTTCAGTCCGAGTTCGGCAAGCCTCCGCTGGTTGGACCGGTTCGTGAGAAACCTCAGGAATTCCAGGGCTGCATCGGACGACCCCGTGGTGAGCGCCCAGCCGCCTACCGCACCGTAGATGTCCGTTCTGCTGCCTGGCCTGCCGGGCACTACAGGCATGGAAAAGAAACCGATCGTCCCGGTTGCAAGACCAATGCCGTCGGAGGCGTTCTTTTTCTGTTCGCTCGGCGTGGTGGCGCTGTAGGCCATAACCATTGCGGCCTTGCCGTCCCCGAACAGGCCGGTCGCCTTGGGATACTTGGAGGCCGCGAATCCCTGCTGAAAGGAATCCGCCTCCGCCAGCTGCCTGACCATTCCCGCGGCCTCGATCATGCAGGGCATCAGAAAACCCTGGCCCCGGCCCTGCATTGCGTGCCGAAACGCCTCTTTCCCGCATACGCGCGTGGCGGCCATTCCGAAATAGGACCCCACGGTCCAGGGGTCCGCCGGACCCGCCGCGATCGGTGTCACGCCGAACGCCCGCAGCGCGGCAACCGCCTGGAGAAAATCGTCCCAGGTTTCCACCGAACCGGCGTCGATTCCGGCTTGCCGGAACAGGTCCTTGTTGTAATAGAAGTCCACCTTGGTGATGTGGTGCGGCACGCCGATGATGGCGCCGTCGTAGGTGAAGTTGTCCAGCGCGGCGGGCACGAAGCTGTCGGACCAACCGTCGCGCAGCATCTCGGCGCTCAAGTCGCGCACCGCCCCGATATCGTAGAGCTGCTGCAACAGGCCTGCGCCCTGAGTGAACAGGATGTCCGGCTTGGTGGGCGATGCGATCAGGGTCGGCAGCCGCTGGCTCATCCGGGCGAGATACCGGTATTTGACCTCCACGCCCGGATTGCGCGCCTCGAAATCAGCGATGACCTCATCGTAGAAGGCGATGATCCTGGGGTTTCGCTCGGCGAACACCCAGTGGACCGTGGTGGCGCCATCCGCATTCGGCGAGCGCTTGTCGAGGTTGAGGCTCGACCATCCCGCAACCGCGACCAGGGCGCAGAAAACGATGGCGAACCAGGGTTTGCGGATCAAGCCGGCAGTCCTGCGGCCTGTGCCGCGTTATCGCCGCGGAAGTTTCCGGACTTCATATCCGTCATGGTAGCAGTGTCCAGTAGAGTAGCTCGCTCATGACAAGACGAGCGCACGATGGCGGGGTGGCGCTGTTCGAAATTGGAGACCGACACGGAATTCGGGCCGCGATCACCAACTTCGGGGGCCGGGTCGTGGCGTTGATGGCGCCTGATCGGCATGGCGCCATGGCGGACGTTGTCCTTGGTTATGCAAATCTGGAGGGGTACCTGTCCAATCCGGAGCACTACCTGGGCGCCCTGATCGGACGATACGCAAACCGCATAGAAAATTCGCGGTTCGAACTCAAGGGCGTCAGCTACGAGCTGGATCCGAACGAAGGCCGTCATTGCCTGCATGGAGGCAGCCCGGGCTTTCATGGCCGGGTCTGGAATATTGTGGATCACGACAAACACAGTCTTGTTCTGTCCCGCGTGTCGGCGGACGGGGAGGGCGGTTTCCCGGGGACCCTGGAGGTTCAGGCAAAGTATGCGATCGAAGACGAGACTGCACTGGTGATCGAACTGACCGCGGTCTCGGACAAGACCACAGTTGTCAACCTGAGCAGCCACATGTACTTCAATCTGGCCGGCGTGCACGCAGGACCGATTACGGATCATCGACTTGAATTACGCGCCAGCCGTTTCACCCCGGTTGACGAGCAACTGATTCCTACCGGCGAATTCCGCAGCGTTCGGAGCACGCCCATGGACTTTCGCAGTGCGCGGCGTATCGGAGAGGCCATGTTGCAGGACGACGAGCAACTGAGGTTCGGATCGGGCTTCGACCACAATTTCGCCGTGGATTCGCATAATGCGGGCACGCTCAACGCAGTGGCGATGGTTACGGAACCCAAGACAGGCAGGACAATGCAACTGTTTTCTAACCAGCCGGGGGTGCATTTCTACACCGGCAATCACCTGGATGACGCGGGAACAGGCAAGCAGGGCATTGCAATCGAACGGCACCACGGTTTCTGTCTGGAAGCGCAGAACTTTCCCGCGGCGCCGAACCGCGCGGGCTTTCCGAACTGTGTCCTGGAACCCGGCGAGCCCTATCGTTCGGAAATCGTCTACCGGTTCGGCGTTGCCGGCGGGCGCCGGCCATGAGCGGCCGGGACCGAACACCACCGTCGACAGCCGAATCGGCTCGGTGTGCCGAATTGCTGGCACGCATGACCCTTGCGGAGAAGATCGCCCAGTTGTGCGCGATTTGGGTAACGGACCTTCTTGAGGACGGTAGGTTTTCGGAAGAAAAAGCCGGCCAGCACCTTGCCGAAGGCATCGGACAGGTTTCGCGCGTGGCCGGAGTCGGCGGACTGCCGGTTCGCGAGGCGGCCGCCGTCGCCGATGCGATACAGGACTATCTCCGGCACAACACGCGGCTGGGCGTGCCGGCGATTCTTCACGAAGAGTGCCTGTGCGGCTTTCAGGCGCGGGGAACCACGTCCTTCCCCCAGGCCATAGGCCTGGCAAGCGCCTGGAATCCGGACCTGGTGGAGCGAATCGGCGCGGCCATCCGCAAGGAAATGCGGGCCGTGGGAACGCACCAGGCCCTCGGACCGGTGCTCGACCTGGTGCGCGACCCGCGCTGGGGCCGCTGCGAAGAGACTTTCGGCGAGGACCCGTATCTGGCCGCTTGCATGGGACTGGCTGTCGTTCGCGGCTTGCAGGGCGACGACCTGCGCACCGGCATCGCCGCCACGCTGAAGCATTTCGTGGCCCACGGCTCGTCGGAGGGCGGCCGCAACGAGGCGCCCGTGTCCGCCGGGCCCCGCGAGCTGCGGGACTGTTTCATGGTTCCCTTCGAAAGGGTCGTGAAGGAAACGGAAGTGCTTTCGGTGATGAACGCCTACCACGACATCGACGGCATCCCCTGCGCGGGTTCCGCCGAGCTTCTGACGTCGATACTGCGTGAGGAGTGGGGATTCGGCGGAATCGTCGTTTCGGACTACGAGGCCGTGGACCAGCTGCGGCGCATGCATTTCACGGCCGTGGACAAGGCCGAGGCGGCGCGCCAGGCGCTGGAGGCCGGAATCGATGTGGAGCTGCCTGCGGCCGACTGTTTCGGGGGACCGCTTGCGTCCGCGGTGAAGTCGGGCCGGGTAAGCGTGGAATTGATCGATCGCGCCGCAATGCGCGTGCTTGCCGCGAAGGAACGGCTGGGCTTGCTGGATGCTGCCCCCTCCCGGCAACCGTCAGTGGACCTGTCGGTCATCGACAGCGCAAGCCATCGCTCGCTGTCCGCGCGGGCAGCCGGCGAATCCCTGGTATTGCTGAAGAACGATGGGGTGCTGCCATTGGGCGGGAAGCTGGCCTCGCTGGCCGTTATCGGACCGAATGCCCACAGCGTGCGCAATCTGCTGGGCGACTACGCCTTCGAAGCGGCCTATGGCGTTCCGGTGGGGCTGTCCGAAGGGACCAGCATTCTCAAGGGTCTCGAGGACGTTGCCGGACCTGGCATAAGGCTGAATTTCTCCCCGGGTTGCGACATCGGGGGCGAGGACTCAAGCGGGATAGAGCCGGCCGTACGCGCCGCAGAGCGCTCCGATGCCGTTGTTCTGGCCGTGGGCGGGCGTTCGGGAAGCGAACCCGTATTGCGCGGTTATTCGGAGCATGGCGATACCTCCGGGGAAGGGCGGGACCGCGCGGAGTTGGGCCTTCCCGGGGTGCAGGAGCAACTCGTCCGTGAACTTGCCGCTACCGGTAAACCCGTGGTGCTGGTGATTGTGGACGGCCGCCCGCTGGCGCTGGGAAATGTCGAAAGGCATGCGGCGGCCATACTCTGGTGCTGGCTGCCCGGGAAGCAGGGGGGAGGGCCGATTGCCCGGGCGCTGTTCGGCGCGCTCAATCCCGCGGGCCGACTGCCGGTCACCCTGCCTCGCGAAACGGGCCAGGTCCCGGTGCACTACAACCGCCACTCCGCTTCTTCCAAATGGGACTACATCTTCGGTTCCAACCGCCCGCTTTATCCCTTCGGGCATGGCCTGAGTTACACGCAGTTCGTTTACGGCGGACTGCGGCTGAGCGCGGAGCGGATCGGCCGCGACGAAACTCTCGGCATAGCCTTCGAGGTGCGCAACGCCGGAAGGCGCGATGGCGATGAAGTGGCGCAGCTATACGTGCGTGATGAAATCGCCAGCGTCGTACGGCCGGTTAAGGAACTGAAGCGATTTGCCCGCTTGCACCTGAAGGCCGGCGAGGAAACTACGGTCAAGTTCCGGTTGCCAATCCGGGAGCTGGCCTTTCACGACCGCTCGCTTAACCGGGTGGTCGAGGCCGGTGCGTACGAGATTCAGGTCGGCGCGTCGAGCGAAGACATTTGCCTCAAGGAAAAGTTCAGCGTCGTCTGAAAGGGTATCGGCGTGGGCTACCTGCGCCGCATAGCGTTAACACGCCCTGGTCTTGGTTGGATTTGTTAACTCGCGTTTTGAGATACAGGCGGCGGCATTTCGCCGCGAGCAATCAGGAGACCCTCAACTCTCGCTAAACGGGTCTCAACAGATACCAGTCTTTGGTTGGTATCTGCCCAAGTCATCCAGATTGCGATAAGAAGTGTCACAGTTACCCCGAGCCCGGTGCTGACAATTGTGATCATTTCTTTGTTCATATTGGAAATATACTACAAGGAGACATTAGGGTATTCGTTCGGAATTGGCGAGTTTTTTGGAATTTAGAGAATTCTTCGCGAAGCGAGTTCGTTACTAAGGTAAATGAGCCCGAAAATCAGCGATTGGCCAGCGTCCATGCGGCCGCTGCCAGCACGCGGGTACCCAGGGCAAGGTCGAACGGCTTTGCGTTTTCGGCCTCGTGATGGCTTATTCCGCCCTCGCAGGCGACGAATACCATTCCGGTGGGGCAGATCCTGCCGAGGTGCAGCGAGTCGTGGCCGGCGCCGGACAGCATCAGCGGGCCGGAAGCGTTCATCATGTTTGCGCAGTTTTCCAGCAGGCCGATGATTGAAGGATCGAAGGCTATCGGATCCACTGTCGAGAGCACCCTTACCTCGGTACGGCAAGGGTGCGCCTGAGCCGGGGCTACTTCCCGGATCAGTCCCTCCACCTTGTCCATTACCGCCTTGTCGGGGTGCCGCAGGTCGATGGTCAGGCGCACCTTGCCGGTTACGGTGCCCGGCGAGTTCGGAAAGCTGTCGATCCTGCCGAAGGTCAGTCGCAGGATGTCATCGTAGTCTTTCGTCAAAGACCGCAAGCTCACCATGATCCGGGCGGCGCCATCCAGGGCGTCCTTGCGCAGCGCCTGCTGAGTCGTGCCGGCATGCGCCGTTTCCCCAAGGATCTCGACCTGGATCCTTCTTACGCCCTGGATGCCTTTCACGATGCCGACGGGCAGGCCCGCCTGCTCGAGGATGGGGCCCTGCTCGATATGGATCTCAAGCGACGCGCACGGGCGCACCGAGTGAATCGGACGCAGCTCCGCGCGGGTCGCAGCGATGGAAGCGGCCAGCTCATCGCCCACCCGGGCGCCGTCGACAGTCCGGTTGTCAAGCACCGCGCTCAGTTCGCGGGTGCCGGCAAAGGCGCTGGAGCCGGTGGCTCCGGGCAGGAAGCGGCTGGCCTCTTCGTTGGTCCAGGCGGCGACCTCGATCGGTCTTTCCGGCGTCAGACCCTGTTGACGGATCGATTCCAGCACCTCGAGGCCCGCCAGCACTCCGAACGCCCCGTCGAACTTGCCGCCGGTGGGCTGGCTGTCCAGGTGAGAGCCGACGATAAGGGGGTCCTGCGACGCGGCGGCGCCCGGCATGCGAACGAACAGGTTGGCTGCATCGTCCTGAAAGGCGGAAAAGCCGCGAGCCCGGGCCCATTCAATGACGAAATTCTTCGCTTCGGTATCGAGTTCCGTCAGGGCCTGCCGATTGACGCCGCCGTTCTCGAGCGCCCCGATCTCGGCCAGGCGCATCAGCAGGTCCCAGAGGCGGTCCTGGTCCACGGCGTTGCCTACGGCGGCGGCTTTAGCGTCGGGCCGCAACATCGTCAGACTTCGATCAGGCCGCGCTCGAACTTAGTCAGCTGTGCGCACCCGGACTCCGTTACGACAACCGTTTCGCTGCTCGCCACCAGCGGTTCGCCGGCACGGCGCACGGCCTGCGGCAAGTGAAACACCATTCCCGGCTCCAGGACGGTCTGATCGCCCTCCTGAAGCGTGAGGAAACTACCCTCTCCCCAGTCCGGCGCAAAATTGATGCCCATCGAATACCCGGCGCGTTTTCGCAGCACGATCCCGTTCCTGTCGGCAATGCACTTTACTGCCTGGTTGACGCAGCTGGACGTGGTTCCGGGGCGGATCGCCGCCATCGCCGCGTCGAGCATGGCTTCGGCAATCGCCATATTCTCGATATTACGCTGCGTTGGCGGCCCCACCACCAGGGTCCGGAACAACGCGCCCGCGTACCGGTTCACCGAGCCGGCCACCTCCAGAAAGATATTTTCGCCCGGCACGATCCTCTTCTCGCTGGACCAGACGGAATGCGGCGCAAGCTGCCGGTGTCCGGACATGACGAATATCGGCAATCCCACGTATTCGCATCCCGACGACACCATCGCGTGGTGAATGTGGCCGGCCAGTTCGGCTTCCGTCATGCCGGCCCGGAAATTGTCGATTCCCGCCCGGATACCGATCTCCGCAATTCGGCAGGCCCTGCGTATCTGCTCGATCTCGGCGGGGGACTTCTTCTGCCTCAGCGACTCCACAAGCCAGCCGCTGGGCTCCAACTGCATGTCCGGCAGCCTGTCCGCAAGCTCCCGATTCATGTCGACGGTGAAGAACCAGCCGTGCGTTTCCAGCCCGACCCTGGAACGGGTGAGCTCAAGCCGCTTCAGCGCTTCGACGAGTTCGCCGACAGGCGACTCGTTGTCGTGATAGGCCATCAACTGGTCTTGCCGGAACCAGGATCGTACCGGCAATCCCAGGGCCTCGAGCGCGCGCAGGATGATGATGGGCCTGGATCCCGGCTTTACGATCAGCATTTGCGGGTAGTAATAGCCTGGAGTGTGCCATCCGGAAATGTAATTGATGTTTTCCGGAATATGGATAACCATCGCGTCCAGGCCGCCGGAGAGGATCTTTTCGTTCAGGGCGGCCAGCCTGCCTTCAAATTCCGCCACCGGAAACGCCGGTTCGGGCAGAAATTTCATTGTCGGCTCGTGGTTCATGTTGACGGCCCCGGCGGGCATCGCGGGATATCTACTATCGTACAGTAGATTTACTGGAAATCCAAAATGCCGGCCAAGGCACTCCGGAGATCTACGGAAAGGCTTTAGTCCTCGTCGACCGGAGCCGAAATCCGGCCGGTTTCCTCGGATTCAGAGCGTACCTGCGCATACTCGGGAAGGAAGGCGTTGACCCATAGCACCACCGTTGTCTCGTCGGAGTTGTTCTTCCAGCGATGCATGAGGTGGCTGTGGAAATAGAGCGTGTCCCCGGTCTTCAGCTCGTAATCCTCGTCCGGCTCCAGCCATAGCGAAAGGTGGCCGGACAGCACATAGACGAATTCCTGGCCTTTGTGCGACCAGATGCCGTTGCTGTGCCCGCCGGGGGCGATGTGTGAAATCTCCGCCTCTATTCCGGCCGGCTTGGAGATGATGTCTTCGATGATGACGGACTTGTCCTCGGTGACGAATCTCGGACGTTGGTCCGTGGGTACGAAGCGGCGCTTGGCGGGTGGGAGTTCCTCGCCCTTGAGCGTCGGCAGCGTGGTCCGAAGCGCCTCGCCCAGGCGGAACAGGGCCTCCATGGAAACACCGGTGTTGCCGCGCTCCAGGGCGCTGATGAACGATGGCGACAGTCCGGAGGATTCGGCGGTCTGGACCAGCGTCATCTTGCGCTGTTTGCGCAGCATCCTGAGCTTTTCTCCCAGCTTCTCGTCCACGTAGCTGTCTTCGACCGAAGGCTCGGGAGATCTGCCGAGTTCGCGGCGGATCGCGGCGGGATTCAGGCGCTCGTTGTAGTAGAGCCGGATGACCTTTCGAAGACGGCGAACGTGCTGTTGGCGGTATACGCGGTGCCGGCCCTTGGTTCTCTCGGGTGTGATCAGGCCTTCCCGTTCCCAGATTCTCAGTATGCCGGGTGAGACGTGAAGCAGTCTTGAGACTTCGCCGATCGAAAGCGCGTATTCCGATTTTGCCACCTTCATGCAGACAGTTCTCGTCTTTGGCGAATGTACCTTCCCGAATGCATGACGAGTGCCGGAGCCTTCCCCTACGCGGCCTGTTTTCCCCGCGCCAATTGTACCGCGAAGTCCATGGTTGCCGCGTTGGCGGTGACGACCGGCTGTTGCAATTCCCGGGAAAGCTCCGCGGCCATCCGCCGATCGCGAACGGCGGTGCACGGAATGACAATCGCATCGCAAGGCGATGTTCCGGCCGATCGCGCCAGAGCCAGAAAATGTTGCAGGCGCAACGCTCCGACCTTACTGTCGCTGCCCTTGCCGGCATGCGCGTGGGCCACCGGGTTGAAACCGCTTTTTCCCAGGAAATTGACGAATGCAATCCCGATTTCCGCATGGTACGGGGTGAGAACAAGCAACTTGCGAGCTTCGATCCGCTTCAATGCCGCCACGAGAGCCAGTGAAGTCGTGGTTGCGGGAATGTTCCCGGCGGATTCGGAGAGCGCCCTGGCCTGCCGTTCCCCGTATCTGCCGTCGCCCAGGAAAGAGCCGGAGGTGCATGCCCAGACGATGGCGTGCGGCGCAACATCGGCGGTCTGCGCCGCCGCCTTCGACAGCGATTCGACCGACCCCATGTCCTCGACCATCCGCGCCACCGCGTCCGAATCGCGCGGATCCGCGACGGACTCCGGGTGGACGCGGAACAAATGCGCCTCCGCGCCCCGCCGGGCAGCCATTTCGCAGATTTCCCCATCCAGGAGAAAGGTTGAGGGCACCAGCACCGCAATTCGCGCGGCGCCTTCCGAATGGGCCATGGCTCCTTGTGCGGCGTTCACTGAACTCAAGCGGATTGCGAATCCGCCCGTATCGCTTCGATGAGCCGCTCAAGGCCGGTCTCGAGCTTGTCGCGGGAGGTTGCGAGAGACAAGCGCACCAGTCCGCGCCCGCCCGGACCGAAGGTTTCTCCGGGCGCCACCGAGACTTGCCGGGAGCGCACGAGGCGCTTGGCGAAATCGTAGGTATCCATGCTCGCGGTTGAAATATCCACCATCATGTAAAAGGCGCCGCCCGGCGACCAGGTCCTGATCCCGGTATCCGCGAACATGTCCGCCGCCAGGTCCCGGTTGCCACGGTAGTAGTCACGCATCACGGCTATGCTGTCCTGGGGTCCCCGAAATGCGGCCTCGGCGGCTTTCTGGGCCACGGAGCAGATCGAGCCGATTACGGGCTGCTGCAGCTTGGCCATGACTTCGATCAGGTCTTGCGGACAGGCCACGTAGCCGACGCGCCAGCCGGTCATCGCGTAGGTCTTCGAGCAACTGAAAAGACTGATCACGCGCCCATCGCCGTCGAACCGGGCCGCACATGTATGTTCCTCATCGAAAACAAACTCGTCGTAGCACTCGTCGGCAATGACCCAGAGGTCATGGCGCCGGGCGAAATCCACCATTTCGCGAACCAGGCCGGGGCTCATGACCGCGCCTGTCGGGTTCGACGGGGAATTGAGGATGATGCCCCGGGTCCGGTCTCCCACGTACGCATCGAGTTCGCCGGGATCCGGCAGAAAGTTCCTCGATGAATCAGCGGGGTAATAACGGATCTTCCCGCCGGCCGACAGGACCATCATTTCCCAGTTGGGCCAGGCGGGATTTGGCAGAAGGATCTCGTCGCCGTGCTCCAGAATCGACAGGCAGGCCGTAAAAAGCCCCGAGGTGGCGCCGCTCACCGCCACGATCCCGTCGGCAGGAACATCCAGGCCATTTACCCGCTGGAGTTTTTCGGAGATTGCCTGGCGCAGGGAAAGCAGACCGACCGGCGGTGTGTACTTGGTAAACCCGTCCCGTGCCGCCTGGCAGGCAGCCTCGACAATATGCGGTGGCGTTGGGAAGTGCGGTTCGCCGAGATCGAGACGCACGCAGTCGGGCGTCCGGGCGGCGAGATTGGCAATTTCCCGAATGCCGCTTTGGGGCATTTCGGCGACGGTCCGGGCAAGCGGTTTCATCGGGGCTTCTTGCAAAATTACTAGTTTACAGTAAGAATTCCAGTCAGACCGAAGCTTGGGAGCAGGAATTATGGATCTCGGAATTGCAGCCAGGGTGGCCGTTGTCACGGGTGGCAGCCAGGGGATAGGTCGGGCCATTGCCGAGTCGCTGGCCCGCGAAGGCGCAAGGGTGGCGGTGGTGGCGCGAACCCGGGCAGCCCTGGAAAAGGCCGCCGGCGAGATCAGCGAGGCGACAGGGTCCGAGGTGATCGCTTCTCCGGCGGACACCGGGGACGGGGCCTCGGTGCTGGCGATGGCCGAAGACGTCATGGAGAGGCTGGGAGCGGCCGAAATACTCGTCAATTGCGCGGCCGCGCCGGCCGGCCAGGGCCGCACTCCGCTGGCCTGGGAAGTCACCAGAGATCAGCTGATGGAGCAGATGAACGTCAAGGTCATGGGTTACCTTAGATGCGCGCAGGCCCTGCTGCCCCAGATGCGCAGCAAGGGATGGGGACGGATCATATCGATCAGCGGAATGGGGGCCAGAAAGTCGGGCGACACGGTGGGCAGCATCCGCAACGTGGCCGTCGTTGCCATGACCAAGAACCTGGCCGAGGAACTTGGGGGCAGCGGAATCACCGCGACGGTGGTGCATCCCGGTTACACCAAGACCGACAAGGTGGCGGCAATGATTGCGCGGCGCGCCGCGGAAGAGGGGAGTTCCGAACAGGAAATCGAGGCAGGACTCGCCTCGGGCAATCTCAACGGCTATCTTCCCACGCCCGAGGATATCAGCGGCGTGGTCGCCTTTCTCGCGTCGCCGCTGTCGCGATGCATCAACGGCGACGTCATCGCCGCGGCGGGCGGCGCCAGGACCGCGATCCATTACTGACTGCGCCGGCCATGGGCGCAAGCGGGAGCGCGGTCCGGGTGGGCGCCGACAGTCTGCGCCAATTCGTTTCCGACCTGTTCGTGCACATGGGCTGGAAGCGCGGCGAGGGCGATATCGTCGCCGACCACCTGGTTGTGGCGGATCAGTCCGGGCACCCTTCGCACGGGACCGGAATGCTGGGCACCTACGTGGATTCGTTCCGGGCGGGAGCGATCCGGCCCGGCGCCGAACCGGCCGACAGGCCCGCCGCTCCCCCGTTTGCCGTAATCGACGCCAACTTCGCGCTTGGACACATTGTTGCGCTCGAGGCCGTCGATCGCGCTATGGGCATGGTCGGGCAATACGGGGTGGGCATCGTCAACGTCATCCGCGCCCACCACATGGGCCGTATCGGATACTATGCGGAGCGCGCCGCGGACGCCGGAATGATCAGCATGTTCTGGGCCAATGTTTACGGGCGCGCCCCGCTGGTCGCTCCCTTTGGCGGCACGCAGGCGAGGATCGGCACCAATCCCCATTGCATCGGCATTCCGCGGGTCGGCCAACCGCCGATACTGCTCGATTTCGCGACCAGCCGCATTCCCCTGGGCAAGGCGCGCGTGGCCCATACCCGCGGCGTTCCGGCGCCCGAAGGATCCCTTCTCGACCACCGCGGCCATGAAACCCGGAACCCTGCGGTGATGTTCGAAGAGCCCACCGGGGCGCTGCTGCCCTTTGGCGATCACAAGGGTTACGGGCTGGCCCTGGTGGCTGAATTGCTGTCTTCCGCGCTGGCCGGTGGAGAGACGATCGCGGAACTCGACGACGCGGGCCTGATCGCGAATAATCTCCTGGCGATCGTTCTCGACCCCACGCGCCTGGGACAGGATCCGGAATCGGTCTCGGAGCGTATCGAACGCTATCTTCGCTGGGTCACCGATGTTCCGCTTGCCGAAGGCGTGGACGCGGTTCTTGCTCCCGGAGATCCCGAATTCGACAGCCGCCGGGCGCATGCCGGCAGCGTGGAACTGAGCGCCGAAGGCCTGGCTCGGCTCAATGCGGCCGCCGCGGCCGCGGGATTCAGGCCGTTTACTGCATAGGGCCTGCCGCGCAGCCCTGATCGGGCATGGCGCGTTGCAGGCGTGGCATGACCTCATTGATCATGAGGTCCAGATTGTGGATCCAGGCGTCGTACTGTTCGATGAAGTCGAAACACATGCCGATCAAGGTTCCGAATCCGCCCGTTTCGCGAATCAGTTTCTCGGTCTTCGCAGCCACCGTTTGCGGCGATCCCACCAGCCAGATGTGCCGCGCGAGATATTCCGGCGTGATCATGTCGTCCGTGTGGCTGGGGTCCGCCTTCGAATATTTGGCCAGGCCGCGCCGAACAATGCCGGGGATCATGTACTCCTCCCAGAAACGCGCCACCTCTCCCGTGGAGGCCAGCTCCACCGCTTCCTCGTCGGTGTCCGCAACGAAAAACGGTGGCGATACGGCCCAGTCGTCGCGCGAAACGCTGTGTCCGGCCTTCGTGGCCTCGGCTAAATAGGCGTCCCAGTGGCCCGCGAGATAGCCCGCGCCGATGTAGAAGCTCATCGGCCGGAAGCCCAGTTTGCCGGCCAGCGCCAGGGTTCGTGAACTGTCCGATATGCCCGCCATGCCCAGCGGGGGGTGGGGTTTCTGAAACGGCTTGAGGAACGGCCCCTTCTCGAAATCGTCGTAGTCGCGGCGCTTGAATTGCCAGAACTTGCCGTTGTAATCGAAGGCCTTGTCCTCGGTCCACAGCCGGATCATGATGTCCAGCGCTTCCTGCGTCATTTGCGCATTCAGCATGGTGGGCGTGCCGTCTTCCTCGTAACGGACCGAGCCCAGCAGGTCCGCGTCCATGGGGACGGAACCGGCGCCGATGCCCACCATGTACCTTCCCTGCGCGAGGTGGTCCAGGTAGGCAATCCGGTGCGCGAGCTCGACCGGATGGTGGTAGGGCAGTACGTGCGCCCCCGGGGCCAGCTTGATCTGCTCCGTCTGCACCAGGGCCTGCGCGATCAGCAGATCCGGCGCGGGCACGGGCTCCCATCCGCAGGCAAAATGCTCGCCGATCCAGGCCTCGGAGTAGCCGAGCTCGTCGGCGCGGACGATGGTGCTGAGGATGAACTCCTGACCCTGCTTTGGGGTGCGCTCCGGCGCCAGGTGGGGCATGAAGAACAGCCCAAGATTCATGGGACCTTTACCGTGGAAGACAAAATGTCCGGGGGAGAGTATTAAACTTGCTGTATTCTGTCAAGTTTGTTGGAATTTACACGCCCGCCGGAGGCGGTGCGCGTTACTTGCCGGGGTAACATGGTTTTTCTTCGGGAAGGCGAACGATGAGGAGAACAACACAGCTGCGATGAAGCTCTTGAGAATTGGAGAGCCCGGCGCGGAGCGGCCGGGCCAGTTGGATGGGAACGGCGTAATTCGGGACCTGTCGGCCGTGATTGCCGACCTGGACGGCCCCAACCTGAACGCCGAATCTCTGTCTAAGATCGCGGACCGAGACGCGATCGCTCTTCCCGCCGTATCCGGCGACGTGCGCATCGGGCCCTGTGTCGGCAACGTGGGAAAAATCGTTTGCGTTGGCCGGAATTACGTGGAACATGCGGAGGAGAGCGGCAGTGCCGTGACCGATGAGCCGGTGATCTTCTTCAAGGCCACCAGCGCCATCAGCGGGCCGTACGACCCGGTCGTCATTCCCCGCGATTCCGCGAAGACCGACTGGGAAGTGGAACTCGGCGTGGTGATCGGCACAAGGGCGTCGTATGTGGCCGAAGCCGAAGCCCTGGAACATGTCGCCGGTTACTGCGTCGTCAACGACGTTTCCGAGCGGGAATTCCAGCTGGAGCGGCACGGGCAGTGGGTCAAGGGCAAGAGCTGCGACACCTTCGCTCCGATCGGACCCTGGCTCGTCACGGCGGATGAAGTGCCGGACCCGCAGCGCCTGGACCTGTGGCTGGACGTCAACGGCAGGCGCTGTCAGGACAGCAACACATCGAAGATGGTATTCGGGGTGCGCTACCTGGTCAGCTACATCAGCCGCTTCATGACGCTGAATCCGGGCGACGTCATTTCCACGGGCACGCCCTCCGGCGTCGGGCTCGGCCACGATCCGCCCGTCTACCTCAAACCGGGCGACGTCATGGAACTGGGCGTGGAAGGCCTGGGGCGGCAGCGCCAGGAGCTCGTGTCCCATGCTGGAGTAGTCGACGACTGATCGACTTCGGGAGCGGTGAAAATGCCAGGTTCGCGCACAGGCAGGTCTGACTGATGGCCATTGCTGTTGGGATTGATCTCGGCACCCAGAGCGTCAAGCTTGTCTGCTACGACTTCGTGAATCGCCGCGTGGCCGGCAGCGCCAGCGCGTCCCTCGATCTTCGCCAGGACGGCGAAGGTGTGGCCGAACAGCATGCCGAATGGTGGCTGGACGCGTTGCGCGAGGCTTCCCGGCGAGTCGATCCGGCCGTTCGCGAGAGGGCGGCGGCCATCGCGGTTTCGGGCCAGCAGCACGGCTTTGTGGCGCTGGACGCAACAGACGCAGTGCTGGCTCCCGTGAAACTGTGGTGCGACACGTCCACGGCGGTGGAATGCGAGGAGATCATGCTGGCTTTCGGCGGCCGCAAGGCCTGTATCGAGCGGGCCGGCAATCCGATTGCGCCGGGCTACACCGCATCCAAACTGCGTTGGCTGAAGAAGGCCAGACCCCACCTGTATGACCGACTCGACTGCATTCTGTTGCCCCACGACTACCTGAACCTGCATTTGACCGGCGAACGCTGCATGGAAATGGGCGACGCTTCGGGGACCGGCTTTCTCGATGTCCGCCGCAGGGATTGGTCACGGGACATGCTGCGCGCCATCGATGCGGACCGGGACTTGAGCGACTGCCTTCCGTCCCTGCGCATCGGCAACGAAGCCATCGGCACGCTCCGGACGGAAGTTGCCGAAGAGCTGGGCCTGCCCGCCGGGATTCCGGTAGGGATCGGCGGCGGCGACAACATGATGGGAGCGATCGGCACCGGCAACGTGCGCCCGGGAAAGCTGACGATGAGCCTTGGCACCTCGGGCACCGTGTATGCCTATGCCGACCGGCCCGTTGTCGATCCCGAAGGCAATATCGCCGCTTTCTGTTCTTCAACCGGGGGCTGGCTGCCGCTGTTGTGCACGATGAACTGCACGGTCAGCACCGAGCTGATGCGCTCGCTGCTCAACGCCGATATTTCCGCTTTTGAGGAACAGGTGGCTGCTGCCGAGCCGGGCGCCGGCGGCGTCATTACGCTACCCTTCTTCAACGGCGAGCGCACACCCGACCTTCCGAATGCCAAGGGCTGCATAGTGGGGGTCGACAGCCGCAACGCCCGGCCCGAGAACCTGCTGCGGTCCTCCGTCGAGGGCGCCACCTTTGCGCTGAAATTCGGCATCGACGAGCTGGCGGGCCTTGGCGTCGATGTCGAAGAGATCGTGCTGACCGGCGGTGGGGCAAGAAGCGCCGAGTGGCGGCAGATTGTTGCCGATATCTGCGAAGCGCCGGTCGTGGTGCTCAGGCAGGATGAAGGCGCGGCCATTGGGGCGGCGCTTCAGGCGGTGCAGCTCATCGAAACGGGCGCATCGATCGAGGAACTCGTCGATGCCCACCTGGAAAAGGACGACGGCCGCAGTTGCGAACCGCGCAATGCGGCCGTGAACACCTACAGGGAGTGCTACCGCGAATACAGGCGCGCGGTTGCGGCCTTGACCGCGATCTACGCCTAGGAGATCAGGCAAAGGGGCAAGAACATGAACCGCAGCGTCTTTATCGGCGATCGGGAATATTTTCCGGGTATCGCCAGGATCCAGCACGAAGGCCCTGAATCGGACAACCCGCTGGCGTTCAAGACATACGATCCATCGCGGGCCGTGGGCGGCAAGACCATGGAAGAACACCTGCGCTTCGCGGTCTGCTATTGGCATACCTTCTGCGCCACCGGGGGAGACCCGTTCGGACCGGGCACCCGCGTCCATCCCTGGGCGGAAAAGGGCGACCCGATAGATCGCTCGCGGGAACGGGTGGACGCGGCGTTCGAGTTCTTCACCAAGCTCAACGTGCCGTTCTGGTGCTTTCACGACTTCGACCTGGCTTCCGAAGGTGGCAGTGTCGCCGACTCGGAAAAGAACCTTGAGCAGATGGTGGGGATGGCCAGGGAACGGCAGGACGCGACCGGCATGAAGCTGCTGTGGGGAACGGCCAACGTGTTCTCTCATCCGCGCTACATGAACGGCGCATCCACCAATCCGGACTTCGCCGTAGTCGCCTATGCCGCCTCGCAGGTAAAGGCCGCTATCGACGCCACCGTGGAACTGGGCGGAGAGAATTACGTGTTCTGGGGCGGGCGCGAAGGCTATGCGTGCCTGCAGAACACCGACACCAGGCGGGAACTCGAACACATGGCGATGTTCTTGTCCAAGGCGCGCGATTACGGCCGGTCGGTGGGGTTCAAGGGCACGTTCCTGGTCGAACCCAAACCCATGGAACCGATGAAGCACCAGTACGACTTCGATGCCCTCACGGTGATCGGCTTCTTGCGCCAGCACGGGCTCGCCGGCGATTTCAAACTCAACGTCGAGGCCAACCATGCGACGCTGGCGGGGCATGCGTTCGCGCACGACCTGCGTATGGCCGCCGATGCGGGCCTGCTGGGCTCGATAGACGCCAACCGGGGCGATCCGCAGAACGGATGGGACACGGACCAGTTCGCCATGGACCTGTACGACTGCGTGCACGCCATGATGGTGGTGCTCGAATACGGAGGGCTCGGCAACGGTGGCCTCAATTTCGACGCCAGGGTCCGTCGCGAATCCACCGACCTCGAAGACTTGTTCATCGGGCATATCGGCGCGATGGATGCGTTCGCCCGGGGACTGCTGGTTGCCGACAGGGTTCTGGCGGACCCACGGATGTCGGAGCTTCGCTACGGCCGCTACCGGAGTTTCGACTCGGGCGACGGCAAGCGCTTCGAGGACGGCGAGTTGTCGCTGGGCGATCTGCGCGATGTCGCCGCGGCGAACGGAGAGCCCCGTCGGCGCAGCGGCAAGCAGGAACTTGTCGAGAACCTGATCAACGACTGCATCGTGACAGCCTGCTGACCGGCCTGGTTATTGGGGACGTCGCAGGGATTGACAATCTCCCGGCAAGGCATATACGATTACTAACGAACGTCCGTTAGTATTTGGAGCGTTGTTGAGATGGAATCCCCAGGAGACCTCATGCACCAACATCGTCTCCACTCGATTCGCCCCAATATTGCCCATTTCGGAGGTTCTTATCTTTTTCGTTATGGCAAGTGAGGGACATAAAATGGGCTTGCACACTTACAAATGCCTTCTTGGCACTATCGCTATTGCGGTTGGAATATCGGGTTTTACCGTGAGTTCTGCACTAGCACAGGACACCAATGTAATTGAGGAGATTGTTGTCACTGCTCAGCGGCGGACTGAAGCAGTTCAATCGATTCCTGCTACGGTAAATACTCTAAACAGCGCTGAACTTCGCTCATCAAATTTGCAAAATGCGGGCGACATCGCGCTTCGTTTCCCGAACATGATTTATCAGGATAACGGTCTGGTTGCCCGTTTCAATATTCGCGGTGTGACTTTGAATGATACGAGCGAAGGAAATGAATCGCCAATTGCGATTTATTCTGACGATGTCTACCGGGGTTTCCTGAGTGCAAGCAAAGCGGCGCTATTTGATCTGGAACGAGTCGAAATTCTTCGCGGACCCCAAGGCACACTCTATGGGAGAAATGCGACAGGCGGCTTAACTCACTTCATTTCCCGGGAGCCCACGGACGAGTTTGAGGGTTACGGACAAGTCCAGTATGGGCGTTTCTCTCAGTTCGTCTTCGAGGGAGCGGCAGGTGGTCCAATCTCGGACAATGTTCGTTTCCGACTTTCGGCAAAGGGAACAACCAACGACGGTACTCAAGAAAACCTGGTCGATGACACCAGGTGGAATCGCACTAAGGAGCGCGCCGTGCGTTTCCAGTTGGCCGCTGATGTTTCCGATCAAACTGGTGTGCTCTTCAGTTTTCAAACAACCAACGTTGATGGTTCGCACTTCGGGTATGGCCATTTCGGCATTCTTGATCCGCAGACAGGCGAAATATGCTCAATTGAAAGATCTCTCGCAGGCGCCTGCACAAGCCAGGGAGACTTTCAAGTCGCAGATCCCGATCCAACTGAAGTTTTCAGTGAGTACGGACCCCCCGAGAAATCAATTGATTACCTTGGTGGTCATATGCGAGTAATGCACAATTTCGGATCCGTGACTTTAACGTCAATCAGCGCCTATCAGGACGTTGAGAAGTCACTACAGGAAGACGCTGATTCACAGCCTGCCTTCATTGCGGAAGGTGCAACTTTCATGGATGGTGAGAGTTTTTCTCAGGAATTCAGGCTGAATGGCGAGACCGGAAATTGGAATTGGGTTGGCGGAGTCTATTACTATTACGAGGATCGAAACGCGGGGTTCATTATTGAGCCATACGGTGCAGTTACAAACAACAGTAACTTGCGTACCGATTCGATTGCTGCGTATGTGGACGTGCAAACGAATCTTACGGGCACTACCAGGCTTTCGGCAGGTCTTCGGTTAACTCAGGACGAAAAACGCCATACGGGAACATTTGACGATTTCTTCGGATTTAGTGGAAATCTCGTTTCTTTCGACACTGGCTCCAAGGAAGACAGGTTAACCGGCCGTGTTGTCGTCGATTGGCGATTCGCCGATTCGTCTCTGGCGTATGCAAGTTTCTCTACCGGATTCAAGAGCCCGGCGTTTAACACCCTGTTGGCAACAGCCAATCCGAATCCGCTTCAGGCAGCTCCATCGGAGCCCGAAACAATCCTGGCCTATGAAGTTGGCATTAAGAGAAATTTCCTGGGCGGTCGTGGGCTGTTGAATGTGTCGGGCTTTTTTTACGACTATGAGGGAATTCAGCAAACCTTTTCACCGTCCGATACGCGAACGCCACAATTGGCGAATGTGGGAGATGCAAATGTGTTCGGACTTGAGGCTGAACTGGCGTTAGTGCCGGCTGAAGGCTGGGAACTCAATGCTTCCATCGGCTTGCTGGATAACGAAATTGAGTCAAGTGAATCCATGTTTGATGGAAACCAGTTGGCTTCGTCGCCGGATTTCAGTTTCGGCCTGCTGGCAGCCTATACGTACCCAATCGGTAATTCCGGCAGCTTGCGGTTCCAGGCTGAGTATCGATACCAGAGCGATATCCTGTTTGCTCCAGACAACGATCCCTTCGAGGCACAAGAAGGTTACGGGCTTGCAAACCTGTTTGTATCCTGGTCGTCACAGAACGAAAAATACCAAATCGAAGGATTTGCAAATAATGTCCTTGATGAGGAGTATCTCGTCCACAGCTTCGTATTTCGGACTTTCGGATTCATGAATAATGGCATATGGGGTTTGCCCCGCACATACGGAGTCCGAGCCGTTGTGAACTTCTAGTTCGGCGAAGCCTTATGTTGTGTTCCCCAGTATGTGGTCGGCGATTTTTTCGGCCATCATGATGGTTGGTGCGTTGATGCTCGCGTTTGGCAGCCTTGGCATAATCGAAGCGTCGCAGACCCTTAACTTTTCGACGCCATAAACTTGCCCTTCCTGGTTCACGACGCAGTCACTGTTCGTGCCCATACGACAGCTGCCTGCGATGTGATAGCAACCGAAGGCCGACTCCCGGATATATCGTTCAAGTTCGCTTTTTTCGTACGACTTAAGAATTGGAAATAAACGGTGACCTCGCGTTGCCTTAAAGCTGTTCTTTTCCGCAAGATCCAGGGCAAGCTCCAGAGCGAAGACCATTCTTTTCGTGTCAAGTTTTTCAGCCAGATAGGCGGGGTCGATGAGCGGGGCGTCATTTGGGCATTGTGAACGCAGACGAATGCAGCCGGTGCTTTCTATGGTTCCGATACCAGTTGAAATAGTGTAGCCATGCATCCAAAGCCTCGGTTTCAAGACGTCCTTTGCGACGGGAATGAACAGACATTGGATATCCGGATAGCCCTCCGCGTATGGGCTTGAAACCATGGCACCGACTTCAAAACCGTTTGTTGTGAGTGGTCCTTCTCTCTTTAGCATCCACTTGAGCCCAGCCCCAAAAACGGACGCGTACGACGAGTGCCGCGCCAGTGAATTATTCTCGATGCTGGAGTATGAGACATCCACAGCCAAATGATCTTGAAGGTTTTGACCCACAGGCAGGTCGCATATCACATCGATTCCTAGTGAGCGCAAGGCACTTGCAGGTCCTATCCCCGACAACATGAGTAATTTTGGTGAGCTTGCAGCGCCGGCGCACAAGCACACTTCACGATCAGCAAATGCCTTTGTGATGCGTCCGTTCAGCTCGTATTTCACACCTGTAACTTCACCATTCTGAATGAGAACTTTGTGACAATGCGCGGAAGGAAGAACCATCAGATTCGATCGATCCAATATAGGCCAGATGTATGCTGAAGCTGCCGAAACGCGTTGGCCTCGGTAAATTGTTACGTCGCACTTATGAAAACCTTCTTGCACACCGCCATTGATGTCGTCAGATGAGGGCAATCCGGATTCCTCGCACGCATTCAGAAAAGTCTCGCTAAGCGGTTCAAGTTTGCAATGCTGCGTAACATTGATCGGCCCTCCCGCCCCGCGGAAAAAGGATGCTCCCCCTGAAAAGTCCTCAGATCGCCTGAAATAGGGAAGAACTTCACGAAACCCCCAGCCTTCTGCGCCAGTTTGCTCCCACGCATCGAAGTCTCGCGCATGACCGCGCGAGTAAATCATTCCATTAATCGCGGATGTACCACCAAGTATTCGACCACGAGGTTGAAAGACGCGACGGTTTTCGAGGCCCGGTTGAGGAGTTGTGAAATAATGCCAAACTCGCTTTGTACGTTTCACGTTGTGGGTTGCCAACGCAGGTATACGTGTCAATAGGTCTCTGCAATCAATTCCTGCTTCAAGCAGCAGCACACTCGTGTCGGGATCGGCACTCAGACGATTGGCCAGAACACAGCCCGCAGAACCACCACCGACGATTATGTAGTCAAAGTACTTTTTCATAGTCCAGGAAGGTACCGAAATCAGACATTCAATCAGTAACTGAATTTCTTGATTTCTTTCACAATAATCAACTCGCTAAAACACACCAGTGACTTTGTAAACTTCCCGTAATAACTTGCCCGATCGCACAAGGGCGAGTGTTTCCTCATCCTTCGCAAGTGCCGCTTGGCCCATTGACAATGTAATTTCTTCGACATCCTGGGGCACAGCGAGGCATCCATCAAAGTCGCCGAATATCAGGTCGCCAGGTTCCACCCATGTACCGCCACAACTCACGGCGACATCTGCGGCGACAATCTTGGCTCTTCCGCCTGGATCCTGAGGTCCGGCAGACGAGCAGTAGAGTGAGAACCCCATTTCCTTGATTTGTAAAATATCTCTTGCGAATCCATCGGTTACACATCCTTCAGCACCTCGCATCTGCGCAGCCGTGCTTAAGACATCTCCCCAGATGCCGTAACGGTTAGGCAGCCCACAGGCAATCACCGGTACGTCCCCCTCCTGGAGGCTATCCAGGAATCCAAAATAGGCCTCCAGCATGTCGTCGCGATCACCTTCCGCCGTGCCGGGACCAAACTGTAGAGTTCGGGCACGGCCAACCAATAGAGGCTTATCAAGTATGGGTCTTATTGCGCGATCAAATAATTGAGCTTTCCGGCCGACTTGATCGAGCATGTCCGATACAATTGCTGAAGATAGCGATCTCCAGGGCGATAGATCCTTCATTTCAATTTCCTCCTTGTGGTTCTAGGAACTCGAGCATGGCCTTTAGGCCGCTGCGCAGTTGCTCATCTGCTACAGCGTAGGAAATTCTTACCGTATGGTCCCAGTCGGCGCCAAAAGTGATGCCAGGAGAAACCGCCACTGCCTTTTCTTGCAATAGGTCTTTTGCAAATTGCATCGAGCCGCCGACTCTCTCTCCAACATCAATCATGGCATAAAAGGCGCCTTGAAGCCTGCCCAGAAGGCGTCCGGTGTCCCCAACGGTATCCAGTACGATTTGCTTCTTATTCCTGTAGGCGGAAAGACGTTCGCGAATACCGTCTTGTGGTCCCGATAAGGCGGAAATTGCCGCATGCTGGGAAACGGTAGTTATGCAACCGGCAACAGACTCGATAACGGCGCGGGAGCCATCCACCAATCTGTCCGGGACAACGATGTATCCGAGCCTGAAGCCAGTCATCGCATATCCTTTCGAAACACCTGATACGCACAGAGTGCCCGATTGATAGTCACATTCCAAAACGGATGCGAATTCTCCTTCATAGACAATATCTTCGTAGATTTCGTCACTTATGACGTACAAGCCGTTCGATTCGGCAAACTCAACGAGACCAGACAACTTTTCCATGGGAATAACGCTTCCGGTAGGATTTGATGGACTATTGAGCAGCAGAGCCTTCGTGCGAGATGACACAAGCTCTTGAAGATTCCCCAAGTCCGGTAAAAAACCATTTTCCGGTCGTTGCCGATAGCGAACTGCTTCAGCCCCCACCAGCCTGAACATTCCCAAGTAGTTAGGCCAACACGGATCTGGTATCAGTACTTCGTCACGCCTCTCCAACGCCAATACGGCCGCCAAATAAAGAGCACCGACAGCGCCATTTGCCACAATTACGCGATCCGGACTGACAGATCGTCCTGTTCTTTCTGAAATGCGGGCGGCAATCGCTTCCCGTAACGGCAGGATTCCTGCATTTGAGGTGTAGCGTGTTGCTCCACTCCGCAACGCGCTGCAGGCCGCGTCTATTACATGCGGCGGCGTATCGAAATTGGGTTCACCTATTTCAAGATGAATTACATTCTCAAGTGTTTCAGCCAGCGTAAAGATTTCCCTTATGCCCGATCGGGGAATTGATTGCACCAATCGGGATGATTTGAGTTCAATGGCCATTTTGTATGCTCCTCCAGCACTTCCTGTTTTTCCTTGGCGCAAGCGGCGAGTTAAAACTAACGTTGTTTCTCATTTTGCAGAGATTCGAGAAACGACCTTCTGTACCAGGAAGATAGCGAACCCCGGTATTGCTTCGGCCACATTCCGAAATCGGGATCTGCGCCCAGTTCTTGGGCTGCATGCAAGGTCCAGAAGGGATCAAAAAGTATGGTTCGCGCCAATGCAATCAGATCTGCTTGACCAGTTCTTATGATTTGGTCTGCATGTGAAGCAGAAAGGATCAGGCCAACCGCCATAGTCGCAATTTGAGCCTCACTCCGTATCCGCTCGGCATACGGAACCTGATAGCCCTCACCAACGGTAAGGAGTTGAGTGTCGATCCAGTGCAATATGCCGCCTGCAGAACAGTCGACGACGTCCACGCCGTGTTCCCCAAGTAGCTTGGCCAACTGGATCGATTCCTCAATCGTCCAGCCATCCGCAACGCCATCAATTGACGAAAGGCGAAAGAACAAGGGCTTTTCGGAGGGCCAATTCGACCGAACAGCATCAACCACCTCGAGCGCGAATCGAATTCTGTTTGCGAGTGAACCACCGTACTTGTCTTTGCGTCCATTTGTAATTGGGGACAGGAATTGGTTTATCAGATAGCCGTGAGCACCGTGAATCTCAAGAACGTCGAACCCGGCCTCTTCCGTGCGTCGCGCTGCTTCCGCCCAAGCCGCCACGACTTCCTGTATTTCCGGTTGTGTAAGCTCTTTCGGAAACGCTTCATTCTTGCCGAAAGCTATTGAGGAAGGCGCAATCGTTTCCCATTTTGGCTCAGGCCCGGAGGTTTCAGTAAGGTATTCTCCGCCGCCGGATCTAATCGTACAGCTTGCCTTACGACCGGCGTGCGCGAGCTGCATTCCGGCCAAGGCTCCGTTGCGGTGATAGATCTCCGCGATTTGCCGGAATGGCTCAATATGGCAGTCGTCCCATATGCCCGTGCATGCATGAGTAATTCGCCCGCGTTCCTCGACCGCAGTCGCTTCGGTAAATCCCAATGCAACGCCGCCAACTGCGAAAAGCGCGTGGTGGTCCAAGTGCCAATTCGTCGGTGCGCCCCGAATAGCGGAATACTGACACATTGCCGAGGCAACAATACGGTTCTTGAGCGTCAGGTTTCTGATTTCAATTGGAGAGAAGAGCCCGTTTTGTGACGAATTAGCTTGCATCTGCTCTTATTTCTCTCCGGCGGAAAGAGTGGAGCGCGCACCTCTGCTGACTGCCAGCCACCTCTCCTGGATCTCATCAACAAGCCTGGTATGAAGATTGCATTCCGCAAATTCCGGTTCCATGAGCAGGAACTTAAGGAAGTTCAAGTTGGTGCGAATGCCGTCAACCCGAATCGCCCCGACAGCGTCAACGAGATTTCTTGACGCTTGAGTTCGTGATTCACCATGACCAATAACCTTCATGAGCATTGGGTCATAAAACGGGCTAACCGTATTGCCTTCAACATACCCGTAGTCTATTCTGATGTTGCAGCGATCAGGCATTGTGAGACGCTCTATCTTTCCCGGCGACGGGAAAAAATTCCGTTCAGGCTGCTCGGCATATATGCGAGCTTCGATCGCATGGCCGTTTATTTTGCTGCTGGCGGCACTCAAGGTTTCCTTGCAGTCAATATTCAAGGCATGCAGCATTTGGGCGGCAACCAGGTCGGCGCCAGTTATCATTTCCGTTACGGGGTGCTCTACCTGAATGCGAGTATTCATTTCGAGGAAAAAATACTCATTCGTGTCCTCGTGGAACAGGAACTCCACAGTTCCCGCCCCCTCATATGAGATGTGCTCCGCAAGGGCTATGGCGCTTTCTGCCATAGCATTCCTGAGTTGTTGAGGAATTCCGGGCGCCGGTGCTTCTTCAATAATCTTTTGGTACCTGCGCTGCAATGAGCAATCCCTGTCAAACAAACTGACAGCCTCTCCGCCACCAAATCCGAAGACTTGCACCTCCACATGCCTCGCTTCGTCCAGCAATTGTTCAAGGAATACGCTCCCGTCACCAAACGCCTTAAGCGCCATCTGACTGGTACCTTGGACCGCGTGAAGGAGTTCGGCCCGGTTCTCTACAATACGCATGCCGATACCGCCGCCACCTGATGCAGCCTTCACCAGCAGAGGAAATCCCACCTCAATACCGCCGTCAAGCACTTCACTTTCCCTGGCCAGATTCAGGCGCTCGGTACCTCTAAGCAGTGGCACGCCAATACTGCACGCGAGTTCTCGGGCCCTTTCCTTGTTCCCCATTATTTCTATGGACTCTGGCGATGGACCTACAAACGTAATCTTTTCTCTTGAGCAGGCCCTTGCAAAATCCGCGTTTTCGGAAAGAAACCCATAGCCGGGATGAATTAACGTGGCGCCAACACTTGTGGCGGCGTCCAGAACCTTTGTAACGTTCAAGTACGAATCTGCGGCTCGGGTGCCACCAATCGCGATTGCCGTATCGGCCATAGACACGTGCGGCAGCTTTTCGTCCACTTCGGAGAAGACTGCAGCCGTTCTGAGTCCAATTCCCTTTGCCGCTCGTATAATTCGGCAGGCGATTTCGCCCCGATTTGCTACCAGGACCGTTGTTTTGGGACCCAAGACGTGCCCTTTGAGTGTTCTGATTACCGTACTACCGTTCGTTAGTATATTATATTCGTCGCAAATCGGTTCCCATCCCACAATGTTCAGTCAAGTTCTTGTCTTGGCGGAGAATGCCCGATGGCAGTTAATCAGCATAGTTCCGACGTAATCCAGGAAATTACCAATGACGTTTTGCGAATCGTAATCTCAAGGCCCGAGAAACGAAACCCGCTTGGCTCATCCACCGCAAGGGCACTGGTCGACGCTCTGAAGAGGGCTGACCAGGACAATGACATTCGCGTGATTGTACTGACCGGGGCAGGGGACGCGTTCAGCGCCGGGGGAAACCTGAAAGAATTTGTTGAACTGTTCGAAGGCAGTGCGTCTGAAATCTGGGAAGATGGGGCTACGTGGCACGATCTTTATGGGTGCATTCGAAAGTTGGGTAAGCCCGTAATTGCACGAGTAGATGGGCCTGCAATTGCCGGTGGATGTGGCCTGGTCTGTTGTTGCGATTTTGTGATCGCGTCAGAAAGGGCGATCTTCGGACTGCCCGAAATTACGATCGGCTTGTTTGCCCTTTTTATTTTGCCGCCCCTACTTGACCGCGTAGGCAGGGCTCAGGCGCGCAAATTGACCCTGACCGGACGAAGATTGACTGCTAGAGAAGCACTCGAGGCGGGCATCGTGGATGAGGTTGCGCCAATCGACTCATTGGATGACACAGTGGAAAGACTTGCTGGATCATTGTCGAAAATTGCACCTGCTACCATGAGAAAGGCCAAGCACTCATTTCGGGTAATTTCGGATAACGGATTCGATGCCGGCCTGGAACTTGCGCGCGGTTTGCGCGGGGCTTTCATGGGATCCAGGGAACTTCACGCCGGCATAGGGAAATTCTTTGAGGGCAAGGGTTCATGACACGCGAAATGGTTCAAAAAATCAGCGAATTGCGCGACAGGGTAGCTCGCGCAGAACGGGGCGGTTCAGAAAAGGCGCGAGAGAAACATCTTTCGCAGGGCAAACTGATGGTCCGCGATCGCCTTGCAAGACTGTTTGACTCCGGGATTGTAGTAGAGGATGGTCGCCTGGCGGGCATCGAGCGAAATCTGCCTGGCGATGCGGTTGTCACCTGTATTGGCCAGGTGAATGGCCGGGATGTTGCTGTGATTGCAAACGACATGACAGTCAAGGCGGGAACCTGGGGATACCAGTCGTTTGAAAAAATCATTCAGATACAGGAGCTTGCGGCAAGGACCGGTATACCCTTGGTCTACCTGGTCGATTCAGCCGGGGCCCGCATTGATGATCAGTTTGATTGCTATTTGGGTAAACATGCATGGGGCAATGTCTTTTACAACCAAGTGCAATTTTCCGGCGTGGTTCCGCAAGTTTGCGCCATGTTCGGGCCGTCTCCAGCCGGGTCTGCATATGTTCCGGCTTTATGCGACCTGATCATCATGGTCGACAAAGCGGCATCCGCATACCTGGGTTCCCCCCGTCTCGTGGAGATGGCCACCGGAGAGAAGGTCGATGCCGAAAATATGGGTGGCGCCCGAATGCATTGCACCATCAGTGGTCTTGGCGACATGCTGGTTGAGTCCGAAGAACAAGCGATAGACGCAATCAGGAATTATCTGAGTTACCTGCCCGGATCCTGGTCCGAAAAACCGATGGACAGTGAGGCGGCGCCGCCAACTGAGATTCGAACTCCGGAAGAGATCATTCCAATCCATCAGAACACTTCATACGACGTCCATGACCTCATAAATTCACTGATTGACGGTGGTTCCTGGTTTGAAATCAAGGAGCTGTACGCACCGGAGCTGACAACGGGCTTCGCACGGCTAGGCGGAAAAGCCGTCGGGATTCTGGCCAATAATCCGGCTCACAAGGGCGGTATCCTGTTTTCAGATTCTTCCGACAAGGGAGCCAGGTTTATCTGGCTGTGTAACGCCTTCAATGTTCCTTTGCTGTTCTTGCAGGACATTAGCGGATACATGATTGGGAGCGGCGTCGAAAAGTCCGGCATTATCAGGCATGGTGCGAAACTGCTGTTTGCCGTATGCGAGGCGAAAGTAGCTCGCATTGCGGTAATGGTGCGTAAGGGGTACGGCGGAGGATATTTGGCGATGTCCGGGGGTCCCACCAAGCCTGACGCCGTGCTCGCGCTACCAGTTGCCATGCCGGCCTTGATGGGCCCGGAAGCGGCTGTCAATGCTATGCATTACAACGAAATCGCGTCCCTTGAAGGCGAGGAACGCAAAGCGTACATCATTCAGAAACGTGATCACTACGCCAAGGACATAAATCCGTACGGTGCAGTAGACCGGTTCTTTTTTGATGACATTGTGGAACCGAACAAGTTGAGAGATGATTTGATAGCAAGATTCACGATCTACTCTCGCCGACGCTACCCTCGTATAGAGCGCCGAAATGGCGTTTTCCCGGTCTAGGAAGACAACGAAATGGCCGAGATTCGCTGCCCTATGACCGGCGTCATCGCAAGGATAATGGTTGAAATTGGCGATACGGTAACCATCGGTGACACTGTTGCCGTGATGGAATCAATGAAGATGGAAATCCTGATTCAAGCTGATACCGGCGGTCGCATCAAGAGCATTCACGCATCGGTCGATGAAACGGTGGAGGAAGGTGATTTGTTATTTGAATGCGAGTAAGAAACCCGGCTGTCATCGTTTTTCGCCATTGGGATTATGGCAGCCCAGTAACCGAAACACGTTGTCTGCGTAGACGGAAACAATGGTGTTCCGCGACAGGCGACCGCCCGGTTTGTACCAACTTGCAACTCCCGACAGCATTGAAAGGATGCCGAAGGCTGTCATTTGAAGGTCGTCAATTCGAAAATCTCCTTTTTCCTTCCCATCGCGAAGAATGTCTATCAGGATATTCTCGTAATCTTTTCTCAACTTGATTATTCTCTCCCGATTCGCGGCAGCCAGACTTCGCAACTCACTGTTTCCGACGAAAACCTGGTCTCGCCTTTCCATATGAACCATCAAATGAACGGACACGAATGTGCGCAACCTGCTTTGTGGCCCCTCATTTGCGACGGACAATTGTCCCAGGCTACGATTCGTCAAATCCTGTATCGCATGCTCAAGCAGTTCGACAAGCAGTTGTTGCTTGCTGCCAATATAATTATATAGCGAAGGGGCCTTGAGTCCAACTTCGTGGGCGAGCATTCTCAGGCTGGTTGCTTCGTAACCATGCGTCGCGATCAGTTGAAATGCAGTGTTCAGAATATGGTTCCTCATTGCACTTGCAGGACGTGCTTGAGCGTCGGCATTAGCCGGTTTCGTCCGCCTGTTTGCCTCGTTTTTTGTCATTTCTCTCCTGCCAGCAAATCGTTGCCTTCCCGATAAGAACGCGATTTTTCGAGTAATGTACTTTGCTCGTCTGCCTCGACCGTCAATGTTGTTGTAGCTGTTTCGGCCTGGCTACCTGAAGGATCCTTGCCACTCTCCTTGCGACCCGGCCACTCGTTGCTTTTTTTCACAATGGTCCGAATTGCCTCTTGCATTTCCTTTTCCTTGAAGAATCCGAAACCTCGAACAGTGTCCGGGATCTGCGCGAGTTGCACGGCTTGCGGATAATCGTTCTGACTCAAATTCCGTGAAATTATGCTCATAAGATTCAGGTAGCTGTCCCGTAGCCGGCGCTCCAGTTTTCGCTCTTCGGTTCGTCCAAATGGATCGAATTTACGTCCTCGCAGCCAGCGCAATTTCCAGAAGAATCGTAAGGGAAACTTCATCCAGGACGAAAAGTTCATTTTCGTCGGCCGACCTGTAGCCTTATCCATGGGGGCGATCCCAGGAGGCGACATGTGAAAGGTAATCTTTGGATTGCCTGCGAATTGCTGTTTCAGGCGTTCTTCGAAGCGGCCATCCGAGAACAAGCGCCCAATTTCATATTCATCCTTGATTGCCATCACTTTGTACGCGTTACGAACTACGGCCAAGGCAAACTCGTTCTGTTCATCGGGAAGCATTTTGTCGGCGGCAATCGCATCATTGCAAGCACTTACGTATCGTACTGCGTAGTCGGAGTCCTGATAAGCCCTCAGGTCCGCCGCGCGCCTTTCCATGGCCTCGGCAATCGAGTCGGACCGGCGCCACTCCTCAGGCCTTTCCAATTCGGCGCGCGCACTGCTTATTTTTTCCGGAAACGCTGAGAGTACCCGGCCCAAAGCCAGGGCTTTCTTGTTCCGTTGAATTGCGACACCGTTAATTTCAATCGCCCGTTCAATAGCCGAAATACTGACAGGCAGTAACCCTTCCTGCAGCGCGAAGCCCAACATTATGATGTTTGCCGCGGTTGGCTCCGCGAAGAACTCTCGAGCCAGCAGGGAAGCATCTAACCGAAACAAGGATTTTTCGGGCAGCAGCTCCTCGTATACGGACAAAAATGGCCCGGAGGAAAGATCCAGATCTCGGCGTTGATGGAATTCTGATGTGGGGTAAACGAACGTGTCCAGTACGGCTCTGGTAGTTTTCTCGTTAATTGTCTGCACTGCTTCATATTGAGTCGCAGCTACCAGGTCTGAGCCAATCACGACATCCGCTTGCGAACTCTCGATTCGATACGGCCAGATTTCATTGGCCTGCTTGAATACACGGAGGTGGCTATAGACTGCACCGCCCTTTTGCGCCAGGCCCGTCATGTCATAGGTGTTGGCGCCAAGATTGTCCAGCCGGGCTGCCATTACCAGCAATGCTCCGGTAGTCACGACACCGGTTCCGCCTACGCCGGCGATCAGGATGCTGAAGGTTGTACCCGGAATCCCCGCCCTGGGCGGGGCTTCAATATGCTCCGCAAGCTCGAAAAGATCCAGACTTGCTTTCCGGGTCCGCAACTCCACTCCTTCGACACTGACAAACGAAGGGCAGAAACCGCGCAAACAGGAGTAGTCCACATTGCAGCTGGATTGATCGATGGTGCGTTTGCGACCAAATTCCGTTTCCAGAGGAAAAATCGACATGCAATTCGATTGTGTAGAGCAGTCACCACAACCTTCGCAGACCAGGTCATTGATGAATATTCTTCTTGTTGGTTTTGGTAGTTTGCCCCGCTTGCGCAGTTTCCGCTTCTCATTTGTGCACTGTTGCACATACAGAACAACACTCACTCCACGAGCGTCCTGGCATTTCTTGTGTACCAGCGGTAACTCATCCCGATGATAGAGTTCAACCTGATCACTTGTTTCCGCAATCGACTTCAAGCTCTGCGGTTGGTCCGAAACAATATGAATCCTGGAGACCTGCTCCGCCAGTAACTGACTTGTAACGTCCTGCACAGATGGTCCGTTATTGATGGATTGGCCGCCGGTCATGGCAATCGTGCCGTTGTAGAGCAGTCTGAACGTCATGTCGGATCCGGCCTGGACGGCCGCCCGGATTGCAAGGGAGCCCGAATGGTTGTAGGTTCCGTCTCCCATGTTCGCGTAGGCGTGAGCGCCATCGACAAACGGTTCTATGCCAATCCAGTTCGCGCCTTCGCCACCCATCTGTGTGACGGGAACATGAGTTCGGTCCAGCATTTGGACAATGCTGTGGCAACCGACCCCGGTCAGCACCACTCCTCCTTCGGGTGCGACTGTAGACGTATTGTGTGGACACCCGGAGCAATAGTTGACCTTGCGCAAAAGAGGGCCCAGTCGAATATTGTTTTGAGATACCGCGCGCAGTCCAGGCAGCGCGCTGCTTACCGGCGGACTGCGTGAATGTATGTCTTCGATATTCTTTTCCAGACGCGCTGCGAGAACTTGCGCGACGGATACGCAATTAAGCGGTTCATCCGCAGCCAGTAGCGGTTTACCGGATTCATCCAATTTACCGGTCAGCACGGGCCTGTCCGGCCTGTTGTAGAGCAATTGCGCAATCTGCGGCTCAATTTGCGCGCGTTTTTCCTCAACAACAAGCAACTCTCTTGCGTTGGCTGCGAATCTCTCGATTTTCCGGGGCTCGATGGGGAAGACACAGGCCAGCTTGAGAACGCCGATACCCAATTCGCGTGCGGTCGTTTCCTCGATGCCCAATAACTCCAGTGCGCCCCGTACATCACCAAAACTCTTGCCTGCGGTAACGATGGCCAACGTGGAGGGCATTTCCAAACCGACCGTCACACGGTCGAGTTCGTTTGCCCTGAGATACTTCGCGACTGCCGGCAACTTTTGACGCACCAATCTCTTGTCCTGCTCGCCGACGGCGAGTAATTCAAGCCGTATGTTGCGATCGGGTTCCGACAATTCATCGGAAGGTATTTTCGATTGCACGTCCGCCTGGTCGAATTCAACGACAGCCGTCGAGTCGACGGTCTCATTTACACACTTGATCGCTACGTAGAGGCCGGAATACCTGGATAGGGCTATGCCATGAATTCCGTATTCAATATACTCAAGAACGGAGGAAGGATAGAGTACGGGAATACCAGTGGCTGCAAGCGACAGGTCCGTTTGAAAGGCAGCTCCCGAAGATTTGCCGGGATGATCGTCCCCTACCAGCAGCAGTACCCCGCCATTCCTGTCGGTTCCTGCAAGGTTCGCGTGTTTGAAGGCGTCTCCCGACCGATCAAATCCCGGGCCCTTGCCATACCAAATGCCAAACACCCCGTCGAATTTCCTTTTGCTGAAGAGGGCGGCCTGCTGCGTGCCCCAGATTGACGTTGCCGCCATATCTTCGTTTACGCCAGGCAGGAAGAAAATGTCGTTTGCCGCCAAGCGATGACTGATGCGCGTTAATTCAAGGTCGTAATTGGCTAAAGGAGACCCGGGATAGCCACTCACAAAACCGGCCGTGTTAAGCCCGTTTCCTGCATCGAGCTGTTTCTGAATTATCGGCAGCCTTGCAAGAGCCTGTTTGCCGGTAATTACAAATTGTCCGCGTTCCAGTTCCCACTTGTCTTCAAGTGAAACGGACTGCAATTTCTCCCTGACTTGTTCGCCCGGTCCGGACACACTAGAACTCACTCTGGATTGTTGGATCAAAATTGCTGTCGCGCAGGATCAGTAATATCGAATTGAGAAGCACGTTTGCACCACGTTCAAGAAACTCGAAGTCCGTCCATTCGTCATGGCGGTGGCTTATTCCGCCCTTGCTCGGTACAAATATCATGCCCGCAGGCGCTATGGATGCGATAACCTGAGCGTCGTGCCCTGCGCCCGAAGGCATGGTAATAAAATCCGAATCCGTAGCCTGGGCGGCTTCACGAATTTTGGCTGTCACTCTGGACGACATACGAGCCGGGGAAGCGGCGCAAATTTCTCTTGAACTGACATCCAGCCTGTACTTTCTTGCGCACGTTTGGGCATGCGCGACTGACGCAGAAACCAACTCATCCAGTTTTTGCTGCGAGAAGTCCCGAATTTCCTGTATTACAAGACATCGATCGGGAATACGCGATGGAAAACCAGGGCTCACCTCCACGGTGCCAAACGTTGTTCTTACGCGCCCAGGTGTGCCGGTTTCAAGCACATGCGCTCTTGCCCCGTGGATGAATTCCAGCGCTCCGGTGAAAGCGTCGCGGCGCAAGTCCATCGGTACCGTACCTGCGTGGCCGGATTCGCCCGCAAAGACGTACTCAATCTGCCGCCCACCGGTGATCTCGTCCACAATTCCGATCGGAATGTTCTTGCTTTCGAGAACAGGTCCCTGTTCGATATGCAGCTCGACATAGGCAAGGATATCGCCGGATTCTCGCTTTGCCTCTGCAAATCGTTCCGGCGAAAAACCGGCGGACTTCATTGCTTCCATCAAGGGAGCGCCCGAGCTGTCGCGGGCTTCTTCAATCTCTTCCAGTGACATCTGCCCGGCCAGGGCCTTCGACCCGAGGAGATCGTAGTACCTTCCTTCCTCCTCCACGAAGGCCGCGGCTTCAAACGCAACCGTTGCGTTTTCCTTCGTCTCTTTCAGGCGTCGGGCAACCTCAATTGCGCCCAATACACCATAAGCGCCGTCAAATGGACCACCACCCGGCACCGTATCGACGTGCGAGCCCGACATTACGCAGGGCCGATCGCGATCGCCATAGCGAATAAACAGGTTCCCGACCGCATCATCGTAGGCAAGCAGGCCGGCCGATTCCGCCTCTGATTTCAACCAGGCCCGAGCCTGTTCGTAAGATCGACTGAAGCTGGGTCGCGTTATTCCTTTTCCCGGCACCATTCCGAAGGAAGCCAGCACTTCCAATGAGTCTTGCAGCCTTTCGGGATTGACTTTGCATTGACGCTCAAATTCTGCATTTTCCGACATGACTCGGTTATTGCTACCCATTGCGCACCCGCCATTTCACTATTTTCGAAAGAGCTTCGCCGGAGTTTCATTCAGAACTTCACACCCGTCGGCGGTAACCCGGATGGTTGCACTCGTGCACATGCCCATCTCTTGTGAGTAAGCCATAGCACCGGGAACCAGGTGAAAGCACATGTTTTGCTGTAACGCTCTCTTTTCCCCCTTCCGTATGCTGATGATCTGCCCCTCACCCCAATCAGGTGGGTAATTGACTCCGACAGAATATGCCGCTCTACTCTTATGCTCATATCCAAAGCCGTTCTGCTCAAAAACAGAGTGAACCTTGGCATCGACCTCTTCACAAATGGCCCCCGGTCTGATTTCACCGAGACCGACCTCAAGCGCTTCGATCGTGGTATCGGCCAGCTTTAGAAAATCCCTGTGAGGCTCGCCTACCGCAACTCCCCGGAACAGGGCACCGCAGTATCGGTTCTTTGACGCGGCAATCTCCATGATGCAAAAGTCATTTTTTTCTATTTTCCGCCCCCGCCAGGTTGCGTGGCAGATACCTGCGCGTGGCCCCGAAACAATAAAATTCGGCAAGCCCGTGTACTCCGCTCCCGCTTCGCACCAGGCTTTATGCAGTGCCCCGGCGACCTGGTCTTCGGTTACACCGGGTTCAACCGCTTCTATACCTGCCTGAATGGCCTTATCCGCGATGTGCGCGGCCTGCCGGATCATCTCTACTTCTTCCTCGCTTTTTATCATTCTTGCGGACTCGACAATCGACGAGCAGTCAACCAATGTACTCTCCGACAATATGCCGCTTAAGGTCTCATATTCCCGCACGGTGAAAAAGAACCCCGCCTTCTCTACACCCAGTCTCTTATTCGCCAGATCACGTTCGTCAAGCACGTTTGCGACCACTTCCTCCGGCATTTCGTGATCTTCGATGAACACCATGTCCGATAGCCAGGAAAATTCCGGCGCATTGCTGATTACTTCAACCTTCCGACCAATAATGACCGGTTGTTCGCGCGGAGATATGACCAGGCAGTGATATCCGTAGTAACCGGGCGTTTCGTATCCGGTGAGATAGGTGATGTTCTCCGGAGAACGCACCAGAAGGGCATCGACTCCGGCATCCGTTATTCGTTGAATTACTCCGTCGTACCGCCGGAGGTATTCGGATACCGAAAAAGGCAATTTCGTATTCTCCGCCATATTGAGCGTTGCGCCGGACGGAGCCGTATAGCATTTGCTTTCGAAGGTAACTTTTTCCAATCTGGTGCTCCAGCGTTTGCTCGTCAGTCTATGCGGGCTATAGATCTAGGCGACGTCATGGCTTCGCCTGAAGCCTTTGAGGCTGCCTGCCCGTACCAGCTTTCCCGGCAGCGTGCGAAAAAAGATCTCCTCCGCCAGTCGTCCGCACTCGATTAACCTCTCCAGGTCGATTCCTGTTGAAATGCCCATTTCTTCGCACATGAAAACGAAGTCTTCCGTGCAGATATTTCCCGCTGCGCCCGCACCCGTAAACGGGCAACCACCCAGTCCCGCACATGAGGTGTCGAACCGCGCTACGCCCAAACGCAGTCCAGCATAGGCATTCGCCAACCCGACCCCCCGCGTGTCATGCAAGTGAAGTCCAATCTCGAAATCGGGCCACCTTTCCCGAACCGCGCCAATTTTTCTCTCAATTTCCGGCGGTGTGGCCCAACCAACCGTGTCGGCCAGATAGATTCCCCTGAGCCTGATGCCTTGCTCCCCCGCCACCTTTTCCAGAAGCCTGACCATCAAGACAACTTGTTCGGTGGAGATTTCACCTTCAAGGTTACATCCGAAACTCGTCATGATGTAGCCGAACTCCACAGGAATCCCGCGTTGCTTGTAAACAGACAAGTAACGGCGTTGTTCCTCAAGCGTTTCCTCAAGATTCATGCCGGTATTTCTTCTGCTGAAAGACTCGGATGCCGAAACTCGAATGGCCCCTTCGATATCGACCGGAAGCGTCAAGGCGCGCTCCAGCCCCTTCATGTTCAGGAATAGTCCCAGGTATTTGACGCCGGGCCTACGGTCGATACCCCGGATGACCTCAGCCGCGTCAGCCATTCCGGGGACCTTCTTGGGATTAACGAAGGAAACGCAATGAATTTCCTCCACCCCCGTTTCAGCCAGGGATTCAATAAAGCGAATCTTGTTTTCAGTCTTTAGGGGTCGTGTTTCTATCTGAATGCCTTCACGAGGCCCTTCTTCGCGCACAAAGACCGACTCAGGGAAGTCCGCCATACCTTATTCCAGCTTCTTGCCTGCAAAGCGGCCTTCAAGAAAAACATTTGGTTCCTGAAATGTCGCAAGTATTAGTGCTCCATTAGTTGACCATGCTCGATGCCGGTTGCCGATGGGTCGCCACACGTAATTGCCCGCCGTGCAAACGCCTTCATCGTCCTCCAGACTACCTTCCAACATGTAGGACTGCTCTATATCCACGTGCTCGTGCAAGTCCAGAGTTGATTGCGGCTGCCAGCGAACGAGGGCCGTCAACAGACCTCTTTCCTGGTCCCTGAATAGTATTTTCCAATCCACGCCGTCAAATCCCGTGGGTTCCCATTCCAGTTCATCCACGTTTACATAGCGCGAAGCTTTCGGGTCCAAATCTTTGTGTCTTGGATAGTTCGGGGTTTCAGCAACCATCGGCACTTCTCCTGATCTGAAACGCAAGAATACGTACAAACGTTCGTATGGATTTATGCCATAAGGAACGACTGCAAGTCAAGGAAATTATGTAATTCATACGGACAGCAAAGTCGTTAAGACACTTGAGCAAGTCGTGCTGCGTTCGTGCCGGCGATACGGCCGAAAATAAGTGCGTTGGCCAATGATGCGCCACTTCCATAATAGATTTCACCCAGGACACCACCTGAACATTCTCCAGCGGCAAATAGTCCTGTCAGGGGGAGATTGTCCTCGTGCAAAACTTGTGCCTCATTAGTGATTCCGAGACCAATGCCAGTGCAACCGAAATTCTTCAGCCTGACTGCGGTTGAATAGAAGGGCGGCTGAGAAATGGCTCGCAACCCAGCCGGATCCTTAAGGAAGTCTGCGTCAAAACCAGCCTTCACATGCTGGTTGTAGCGCTTAACGGTGCCTCTCAGCCCGGTCTTGTCGATATTCAGACGAACAGCCAGTTCTTCCAGGGATTGTGCCTTGAGAACATCGCCCCGCTCGACAAAATCGTCGATTACCGCACTCCGCCAAAGCGTAATTCCGGGCTCCAGTACCGGAGTGGCTCCAGCGGAAAAGTAGGGCTTGGCGTCATTGGTAGTCCGAAGTGATTGCTTTAGACAGTCATCAAACAGGATATGGGCGATCGCATCAGGTTGCTCGGCCAGTACCGCCTCGCCCACGCCATAGCCAATCGACTCGTCCTGGAATCGCCTGCCAAACTGGTTGACGAGCACAGCAAAACTGGGCAAATAGGCGCTTGAAAAAACGCTGTGTGGGGCACGCGACCCTCTACCTCGCACAATCCGGGCCCCAATCTGTTTGCCCAATCGGAAAGCGTCGCCGGTAGCAAATCTACTGCCTACGTAACCGACTTTGCCTCCTGCTTCCGAATTGGCGCTTGGATAGAATTGATCAATCAGTTCAGCGTTGGATCCAAACCCGCCTGTCGCAAGGACTACAGCCTTGGAGGTTACTGTTTCATTTTCGACCCGGATCCCCGATATTCCACGCTCATCGCGCACCAGCCGATTTACTCGCGCCTGCAATGCGATATCGAATGAATCGTATCGCTGGAGTCTTCCTTCCAGCACTGAAATAATATGCTCGCCGCCAGGTGTGATGTGCGCCCTTGGAAAGCGCTCCTCCCCAGCCGGGACTATGTCGACGATTTCCACGCCCTGGTCTGCAAGCCATTCAATGCTGGCGGCACTGTTGTAACAATAGGTCTGAATCAGTGCGGGTTGAATCTTCCATTGTTGAAGATTCATATATTCCTGAAAAAAGTTGTCCGGGCTATCTTCTATTCCAGCGTCCGTTTGAAATCTTGTTCCCGCCCCGAGAATGAAGCCAGTGGAAAGGCGGCTTGCGCCACCTGCCTCGCCAGTGGCTTCCACTACCAGCACTCGGGCGCCTGATTCGAGCGCGTTCAGTGCCGCGCTCAATCCAGCCAGCCCGGACCCAACTACTATGACGTCATAGTCTGTTGTGGCCATACGCCGAGATTCTCAGGTGATCCAGTATTCCAGGTGAGTGTAGTGTAGGTCCTTACCTTACTGTCTGGCCAGCTTGACTGTGCCCGGTCGGTTCCCTATCTTCCCCGAATGGCGTTTGAGAGAACCATGGGTCCACCCCCATGGGGGCAGTTTGGGCCGTCTCGAAGCTGGGCGAAATGGCGCATAAATTGATGAACGCTCTCGTAAAACTGCTCAATCGCGCGGCCGGGAGCCGTACTCCGGAGATCGCGGCAGCCAATAGCGGTACAACTGTCGCGAACTTTATCGGAATGGCCGCTGCATTTACCGCCGGCCAGGCCGGAATGGTTTTTTCGCCGTTCACAGTTGGCTCTATGGCGCAAATTTACCGGATCAATGATGGAACGGCAGGGTTGTTCATGTCGCTCGAGCTCGCCGTCATGGCGCTGTCGGCCATATTCATTTCCGTGCGGCTTAACCGTGTTTCGATTCGTGGACTGGTATTGTTTGCCTGGGTTTCAATGATCATAGGTTACGGACAGCCTGCGGTCTTTCAGAGCCTTCCTGCCCTCGGCGCCGCGAGGATCCTGGCTGGAATGGGTACAGGTTGTCTACTCGCCGTGGCAAATGGCACAGCCGCCCGCTGCGACAGGTCTGCGACCGCCTTTTCGTTGATGGCCATGACGTATTGCGCAGTTGCAATGGTTATGCTTATCCTGATGCCCCGGGTCATCGACGCTTGGGGTCACGAAGCATATTTTGTAGTTCTGGCGGGACTGACAGCCGTCATGGCGCCGTTTGCCCTGTTGATTGGAAGAAGAGTGCAGCCGGTCAGGGGATCGATGGCCCAGAATTCCGAAGGGTTGTCAGGTCGGAGATTCAATGCCATCTGGATTTTTGGCCTGTTGGCTTTCGCACTTCTTTTCCTGGGTCTGAATGGACTTTGGGCGTATACAGAACGTATAGCCTCCGCTGGAGGTCTGACATACGAACAAATGTCTGTCGCTTATCCGATAGGATCATTCTTCTCCGTTCTGGCGGCACTTTTCGGTGGGTGGGCCATCTTGAGGCTTGGTGTTACACGGGCGCTGGCGATCGGTATGGTCATAGCAATTGCTTCACCGTTTGCCTATCTTCCGGCGGGTAGCGTTGCAGCGTTTGCATTGGCTACAACAATGATGGGATTTGGGATTGTTGCTTCATCTGTTGTGCTTCGTTATGTGCTGTCCGAGATTGATCCATCAGGTAGATTAGCTGCCGGATCGGGGGCGGTTGAAGCTCTGGTGTCGGCCACGGGTCCGGGATTGTTCGGTCTGATACTTTTGGCGGGCGGAAATTTCGTAATCCTTATCTTTACTGCGTCCGCAATAGTGCTTGTGAGCTATCTTTTTAGCTTCCGGCCGGTTAGTTTTGCGGCGAGAGCCAGCTAAGTCTCGAGATTTGCCTGCGCACTGAAGAGTTGTGTTTTAGTGGTTCCCGAAGCGCAGCAGCGCCCCTTTGTGACCGTTGCCTACGCGGACCTGCTGTACTTGAGCGCTCGTTTGCTTGAGCATGCGGGCTGTCCCAGGCCGACCGCCGAGACTGTCGCGGCATTCTTCGTGGAAGCCGATCTCCGTGGCGTCGGCGTACAAGGCGTCGACTATCTGCCCCTCATTCTCCGGAATCTCAGGAATGGGATGATTAAGCCGGAGGCAAAGCCCAGGATCATGAAGGACAAGGGGGCTTGTGTTCTGGTCGACGGTGGTGGAGGCTTTGGCCAGATCGCTTCAGTTTTTGCTGCCGATGTCGCCGTTGAGCGGGCCAGGGAATTCGGTGTTGGCGTGGTCGGAATTCATGACGCGTATGACGTTTACATGCTCGGCGTTTACGCTGCAAGAATGGCCGAAAGGGATACGATAGGCATCGTCATGTCGACAGGCGCCTCTCTGGTTCATCCTTATGGTGGAACCGAACGAAGACTAAGCACCAATCCGCTTGCTTTTGGTATTCCACGCGGCGCCAATGCGCCCATCATTTTCGATATGTCCACAAGCGCACTGTCGAATGCCAGGATTCGCCATGCCGCATATCACGGAGAGCAAGTGCCGAGGGGTTCAGGTTTGACTGTGGACGGACGACCTACGACCAATCCGCGGGAAATTCAAAGAGGGGCGATTAGCCCGCTTGCCGGCCACAAGGGATTTGGCCTGGCGATTTGTGTCGCGATGCTTTGTGGCCCGCTGACCGCCAGTTCGATCGGAAAATCCCTGGCCGGATGGTACGATGATCCAGAAGGAGATACTGGTCCGATGGGACACTTCTTTATGGCGATTGATCCGTCGAAATTCTTGCCGATCGAGGAATTCAAGCAAAGGGCTGAGGACTATATCGAGGAGATAAAGGGAAGCAGGCTCGCGCCTGGTTTTACGGAAATTCGCATCCCCGGAGAACGTCAGTACAAATGTAAGCAGGAAAGCCTGAAAAAAGGTGCAAGGATTCTGCAGGCTACCTGGAAGAACCTGATTCGAATAGCTGAGGAATCCGGAGTTCCGGTGAAACAGATTCCGTCTTGACGCATGCTTGCACTTGGCGATTCCGTGGTTCTACCGACTCGAATTCGTCTACTGGGAAAGGTAACCGCCTTCTACGGGTAACTCGATTCCGGTGATATAAGCAGCATCGTCGCTAAGCAGGAAAGCGATGGCGCTGGCGACTTCGTCCGGTTGGCCTCTGCGTCTCAGGGGAATGTGGCGCAAGGTAATTTCGTGGCGTTTAGCCGCTTCTTCCTTACCTAATCTCCGTGCCAGGTCATCCGCGATTGCGGTTTCAATTACTCCCGGACTCACGCAATTGACTCGAATCCCTTTGTTTCCAACCTCACAAGCAACAGATCTTGTCAAACTCATGACTGCTCCCTTTGTCATTCCGTACAAGTTGAACAGTGGTATGTTTCTTGTGGCTGCAATTGAAGCAGTGTTCACGATGGCGCCGGATCCTTGGGAGATCATGGGTCCAAGGGCAGTTCGCATACCGAGAAGGACGCCCTTGAGGTTTACCTCCAGCAATTGCTCGTAGTCTTGATCCGTCGAAGAACAAAATGGCTGAAGATCGCCGACGATTCCGGCGTTGTTAACGATCCCGTCAATTTTTCCCGACCAGGTTGTCGCAGCGTAGACTGCTTCTTCAATGACCGAAGGATCAGAAACGGAACCGGCCACGGTCGTTATTTCTTTTTTCTTCAATTCAATCCTTTGTTTTGCTGCCGCGAGTCCTTTTTCGTTCAGATCCACAAGAACCAGGTTGGCGCCTTCCTGTGCAAGCCGAACAGATGTGGCAAGGCCAATGCCGCTGGCGGCGCCGGTCACAACTATCGACTTTTCGACAAAGCGCCGGCAGATGCGGGAGTCTGTCATCCAGGGCAATCTCTTTAATGCTAACGAACGTTAGTTACGATACCACAGGGGCAGAATTGGACGTGCGGAAGAACGTCTGTCAAGCAACGCAGGTTGCCCCTTTTGAATTGATAGGCTCGATTTCCCGGGCTACACAAGGCTAGCTGTTGAGCGTGATGAAGCCGCCGTCGATGGGGATGTTGGCGCCGGTGATGAAGGAGGCGTCGTCGGAACAGAGATAGGCGATCAGCACGGCGATTTCCTCCGGCGTGCCCATGCGCCCGATCGGCTGGCTCTTTTCCAGTTGCGCGAAGATCTCGTCGCGGTTGTCCGGATAGTTTTCGTCCAGGAAATTGTCCACGAACGGCGTGTGGACCCGCGCGGGGGCGACGCAGTTGCAGCGGATACCGTGGTCGATGTAATCCCTGGCTACGGAGTAGGTCATGGTCAGCACAGCTCCCTTGGTCATGGAGTAGGCGAAACGGTCGGCGATGCCCACGCAGGAGGCGATCGAAGCCAGGTTCACGATGACGCCGCTGCGGCGCGCCTTCATCGCGGGAACAATCGCGGCCAGACAGTTGTAGATTCCTTTCACGTTGATGCTGTAGAGCCGGTCGAGGTCCGCCTCGCTGGTGTTTTCCAGGTTCCCGACGTGCGCGATCCCTGCGTTGTTGATCAGGATATCGATCTGTGAATCGTCGAGAATGGCCGCCAACACGTCCGCCACCTCGTTGTGGTCCGCAACATCGCACTTGTGAGCAGCGGCACTGCCGCCGGCCCGGGCGATTTCATCCACTGTCTGCCTGGCGGCGTCAAGGTCAATATCCAGCACCACTACGTGGGCGCCGTCAGCGGCGAGCCGGGCCGAGACGCACCTGCCGATTCCGCTGCCGCCGCCGGTCACGACCGCAGTCCGGTTTTCCAGTTTCCTCGTCATATCAGCGATCCTTCATGCCGTGTCATGGTTCCTGTCCGTCCGTATGCGCTCCGGAAACGGGCGCGTCCGCGCGTAGCAATTCCCGTTCGACCAGTGCCGACCAGAAATTGTCGGGAATCCTCGTGTTGAACAGCGCCAGCGTCTGTTCGATTCGTTCCGGTTTGCCGATGCCGGGAATCACCGAGGCCACCGCAGGATGGGCCAGCGGGAACTGCAGCGCGGCCGCGGCCATCGGGATCCCGAACTCCTCGCAAGTGTCCTCGATCTTCGCGACTTTCTCCACCACCCAGCTTGGGGCCGCTTCGTAGTTGTAGTACAGGCGACCCTTGCCGCGAACGCCGGTTGCCAGGATGCCCGAGTTATACGCGCCGCCGATGATGATCGAGCAATTGCGCCGCAGGCACTTGGGCAGAAACGTGTTCAGCGCCTCCTGCTCAAGCAGCGTGTAGCGGCCGGCCAGCAGAAAACAATCCCAGTCGCCGTGGTCCAGTGCGGCTTCGCAAACCTCGTATTCGTTCACGCCCAGGCCGATTGCCGAGACGGCGCCGCCGCCGCGCAACTCGTCCATGGCGCGGTACCCGCCGTCCATTGCGATCGGAAACAGCTCGTCGTTTCTCGCGCCGTGGGTCACTGCGCCAATGTCGTGCATGTAGAGAATATCGATGCGGTCCAGCCCCAGACGCTGCACGCTGTCCTCGTATGACCGCATTATCCCGTCGTAGCTGTAGTCGTAGAAGATATCGAACGGCATGGGCGACATGAAGGCATGGCGTTCCTCGGCGTAACCCGACGGTTTCAGCAGCCGCCCCACCTTGGTGGAAAGCACATACTCCCGGCCCCGGAACCTGCGCAGGGCGTCACCCACCCTGCGCTCGCTCAGCCCCTGCCCGTAGTGCGGCGCCGTGTCGTAGTAGCGAAATCCACGCGACCAGGCGGAGTCGAGAATCTGCGTGGCGTGAGCATCCGAAACCGGGTGATAGAGATTGCCGAGCGAGGCACAGCCGAAGCCCAGCGTATCAACGGCAAGGCTCGAGCCGCCCACGCGCCGCTTCTCGAATGCAGCCATCATCCACCTGTGCGCCCAACGCGTGCACGCCACTGGGAGCCGCCGGGATACTCGTAGTCCGCGACGGATTGCTCGCGCATTCTTACGCTGAAGCCGGGCGCGGTGGGCGCCAGATAAGCGCCCTTTCGGACCACGCAGGGGTCCTCAAAGTGCTCGTGGAGATGATCTGCAAACTCGATGACCCGTTCGCCGATTTCTCCGGAAATCATGACGTAGTCGATCATCGATAGATGCTGTACATACTCGCACAGGCCAACACCGCCCGCGTGAGGGCACACGGGCTTGCCGAACTTTGCGGCGAGCAGAAATACGGTAAGTATTTCGTTGAGCCCGGCCAGGCGGCATGCGTCGATCTGGACCACGTCGATTGCGTCGCTGGCGATGAACTGTTTGAAGAGGATGCGGTTGGCGCAATGCTCGCCCGTGGCTACCCTGATTTCTCCGATGCCCTCCTTGATCTTCCTGTGGCCCATGATGTCATCGGGACTGGTCGGTTCCTCGATGAACCATGGCTTGTAGGGAGCTAGACGCCGCATCCATTCAATCGCTTCATTCACTTCCCAGGCCTGGTTGGCGTCCACCATGAGGATGACGTCGTTACCGACAGTTTCCCGGATGTTCCTCAAGCGGCGAATATCGTCGTCAACATTCGCTCCGACTTTCAGCTTGATATGGCTGAAACCCTGCTGTACGGCTTCCCGGCATAACCTCCGGATTTTCTCGTCGTCGTAGCCCAGCCAGCCGGCCGAAATCGTGTAGGCGGGGTAGCCGTGGTCCTCGAGGTAGCGAATTCGCCGGTCTCGCGTTGCAATGTTTCTTTCGACGATCGCAAGGGCCTCGTCGCGTGTCAGCACGTCCTCGACGTAGCGCAGGTCCGCGCAGTTCACGAACTCCTCCGGGTCCATTTTCGACAGCAGGCGCCACACCGGCTTGCCCTCGGCGCGGCCCCACATGTCCCACACGGCGTTCACGATTGCGCCGGCGGCCATGTGAACAATGCCTTTCTCCGGTCCGAGCCAGCGGATCTGGCTGTCGGAACGAAGTTCGTTGTAGTATCCGCCGATATCGGTCCGGATATCGTCGAAGTCCTTTCCGATGACCAGGTGGCTCATCGCCTCGACGGTCTTGCAGCAAATATCGTTGCCTCGGCCGATGGTGAAGATCAGGCCGTAGCCCCGATCGCCCTTTTCTGTCTCCAGCGTGATGTACGCAGCGGAGTAGTCCGGATCCTTGTTTGTTGCGTCCGATCCGTCCAGGTGATCGGACGTGGGGAAACGCACGTCGCGAGTCGTCAAACGGACGATCTTATTTGGCATGCTCACTGTTCCTTGCAGTATCCGGCTCACAAAGCTAGTCCAGAATTGACAGCGAATCAATGATCGGATGCGGATCGGATGCGGATTGCCCTGCAATCGCTCGCGGGCGATACTGGACGTGTGGAAAGGAATGCATGCATGTCTATGCGTCGGGCGCATGTCGTAAGGCCCGGCGTTCTCATGCTGCTTCTGCTGTGCCCAGCGGCTGCTGTCTACGGTTCAACGGATCTGGAGACGAGGAACACGGTTTCTTTAACCATTGTCCCTGACTTGACGCGCAAGAGAGTGGCACTGACTTACCGGTTCGAGCATCCCTTGCGGGAAGTGCGTTTCGAATACCCGGCGCAGATGATTCGCGAGGACAACTGGCTGGTGCGGGATCCCGGTCTGCGGCTGGAAGATAATTCGATACATCACGCCGATGGCGGTTTGATCGAAAAGCTCACCATCGATGTCGGCCTGGATTCCAGTTCCTTTGATCGCGTCTTTCCGTCTCTACGCGCGATAGGTGAATCGGGACTGGTCTTCTTCACCTACTACGCAATGCTTGAGGACATCCCCTTTCATGAAATTCACATCGGCGTGGCTCCCGGCTCGGTGGTTGCTTATTCCGGTTCCGTATACGCGGGGAGCGATGAAAGCGTAGTTCTGCCTGACGCTTCTGGCCACAGGGGCCGCTACCTGTATCTGGGCGAGGCGGAACTGATGCGGGAAATCGAAGGCGGGTTTCTGGTTTCGGATGAAGGGCTGCCCGAGTGGTTGGTAGCGCAACTGCGGGACACCATCACGTCTGCCGCGGTCTGGCTGGACAGCTACTTTGATGCGCAAATCCGCGAACGGGTATTCGTGCTGGCGACGCTGGATGTCGAGGCGGAGAACACCCGATGGCGTGGCGACGTGGCTCCGAACGGGGAAATCTTCCTTCGGTTCCAGGGCAGGAGTTGGTTGAAGGAAAGCGCCGAGTTGGGCCGTGTGGCCGAACGTTTCCTCGCCCACGAACTGGTGCATCTGGAGAACGGGTCCCGGTTTCAGGCCAGGGAAGGTGAGCCCGCGTGGTTGTCGGAAGGTCTTGCCGAGTATCTTGAGCTCCTCTATATCGCTTCCAATACGCCTGATGGGGGAGGGAATTTCCTTGCCGATGAGATTGCAAGCAAGGCTGGCAGGTGCCTGTTCGTTCTCCAGAGCGATCGGATCGGGATATCGGATCCTGCCATCCAGCGAGGAGACCCTCCATACAGTTGCGGAGTGCTGGCCTTCTGGATCGTGGACGGCGCCGGTGCGCCTCGTTGGGCCGGAGCTCGACTCCGCCGGGTTTGGACATCGCTTGTAGCAGCGATCGAAGGAGCGGGCAGGGCATATGGTGTGGACGAGCTGCTTCTGGCGCTCGAAGCAAACGGCAGATGGGACGAAAAGGACTTGCTGCTGATGCTGATCGCAGGTCCGGCAGACGCGCGTTGGCAAGATCTCGATTCGATGTTCCGCAGGCTTGCGGTCAGGGTCACCTACGAATACAACGAAGCCTGGACCGGCCTGGCAAGATCAGCCCTGATCCGGCATATCCTGGACTTGCAATGCGGACGCGGTCCGCGGGGGTTCTGGACCCGCAACGATCATGTTCAACTCGATACCGGGGATCGATGCGGGCCTCTTTCCGGCAATCCCAGGATCGAACGCGTGCAGGGCTTCAACGTCCTCCGCGAAGTTCGGAAAGTTCTCACAAGCGTCCGCGAGGCCTGCCGTACTGGTGGCGAAATAGAGTTCGCAGTGTATGAGTCGTCCGAAAAGGTGAAGGTGAATTGTCGGCGTGCGATGCCGGCCGTCCCGCCCCTGGTAGTCCTCCGCAGCGATCCGACGCTTATCCCGACCGCAAGCCAATAGCGGCCGCACGCGTTGGCTCTTCAGAGGCATCCAGGAGAAATACCGGGGCTATACTGAAGGTCGTGAGCGAGTTGAACCGATACACGGCCATTGCGGTTGCCGCGTTGGTGTTGGTCGCTGCGGGGTGCGGCGGTGCGGACAATGCCGAAAAGGCCGAAGCACGAGCGGCGGCGGACGATCGGCGCGCGGCGGTGGTTTCCGAATTCGAACGCGCCCTTGACGAGGCCCGTTATCTCCGTGACGACATCGCCGCCTTGCGCGAGGACATGCGGGCCGTGCGCGACACCGCGAACGAGGAAGTCAGACGTGCTTCCCGGGACGCTTCCGTCCTGCGCGACGAAATCGCCGCCATACGGCTTGAGATGCAGCAGTTGAGCGAGGCCGCCGCTTCCGAGGCCGAACGCAGCGCCGAGGAAGCCAGGACGCTGCGCGACGAGATCGCCGCGCTGCGCGACGAACTGATTTCCGCACGCGAGGCCGCCGAAAGGGCCGAGAGCCTATCGGGTAACGCCTCCGTTGCGCTGAGCGAAGTGGATGAATTCCCCGCCCCGGTCGTGTACGACGACGAAATAGGGAGCAGCACTTTTTCGCCACAAAGACGGCCTGCGCGCCCGGTCACGGTGATCTATCCGCCGACCTACCGCCAGCGGCCTTTCGCGGCTCCGCCCCGCGGCGCCGCCCGGGATGCGCGGCGCAAGAGTCGTTCGCGCGATGCGCGGCGGCAGGCTTCCGCCGTCACGGGCACCAAGCCGGTTGCACGACCGACCAGGCCGACTTCACGTCCGTCTGCGCCAGCTTTGCGGCCATCTACGCCGGCTGCACGGCCGACTGCGCCGGCTGCACGGCCGACTGCGCCGGCTGCACGGCCGACTGCGCCGGCTTCGCGGCCGACTGCGCCGGCTTCGCGGCCGACTGCGCCGGCTTCGCGGCCGACTACGCCGGCTTCACGTCCGTCTATGCCAACTTCGCGGCCGGCCGCCCCTGCACCACGACCCGCCGCGCCCGCCCCACGGCCGGCGCCGCGGCCCGCGCCGGTTCCGCAGAAGACGGTCCACGTCCCGAAACCGGAAAGATAAGGCGGCACCTTCGCCTGTTCGACATCCCGCGCGGTCGCGGGCCGAAGTGTTAGAGTACGCGCGTTCGAATTTTTGCCCGGAAACCGGGGGTTGTTTCCTATCCATCGCAAGAAATTCGCGGTTCTTCCATGAATCCCGTATTCGTAACCGGCGCGGCCGGACACGTGGGCGCCAATCTTGTGCGCCGCCTGCTCGCCGACGGCGTCCGCATCCGGGTGCTGCTGAGGCACGAGGACAACAACGAGGGCCTGGAAGGCCTCGATATTGAACGCGCTTACGGCGATATCCGGGACCTGAACGCCACCCGGCAAGCGATCGAGGGTTGCGCGGGCGTCTATCACGTCGCCGCGAAAGTCTCCACCATTGACGGCACTCGCGCGCACCGCCGCGAGGTGTACGAGTGCAACGTGCTGGGCACCCGCAACGTGCTGCAGGCGGCGCGGGAGACGGAAGCCGGGCGGGTGGTGGTGACGGGCTCGTTCAGCGCGGTTGGCTACGATCTCGACGATCCGTCGGCTCCTAGCGACGAGACCATGCAGTTCTACCCCATGGAGCGCACGATGCCGTACGAGCGCAGCAAGATGCTCGTCGAGCACGAGTGCTGGCGCGCGGCGGCGGCGGGGCAGGACGTCATCGTCGCGACCTGCTGCGCGGTCGTGGGGGGTGCGGACTTTTTCCCGTCACGCCTGGGGCGGACCCTTTGCGACTACACCGACGGCAAGCTCCATGCCTTCGTGGATGGCGGGTTCGAGTTCGTGGCGGCGCGCGATATCGTCGAAGGGCACCTGCTGTGCATGCGCAATGGACGCCTGGGCGAGAAGTACATCTTCAGCAGCGAGTACAAGACCATCTCCGACATGCTCGATCTCTACGAAGAGGTTACGGGCATTCCGCGGCCGAGCCGGCGGATTCCGGCCAATCTCATGTATGTGTTTTCTGAGGCGGCGAGCTTCTACCTGAGCCGCGTTCACCCCGACTTTCCGCAGCGTTTCACGCCCGGCGCCATCCGCCTGCTGAAAAAGCGTCGTCATGCCAACCTCGACAAGGCCAAAAGCGAGCTCGGATACCGGCCGACGAGCATCCGCGACGCCGTGCATGAGGCGTACGCGTTTCACTATCACGAGCGCAAGGCGATCACCAATCCGCAGGCGAAACGCCCGCGCTCGAACGGCGCGGCCTATGAGGAAAATGCCGCGCCGAACCGGATTACGCAGGTTACCGCCGATGGAGGCGCGTCGTGAACACGGCGCCGGCCGGACCGCCCGGCTTCGACGAAGCCGTCAACCTGCGCCAGAAGGTGCGCGCCGCGGGCATGGATCCGGACTACTGGTATGCGGTCGAGGAAGTGCGAAATATCAAGCCGGGAAGCGTGGTCGAGGTAGTTTTCTGGAAGCGTTCGATTGCGCTGTTCCGGTCCGAGGACGGTTCGTTTCACGCCATGGACAACCGCTGCGCCCATCGCCAGCTCAAGCTGTCGCTGGGCCAGGTGGAAGGCTGCCGGCTGGTGTGCGCCTACCACGGCTGGAAATACGACCCGGACGGACGGCTTGCCGAGACCGCGCACGAGATGCTTGGGGGAAGCATGCCGAATGTCGCGCTCAGGACCTATCCGGTAAAGGTCCGCTACGGCCTGATCTGGCTGTTCCCAGGGAACCCGGAACGGGCTCAATCGCGCCGGATTCCCGATATTCCCGAGCTGGAGGGCAAGGGCCGCTGGGCCTGCGTGCCGCTGAGTTTCACCTGGTCGGCGCACCACTCGATGGTGATCGACAACGTCAGCGATTTCACTCACGCCTGGCTGCACCGCCGTTACCGCCCGTTCGACGGCGCCGTGCTCACGCGCTGCGAGACGGTTGGCGACGACGTGCACGTGGCCTACGACACGAGCGTCGGACGCGGGCGCTTTTCCGGAATGTTCGTCGATCGCGAGCGGGTCGATACCAATTCCATGAAGCTCTGCTATCAGTATCCGTACCAGTGGTCGAACACCGACGAGGCGATAAAGCACTGGTGTTTCGTGCTGCCCGTGGACGAGCGCACGACCCGGGCCTTCTTCCTGTTCTACTTCAAGTCCCTGAAGGTTCCGTTGCTGCCGATACGCTTCCCCCGGCTTGCGATGACCACGGTATTGAAGATATCCAACCGTGTGCTCATCGGGCCGCTGCTCTCCCAGGACGGGTTTGCGCTCGAAGCCGAGCAGGAGGGTTACGAGCGGCACTTCAACGCCCGACCTCTCGAATTCAACCCGGCGGTACGGGCTTTTCAGAACGTGACGGTGCGCAAGTGGCAGGAGTACCTGGCCAGGGAGAACGGAGCGGCGATGCCCGCGCCCGGGTTGACGACCGCGGACGGCGGCGCCGATGCCTGAGTTGCCGGCGCCGGTGTTAGCGCTTTCGGGCGCGCTGCTGTTCCAGGCGGCGGTAATGATCGCCGTCTTTATCGGCGCACTGTTTCTGGGATCGATACTCGTGCCGGGTCGCCGGATCAGGGGGCCGGATCTCGGCGGCAAGTCGATCACCTACAAGATCAACGGGCTGGCGCTTTTGCTGCTCACCGTGCTTGCGGCAGGCATCGCCCAGGTTTCCGGCGCGTTCTCACTGTCGATGCTGTATACGCACTTTTTCGCGCTCTTCGTGGCGGCGAACGTGTTCGCGTTTGCGTTTTCCGGCTGGCTTTATTGGCGAAGCGCGCGGAAGCCTGCCGAATCGCCGGGGTTCTGGCGGGCCTACTTCTTCGGTGCGGAACTCAATCCCGCCCTGCTCGGGGTGGACCTCAAGATGTTCAGCTACCGCCCGTCGCTCATCGGGCTGGCGCTGTTCAACACCTCGTTCGCCGTCGTTCAATACGAAACCTACGGCTACCTGACCCTGGCTATGGCCCTCTACCTGGTCCTGACATGGGTCTATGTGCTGAACTACTTCCAGTTCGAAAGGGGCATGGTCCACACCTGGGACATCATCAGCGAGCGCTTCGGATGGATGCTGGTGTGGGGCGACTACGTGTTTGTGCCCTTCTTCTACTGCATCGTCGGCTGGTGGCTGGTCGATGCCTCGGGTCCGCCGCTGAGCCCCGTCGCCGCTGCCGGCATCGTGCTGCTGTACGCCTTCGGCTTCTGGATATTCCGGGGCGCCAACGCGCAGAAGCACCGATTCAAGCGCGATCCGTCCACGACGATCTGGGGCCGGCCCGCCGAGTCCCTCGACGGGCGGCTGCTCGTGTCCGGGTTCTGGGGCATCGGGCGGCACCTCAACTACAGCGGCGAGATCTGCATCTACCTCGCGTTTGCGCTCACCACCGGATTTGCATCCTGGGCGCCGTTCCTGTTGCCGACCTGGCTTACCGGGCTGCTGTGGCATCGCTCGCGCCGCGACGAGCGGCGCTGCCGCGCCAAGTACGGCGAATTGTGGGGGCGCTACAAGGAGCGCGTGCCGTATTCGATGGTCCCGTTCGTGTATTGAGGGAATAAAGGTGGCGAACCATACCGATAGCGCAGCCACCCTGCGTTCGGCGCGGCCCGCGGCGCCGCCGGGCAAGCCGATTCCGGAAATCTCGGGCGGCTGGCCGCTGCTGGGGCATCTGCCGGAGTTCCAGAGGAATCCGGTGGCGATGCTCGATCGCTGTAGGCGCGAGCATGGCGAACTGGTCCGTTTCCGGCTGGGGACGCGCGAATTCGTGCTGTTTACCGGACCGGAAGCCCACGACTGCTACTTCCGGGCGCCCGAGGACCAGCTTGACGCCCGTGCCGTGTACCAGTTCACGGTGCCCATCTTCGGGCGCGGCGTGGCCTACGACGTGGCTCCCGAGATCATGGCGGAGCAGTTGGGGTTCCTGTATCCGGCGCTGCGCGACGCTCCGATGCGCAGGTACGCCGAAATCATGTACGACGAAGCCGGTCGGTTTGCCGACGCGCTCGGAGAGGCAGGCGTGCTCGACCTGCCGGCGGCGATGAACCGACTTACCGTGAACATCGCCAGCCGCTGCCTGCTGGGTCAGGAGGTACGGGATCAGGTGGATTCGGGATTCGCACAGGCGTACCACGACCTCGAGGAGGGCATAAACCTGATCGGCTTCTTCCTGCCCAGGCTACCGATCCCGGCGCATCGGCGTCGTGACCGCGCGCGCCGCAGGATAGCCGGAATTCTTGTCCGAATCATGGAGGGCCGGCGGGGCTCGGGCGCCGCGCCGGAGGATTTCATGCAGGCGCTGATGCAGGCCCGCTACAGGGACGGCCGGACCCTGAGCGACGACGAGGTGACCGGGATACTGCTGACGGTACTGTTCGCCGGCCAGCACACCAGCGCGGTGCTCGCAAGCTGGATGGGCCTTGAGATGTTCCGCGATCCCGCCTGCGTGGCGCGGATTCGCGCCGAGATGCGCGAGATTTACGGTGAGACGGGGGCCATGAGCCTCGCCGGCCTCAAGCGCCAGACGGCGCTGGAATGGACGGTGCGCGAGTGTGAGCGGCTGCATCCGCCGCTGATACTGCTCATTCGCAAGGTGCTGAAACCGCTTCAATATGCGGGGTACACCGTGCCTGCCGGGGCCCTGGCCGTCGTCTCTCCGGCGGTTTCCCACCGTTTGCCGGGCCTGTTCGCCGATCCTCAGCGGTTCGATCCCGAACGGTTCGCTCCGCCGCGCAGCGAGAACAAGCAGCACCTCTATACGCTGATCGGTTTCGGCGGAGGCAAGCACCGGTGCATGGGGGAAAAATTCGCCATGCTGCAACTGAAGGCGATCTGGACGGTGCTGCTGGACCGCTTCGATTTTGATCCCGTTGCGGATTTTCCCGCGCCGAATTACGGCAGCTGGGTGACGGGCCCCATGGTGCCGTGCCGGGTCCGCTACCGTCGCCGCGCGCAAGCGAGCGTATTCAGTTGAGCGCCTGTCCGCGTTACGACGTAATCATCGTTGGTGCGGGGCCTGTAGGCAGCTATTGCGCCCTGGCCCACGCGCGCAGGGGCGCGCGCGTGGCCTTGCTCGAGGCGAACCCCAGGGCGGCCACGCGGCTGGCCGGCGAGTGGCTGCACCCGCTGGCCGTGCGCATGTTGCGCGATGCCGGCATCCGCCTCGATCCGCCGCTGCGCAGCACCGAGGGTCAGGGCTTCGTCGTATTTCCCGAGGACGGCTCGGAACCGATCGTGCTCCCGTACCCCGGCGGGGCGCTGGGGATAGCCTGCGACCATGAGATTCTCGTGGCGCGTCTTCATGAAGCCGTCCGCAAGGAGCCGGGCATCGACTTTCTTGTCAATGCGCGGGTGCGGCAGGTCGAAGACGACGGCGTGGTCTTCACCCGCGGCGGCTCCACCGAATGCCTCGCCGCCGACAGGATTGTCGGCGCCGACGGCCGGTCATCCGCCGTGCGGCGGTCCCTGGGGCTGCCGATGCGCCGCAAGGCCTGCTCGCGGATGGTGGGCGTGACCCTTGAAGGCGTGAGTCTGGAGCCGGCCGGCTACGGCAACGTGATACTCGGCGGCCCGGGTCCGATTCTCGGATATCCGCTGGGCGAGCATTGCGCCAGGATCGTCGTCGACGTGCCGCTTGAGCAGTGGACCTCGCGCGACAGGACCGGCCTGCTGGCCGAGTCCTACGCCAGTGTCCTGCCGGAAGCGTTGAGGCCCGCGTTTCTCTCGGCGCTGAGGTCGGGAAAATTCCACGCGGCGGCCAATGAACTCAGGCCGCGCATCTCCTACGGCACGTCGAGGCGGGTGCTGATCGGCGATGCGGCGGGTCATTACCATCCGATGACGGCGGTGGGCATGACGCTCGGTTTCGGCGATGCGGCCGCGCTGGCGGAAGGCGGGAGCTTCAAGAAATTCGCCGCCGGACGCTTCAAGGCCACCCGCGCCCCGGAACTGCTCGCCCTGGGGCTCTATGAGGCCTTTGCCGATCACCGCCTCGAATCGGTCGCGCTGCGGAACGCGATCTACCGCAACTGGCGGGCGCACGCGCTGGTCCGCAACCGGACCATGCGGCTGCTCGCCTGCGAAGAAACATCGATGACCCAACTTGTGCTGGCAACGCTCGCGATGGTGATCCGGGCCGTTGCGGGGGTGATCCCTTCATCATTCGAAAAGCTGGCCTGGCGGCGGGCGCGCGACATCGTTTTTCCGCTCGTTGCGCGTCTCCGCTGGTTCATGCGTGGCATCAGCAAGCTCAAGGGAGTAATTAACAGAGGCGGCGGTCAGGACCGGCAGGCCCGCAGGGCGTTGTCGCGCGCGCTTCTCGCTTCCATGTCCCCGGACAACGGCGGAGCCGGCGCCGCGCAGACGGGCGAATCCGCTTCGCCCGACGCGGAGCCCGCATTGCGCCGGGCCGCGGGGCGCCTGCTGGACCTTCAGGGCGAGGACGGCGCCTGGGAAGGCGAGATGGTCTGGTGCCCCATGCTCACGGCGCAATACGTGCTGCTGCAACACGTTCTCGGCGAGTCGATCGATTCCGGCCGGAGACGGCGCATCCTGCGCTCGTTCGAACGCACCCGCCTGGCGGACGGCGCGTGGGGATTGCACGAGCACTCGCCGCCCCACCTGTTCGTGACCGTTCTGGTTTATGTCGCGTCGCGACTACTCGGCGTGGAGCCTGACGACCCGCTTGTCGCGCCGGCCCGCCGTTTCCTCGCCGAAGAGGACGTGCTCGAGGTCCCGAGCTGGGGGAAATTCTGGCTGGCGCTGCTCAATCTGTACGACTGGCGCGGGGTGAATGCCGTTCTCCCGGAATTGTGGACGCTGCCGCGCGGGTTGCCCTTGCATCCCTCGAACTGGTACTGCCACACGCGGCTCATCTACATGGCGATGGCGTCCATCTACGCGCAACGGTTCCAGGCGCCGGTCACGCCCGTGATCGAAGCCCTGCGGGAGGAGCTGTTCGGAGACGGGTTTGCCCGCCTCGATTTTTCTTCCGCCCGCAACCGCCTGCGCGATGCCGACCTGTTTGCCCACCCGAGCGTCTGGCTGCGCGCCGGATACGCGCTGGCGCGCCTGTGTGACCGCTTCCACAGCAAGCGCCTGCGCCGGCGCTGCCTGGAGAAGCTGGTCCGGCAGATCCAATGGGAGTTGCGGACCACGAGTCACAGCAGCATCTCGCCGGTCAGCGGTTTTCTGAACATTCTGGCTTTGTGGCTGCACGATCGGGACGATGCCGACTGCCGTGCCGCGCTCGACCAGCTCGACGGCTGGTTCTGGGAGGACGAGGAGCGTGGCGCGCGGGTCACCGGAGCGAGAAGCAGCACCTGGGACACGGCCTTTTCCGTGCAGGCGCTGGTGGCCGCGCCCGGGTCCGGGGAAATTTCGGACGCCGTCCGCAAGGGCGCCGGCTTCCTGCGCGCACAACAGATCCGCACCAGCTTCGACGGGTTTCGCGAGGCCTTTCGCGCCGACCCGAAGGGAGGCTGGTGTTTTCCCGGCGGCTGGCATGGCTGGCCGGTCAGCGACTGCACAGCCGAAGCCGTGCTCGGGATTCTCGCCGCGGGAGGTGAAGACGCGGACGAGGCGGCACTGGGCGAGGCGGTCCGGTTCATGTTGCGGAGCCAGAACCGCGACGGCGGCTTCGGCAGCTACGAAACGCGGCGCTCGCGGATCGGTCTCGAGTGGCTGAACCCCGCCGAGATGTTCGGCGAATCGATGACCGAGAATTCCTATGTCGAGTGCACGGCGTCCTGCCTGGAGGCGCTGGCCGCCTGCGGGCGCCGGTTTCCGCAATTCCCGGACCCGCGGGCGGCCCGGGCCATTTCCAGGGGCGCCGCCTGGCTGCGCAAGACCCAGGGACGCGATGGCTCCTGGCGCGGCGTGTGGGGCGTTCAGTTCATCTACGGGACCTTCTTCGGCATCAGAGGGCTGGTGGCCGCCAGGGCAGGACCCGGCGATCCGGCGCTGCGTCTGGCCTGCCGCTGGCTGCTCGACCGGCAGCGCGATGACGGCGGATGGGGCGAACACCACAGCGGCTGCCTGACGGGCCGCTACGTCCCGCATGAGGAAAGCCAGGTCATCCAGACCGCCTGGGCCCTGCTCGCGCTGCTGGAGGCGGAGGAGTCCAACTGGACCGCCATTGCGCGCGGCGCGCGGTTCCTGCTCGACGCCCAGGTAGCGGACGGCGGCTGGCCGAAACAGGACATGGCCGGCGTCTTCTTCCGCACTGCGCTGCTGGACTACGTCCTGTACCGGCAGTATTTCCCGCTGCGCGCGCTCGGCCTCTACGAGCAACGCCGCCGGAAGCGGCTCGAACTGACTGCCGCTTCGAAGGAGAAGGAGCCGGACGCGGTCCGGATCAGGCCGCGAGCCGCTTGACGTCAGTCTCCCCGGGGCAGGGGTTTGCGGGCCAGGAAGTAGAACATCGGCGTAAAGATCCCGGTCCGGCCGCCTTCTACGAGTGTATCCGCCCCCCAGTTCAGGAACGTGCTGACCTCCCGCGCGCCTTGCGGAGCGAGCCGCAACGGCTCCGCAACCCGCAGGATCAGATTGGTCAGGACGCGCCCCAACGGCGTGCGCGGGATGCTCGCAAGGCTGAAGTCCCGGCCCTGAAGGGCCCGGTACCAAGGCGTTTCCGGATCCGATTCGCCGGCGAGGTCGAGGGATTCGATCAGCTCGAATCCGGCCGCGCGCACGGCTTCGCAAACTTCTGTCGTGCCGGCGATATCCGGTAGCGCCGATCCGGTCATGATTCCTTCCTTGATTTGCCGGTGTTCCGCGTTCGAAGGATCGAATGCGTCGGTGAGACACCATTCGTAGCACGCGAAACCGGCCCCGGGACGTAAAACACGGAAGATCTCGGCGTACGCGGCGGTCTTGTCCGGCGCGTGGGGCATCGCTTCGATGCTGATGGCGCCATCGTAGTGGTCGTCGCTCCGGGGAATCTGCATGTAGTCGCTTTTTATGAAACGGCACAGCGCCTCGACGTCACGTGTGTGCACTTTCGCGCGCTCGATCTGGTAGGCGTTGTTGTTGATGCCGACAAAGCTAGCGCCGCAATGGCGGGCCAGGTTGCCCATGGGGCCGCCCACGCCGCATCCCACGTCGAGAACCTGCATTCCCGGCTTCAGGGAGAGCTTGTCGGCCAGGAAATGCTGGTGCCGGATCTGCGACGCCTTGAAACTCTCGCTCCGCCGGCGGGGGGCGAAGTGGAAGCTCTTGCCCCAACCCCACTCGTAGAAATCGGTCACGAGGTCGTAGTACTGGTTGACGAGCTGCCGGTAGCGCTCCTTCTTGCGCTCGACGCCGGCATCGTGAAGCCCGACGTAGTCATCGACCACCGACTTCACTTCCTCCTGGGTCAGATTCCCAAGAGAACGTTTGGTCACTTTCGCATCCACCCCCGCGCCTCCGGATATGCCGGCAGGAATCCGGCCGGATTGTAGCCCGTCTGCCCTCGATCCATCGAATCGCGGCGCGATAGAATGCGCCCGCCGCCACAGTGGATAGTGTGAGGGGGGCACATGTCCGAAAGCCGCGCCAGCCTGCCGCCATCCGAACAGGGCCAGGACAGCAAGGGCCTGACGGCGCCCGTGGCCTTGCTCGTGGCGCTGAAAATCGCCGCCGGCACGCTTCTCGGCATCCTGGTGCGCCTGCGCACCCACGGGGAACTGAATTTCCTTCATTCCCTGTTCTGCCTGTTCTTTTCGGTCAATCTCCTGATCTGCTACTGGGAAATCTGCCTGTTCTTCCTTCGTGACAGGATCGGGGCGCGCGCCGGGTACTGGCGCGAAATGCAGCGCAGGACGGGACGCCCGCCCGCCCACGGTTTCTTCGCCACGAGGATCAGGCTTACACAGGTCCTGTCGCCGGCGGTCTGGGCCGACGCCTGGGCGGCCTACTGCTATTACGACGACTCGTATGCCGACCGCCGCACCTTCGGCTTCAACGTGGACATCGCCAACGGTTTCGTGACGCCCGTTCCGACACTGGTCCTCTATGCCGCATTCACGGTCGGCTACCCGTCCGCCCTGGTGGCCGGGGTCATCGGGCTGGCGCTTTCCTGGCAATGGGTTTACATGACCTCGACTTACCTGGTCAGCTTTTTCGTGGCGAGACGGCACACCCTGGTGAGCCGGCGCGACATGTATATCTACATCGTGGCGATCAATTCCTTCTGGATCCTGTGCGCGCTGCTGGGCGTATATGTTTCCATTGCCCTCATCGCCAACGGCGACTACCGCGTGCTGGGTTTGTAAGCGGGCTCAATCATTGCAGCGTATATTTCATCTTGAGCAAGGGCAAAATACGCGCCAGCAGGATGAAGTGGACCTACGGTTATGTTTTTCTGGCCTTGTCGTGGTCGATGAACGGCTCAGCCGCGACCGGTACCTGCGATTCGCAGGACGAATACATCCTTCTTCTCCACGGCGGTTTCGCTTCCGCGCCGGAAAGGGTTGAACGGCAGCACCTCGATGTATTGAAGCGGGCCGTAACCGTGGGCCTGAAGGCTTTGGCCAACGGCGCAACGGCGCTGGACGTGGTCGAGGACTCGATCGTCCTGCTGGAGGACGCGGGAATCTACGACGCCGGCAAGGGTTCCTACTTCAATTCCGAGGGCTTTGTCGAGAACGACGCTTCCCTGATGGAAGGACACACCGGCCGGGCCGGCGCCGTGGCGGCCGCGCAGTCGCTCAGGAACCCGATTCGCGCCGCACGCATTGCGATGGACAGGACGCCCCACGTGTTGTTCGTGGGCGCCACCGGCGAAGCGACCCTGATCGAGTTGGGCGCGGAGGCGGTGGAGGACCCGAAGAGCTATTTCAAGGAATACCGGCCACCCCCGCCGCAAGAGCCCGCGGAGGAACACGGCACCGTGGGTGCGGTGGCGCTCGACCGCTGCGGCAACCTGGCGGCCGGCACCTCCACCGGCGGTACCCCGGGCAAGATGCCGGGGCGGGTCGGTGACAGTCCCATCATCGGCGCCAGCAGCTTCGCCAACGCGAAGTACGCGCTGTCGGCAACCGGAAAGGGCGAGCACTTCATCCGGCGGGCGGCGACCCACGACATCGCCGCGCGCGCGGAATACCTCGGCGTGCCGCTCCAGGACGCTGCCGATTACGTCGTCAGGGAGCTGATCGGCGACATGGACCAGGCGCAGGGCGCGGTAATCGCCATCAGCGCCGCGGGCGACATCGTGCTTTCGTCGAACGGTTACGGAGTCATGTACGGCGTCGGCAGCAATATTCTGGCCGCAACCGTCGGGGCGGAAGTGAAATACGACTGACGCGCCACCAGCAGATGTTGAAGGAACCAATATGACCGAACAGCGAATCGCCCAAATCCAGCAGCAGATATTCGAGTTGACCGGAGAACTGGGGGCGCTCCTGAAGCAGAGCCGCGGCACGGAAGTCCCCGACTACCGCTTTGCGAGCGGGTCGGGCGAAGTGAGTCTGCTGGAACTGTTCGCAGGCAGGGACACGCTGCTCGCGATCCACAACATGGGCCAGGGGTGTCGCTACTGCACCGTGTGGGCCGACGGCTTCAACGGCTTTCTCCCACACCTGGAAAACGCCATGTCGGTCGTGCTGCTGTCCAAGGACCCACCGGAACTGCAGCGGCGGTTCGCCAACGAGCGCGGCTGGCGCTTCCGGCTCGCTTCACACGGCGGCGGCGACTACATTCGCGAGCAGACGGTCGCGGACGGCCAGGACAACTATCCGGGCGCGGTCGTCTACAAGCGGGAGGGGGACAAGGTTCTTCGCTTCAACGCCTGCGTTTTTGGACCCGGCGACCTCTACTGCTCGCTGTGGAGCCTCCTCGCGCTGGCCGGCATGGGCGCGCAGGACTGGACCCCGCAGTATTCCTACTGGCGCCGCCCGGAAGTCCTCGACGACGGCGGAGATAACGTCGTGGACTGAGGCCCGGCGGCACCGCGTCGTTTTGCCTTTCCGGGGCATCGAACTATTGAGTCTCCGGGAGAGACAGTTCTGCGACGCAGGCGGGAATACAAAGGGCTGAATCTGTCGTTTCTCGACGTCGTGACTTGCGGTTTCGGCGCCGTGATCCTGCTGCTTGTCGTGGCGAAGGCTTACGAACCGACCCGAATCGATCGCGATCGCTCGCAGCTGGAGGCAGCCATTTCCGCGCTTCAGCGCGAATCGATGCAGCTGCGACGAGAGCTCTACACGCTGAGGCGCGATCTGGAGCCGCTACGGGTTCTGACCGGAAGGCAGATGGAGCGTGTTCGGATTGCACGCAGCGAGGTCAGACAAACTCAGGCTCGTCGCCTTGCCGTTCTGGACACCCTGGCGTCGAAACGGGCGGAAATGGGCGTACTGCAAACGGCGCGCCAGGACCTTTCGGACGAAATGCAGCGATTGCTGGCCGGCTACACGCCCTTGCCCAGCGACAGCACGGTCGTGGGGGTGCCTGTCGATTCCGAGTACATCATCTTCGTTATCGATACGTCCGGCAGCATGATCCTCGGTGCATGGCGGGCCGTGCAGCGCGTCGTGGACGAAACTCTGCGCGTTTACCCCACCGTGAAGGGACTGCAGGTACTCAACGACGAGGGCCGGTACCTGTTTCCCACATTTGCGAGGCAGTGGATCCCCGACTCGCCGCAAATTCGCAGACTGATCCTGCAACGATTGCGCGTCTGGCGGGCCTTCTCCGATTCCAATCCGGCCGAAGGCATCGCCGAGGCCATCGTTTCCTTCTATGACGGCACGAGAAAGGCAAGCATCTACGTTTTCGGCGACGACTTCCCCGAACGCTCGGCGGAGTCGCTGGTGCGTTACGTGGATCGCATCAACACGCCGGACGAGAACGGCAATCGTCCGGTTCGCATCCACGGTGTCGGCTTCCCGGTCCACCTGAACCGCGGCGCCTTCGAACCAGCCGCCCATTTCGCCAACATGATGCGTGCACTGTGCGAGCGCAACGGCGGAACCTTCGTAGCGCTTACCTCACTCCACTAGCGGGCGTCAATAAACGCGGGCCGTTTGCCTGATTTACATTAATTTGTGCGAATGTCGGCGCTTTGCTAGCATATTGCAGTCAATTTGGAGACCTGCAATGGGCACACTTACCATTCGCAACCTGGACGACCGGGTAATCGAGACGTTGAAGGCGCAAGCGAAGGCAAATCACCGCTCCCTCGAAGGAGAAATCCGCTACGCGTTGACACAGCGCGCGGACCCCCTCGGGCGCATTGCGGAGTTTCGTGACCGCACGCGTCATCTCCAGTCGCTGACCGCCGAACGCAAACAGACAGACAGCGTCAAACTGCTTCGCGAGGACCGCACGCGTTGAGAATCACCGTTGATGCCAGCATCGTCATCAAGTGGTTTGTCCTGGAACCGTCGTCCCAAGAATCACGGCTCCTGCTGACACGCCATTTGGTACTTCAAGCCCCGGATCTATTGCTACCCGAATTCGCCAACACGATCTGGAAGAAAGTCAGACGGCAGGAAATCGCTGATCCGGAGCCGTTCCTCAGTGAGTTGCACAGCCTGTCCGAACTGATTGAGTTGTATCCTGCTGATGTGCTCATCGAACGGGCATCGCAACTGGCTTTCGAAATCGACCATCCCGTTTACGACTGCCTCTACCTCGCCTGCGCAGGAATTACGAGTGCACCTCTGGTTACAGCCGACAGACGCTTGGTCGAACGGGCGGGGGAGAGTCAATCCGGCGTTGACGTCCGCCACATTGGGACGACCGCCACAGTGCGCTGGATCAAAGACGCGATTTCCACGGCCGGCTCGGGATGAATGCTGGCTGACAGCGATCTTCCGGCAGGATCACGGTGCGTACCAAGGGCGCCTTCGGTTGGTCCAGCGAGGCACGTTTGCCTTGTAGCGCCGATAAGTTTCTCCGAACCTCTTTTCCAGGGCTGGCTCTTCGACTCGGGCGATGTAGATCATATTTCCGATGGCGAACACAAGCATCCACGCGGCCAGCGGCCACGAGCCGATCAGCAGTGATTCGGCGCCGATCATCCAAACCACACTCGTGATCATGGGGTTTCGTGTATATCGGTAGGGCCCCTGTACAACCAGTTTCGTCGGTGGCGACCACGGAGCGGGCGTGCCCCTGCCGATTGTCACGAACAAGCGGACGGTCCATACGGCCATCGCAATGCCGTATGCGGCCATTAGAACTCCGATCCAGAACCTTATTTCCCGTGGACTTGCCGGCAGTATGGCGAGCATATCGGCCGACAGCCAGAGAATTGCGCCCGGCACCCAGACCAGCGCTGTACCAGGAAGGAGGATGATCGCCTTGATCAGCTCCCGGTTCATTACTTGCAACTCGACATATTGTGCTACACGCCGTAGAAGCGGGCGGCGGTGGCGCCCAGCACAAGGGCTTGATCTGCTTCGTCCAGACTGTTCAGGAAGCGGTCGGCGATCGCGTGCCAGCCGGGGTAGGTGCCGGCCAGCAGGAGTACCGGCCAGTCGCTGCCCCACATGAGGCGCTCCGGCCCGAAGGTGGCGAGCAGGTGCTCCATGTAGGGGAGCAGGTCGTCGTAGCCCTGGTCCGGGCTCGCCTCGGTCAACAGGCCGGACAGCTTGCAATACGCGCCGGTGCGCTCGGCCAGTTCGGACATGCGGTCCGCCCACGGCTGCCACAGGCCCTCGGTAATGACCGGCTTGGCGCCATGGTCGATCACGGTCTTGAGGTCCGGATGGCGCTGCAGGAACTCGAGCAGATAGGGCAGGTGCTGGGGGCGGACGAGCGCGTCGAAGCACAGGCCGGCGTCGATCACGGCTTCGGTCGCCGCCGCCAGCCCCGGGCGCGTGATCCACGCTTCGTCCTCGATGTTGTGGATCATCGGCCGGATGCCGACCAGCTTAGGGTGTTGCGCGAGGTCGCCAAGCACCGTCGCAGCATCGGCGCTTTCCATGTCGATCCAGCCCACCACGCCGGCCACCAGGTCGGTCTGGCCGGCCAGTTCCAGCATGAAGCGCGTTTCCGCGACGGTCGGCGCGGCCTGGACCAGGATGGTCCTGTCGACGCCCGCTTCCAGCAACAGCGGGGCGAGGTCGTCGGGCCCGAAATCACGGTACAGCGGCTCGAGCGCCGGCGTCAGCCAGCCGTAGTCGTTGCGCTCGACCTTCCAGAAGTGCTGGTGGGCGTCGATTCGAGGCGGCATTAGCGTGGAAAAGTCGTCGGCACCACCGGGTGGACCCAGTTCTTCGGGTCTTTCCGGCGGGCGGGCGAGGGGATGGAGTAGTGCCGGAAGCGCCCTTCGTCCTGCAACCTGTCGAAATCGATTTCCCAGCCCTGTTTCACTTTCTCGATCAGCACCTTGCGGAACGCTGTCTCCATCTGGTCGGCCTCCACCAGGAGCTGGTGCGCCATGGATCGCGGCACGAACTTCGGCTCGACCGTGGCGACCACGTCAAGATCTTCCTTGTAGGCCCGCCGTATGCCCTCGCGGCGCGCCTCGTCGTGCTCTTCCTCCAACAGGTAATTGCGGGCCTGGTGCGCGAAAACCCGCGTGTTGTAGGGATCGACGGGCGTGCGGGCGGAAACGGTCACCTGCCTGATATTGCCTTCCCTTGTGATGTCGATGCGGTGGGATATGCCCGCCAGGTAGGAATCGGTCGAGGCCGTGGTCTTGCCCCTCTTCTCGGAAACGAGTTTGGCGATATCGGCGCTGATCTGGCTGCGCTTGGGCGGCACGCGCTGGCGGGTGGCGTTGTGTCCCATGAACGCATTGGGGACCAGCGGAACGATTTGCACTTCGGGCGCGCTGCGCCGGCCGAAACTGGCATGCACGAACGCGGGATGCGCGCTGTCCAGCGAGTTCTCGTGGCCGCGGGCCCAGTTCACGTCCGCGTCGAATTCCATCGACACCACGCGCCAGTTTTCCTTGTCGTGGTATTCAGGGAACTCGGTGGCCGGAATCCTGGGGCGTTCGTCCTCCTCCAGGTCGCCCAGGAACACCCATACCCAGTCAAAGTGCTCTTCGACGGGATACGAGTCCACCCGCGCGCGCTTCGGAATCTTCGCGTCCTTTCCCAGCGCCGGGATCTCCACGCACCGGCCCTGCGGATTGAACTTCCAGCCGTGGTAGCCGCAACCGATGCAGCCGGCGCCGTCCAGCTCGCCCCGGCCGATCGAACCGCCGCGATGGCAGCAGGTGTTGGCCAGGCAAACCGCCTCGCCTTCGGGAGTGCGGTACAGGACGAAGTTCTGGCCTAACATACGCACGATCAGGGGCTTCTCCCGGTTCACCTGTTGACTCTTGGCAGCCACATACCAGTTGTTTATCAACATGCTCGTTTCCCAGTCCGACGGCCGCGGGCGTGCGCGCGCCTCATTGTACTTTCGCCCCTGAACGGTAAATATGCTGCGCACCGGAAGTGAGTTTCTGGCAGGCCTGAGAGATGGCCGGCGGGTGTATATCGGGGGCCGGAGGGTGGAGGACGTTACCGTCCATCCCGCTTTCAGGGGCGCCGCGGGCACTCTTGCAAGACTGTTCGACTACAAGCAGGACCCCGCAAACGCCGATGTCATGTCGTTTGAGGAAAACGGCGAACGCTTCGCCAGCTACTACCTGAAGCCTCGGTCGAGAGACGACCTCAGGCGGCGATCGGCGGCGCACTATGCCATCGCCGATCAGACATACGGCCTCCTCGGCCGAAGTCCCGATCATGTGTCCAGTTTCGTGACCGGCCTTGCCATGAACCCGGAAATACTGGACCGCGACGGCGATGCCTTTGCCGGCAACATATCCGCCTACTACGACCACCTGCGCAAGGGCGACCTCTACGCCACCTATGCGGTGCACCCGGCTCCCCAATCGAAGAACGAAGCGTTGTTCGGCGACACCGGGGGCCATCAGGCCGTCCTTCAGGTCGTGGATGAAGATCGGCAGGGAGTCACGCTGAACGGGATGAAGATGCTTGCGACGGCGGGAATCTTCTGCGACGAGGTCTGGATAGGGAACCTCACGCCCATCTCGGACGACCGCGGCAAGGAGGCGATTACCTGTGCCGTTCCGATGAACGCCTCGGGGCTCACCCTGTGGGCGCGCAAGCCCATGGAGCCGTATGCCGTCAGCGAGAGCGACAATCCGCTTGCATCGCGATTCGACGAGAGCGATGTAATGCTGATCTTCGACAACGTGCAGGTGCCGTGGGAAAGGGTCTTCGTCCATGACCGCGCGGCGCTGTCCCGCGAAATCTATATCGAGACCGCCTCGCACACGCTGGGCAATCACCAGTCCAACGTGCGCTTTCACGCCAAACTGCGGTTTATCGCCGGCATCATCCACAAGATCGCCCGGTCCGCGGGCGTGGACGGAATCCCCGTGGTGGCCGAGAAACTGGGGCGGCTGGCCTCGTGGGAGGCCGCTCTGGGCGGGATGATTCAGGGCCAGATACTGGACTGCGAGGATCTCGGCAACGGCTTCCTGAACTTCAATCGGCGCTACATGTACGCCGCCCTGAACTGGTGCCAGGAGCATTATCCCGAGATCGTCGCCATGATGAGGGAACTTTCGGGCGGGGGCGTTTTCCAGATGCCCGCGGATTTTTCCGTTCTCGACAACCCGGAAACGCGCGACATTTTCAACGACTACTGGACTACCCCGGCGGAATCCGCGGTCGATCGCGTGAAGCTCTACAGGCTCGCCTGGGACATGTACGGCAGCGAATTCGGCGCCCGGCAGCAGCAGTATGAGAATTTTTTCGCCGGCCCGTCGTTCATCGTCCGCAATCACAGCTTCCGGGAAGCGCCCTGGAGTTCCTTCGACGGGATGGTGGAGCGATTGCTGGGCGCCGGTTCCGCGCCGGACCGATCGCGGGAGGACTGATCCCGCCGTGATACCCGATCCCGTTACGACGCACCAGGCCGGCGTGATTGTCCCTCCGGGCAACCCGACCGTCGAGCCGGAAATGGCGCGCCTGCTGCCCGAAGGAATCACGATGTACACGGCCCGGCTGCCGGTCCTGCACGGCATACCGCTGAACGAGCGCAGCAAGCTGTACGTGTCGCACTATCGCGAAACCATGGGCGCCTTCGACAATCTCAGGCTCGATTCCCTGCTGATTGGCATCACCGGACCTTCCTATCGGCTGTTGCCGGATGGCGATCGGCAACTGTGTGCGGACCTGACCGAGGAGAGCGGCGTCCCGACGATCACCTCCAGCCGCGCCATCCACCAGGCCTTGCAGGCGATTGGCTGCGAGGAGATCTGCCTCGTTTCTCCGTACTCGGACTGGCTGACGGAGAAGGCCGCGGCCTACTGGAAGGCGGCCGGTTATCGCCTCGCGACAGTGGCTCGGGTGTTCGGCCCGGAGGAAAACCTCCATGCCTACGACACCCGGACCCCGCGTGTCATCGAGACGCTGCGATCGCTTGCTCCGCCGAAAGGCGCGGCCATCGTCATGACCGGTACCGGAATGGTGACGCTTGAAGCGGCAAGGACCATGGCGGATGAGCTGGCCAACCCCATCCTGTCGTCGAATCTTTGCGGTGCGCGATGGCTGTTGCGCGAAGCCGGGTTGAAGTCCGGGTCGGCGCTCTTCGACAGGGTCGCAAAGGTGCTGCTGCCCACTCTCTGAGCGGCGCGGCGCACGGGCGCCGTGGGCAAGGCGGAACGCTGATCCCGGGAGGTCAGGCGTGGTGGCAGGCCACCCGCGCCCCGTTGTCCAGGGTCCTCCAGTCCGGCAGTTGCTCGCTGCACAACTCCGTCGCCATCGGACACCGGGTCCGGAACACGCAGCCGGACGGAGGGTCGGTCGGAGAGGGCACTTCGCCGGTGAGAATGATTCGCTTGCCGAGCCCTTGGGCTTCCGGATCCGGCACCGGAATCGCGCTGATCAGGGCCTGCGTGTACGGGTGCGAAGGCGAGTCGAACAGGGTGTCCCTGTCGGCGATTTCGACCAGGCGGCCCAGGTACATCACCAGGATCCGGTCGCACAGGGTCCGTACCACCGATAGATCGTGGCTGATGAAGATCACGGCGACCCTGTATTTTCTCTGCAGGTCCCTGAGCAGCCGGATGACCTGCGCGCGGGTGGAACCGTCCAGCGAACTGACCGGTTCGTCGCAGATGAGCAGCCCGGGTTTGAGGATCATCGCCCTGGCGATACTGACCCTCTGGCTTTGACCGCCGCTGAACTCGTGCGGGTAGCGATTCAGGAATTCCGGGCCAAGGCCGACATCGCGCAGCGCCTGGAGCACCTCTGCTTCCCTTTTCTGCCCGCCCATTTCCGGGTGAAAGCGCCGCAACGGCTCGGCGACGATGCTGCCGATCGTCATGCGGGGGTTGAGGCTGGCGAGCGGATCCTGGAACACGATGCCCAGGTCCCTGCGCCGTTCGTTCATCGCCTTGCGGCCGAGCCGGGCAAGCTCTTCCCCCTGCCACACGATGCGCCCGGCGGTGGATCCGATGAGCTGCAGTATGGCTCGCGACAGCGTGGTCTTTCCGCAGCCGGATTCGCCGACTATGCCCACGGTTTCTCCTTTCGCGACCGCGAAGGAAACGTCATCGACGGCCTTCAGGGGCACCGTTCGGGAGCGCCAACCCCCGTGCACGCGAACGGGGAATTGCACCTTGAGTTTCTCGACGCGCAACCGCGCCTCGCTCCGGTCGGCGGATCCGGGCGGCCCGGCTGAAGCGGGCGTCCCGGGTTCCCGGTCCGGGCGGGGCAGGGCGGCCAGCATCGCCCGGGTGCGGGGGTGTTGCGCGGCGTGGAAGATCTCGCCGATCGTTCCCTTCTCGACGATGCGGCCGGCGTGCATGACCATGACCCGGTTGCAAAGTCCGGCCACCACGCCCAGGTCGTGCGTGATGATCACGATGGTCGTGCGCACTCTCAGAGACTTCAGGAATTCCAGGACCTGCGCCTGAACGGTGAGATCCAGGGCCGTGGTCGGCTCGTCGGCAATCAGGAGGTCCGGCTCGCACAACAGCGCCTGGGCGATCATGACCCTTTGCCGCTGTCCTCCGGACAACTGGTGGGGGTACATGCCGAAGCGGCGGGCGGGCTCGGGAATCTGCACGATTTCGAGCACTTCGAGCACGCGTGCCCTGGCTTCCTCGCGGCTCATTTCGGAATGCTGCTCGAGGACCTCGCCCAGTTGCGCGCCGATCCGCATGAACGGCGTCAGCGACGTCATCGGGTCCTGGAAGATCATCGATATCCTGCGGCCGCGAATCCGGTTGAGCCGTTCGGCGCGCGCGTTGAGCAATTCCTCGCTCCGGAACCTGACGCTGCCGCTTGCGACCGCGTTGTCCGCGAGCAGGCCCATCAGCGCCATGGCCGTCTGCGTCTTTCCCGAGCCGGACTCGCCGACGATGCCGAGGCAGTCTCCCCTGCGAACCTCGAAATCCACTCCGTTGACGGCAGCGACGTCTCCGTCGCGGGTCGTGAAGCGCACGCGCAGGTTGTTGCAGTCGAGAAGCGGCTTGCTCATCGGGTCCGGTCCCTGGGATCGAGCGCGTCGCGCAGGCCGTCGCCGATGAAATTGAAGCAGAACAGGGTGATGACGAGAAACGAGGCGGGAATGAACAGCAGCCAGGGCGCCGTTCCGATCTCGTCGGCGCCCTGTGAAATCAGGCGCCCCCAGCTCGTGTAAGGCTCCTGGACGCCCAACCCGAGAAAGCTCAGGTAGCTTTCCACGATGATATTGATGGGAATCAGCAGGGTTACATAGACGATGACCGGTCCGATCACGTTGGGAATGATGTATTTCAGCAGTATCGTCGGCGTTGAAAGGCCCAGCGCGCGGGCCGATTCCACGTACTCCTTTTCCCGGATGGAGAGAGTTTGCCCCCGGACGATCCGGGCCAGCGTGAGCCACTCCACGGCCCCGATGCACAGGAATATCAACAGGAAACTGTTGCCGAACACGGTCACCAGGATGATCACGAAGAACAGCGCGGGCAGTGAATACAGCACGTCCACGACCCGCATCATGAAATCGCCGAGGCGCCCGCCCTGGTAGCCGGCGATGGCCCCGTACGCAACGCCGATGACCAGCGCCACCAGCGTGGTCAGCAGACCTATGGTCAGGGAAATCCTGGCGCCGTAGAAAGTCCGGGAGAACATGTCGCGTCCGTTGACGTCGGTTCCGAACCACAGGAAGTTTTCCGTTGTCGGCGGGGACTCGAGGTAGTCCCAGTTCACTTCGTCCAGGTCGTTCGGCCAGAATTCGGGGACCAGGATCGCCAGCATCGTGATCGCGCCCAGGATCCAGGCGCTCAGCATGGCCGCGCGATGGCGCCGGAACCCGGCCGTTGCGTCCTGCCACGGCGAGCGGCCCTGCAGGAGCCTGGCCTCGCTTGGGGCCGCAGCCGCGTTCGTCTCCGGCGCGTTCCCGTTCACTTCGGGCGCACTCTCGGGTCGAGGTACCCGTAGATGATGTCCGCCAGCAGGTTGAGCAGGATGATCAGCGTGGCGTAAATTATGACGATTCCCAGGATCAGGGAGTAGTCCCGGTTCAATGCGCCCTCGACGAAAGCGCGTCCGATCCCGGGCAGCCCGAAAATCGTCTCGATCACCACCGAACCGGTCATGGCGCCGGCAATGGCCGGCCCCAGATAACTGACCACCGGCATGCAGGCCGGCCGCAGGACGTGCCGGGCAATCACCTTCCATTCGGGCAGGCCCTTGGCGCGCGCCGTGCGAACGTAGTCGGCGTTCAGCGATTCCAGCATCGAGCCGCGCGTGATCCGCGCAATTCCCGCGATCGTGGGCAGCGCCAGCGCAACGACCGGCAGGACGATGTGCGCGAACTGGCCGTTGTTCCAGCCGGACAGCGGCAGCCAGCCCAGGTACAGCCCGAAAAACAGCGTAAGCAGCGGCGCGGTAACGAAAGTGGGTATTGCCACTCCGGTCATGGCGATCGCCATGATGGTGAAATCCACGGCCGTGTTCTTGCGCAACGCGGCGACGATGCCGCACAGCATCCCGAAAAACAGGCCCACGGCGATCGCCGTGAGCCCCAGCTGCGCGCTCACCGGCAGCCCTTCGGCAATCAGTTCGGCGACATTCCTGTCCCTATAGGCCAGCGACGGGCCCAGGTCGCCGTTCGCCAGCCGCAGGAGGTAGTTGCCGTACTGCTGAACGAGCGGCTTGTCGAGGTCGTAGGCCTTGCGCAGGTTCTCGGCCGCCGCGGGATCCAGATCCGGGATCAGGTCGAACGGGCCTCCGGGAGCGACGCGAATCAGGAAAAAGGAGACCGTAACAATGACGAACAGCGTCGGTACGGCAACGAGAAGCCTTCTCAATGCGTAGCTCAGCATGCAGGGTTCCCGGTTCCGGCCTGGTACTCCGACAGACTCAGCAGCGAGCACTTCAGTCCGGTGTTCAGTTCGCCGACCACTTCGCCCGTAGCGATTTCGCGTCGTTGCAGCACACCGTGCAGAAAGTTGCTCAGGTAGAAGTGCCTGCCGTCCAGCGCCGGCATGGCGCGCGTCCAGCCTTTGTCCAGCGGGACGTCGTAATTCATGAGGATCTCACCGCGGCTGCCGAACAGCACGGCCCCGGAGCCGCTGGCCATCAGCACTTCCCCGCCGGAAAGCACGCCCAGTCCGTAGGTCCGCATGGCGTCTCGTTCCCCAAACGCAACGAAATCGGGAAGCTGCCGTCCGGACCCGGTGTCGTAGCGGCAAAGCCGCCGGCCCGCTTCGGAAACGTAGTAGACGGTCCTGTCGTCCCGCCCCAGCGCCAGGTTGCTGATGCAGTGCCGCCCGCCCCGTCCGCCGTCGATCTCTGCCTCGAAGAAATCGAAAGCCCGGGTCCGGGGATTGAACCGGATCAGTTTTCCCTCGCCGTGTTCGTCTTCGATCGACTCCCCGTAGAGCGAATGGACTCCGATGAGGATGTCGCCATTGCGCGCCAGCGCCATGTTCCCGTAGCGGCGCTCGGGCAGGTAGCTGCTCAGCCGGTGCTGGATGCCGGACGAATCGTAGGCCAGGATGCTGTTCAGTTGCGGATTGGTCGCGTAGAGGCGCCGATCGTGCGGGTTGTAGAGAAGGCCCACGAGCATCCCCGCCTCGCCGGTCCAAAGTTCGCCCCTGGCGTTGAAGTCCCGGTCGTAGTGGACAATCCGGCATTGCCCCGAGATGCCTTTCCGGTAGTCGATGTGGTCCTGGTCGATTTCGTTCAGGACCAGAAACAGATCGCCTTCCCGAACGTCGTCCAGGTCGGCGCTGTCGCGGCGCCTTGCTACGTCGGTGCCCATGCCGAACGTTCTATTCGCTCTAAGGCCCTTCGCGGATGCTGAGGTCCCTGGCCATCTTCGGCGCGGTGGAATCCGTCCAGCCTTCGACGCGTTTGCTCACCAGGAAGGCCCTGGACTGGAAATGCGAGGGTATGACGGGAAAATCGTCCATCACGAGCTGCTCGATCTCGCGCAGGTAGGCGGTTCGCTCCTCGTCCGAGCGGATGGTGTCGGCATGGGCCAGACGCCGGTCGATGTCCGCATTGGAGTAACCGGAATAGTTCCTGAAGCTGTCGCCCCGGATGAGCGCGAAGAACGACACAGGATCGTAGAAGATCGCGTAGTAGGTCAGCCGCATCACCTGGTATTCCCGCTCCGCCGCCTTCTTCATCAGTGCCCGCATGCCAACGGTTTCCAGTTCGGCCTCCACTCCCGCCTGCTTCCACATCGAGCGATAGGCCACCGCGAGCCGGCGGTCCCGCTCAACCGGAGAGAACATAAAAGTGAATCTGAGCGGATTGCTCCCGTTGAAGCCGGCCTCGTTCAGCAACCGCCGGGCTTCGGCCAGCCGATCGCCCGGGGACATCCGGCTGAATGAGGGAGGTTCGGCGGGGCCTTTCCAGATGGCCGTGGGGACCACCGACCAGGCGGGCTCGTCGCCGGTCCTGAGCAATTTCTCCACGATGACGTCCCGGTCGATCGCCAGGGAAAGCGCCTTGCGCACCCTGACGTCATCAAACGGCGGCAGCGTGTTGTTGATCGACAGGTAACCCAGGCCGATTCCGCGCGCAATCCGGAATTCTTCGGGCCGGGACTCCTTGAGGTCTTCGTATTGATTGAACGGGATGTTGAGAATCACGTCCAGTTCGCCGGCGAGGTACCTTTTCAGCGAGGTGGTGGGCGAAGGGACGGGGTAGTAGAAGACCTCTTCGATGGACACCGTGTCCGCGGAGTGGTAGTGAGGATTTTTCACCAGTTGGTAGTAGGTGTTAGTGACAACCTTGCTGAGCATGTAGGCGCCGTTGGTGACCATGGTCCCGGGTTGTGTCCACTTCCTGCCGTGAGCCTCGATAACGTGCGCGGGAACGGGGGCATTGCTGTAGGAAGCCAGCAGGCTGACGAAGTACGGCGCGGGGCCCTCAAGGGTGATTTCCAGCGTCAGCGGATCGATCGCCTTTACGCCCAGGGAATCGACCGGCTTCTCGCCCAATGAGATGGCCGTCGCGTTGAGAACCGGGAAAAGGGCGCTGGCGCCACGGGTCCCGGACCGGGGATCGAGCATGCGCTTGTAGGAATAGACGAAGTCCCCGGCCGTAATCTCCTTGCCGTCCGACCACTTCGCGTTCCCCTTCAGACGGAAGGTATAGACCGTTCCGTCCTCGGAGATGCTCCAGCTTTCAGCAATGGCGGGCACGAGATCATCGTCCGGCGTGCGCGTGACCAGGCCCTCGAAGAGGTCATACATGATCGCCCCGGCCGAGTTGCCGACCACGTACTGCGGGTCGAATGTGGGTAACTCGTCGTTGGTCCCGCGCCGCAGCACGCTTGCCTCAAGCTCCGGCGCCTGCAGCGGAGCGAGCACCAGCAGGGCTGCGAGCATGCCTGGCGCCGTGCGCGTCATGCCCGACACTTTACCCTCCGTGGCCGCCGGTGTCTTGCGGCCGGCGTCGGCCGCGGCCCCCTAACGCGCCATCAGCACGACGATCCGTCCCTGGCCGTCCTCGGAGGGATGCTGGATATAGACGTCCTGCCTGCCGTCCCCATCGAGGTCGGCGATCCTTGCATTGCGTTCGTCGCCGGGCAATGGCGCTGCCACGCTGATCGGGCGCGCCGCGACCGGCTCCTTTCCGGGAACGCCGAGATAAACGCTCAGTTCGTCCCAACTTTCGCCGATCAACAGGTCGGAACGGCCGTCGCCGTCCACGTCGCCTGTGAGGATGGTCGGAAACAGGGGGCCACGCTTGTCCAGCGGCTTGAACGGGCTGCGTACCCTGCGCGTCCAGTCCGCCCTCGCCGGATGCTCTCCGTCCCGGATCCGGTAAAACGCCAGATCGATGGAAACGGAGTTTCCGACCATGGCGCCGACCATGTTGCCGAGGCCGATGTCGACCGCGCCAATGGCCGCGTCGTTCACGCCGTCGCCGTCGAAGTCGAAGAAGCGCTGTGAGGCATAGCCCCAGGGCTGCAGACCGCCGGCCTTTCCGGGCGATTTGAAGGACGCGTCGGCTGTGGCGGGAAAGCTGGCGCCGCCGGGTCCGGGACGTCCGAAGTGCACGTTGTAGCGGCCGCGCAGCCGGAACGGGCTGCGCCCCTCCAGCGTCAGCGTGACCAGGTCGGCCACCTCGTCGCCGTTGAGATCATGGAAGCCCTGCAGGATCGTGTGTTCCGTTTTCGGTCCGAACCCAAGCAGCATCGACGGGACGCTCGCGTCGCCGAACTGGAAGGCGAGTCCGTACGAACCGTCGAAGTCGAACGCCACCTCGGTTATGAAGGCTCCCGGCTGACCGTCGAACCCGCCGGACTCATCCTGTCGGTAGACCAGGAAATGGTCCCCGTCCCAGAATACGAGGTCCTGGCGCCCGTCAAGATCGAAATCGAAGAGATGGACCCGGCTCAAGTACCAGGTCAGGTTTTCGGCCGTGATACCGACTTGCGCGTAGGTGCGCTTGTCTCCATAGGCCTTCGCGTTCGCAAAGGGATCGCCGGGTCCCAGTTTTTGCGCCGCGCCAAAGGAACCGTCCTCCGACTGCAGTGCGAGCCAGAAGCCGTCGGTGTCCGGCACCAGCAGATCGTCCAGTCCATCGCCGTTCAGGTCGCGAGCAATGTCGAGATGCGGTATGCCATCCTCGCCGGAGGCGCGGTAAGGGATCCACAGGTCAATGAGCGGGCGCTGATCGCCCGCTTCCGGGTCCCACCATTCCACGTTTCCGCGCCGATAGGTGATGAGGCGATCGCGCCCCGCAATTCGGGCGATGTCGACGAACCGGACAGACGGGTCAAGCCTGCCGTCATGGGTGGTTATCCAGTCGCCGCTTTCCAGTGCGATCAGCCGTATGTGACCGGACCGCGCCGGATCCATGCCGACCACGGCAAGCTGGGCGCGCCCGGAACCGTCGAAGTTTCCCGCCAGAACGATTTGGTGCAACGCGGCCGGCGTTTCGATCTCGTGCACCTCGAACAGCGCCTTGTCCCCTTGCGCCGTCCGCGCGGAAGTGCATCCGGCCAGGGCGATGGCAAGCGCCGCTGCAGCAATAAACCAGTGCGGATTCATGGGTGGCCTCCTCGATGGATCTTCCACCGCAAACTAACCGTCAAGTACACTATATGCAACCATAATCGTAAATGTGTCATACTTTTCACCCTAAAAGTTCTAAATGGTGATACCTCATGGTCCAATCCAAGCGACTCGTGGATGCACTGAAGGAGACCCTCAAGTCCCGGCACATCACTTACGCCGAGGTTGCCGGGCACCTCGGTCTGTCGCTGAGCAGCGTCAAGAGGCAGTTCTCCACCCAGCGGTTCTCGCTGCACAGGCTCGAGCGGATATGCGACCTGGCGGGTATCGACCTCCTGGAGCTGGCCCGCCTTGCGGAAGAAAGACGGCTGCGCGTCGCCGCGTTGACGGAGGACCAGGAGCGGCAACTCGTAAGCGACCCCGCGCTGCTGCTCACCACCGTGTGCGTGCTCAATCGCTGGACGTTCGAGCGGATTGTCGAGCGCTACGGGTTCACGACGGTCCAGTTGACCAATCTGCTGGTGCGGCTCGATCGCATCGGCCTGATCGAACTGCTCCCGGCGAAACGCATCCGGCTGCGCGTCGCGCGCAACTTCGCCTGGCTGCCCGGCGGACCGATACACCGGTATTTCGTGGACCGCGTGCAGGGCGAATTCCTCTCCGGCGAGTTCGAGCCCGAACGCGACCTGCACCGTTTTTCATGGGGCATGCTGTCGGACCCGTCGGCGGCGCAATTGCGCGGAAAGATCGCCGAGGTGATGGACGCGTTCGACGACCTGACCCGCCGCGACGAGGTGCGCGCGGACGCTGCCGCGGGGACCTGCTTTCTCGTCGCGCTGCGCCGCTGGGAACCGACCGCGTTCCGGTCGTTTCGGCACTCGAACCTTGCCGATGCCGGATAATGCGCCGGTCGTTGTTTCACGAAGGGAAGCCGTGCCGAGAACCACGCTGAGTCGAACCGCCCTTGCCGCGCTGGCGTGCAGCGCATTGTTGGCCGGCTGCGGGCAGCAGCCGGAATCCGGGAACATCGAGCCGGCGCCCCGGTCGTTTGCGCAGGTTTCGACCGTCCAGGGCGAAGTCCAGGGAACCGCCGAAGACGGGCTGATGGAATACAAGGGAATTCCTTACGCCGCGCCGCCCACCGGCGACCTGCGCTGGCGCGCGCCTCAGCCGGCGCCTGTGCGGGACACGGTCCTCGTCGCCGACGATTACGGCAACCGGTGCATACAGCGGCCGGCGACCGAAGGCTTTGCGATGAATGACGCCTTCACCCAGCCGCAGAGCGAGGACTGCCTGAATCTGAACGTCTACCGCCCGGACACCGGCGATGCGCAACTGCCGGTGATGGTCTGGATCCCGGGCGGCGGCCTGGTGGCCGGTTCCGGCTCGCGGCCGGTCAACCATGGGGGCAACCTGGCCAGGCTCGGGGTGGTGGTCGTGGCGATTAACTATCGCCTCGGCAGTTTCGGCTTCTTTGCGCACCCGGAGTTGTCGGCACAGGACCCCGACGGCGGACGGCTGTTCAACTACGGGCTCATGGACCAGATCGCCGCGCTTGAATGGGTGCGGGACAACATCGGGGCGTTCGGCGGCGATCCCGAAAACGTGACCCTATTCGGCGAATCGGCCGGCGGCTATTCGGTCTTTGCCCTGGTCGCGTCGCCGGCGGCGCGGGGACTGTTTGCGAAAGGCATTTCACAGTCCGGCTACGGCCGCAGGGGGCAGCCGCGGGTCGCTTCCCTGACAGGCGAGGGCGAGTCGTCCATTGAAGAGATGGGCGTGGAACTGGCGGAGCGGCTGGGAATGGCCGAGGCCGGCCTCGACGAACTCAGGGCGCAGCCCGCGGAGAAGATCGTCGAGGCGACCGACTTCGGCACCTTCATCTCCCTGGCCACCGACGGCGTGGTTCTTGCGGATGACCTCTGGCCCGTCTACGACCGGGGCGATGCGGCGAGAGTGCCGCTGATGATCGGCGCTACCGACTCCGAGTTCACGATGGGCCCGCCGGAGGCGCAGCGTGCGCAGTTGCTCCGCTTCATGAGTGAGGACGTGCTCGATGAAATGACGCCTTTCTACGGCAACGAAACGCAGCGCGATACCTACATGTACAGCGATTACGTGTTTCATGCGCAAAACCGTGGCGTTGCCGTCGCGCACGAGAAAGCGGGCAATGCCGTCTACGCCTACCGCTTCGCGATGCCGGGCGTGGATGTGGAACGGCGCGAACTGAACGGCGAAACGATCTACGGCGCCTATCACGCGGGCGACCTGCCGTACATGTTCGGCAATTTCACCGGCGATCACTACGATCCGACCGAGCCGGACGAGACGCAACGCGCCGTTTCGCAACGGATGATGCGCTACTGGACCAATTTCGCGCGCAGCGGCGACCCCAACGGCGAGGGCCTGCCGCAATGGCCGGTGGCGGAGTACGAAAACACGATGTACTTCACGCCCGACGCCGTTCAGTCGCGCACTGATCCGTGGATCGCGCGCCTCGATGCGCTGAACGAGCTTGTGGGCTTGTGACCGGCGCGCTATAGATCGGCGCTTGCTTTCAGGGGCGCCCCGCGCCGTTTGGGCATCCAGCCTTCGTCGGCCCATTTCATGGCGGCGAGGGCTCCCACGCCGAACACCACGTAGGCTGCGATCAGCGCATAGAGCGTGCCGTCGAAGATGTAGGCCACCAACGCTCCCAGCGGAACTGAAACCAGCGTGGAGAGCGAGGCGACCACCGCCGCACCCACGCCGGCGATGTGCCCCAGGGGCTGCATGGCCAGCGCCCCCAGATTGCCGAACAGCAGGCCAACGCACACGAACACGAACAGCAGGTAGCCCATGAACAGCCAGAACGGAAGCACTCCGTCGAAGGCGAAGGTCAGGCCCAGTCCCACGACCGACGCGATCGTGGCCAGCGACATGGCCCCCCGGGACAGCTTTCGCATCCCGTACTGCATCACCAGGCGGCCGTTGACGAACGTTGCGACCCCCACCGCCAGCGCCAGCACCCCGAAATAGAAGGGAAACAGCGCGCCGGTGCCGTATACGTCCTGGAAGATCTGTTGCGCCGTGCTTAGGTAGGCCAAAAACGGCGCGAACACGCAGCCGCTGGCCAGCGTGTATCCGAGAGCGATCCGGATCTTGACGACTTCCACCGCCGTATTGCCGATTGCGCGCGGGGACAGCGGCCGCCGGCGTTCCGAGGGCAGCGTTTCGGGCTGGCGAATCGCGAACCAGAGAAAGCCGACCGCGGCGACGGCAAAGAACACGGCGAATATCGCTCGCCAGCCGCTGAGAAACTGGATCCACTGGCCCAGCGCCGGGGCGATTGTGGGAACGATGATGAATACGCCCATCGTGAACGACATCAGGCGAGCCATCTGACGGCCCGCGTACTGATCGCGCACCAGCGCCATGACCACCACCCGCGGCGCCGAAACGCCGATGCCCTGCAGCACGCGTCCCGCGATCATCACCTCGAAGCTGCGCGCGAAAATGCTCATCAGGCACCCGGCCATGAACAGCACGAGGCCGGCATGGATGGCCGGCTTGCGTCCGATGCGGTCGGACAGCGGACCGAAAACGATCTGGCCCACGCTCATCCCCAGGAACACCGCCGTGATGACGAACTGGACATCGTTGCGATGCACGACCCCGAGGTCCTCGCCGATCGCCGGCAGCGCCGGCAGCATCGCGTCGATCGCCAGCGCCACCAGCGAAATCAGCAGCGCGATGAGCGGCACGAACTCGCCCGTACGCAGGGCAGGGGTGGCGGCGGGCTGGCTCATTCTTCCTCTTGGGGTGTCTGCACCGTGCGCGTCAAGAGTGCGCCGGCGCCGATCGGACGGAAAAGACCCGGAGAATTGTACGCTCCTCACTGGAGCGGAGGCCTGTCCCTCGCAGCATTCCGCCCTCAAACAGGGCAGAATGCCCGGCTCATGAGCGAAGCCGGCAATCAGATCGTCCCGCACTGGAACGAAGCGCGCGCCGCGCTGCTTCGCGCCGACCCCGTGCTTGCGAGGCTGATCCGCGCCGCAGGCGCGTCGGTTCTGCAGCCGCGCAACGATGCGTTCTATTCGCTGTCGCGCTCCATCGTCGCGCAGCAGATTTCGGTTCATGCCGCCGAGGCCGTCTGGCAGCGACTGCTCGGAGCAATTGGCGATTTGACGCCCGGTGCGGTTTGCAATCAAACGGAGGACGCGATGCGCGCGTGCGGACTGTCGCGGCGCAAGGCGTCCTATCTCGTGAACCTGGCGGAGCAATTCCGGGACGGCGCCCTTGCCGGCAAGTCATGGAATCGCATGGACGACGAGGAGGTCATCGACACGCTGGTCGAAATCAGGGGCATCGGCCGCTGGACGGCGGAGATGTTCCTGATCTTTCACCTGCTGAGGCCGGACGTGCTGCCCGTCACCGACATCGGCATCCAGAAGGCGGTCGCGCGCCACTACAACGACGGAGAACGGATGACGCCCGAAGAAATGATCGCCACAGCGGAGCCCTGGCGCCCCTGGCGGTCCGTCGCCTCCTGGTACCTCTGGCGCAGCCTGGACGCAATCCCCGTCGAATACTGATTTCCCCGCAAGCTCCCTTCCGGACCGGCGGCGGGCAGGGCGTATCATCGGGGCAGGGCATCCACCGGGAGATGGACCATGGCCATGAAGGTGAACCGACGCACGGCGCTGGGCGGACTCGCCGCCTCGGCGCTGGCCGCGCCCGCACTGGCGAAAGCGGCGGACAGGCCGAAGCGCCACATACCGCCGAAGCCGGAGATCGAAGGCGGGGCACTGATCAACAAGGACCGCGCCTACGCGGTGATGGAGGAATACGGTCTTGCCGGGATTATCGCGCTGGACCCGATCAACGTCTATTACATGACCAACGTCAGGACAATCGGCGTGCGCTTCATCACCGAGTACCCCGGCTTCGCGACGATGTCGCCGGATCCGGACATGCCGATCTACCTGGTTTCCGGATCGTCTGCCGCCTGGGACATCGCCAACCGGGACCGGGAGACCGCCGAACTCATGCCCTACGGTTACGGCGGCTGGAACGCGGCGGCGTTCAACACCGACGGCCTGCCCGAAGAACCCACGGGCGGGACGACCCGCCACTATCACTTTCGCGACGACGTCGAGCTGACGCCGCGCGAGCAGCGCTGGAAGGCCGCCTCGGACAGCTTCCGCGACGACATTGCCGCCAGCGCCGCCTGGGGCCTGGCCCGCGCGCTGAAGGCCCAGGGCATCACCAGGGGCCGCGTAGCGGTGGACGACATGCGTATCGCCCGGTTCCTCGCGCAGACCGACCTCCCGGACGTGGAATGCGTCGACGGCTACGGCGTGATCCAGCTTATCCGCATGGTCAAGACGCCGCAGGAACTCTCCTATCAGAAGCTCGGAAGCTGGAACAACGGCGAGGCCTGCATGGCCACGATCAACGCGCTGGAGCCCGGCATGCGCCATACCGACGTGGAGCAGATCTTTCTGGCCGAGTGTGCGATCCGCGGCAATCGCGTCAACAACGTCATCGCCGGCATGCCGGGCGGCAACTTCCCCGACGACGGCGTGCTGGTGGCCGGCAAGCCGTATCTGATCGACTGCGTGAGCAACTACAAGGGCTATATGGGCGACATCGCGCGCACCTTCTTCTTCGGCGATCCGCCGAAGGAAGTCGAGATGCGCCGGCGCGCCAACCAACTGGCCCGCGAAGCGGTGTTCGACGCGATCAAGCCGGGCGTGAAGTACTCGACGCTGCGCCGGATCGGCCTCGACACGATGATCAAGGCCGGCATGCCGGAGCACGCGGTGTTCGTGACGCCCCACTCGGTGGGCCTGCAGCATGACGACAATCCCATGCGCATGCCGAACTTCGGCGTTGACGCCTTCGACCACGTGCTCGAAGAGAACATGACGCTGACCGTGGACCTGCCCTACCTCGAAGTCGGCTGGGGCTCCGGCCACAACGAGGACCTCTTCCGGGTCACGAAGAGCGGTTACGAGCCGTACAACACCGAACGGGACCCGTTTCTGGTCCTCTGACGTCAGGACGGGGTCGGCGGCCGCGGCCGCTTAGAGCAGGTCCCAGACCTCGAAGGCGACCCGCTCGCCGGACTCCATCGCGCCCTCCATGCCGCGATTGGCGGTGGCCGTGTGTTCTCCGCAGAAATGGATGCGCCCGGCCGGCTCGATCAAAGCGGGCAGGCACTCGATCACCTGCCCGGGCGCCCATATCGCCCAGTCGCCGCCCGCGAAGGGATCGGTCTGCCAGGACTTGGCGCCCGCGAGTTCCAGTTTGCCTTTGGCTGCGGGGCGCAACTGTTCGTAGGCGGACAGCACCTGGGCCATCCCGGCCTCGTGCCCCAGGGTATCCAGGCGGTCTGCCAGGTGCCCGCGCGCCCAGGCCATCAGGCAGGTCACGGAGTTCGAATCCTCGCCTTCGCGCAGCGCTCGAATCTCGCCCGCGTCCGTGTCGGTCCACATCGCGGGATTGAGTCCGTCCTCCTCCCAGAACGGGCTCGTGGGCACCATGATGACCTTCGTGATCTTCTGCACCTGCACCGTCTGAATCGCCTTGGCCTTGGCCGGCGGCAGCAGCGGGTCGAACTTCACCCAGCGCATCGTGGGGATGGGCAGCGAGCAGATCACGCGCGACGCCCGGTAAACGCTGCCGTCGTGGCAATGCACTTCCACGTCCGATTCGTTGTTGCGAATGCCGATGACCCGCTTGCCGTAGTGCACGTCGCCGCCGAGCGCGTTCGCCATGGCGTCGGTGAATCGCTGGTTGCCGCCGTGGACCTTGTAGGCTACGCGCGCCACGTCGCTTTGCAGCTTGAACCAGGCCTGGACGAAGTACCACATGAGCATGGAAACGTCGTGGGCCGACGTGCCGTACTGCACGTTGGTGTTGTAGTTCAATTCGATGGCCGCGTCGCTCCAGCCCAGCTCCTTGAAGAACTCGTAGGCCGAGCCATCGTATTGCGCGCTTTCCGGCTCCATCCAATCGGCAAACGAGGCCAGCGGATTGTGCTGAGCAATCACGCTCTGGAAGTAACCGCGCCCGGGGAAGCGGTCGCGTGCCCCGGCCGGCATGTCGTTGAGCGGATGCGTCGGCCATTGCTCCCGGGGAATGACCTGGCCGCCCAGCGCCAGTTCCACCCGGGCCGGATCGCGATGGGCTTCCGGCGACATGTCCCTGCGCGCGTGATGGTCGATCAGCGGAATGTCGAGGCGACTGGCGGTGTCCTGCATCCGGGCATAGGCGCCGAGAATGGAATCGCCGCCCCATTCCGGATTGCCGGCCACGTTGGGCTCACTGAGCAAGCGCCCACCGGGCCGCTCGCGCCCCTCCAGGCAGATCGCCCGCACTCCCAGTTCTTCGAGCAGTAGCATTGCATTGAGCCCGGAAAGGCCCGCTCCGATCACGATCACGTCGGGGTCCGCGGCAGCCCTGGCGGCGCGGACGACGCCCGCGCTTAAGCCCGCCGCCACTCCCGCCTTCACGAAGTCCCTCCGATTGATTGCCGTGCCCATTGCGCCTCCGCCTCTGGAAGTGCCGCTCATCTTATATCCGCGATCACCGCGGACAGCAGGGCGTTGAACGTCTCCGGGTCCTCCATCATCAGGAAGTGCCCGACTTCGGACATCTCGAGAAACAGGAATTGCTTCGCATTGGCTTCGATATGCGCGGTATCCGTGGGCAGGAAGTCCGAATTGATCAGCACGAACGGCACGTCAAGCGATGCGACGGCCGATGCGGCGTCGTAGCTGCCGCTGGCCCGCCGTGCCCCGACCGCCGAGGCGTAGGGCGCCGCCGCCATGTCCGCCTTAACCCATTCCTTGATGGCCGGGTCGCTTTGCTCGACGAAAGTGCGGTCCACGAAGCTCGAGATGAAGCCCGCCTGGTCGTCGGCGAGCTGTTCGAACACTTCTTCCTGCTGTTCCCGGGGCGTTTCGCGGCCGCCGCGGTGAAAAGTGTCCACGCCCACTACGCCGATAATGCGGTCGCCGAGCTGCCTGGCGGCCTCGACGATGACCTTGCCGCCCATGGAGTGGCCGACCAGCACGATATTGTGAAGGTCCAACGCGTTGACGACCGCGGAAACGTCTTCGCCGAAGGCCTGCATGGTCCACACGGTGCGGTCCAGCCCCGAGTCGCCATGACCGGCCAGGTCGATGTTCACGACGCGATGCGATTGGGCGAAGTGCTCGAGCTGTCCGGACCAGTAGCTGCGGTCGCAGCTCCAGCCATGCACGAACACCAGCGCGGGATCGCCTGCTCCGAGGTCGTCGTAACGGATGCTCACGCCATCGGGCGAGAGCACGCTATGCGCGCTCGCGTCGCCCGGCGCATCGGTCGCCGCCGGCGGGGCTTGAACTGGCGCGTCGTCCGGCGCGCAGCCCGCGAGCAGCCCGAGGGCAAGCAGCAGGACCGCGCAACGGTTCATGATCACCATGCCATCCGGAATCCGGAGGCGGTGCTGCGGACCCTGCCCGCCGTGGGCGTCGGGAAATGCGCCGGCAGCAGCCAGGCGTCGTCTTCGGCGACGGTGGCCAGCGTCTTCACGCGGGTTTCCGCGGACATTGCCGGGTCCCAGCAGAAGCAGCTCGACCACTCCGGCCGCTCGACCTGGACCGGATGATGGATCACGTCGCCGGTCAGGTAGGCGCGCTCGCCGCGGTCTTCGAGCCTCACGATCACGTTGCCCGGCGTGTGGCCCGGCGCCCCGATCAGGTCGATCCCCTCGGCGACTTCGTGGTCCATCCCCACCACCACCGCCTGTCCCGCATCGAAGACCGGCGCGACGCTGTCGGCCCACGATCCGTGATTGACTTCGTCGGCGGGGCTGCTCTTGAGGACCTCCTGCCAGTGCTCCACTTCCGTTTTAGCGAACAGGTAGCGCGCGTTCGGAAAAGTGGGCACCCATTCGCCGTTCTCGAGCCGGGTGTTCCAGCCGACGTGATCGACGTGCAGGTGGGTGCACATCACGACGTCGATGTCTTCCGGCTTCACACCGGCGGCGGCCAGGTCCTGGAGAAAGGTACCGCGGCGCTGGTGAAATTTGGCGTTGCGCGGCCGCGGTTTGTCGTTTCCGATGCAACAGTCCACCAGGATCGTCAGGCCCGGCGTGCGCAGCACGATGCTGTGATAGGAAAGGACCAGGAAATCGCGGCCCCGGTCGTAAAGGCGCGGGTCGTTCGCCGCGTCGGTGGCCCGCAATTCCTTGCGGGTTGCGCTCGGGAAAAGGGCCTCCGCCGAATGCAGCGCCCCCTGCATCTCGACGATGCGCTGCGCCCGGAACGGGCCCGGAAGCGGGAATACGTTTTCCGACAAGCGGCGCTCAGCCCAGGCGCCAGGGAATCTGCTGAGGCCCGTAGTACTGTTCCACCGAACCGTCCTTCTGATAGAAGATGTTCTGCACGAAGGAGCCGCTCTTCTGGCTGCGCACGATCACTGCAGTCGTCCGCGCCTGGTCGTCGTTGTATTCCGCGTGAATCTCCCAGGGGCCGATGCAATCCACGTGGCCCGTGCCCACCCGGACGGTCTCGGTGGCTTCGACTTCGGCGCGGCTGGGCAGATCGCCGGGCTTGCCGCCGTCGGTGCGGCGAAAACGCAGCACCTCTTCGGCGCCGTCCAGCACGCCGTAAAGCGTCCAGGAAAGGCCGTGATCGTGCACGGTGGTCTTCGCCGCGGGCTTCTTGATCAGCCCGTTGATGACGAACCCGTAGTCCGGGTCCTCGTAGAACAGCAGGTTGGCGTGCTTGCCCTCCAGTCCCAGCTTGGCCGGACTCGTGGGCCAGCTCTCCGCGTGAGCCTTCAGATCGGGGTCCGCCAGCAACTCCCTCAGCAGGTCGGCGGCCTTGCTCCAGCGCGCCGCCTCGTCCGGCTCGTTCCCGTGCAGGTCCCGCAGCCCAGCGATGAACTCCGCCACGGCCGGCAGCATGGCTTCGCCCATCAGAAGTCGAGGCTAACGCTCACGCCCGCCTGGCGCGGCATCGGCAGGCCCACCAGCGCCACGGCGCCGAACCGGAACCCGGTGGTGAGCGAATCGTTGTCGAAGAGGTTGTTGACGAACGCCGTGAGCCGGAGCGTGCCGGTATCGATGCCGCCGCGGACGTTGACCAGCGTGCGCGGCTCGATCGTCTCGAGATTCAGCTCGTCGATGAACATTTCGCTGCGGTAGCTCACGTCCAGTCCGGCAAACACCTGGCTGTCGCCGCCGAACCCGCTGAAGGGCGAAGTGTATTGAACCGACGCGAACAGCGAGTTGTTCGCCGTGCGCGGCGTCTCGTTCCCGGACACGTCGGCGTCGCCGAGCACCGTAATGGCGTTGTTCGACTCGAAGACCTGGAATTCGGTGTCGATCCAGCTATAGCCCAGGCTCGCCGACCAGCACTCGCTCAGGATGGCGGCCACGGAGAAGTCCGCGCCCATCACGTCGGTTTCCCCGGCGTTGATGAAGTAGCTCCCGTAGTTCGGGTCCGGGTCGTTGAAGCGATAGACCTGGTTGGTCCAGTCGATGAAGTAGCCCGCCGCCTGGAAGTTCAGCCGGCCTTCCATCGCGGACAGCTTGGTGCCGAACTCGTAGTTCCACATTTCCTCTTCGTCCACGATCAGAAGACCGGGCGGCGCGGAGGCGTTGAAGTTGCCGGGCTTGTTGCCCTTGGCCGCGCTGAAATAGAGCAGGGTGTCGTCGCTGAGCTGGTACTCGGCCAGCAGGCGGGGCAGGAAGGAATCGAATTCGTCCGACTGGCTGCGATTCCGCTCGGGGACATCAAGATTGATCTCCTCGCCCTGGAAGCGCCCGTCCAGACTCAGCGTCAGGCTGTCGGATACGTCGTAGGACACCGAACCGAATGCCGACATCGTGGTGGAGGTCTTGAACGACGGCGGCTGGCGGAAATTGCGGATCCGGGCGGTATTGAAATCCTCGTCGAACCAGGCGACGCCGGCCAGCCAGCGCAGCGGTCCGTCATCCGGGGACGCGATGCGGACTTCCGCAAAACTCGACTCGATTTCGCGCTCGGTCACCGTCTGGAACAGTTCGCATCCGGGGCCGGCGTAGGGACCGACGCAGAGGAACCAGAGAAATGCCAGGTTTACTGCCGGCGCGTAGTCGCCGTCCGACTCGTTGACCGTGTCTTCCTGCCCCATGCCGGCGATCAGGCTCAGTTCGTAGCCGTTCGCCATTTCGTAATTCACGTTCAGGCTGACGCGAGTGGTTTCCGAGGCGATTCCGGGATTGTCAAGCTGCTGGGTGCCGCCGCCAATCATGGTCACGTCGGGAAACGCCAGTTCTCCCATGTTCAGCGCGGTCGTCGCCCGTGCAGCTTCGCCGAACTGGGCGTCGGTGTAGCTCACCATCAGGTCGCCGGTGAGCCGCTCCGACGGCGTCACGCGCAGCGTCGCGGAAACGGAGTCGATGTCCTGCTGGCCCATCTTCGCGCCGTTGGTGATGTTGGTGTACGGGCTGCCCTGGCTGAAGGTTGCGGCGCTCACGCGAAACAGCACCCTGTCCTCGGCCAGCGGGCCGGAAACCGAGCCGCTCACCTGGTATTCGTTTTCCTCGGCGATCGAGAGGCGCAGGTTGCCCTCGAAATCGTTGGTGGGCTTCTTGGTGATGTAGTTGATGGCGCCCGAGAACGATGCCCGGCCGAACAGGGCGCTTTGCGGGCCCTTGGTGACCTCGACCCGCTCGATATTGTCCAGCATCACGGTGTAGAGCGAACCGGACATGTAGACGCCGTCGATGAACTTGGAGGAATTCTGAAGCGTGGGGTCGCCGGTGTTGGTGGAAACGCCGCGGAAACTGGGCGAATCGCCCCGCCCCTCGGCCTCGTAACTCTCGTACTGCACGCCCGGCACCGCGGTAACGAGGTCCCTGATGGTCGTGTAGCCGGCCCTCTCGATCTGCTCCGCGCTGAACGCGTCAATGGTGATCGGAATTTCCAGCAGCGATTCGCTGCGCTTGCGCGCCGTGACGACGATTTCCTCGAGCTCCACGCCCTGGGCGAACGACGGCTGACTGATGGGAAAAGCAAGCACACTTGCGGCTATCGGTATCAGGCAATGTCGTGGTTTCATGCGGGGACTCTCCAATTCTGTGGCTTCAGGAGTCGAAAAGACTCCTGATAAGAGCAATTTACCATGCCCCGAAAATAGGGATGTCACTATGTGAAATATTCTTGGGGGATTGTTGGTAAGCTTTGCCGCCTACCCATGTTGAGGCTGATCGCCGGATGCATAAGGTCCGAATAAGCACGACCACGATCAAGGCGCTATCCATCCTGGAGCAATTGAATGCTTTGGGGGAAGCCCGCAATTCGGAAATTGCGGACGCCCTGGAGCTGCCGCGGCCCACCTGCTATCGGCTCCTGCAAACGCTTTGCGAGGCCGGCATGGTCCTGAACGACTCCAATACCCATGTGTATCGGCCTGCCGAACGAGTGCTTGCGCTGAGTTGCGGCTTTGAACAGGAGACCTGGGTCTCGGTGTGCGCCAAGCCGCACATGAAGGAATTGGGGGCCGAATTGCTATGGCCCATTGCAATCGCAACCCTGTCCGGCCCCTCGATGGTGCTGCGCGAAACCACTGATCCCGATAGTCCGCTGGCGGTACGACGCTACCTGCCGGGCAGGCGGGTGGGGCTGTTGTCCACCGCCACCGGGCGCGTGTACATGGCTTACTGCTCGGCCCAGCAGCGCGACATCCTGATCCAGGTGCTGCAAAAATCGCGCAAGCCTGAGGATTTTTCCTCCAGAAATCCGGCCGCCGTGGCGCGACGCCTGCGCAAGATCAGGCAAACGGGCTTTGATACCAGCCGTCTTCAAAGAGAGTCGATTACCTGGGGAGCCATGGCCGTTCCGGTGTTCGCACGAGGACAGATTCTGGCCAGCCTGAGTGCGCGCTATATCCGGAAGGCCGTGACTCGGGCGGCCGAAAAGGACAAATTGCTGCCCCGGCTGCAGGAGACCGCCAAACGCATTGGTGCGAGTTTCGAAGCCTCTTCGTCAGAGTCCATGATGGCGGCGGTGTGAGTCAATCGACCAAAACGCCCGGCCTTCTGGCGCCGCTGGGCAACCCGGGCTTCTCCATGCTCTGGGGGGCGAACACACTGTCGCTGACGGCATTCTGGATGACGGAGGTGGCCTGCGCCTGGCAGATGCGCGTGATGACCGACGCCGACCCCTTGCTGGTCGCGTCCGTCTATACCGTTCTTCAGCTTCCGATCATGTTCCTGGTCATTCCCGCCGGGGTGATCGCCGACCTGTCGGACCGGCGGCGCGGGATGATGTGGACCCATGCCTGGCTTGCCTTAAGCCTGGGCGTCCTGTTCTGGCTGACCTGGACCGGCCGGATTACGCCGTTGTCCCTGCTGGTCTGTCTGCCGCTGATTTCCGTCGGGCTGTCGATGCGCATGCCCGCGATCGCCGCGCTGATACCCGACATGGTGCAAACGGAACAGATTCCGGCGGCCGTGAGTCTCAACAACGTGGCCCAGAACGGGTCCCGCCTGGTGGGCCCGGCGCTCGCGGGAGCGATCATTGCCGGCCTGGGCGTGGCCGCGGTCCTGGCGCTCAACACGGCCATCATGGCCCTGATCGTTCTTCTGTTCCTGTTCATGCGCTATCGCCCCGAGCAGGGCGATCCAGCGGCGAAACCGCAAGGGTTTCTTGCCGCCGTGAAGGAGGGCGTGCTGTTCGCGGCGCTGACGCCGTGGAAGCGCAACATACTCATCCGGCTGTCCATCTTCTTCGCCTGTGCGGCGGCGGTTCCCGCCCTGATGGCCGTGCGCTTCGACAACAGCGAGACCTACGGGATCATGTACGGCTGCTTCGGTGCGGGCTCGCTGCTGGGCGTGCTCGTCATCGCGAGGCTGGGCTACCGGCGGCTCAACAACAGGCTCAACGGCGGCCTTGTGGTGGGCGCGGTCTGCATCATGCTGTTCGGGGTGGTCGATGAGCCGCTGCAGGCAGGGCCGCTGCTGGCCTGCATCGGGGCGAGCTGGCTGTTCTGCCTGAACAGCATCATGGTTGCCGCCCAGATGCAGCTCGAGCCGGCCATTCGCGGGCGCGGCCTGTCGTTCATCTACACGCTCGGGACCGCCAGCCTGGCCGGCGGCGGCCTGATCTGGGGGGCGGTGGCCCGCGCCGCCGGTCCGGGCGTGGCGCTGATTGCATCCGGCGCCTGCCTGCTGCTGGCGCTGGCGGCGACCTACCGCCTGAGCATCTCCGCTCCGGGAGGCGCGCCGGCCGCTACTTCCGGCTAGAGCGTTTTCAGGTAGGCGATGATCGCCGCGCGGTTTTCCTCGCGGGGAAGGCCGGCGAAGGCCATGGATGTGCCGGGGACCAGGGTGGCAGGTCGCAGTAGCCAGATATCGAGTTTTTCTTCGTCCCAGACGAAGTCCTGGGCCTTCAACGCGTCGGAATACAACGTATCCTCAAGGATGGCCACCGGCCGGTCCATGATGCCCGCCAGGTTCGGCCCGATCTTGCTGCCCTCGACCTCCTCGGTCGCGTGGCAGGCCCGGCAGAACACGTAAAGCCGCTTGCCGCGCGCCACCATCCGGGGGTCCGGCGGCTCGGCCGTCGCGGAGTCGCTGGCCGGCGCCGCATCGTCGGCTGCAAACGTTGCAGGCAGGACTGCGAATCCGAGGAACAGGATCGCGCACAGGACGCATGCGCCAAACGTGTTTTTTTTCATTGCTTTATTCATGCCCGCTGAAGGATCTCGACCGCCGCCCGCTCGCCGCTTTCCAGCGCCGACTCCATTCCGAACTCCATTCGCCGCGTATGTTCGCCGGCGAAGTGTAACCGGTGATGCGGCACGATCATCTCCCGGGCGAAGCGGGCGATCTGGCCGGGCGCGAACATGTGGCGGCAGCCCTGGATCAGAGGATGCTTGCGCCATCCGTACAGGGCCATGAAGCGGAACTTGCCCGCGGCTGCCGGCCGGACGCGGGCGATTTCGGATTCGATCAGGGCCAGGGCCTGGTCGTTCGGCAACTGGTCGATCCGTGCCGAGGTCATGCCGGTGAAGGTCAGGATGAAACGGTGCCGGTCCTCTCCCGGCCGTTTCTCCATGACCCACATCGTCTGCACGGTGCCGTCGGTCCAGAACGAGGGTTCGAGGCCGTCCTCTTCCCAGTACGGCTCCTCGACGAGGCCGTAGGCGCGGGTCGTGCCGCGGTAGCCCAGCGAGAGGACCGCTTCGGCCTGGCGCCCGGAGAAACCCGGCGACACCGAAATATTGCGCAGCGTCGAGAACGGCACCGCGGACACCACGAAATCGGCCCGGTAGCGGCTGCCGTCCAGGCAGCGGACCTCGGCGCCGGATCCGGACAGGTCGATGGCCGCGGCGATCTTGCCCAGCCGGACCCGGTCGCCGAGCGCCGCGGCCATGGCTTCGGGCAGCCTCGACGTGCCGCCGGCGATGTTGCGGATTGCCGGAATCTCCTCGCCCTCCTCGTTGGTCCCCCCCAGGCCGAACGCAGTTTCCGTGCTCTCCGACTGCGACCGGCCGAAATTCGCGTCGAACACGGTGCGGGTGCGCTCCTGCATGATGGCGAGACTGGAAGTCGTGCGCAGGTCCAGGTAGTAGCCCGCGAGCCGGATAGCCTCGGGCGAGGCGCCGCTCTTTTGCAGCAATTCGAGCATCGGGACGTCGTAGGAAAAGAACTCGGGCGAAAGCCAGTCATCCAGTTCCTTGAGCGGGTTCAGCCGGCCCAGCAGCGTCATGCCCACCAGCGACGGCGGTATCTCGCGCTCGCCGTCCGCCAGCTTGTTGACCGGCGAGTCGGCCCAGTCCTCGGACCGCACCCAGGTTCCGTCCACGCAGTTGGACATCGGCATGATGAAGCGGTCCTGGGGTATGAGCTCCAGGTTCAGGCGCGAGCAGAGGTCGAGCGCACGGGCGTACGAACGGCCGATCTGGCTGGCGCCGTATTCGGGGCGCGTTTCAACGCCGTCGGCCGTGTAGGCCCGCCCGCCGACGCGTTGCGAGCCTTCCAGCACGATCACGTCAAGGCCGAAATCGGACAGCAGAAGCGCGCAGTTGAGTCCGCTCAGCCCCCCGCCGATCACGACCACCGAGGTTTTTTCCGCCGCAAGGCTCCTGGCCGGGCGCAGCAGCGGGTAGGAGAGCGTCAGCGCGGAAAGCGAGAGCGCTCCCTTGAGGACCTGCCTGCGCTTCACGACTCAGCTCCTGTGGGGGCTACACCTGGATCGATTCGCCTTCCAGCCGCTCCTGGTCCGCCAGCCGCGTGGCTTCCCTGGGCTTGAGGGCCGGCCCATAGACGCGGCTCGAAGTGACCGGCGCGTCCGGATCGACGCCGCTGGGCCGCACGAACACGCCCCGCGCGTAGTAGCTCTCGAGGCGCTCCTTCAGCGGACCGAAACCGACGTAGGGGTTCTCCAGCGGATCGGGTCCCCAGAGGTTGTTCGGCAGTCCGACTTCGCCGGCATAGATATGGGCATAGACCTCGGGGTCGTCCCAAAGCGGCAGGTTCGTCAGGGCGTTTGCGCGGGCCCTTTGCAGTGCCTTCAGGTCCACTGTCGCAGTGAGTATGCAACCTCCCGGCCCGTCGGCCACGCCCTGGATCGTGCCGTCGAAGTTGACGGCCTTCGTGTGCCCGCGCATCTGGCTGGTCGGGAACTCGCCGTTGCCGTGATGGAAAAACTCCGACCCCGGCATGGGAGAGAGCACGTAGGCCGTGTTCTCGAAAGCGCGCGTCATGCGCGCGGCGTCCCAGCCGGACCGCTGGCTGCCGTGCCCCTCGGAGGTGGGATGAAGGATCACTTCGGCCCCGTATTTCGTGAGCATGCGCGCGATTTCCGGATGCGCCTGGTCGAAGCAGACCATGGTCGCCAGCCTGCCGATGCGCGTATCGGCCACCGGGAACAGGAAGTCGTAACCGAAGATGTCCAGGTAGCGGTCATAGACGCTGCTCGGCGTTGTGTCCGGCAGCGAACCCCAGACGTCGGCGCACTGGATCTTGCGGTAGCGATGAATCAGGTTCCCGGTGTCGTCCAGGATGAAGGCCGAGTTGAACACGTGCCCGGGCAGCCGGTCGTCGATCTCGAAGGTGGACCCGGCAATGAAGATCTTGTGCTTGAGCGCGAAATCCTGCAGCAGTTCCATTTCCGGGCCCGGGTAGCGGATGGCCAGGCGCTGCAGCGTGATCGGCGAGCGAAAGCCGTGTCCGCCCTGGCCGTGCATGAAGAACTCGGGGAACACGGCCAGCTTGATGCTCGGGTTCGACGCCAGCCGCTCGGCCAGCCGCAGCGCCCGCTGCGTGTTGTCGCGCCTGAGATCGTCCGCGTCGTGCTCCCGCTTGATGATCTTGCCGACGGTCTGCGTGAGGATCACGTCGTATTGCTCGATGCGGTCGGTCCGCGAGGGGGCGGGGTTTTGCGCCAGCCTGCGCTCGCACTCGTCGATCCACGCGTCGCGGCCCCGCGGCGGGCTCGGCAGTTCTTCGGGACGCCGCTCGATCAGCCTCCCGTAGCCGTCGGCGTAGAGGTTGGCCCTGAGATGCAGCGGCTGCACGGCGAAGATGTCGTTGCGCCGGCGCCTCAGACGTTCAATATCGAGGTCGGGCAGCAGCAGGTCCGCCTCTCCGGCGGCGTGCGTCGTGGCGCCGGCGAAATCGATCAGGCTGGAGCAGGCGGGCCCGTTCGGCGTCCCGCCCACGGCCCCGGCCACGGCCACATAGGAGGTGTTTTCCCAGGCGCGGGCCCGGCGGGCGTTGCGGCGCGACTCGAACAGGTGATCGCCGACCTCGGCCACCGGGTTGAGGATGACCTCGGCGCCGGCCCAGGTGAGCGCACGCGCATAGTGCGCGAACAGCACGTCCTCGCCCGGCAGTATGCCCACCTGGCCGATGCCGGTGCTCGCAACCTTGAACTCGGCGGGCTGCCCGGTGGCGGCGGTCGCATCCTCGCCGAACCCGGTCACCAGGTCCGGAGAAATCTTGGGCGCCGTGAGCAGCGGCTCGCCCTCGGCCGAGAGCAGGAATCCGATGGTCGCGACGCCGGCCTTGCCCGCCACGCCGGCGGCGCCCGCAAGCATCACTTTTTCGGATGCGGCAATGTCGCCCAGCGCGGCGAGCAGCGCGTCCCGTTCGGGCGCGTCGTCCGCAGGAACGGCCTGCGGCAGCAGCAGCAGAGGCTCCGCCTTCGGGTCGAGCTGGCGGCGGCGCACCAGTTTCATGGCGCCTTCGATATAAGCCGCGAGCGCGGCGGTGTCCCGGGCGTTCCAGGCCCTTTGAGAAATGATCAGCATGTTTGCACTCCCGATTGATTCATTCCGGCTAGCCGGTTCATGCCGTACTGGTGCCCTCGGCTTTCAGCATGGCCTGCAGCCGCCGGTTGATTTCCCGCTGCTTGTCCAGCGATACGTCGAACAGTGATGCCACCCACAGCACCAGGAAGCACCCGAGGACGCAGAATCCGGCGGAGAAATACGCCAGCGCTTCCACTTTTTCCCAGGGAACCGAGCCCACCGGCGCGCCCGCCGGAAAGCCGATGATATCGAGGTAGATTCCGGTCAACAACACCATGACCGCGCCGGCGGTCTTGATGGCGAAACTCCCGAACCCGCTGATCAGCGCTTGCTGGCGCTTGCCGGTGTTGACTTCGTGCTCGTCGGCCACATCGGAGCCCAGCGATGCGATGGCCACCAGGTATACGCCCAGCAATACGCCCGCCGCCATGAACATGCCGATCAGCGCAAAGGCCAGTTCCCGGGACGCCGGCGGCGGTAGCAGCCCGAACACCGGCAGCAGCACCGCCAGCGCCGTCAGGCCGGTGTATCCGCACATGCCCACCGCAATGCAACGCTTGCGGTCCAGCGTCTTGACCGCGAACGGCAGGACGATGGCCCCGGTGGCGGCGCCGATGGCCTGGGCCGAGGCCAGCCACCCGGTCAGGTCGGCCGGCGTTTGCCACAGATAGGTGATCAGGTGCACCCGCAGCACCGAGATGGAACTGATGGCGAAGAACACCACGATGGCCAGCAACAGCGAACGGCGGACATTCGGCGTAACGGTCATGGCCGAGACGACGGCCTTGAGGGCCGCGACCGGCCCGATGCGAGGCTTCGGCCTTGGCGGCTCCAGCCGTTCGATCCCGACGACGGGTTTGAGCGTTCCGGCGATGTTGATCACCATCGCAAGGACTGCGACCGCCGCGAAGGCGGCGGCGAAGGGCGGGTAGTTGGACGGGTCCAGTTGTCCCCGCGAATAAGCGGCGCTTTCAAAAAAGAAGTAGCCGAAGGCCAGCAGCGGCAGGCCGATGCGGGCTCCCTGCATCCCGACGGTGCCGAAAGCCTTGATTCGCGGGCGCACGGTGATGTCGCGGCTGAGCTCGGCGCCCACGGCCTTGTAGGGCACGTGGAACAAGGTAATGAACAGCCGGTTGAGAATGGCGAAGAGCAGCAGCCAGGCAAACAGGCCGTACTGACCGAGCCCTGCCGGCGGCACGAACAGGGCATAGAAGCAAAACCCGAAAGGCACGACGGCAAACATCATCAGGGTGTGCCGGCGTCCGTACTTCCAGCCCTGGGCGCGGTCGGACAGGAAGCCCACGTAAGGATCGGATATGGCATCGACGATCAGCGCAATCAGAATTGCGATGCCCGTCAATGTGCCCGACAGGCCATGCACCTGGGCATAGAGAAACAGGACGAAGGCGTTCCAGGACCAGTTCTTGATGCTGTCGGGAATGTTGCCGACCCCGAAGGCCACCATCGTGTGCAGCGGCGTCTTCAGCTCAAGCTGGTTGGCCCCCGAATGGCCGGGAATGCCGGGCGCGGTCACGCCTTGCCGTCCTCGCCGATCCACTCCTTCATTTCAGGACGGTAATGATGCAATTGCTCCAGGTACTCCGGCGGCAGGCTCTCGACGTCGCGCGCCTTGTGCCCGGACGCGTGCCAGACGGCAATGCCCGCATCCGCCGGCATCTTCATCCAGCGCTGAAACGGCGCGACGAAGGTCGAGTTGAACCGGGTCTCCAGGCGCGGCGTGGCGAAATCGGCCGCCGCCGCCCGGCTCAGAAAGCCCGTAGCGAACTCCTTCATCGGAATCGGCCGCCCTTCGGGACGGTCCTTGTAGCCGTTGTGCATCGCATAGTCGCCCTGGGCGGTCCAGAGCAGATGGATGACTGCCTCGAACCCCGAGTTTTCGTCCCTTTCGACGATGCCGCGCTCATCGTGAAACACGACCCGCTGGGCGCCGGAAATATTCGGCTCGACGGTGAGTTCCTCGCCGGTAATCGGGTTGCGCCAGGGTTTGCCGCTCAAGGTCTCGTTCGTTTCCGGGTCCTTGAGCAAGGTGAAGATCCGGTACTGGAACTGGTATTCGCCGCCGCCGAGATCGACGATGCGCTTCATCTCGCAGCCTTCCAGGCGGAACAACAGTTCGGGATGGCGGTCTTCGTAGATAGCCAGGTAGGCGCCCCGCCACCATTGCGGCGAGATCCGGCCCGACAGGTCGCCCATGGAGCGCAGGAAATTGTGGAAGGTCTTCTGCGGGTCCAGCATCCAGGGGTCCTTGAGGTCCGGCGAATCCTCGAGTTCCGTCGCGAAACCCGTCTCCGGCAGGAATCCCGCGATTCCCGGCAGCAGTCCCAGCCCGGCCGCGCCCAGCAGCCCGCGCCGATCAACTAAAAATCTGTCGTTCTTGTTCATGCATCCCCTCTAATCCTGCAAACGCCCCATCGCCTTGAGCCTGCGCGCGAACCGCGAAGGCTCGCTGTCGAATTCGGGCGACTGTTCGAATCGGTCGCCCAGGTCGGCGTGCGCGGCGGCAAGGTAGTCCTCGTCCAGGTCCTCAAGGGACGTGATCTTATAGCCTTGCACGTGCCAAAGCAGGTGGCCGGGACGGTCCGCCATCTCCATCCACGGAAAAAACGGCATCAGGACGTGGCCGGCGAAGTTGGCCGGCACGCTGCTGCGGTCCGGGTCGGCGAGGTCGCTGCTGCGCGCGAACATGCTGAGCTTCGATCCCGCCGGCGGGCGAATGAACTCGTCCGGCCACCGGTTCTCGCCCTGGAACGACACGGTGCCGCCGACCTGCCGGATCACGACATCGAAATCCGAAGCCGCGTAGAACTCCGGGTAGGCCCTGCGCATGACGCGATAGACCACGCCGCGCGGCGAAATCTCCCGCCCCTCGGTCATGCGGCTGATATTGGGCCGGACCGCGTTGCGCGCGCCCGTGAACGGGTTGTCGAACTCGCGCATCACCTGGTCGCTTTCGAAATCGCAGTAGTAGCTGACCAGGCTGTCGAAGCTCAGGAATTCCGTATCCGAGAGCGGCCGGATCCACTGCTGCTCGCAGCCTTTCACCCGCACGGCCGGCACGAGCTGATCGGGCGGCAGAAAGGCATAGACCTCGGCGCGCGTGGCCCAGATCACGCGCCCGGCATCCAGCCGCGCGCTGGCCTTGACGAAGGTGCGCACGCGCGATCCCGGGTCGTCGATATCAAGCGCCGCATCTCCATCGGTCGTTGCGCCGGCGGCCGAATCCGCGCCCCAGCCGGCCGCGAGGACGGCGCTGCCGCCCAGCATGCCCAGCAGCCGCCTTCGGTGCATCGACCATTCCGCGTTCATAGGGCGGACAAGTTTACGGGACACCTTCCGGCGCCGGGCGTACACTTTGACTCCATGACACGACGCATCAGCCGGCGGCAAGCGCTCAAGGGCCTGGGCGCGACCGCGGTCGCACCCGCGATCGGCTGGCCCAACGCCGTGCGCGCCACGACGCAGTCGGACGTCATCGTGATCGGCGCCGGGCTCTCCGGGCTCTACGCGGCCTCGCTGCTGGCCGAAGAGGGCGCCACGGTCACGGTGCTGGAGGCGCAGGACCGCCTGGGCGGGCGCCTGGAAAGCTTCTACGACCTTCCCGGAGCGCCGGAAGCGGGCGGCGACAGCATTCTCGGTGGGTATGCGCGGGTGCAGTCCACCGCGCAGCGGCTGGGCCTGCGCCTGATCGACCATTCGTCGAAAAGCGGCCTGTCGAAACCGGAAATCGCGCTGAAAGGCGAGATCATTCCGCGCGCGGCCTGGCCGGAACACCCGCTGAACCTGCTGCCGGCCGGTTCGAAGGGCGAGTTTCCCGGCCGGCGGTTCTTCGAGAAAGTCGTGACGGCCAACAATCCGCTGGCCAGTCACGACGAGTGGCTGCTGCCGGAAAGCGCCGTGCTGGACGAGTCGGTTTACGAGTTCCTGAAATCCGTGGGCTGGAGCGACGGTACGATCGCGCAGAACTACGAGACCAACATCGGCCGCGGCACATCGGCCCACGATGTTTCGATATTGACCTGGTACTTCCGCGTGGCCTGGAACGAGGTGCAGCGGCAACTGGGCTCGCTGTTCGCAAAGGTCGAGGGCGGCAACCAGCGGCTTCCCGAGGCCATGGCGGCCGCGTTGCCGGGCGACGTGCTGCTGGAACGGCGGGTCGCCGGGATTGCGCAGGACCGCGCGGGCGTCGAAGTCCTGACCGACGACGGCGGGCGGCACCTGGCGCGGCACGCGATCTGCACGCTGCCCGTCGCCCCATTGCGCTGGGTGGGTTTCGACCCGGTCCTGCCGCCGGTGCTCGCGCGCGCGACGAAAACGCTGCCCTCGATGATGATCACCAAGATCGTCCTGCAAGCCGAGCAGCCCTTCTGGGAAGACGACGGGCTGGATCCCGCCATGTGGACCGACACGCCGCTGGGCGAGGTGCGTGCGCTGCGCCAGTCGGCCGACAGCCCTGAAATCACCGGGCTGATCGCCCGCGCACGCGGCTTCAACGCCCAAAGGCTGGACCGGCTCGGCGAATCGGCCGCGCGCGAGTTGGTCGTGAGCGAGTACGAGCGCCTCCGTCCCGCGGCGCGCGGCAAACTGAAGGCCGTTGGCTACAAGAGCTGGACCATGGACCCCCATGCCGGGGGCGCCTGGACCGAATGGCAGCCCGGCCAGCTCCACGCCTACCTGCCGGCCTTCTCCGAACCCTTCCGGCGCGTGTACTTCTGCGGCGAGCACACCGCCATGTCGAACCGCGGCATGGAAGCCGCCATGGAATCCGCCGAACGCGCCGCCATCGGCGCGCTGCTGGAGCTATAGAACCGGGCTGGATTCCGCGCTGCGGCCGCCCTCGGCCCAGCGCATTGCGGCGAAGGTGGCTGCTCCGCACAGAGCGTACGCCGCCGTCAGTGAATTGAGCGTTCCGTCGAAGCTGTAGCCGACGAACGCACCGAACGGCACCGACACCATCGTGGGCAAGGAAGTGACCACGGTGGCGCCGATGCCCGCGATGTGTCCCAGCGGCCTCATGGCGAGCGCGCTGAGATTGCCGAACAGCAGGCCGGCCCACACGAACACGCACAACTGGTAGGTCATGAACAGCCAGAAGGGCGGAACGCCGCCCAGCGCGACGGTGAGCGCCCACGCCGCCGCCGCTGCAATCGTGAAGGCGATGATGGCTATCGTGGAGAGCCGGCGCATCCCGTACTTCAGCACCAGGCGCCCGTTCACGAACGACATGCAGGCGATGACGAGCGCCAGCGAGCCGAAGTAGAAGGGAAACAGCGCGCCGGTGTCATAGACGTCCTGGTAAATCTGCTGGGCGGCGCTGATATAGGCGAGAAACGGCGTGAACAGGAGGCCGCTGGCCAGCGTGTAGCCCAGCGCGGACCGGATCTTCACGACCTCCACCGCGGCGCTGCCGATGGCCGACAGCGACATCGGCCGCCGGCGCGCGGCGGGCAGGGTTTCCGGCTGCCGGACCGCGAACCAGACGAACGCGACCACGGCAATGCCGAAGAACGTCGCGAATATGGCCCGCCAGCCGGCCAGCCACTCGATCCCCTGTCCCAGCGCCGGGGCGATCGTTGGCGCGAGGATGAACAGCGAGGTCGCGAAGGACATCAGCCGCGCCATCTGGCGGCCTTCGTACTGATCGCGCACCAGCGCCATGGTCACGACGCGGGGTCCCGCCACCCCGATGCCCTGCAGGACCCGACCCACGATCATCACCTCGAAGGTTCGCGCGAAAACGCTCATCAGGGACCCGGCCATGAACAGGATCAGGCCCAGATGTATGGCCGGCTTGCGCCCGACGCGGTCCGACAGCGGTCCGAAGAAAAACTGACCGCCGGCGAGGCCCAGGAAAACCGCCGCGATGACGAACTGCACGTCGTTGCGGTTCACTACCCCGAGGTCTTCGCCGATGGCCGGCAGCGCCGGCAGCATCCCGTCGATCGCCAGCGCCCCGAGCGAAATCAACAGCGCGATGAGCGGAACGAACTCGCCCGTGCGCAGGGCAGGGGTGGCGGCGGGCTGGTTCATTCCGGATTCGCGGGGTTACAGGCCTTTACAAGCCCAAGCCGCGCACCATAGCATTTTCCCGAGACCACGGAACGATGCGACCAAGGGGGAACGCCATGCCCGATGAGTCCACGATGAACCGCCGCCATGTTCTGGGAGGCCTCGCCGCCACCGGCGCGGCCGGCCTCGTTTCTTCCGCGCACGCCGCCGACGAGCCGACGCGCCTGCGCATGGGCGTGTCTGTGCCGCCGCCCATCCTGGGGCCGCGCATGAACTTCGAGCAGGCCGACAAGGTCATGGCCGAGCTGGAACTCGACGCAATCGTCCTGGGGGGCGCCAAGAACCTCTATCACGCCACCGGGCTCGATCTGACGGCGCCCAGGATGGGCCATACACCCGCTGTCTACGCGCTGATCACCCGCAAGCAGGGCCAGCGCCTGTCGCTGATCGCGCCGACCTTCCTCTACTACTACACCATCGCGATGGACCACCGGCACTCGGACTTCCCGGCCTACCTCTATGCCGCGCCCGGCGCGGGAGAAGCGGAGGACGCGGAGCTGGGCCTGGACGAACTGCCGCTGTATCCGGACATCGAGCAGGAGCCGCTGGATTTCATCGAGACCACGCGCCTGAGCATCGTCGAGCGCGCCGTGCGCTCGGAGGCCGCGCGGCCGAATCTCAAGTTCGCGCTGGCCAATGCGCTGAAGGACACCGGCGTGGCCGGCGGGCGCATCGCCGCCGACGTGCAGCCCGTGATCCGCAACGTTACGGAAGCTGCCGAAAAGGCCACTGTCGTGAGCGCCGACGATGCGCTGCGGCGCATCCGCCCGGTCAAGTCCGACGTCGAAATACAGCTCATGCGCTACGCGGCCCAGGCCAACGCCGAAGCCGCGTTGCAGGCGGCCTCCACCGTGCGCGCCGGCGCCGACGTGCGCGAACTGCGCGCCACTTTCTTCGCCGCCGCCGCGGCGCGCGGCATGCGCGGCGTGTTCATGGTCATCGACCGCGTCAGCTCGCCCACCTACTCGGCCACGCTGCGCGACGGCCAGTGCTTCTCCATCGACTGCGTGAGCGAATACATGGGCTATCACGGCGACTTCGCCCGCGCCATCTACATCGGCGAGCCGGTGAAGAGCATGCGCAAGGTCTCCGAACTCACGGCGCGGTCCTGGGACCACGTGCGCGAGAACCTCAAGCCCGGCGTGAAGTTCTCGGAAGTGCGGAGCATGGGCCAGGAGGCGCTGCGCAAGATGGGCGCCGACTTCTCGATTTCGTTCAGCCCGCATTCGGTGGGGCTCTATCACACCGACCACGTGGGCACCATGGGCTCGCCGCCGCGCGAGGACATCGTGCTCGAACCGCGCATGGTCCTGAGCGTGGACTGCCCCATGGGCGCCACCGGCATGGGCGGCTCGTCGCACCTCGAAGACCTCATGCTGATCACCGAAGACGGCGCCGAACCCATCAACACCATCGGCACAAACGTAGTGCAGGTATAGCTTATGAACAGATTGATCCGATATGCCGCCATTGCCCTCGCCGCCGCGATGATGTCCTCGTGCGGCGCCCCGCCCGAGGATGCCGATGAGGTTGCCGACGACACCAGCGCCTCCGGTGTGCCGCAATCGGTTGCCGTTGCCGTCTATTCGCCGGGCCTTTCAGAACGCTCCCTTGTCGAGTCCTTGGTTGCCGGCGAGGTTGCACTTGGGGCGGTAGCGCCCGAAGAAACGCTCGCCGTCGCAGCCGCTGCCGCAATCGCGGCCACGGCTCCCGTCGGGGATGATGGTGCCGAAAGCGGCACGGACATGGAAGCCGCGATGGCGGCGCTTTCCGAAGCGGCGCCGGAAGAACTGGCGGCCCTCCTTGCGGTAGCCGAGAGCCTGCGGGCTATTGCTCCAAGCGAGATCGAGGCGACGGCGGCGGCCGAGCGGAGTCTCGCCACCAGGGCGCCGGACGAATTCATTGCCTATACGCGAGACCTGATCGCGCTTTCCGCCGCAGCGCCCGAGGAAGCAGCGGAAGCCAATATGGCGGAAGTGGCACTCGCCGCGGCAGCGCCGGAAGAATACTCGGCTTACACGGCTGCCTACGCGGCTGCAGCGGCCTCGGACGAGGAGGCGCTCGCAGCCGCACTCGAAACCGCGACCTCTGCACTGGCTGCAGCCGCCCCGCGCAAGCACGCCGCCCTGTCCGACGCAAACGCAAGCCTCTCAAGCGCAGCGCCGGAACAGTACGCCGCCCGCGACGCCACAGAAATCGCAATGGCAGCTTCCGCCCCGAAAGAATACGCCGCCCTCCACGCCGCCCTCGCCCAACTCGCCGCCGCCTCCTCAAAAGCGCCCAGCGACTGAACTATCGCGCCAGACAGGCGTGCAACCGGGCGCGGCGGTCGTCTCACGGAGTTTCAACGCTGCTGTAATCGACTTTCTTGTGGCCTTCGACATGTTCATTTTCTCGAAGGGAACCCGGGAAATGTCCAGCCACTGGTAATCCGCGTGCTCCTTGTGGTTCAGGCTAACGTCGTCGCTGGCCGATTCCACAAGGAAGTTGAATTGCCGCGCCCGCCTCCACGCCTCCGCTGGGCAATTCGACCAGCCCACCCATGAACTCTCCCTCTGCGCGCATCAACAGAAGAACCCTGTTCGAACAAATCACGATGCCCCCGACCACCAGCTTTTCTATGTCGTCCATATGACTTCAGTCTCGAATTCCCGGTATTACGAACACTTTATGACAGAGGTTCGGGTTTAGCATGACGGAAAAAGCGCAACAGGAGGATGGGGATGGGTTATATCGACGGTTTTGTGATGGCGGTTCCGGCCGCCAACAAGCAGGCTTTCCTCGACCACGCGCGCGGCATCGACGGCCTTTTCCTGGAGCTCGGCGCCACCCGCGTGGTCGAATGCTGGGGCGACGACGTGCCCGACGGCAAGCACACCGACTTCCGCAAGGCGGTCCAGGCGAAGGACGACGAAACGGTCGCCTTTTCCTGGGTCGAGTGGCCCGACAAGGCCACGCGCGACAAGGCGATGGAGCGGATGCACGACCTTGCGGAAACCGACCCCCGGTTCGACATGGAGAAGAACCCAGTCCCATTCGACGGCAAGCGGATGATCTTCGGCGGATTCGAGTCGATCTACGAGATTTGAGCGTATGCAGGCGATTTTGGACTTGCGTTCGCCGCCGCCTGGTGATATATACCACTGATATATATCACTGGCTGAAGGAACTTCCCGATGTCCGACACCGCCAAAATTTTCTGGTCCGGGCGCTCCCAGGCCGTGCGGCTGCCCAAGGAATTTCGCATGAACGGCGACGCAGTGCGGATTCGCAGGCAGGGCTCCGCGGTAATACTCGAGCCCCTGGTGTCCGATTGGGAATGGCTGGATGAAATCGCCGGCAAGTTCTCAAGCGACTTCTTCGCTACGGGACGCGATCAACCCGAACTCCCCGAGCAGCCGGAACTTGAAGGTGCCTTCGAGTGATGCGCTACCTGCTTGACACCAACGCCTGCATCGCACTCCTCAACAACTCCTCACCTCCGCTTCTCGCAAGGCTGCGCCGCCACAAGCCGGAGGAAGTCGGTCTGCCGGCGCCGGTCGCCTACGAGCTCTACTACGGCGCCTACAAGAGCAGGCATGCGAATCGGAACCTGGAGTTATTGGATCGAATCGGTTTCGAAATTGTTTCCTTTGACGCATCCGACGCCCGAATGGCCGGCGCCATCCGAACTGAACTTGAAGCGGCGGGGCGCCCGATAGGCCCCTATGACCTGCTGATTGCGGGACAGGCCCGCGCCCGCAAAATGGTGCTGGTAACGGCCAACAGCCGTGAATTCCAGCGCGTCAAGGGACTCGAGTGCGAAGACTGGTCGGTTGCGCCCCAGCGTCCGGCACGATAGCATTTTCCCCCATGAAGAAGTATCTGCCCTTGTTCGCCGTCCTGGTACTGGGCGGCTGCGCACTCTCGGAATACCGGGCCTCGTATCTTGAGGAATATGCCGGGTATGACTGTAACGAGTTGCGGACGGAGCGTCTGGCTGTTGAGGCCGAGCTCGGTCCAAAGTGGGTGAAAGGGCTTGCGGCCGGGAATACACCGAGCACGGCGCTGTTTTTCTCCGATGCGGGTGGGGGGCCGGCGTTTGGAATGGAAGTCCTCAAGACGCGCCAGCCTAAAGACGACTACGATCCCACCCGGCCGGAGCCTCACAAGGAGCGATTGCAGAACCACGCCAGGTGGCAGGCTCTGGCGCAGTTGGAACAGAGCAAGGGCTGCCGCCAGGAAGTGAGCGGTCCGCCAGAACTTCATGAGTGATTCGTCCGCCCGGGCCGGGCAGGAACTCTCGCAATTGGCCGGCAGGCTGTCCAAGTATTGCCGCGCAAAACTGGGACGCGCTCTCTGGGAATTGTCCGTGTCCGGGTTCCTGTTCCTGAGCTGCTGGCTGGGGGCGCTGGTCGGCGTCGCTTACGTGCATTGGCTGTTTGCGCTTCTATCCATACCTTCGGGCGTTTTCCTGGTGCGCCTGTTCATGATCCAGCACGATTGCGGCCACGGCTCCTTCTTCAGAAAACGCAAGTGGAACAACCGGGTAGGGCGTGTCATCGGAGTGCTCTGCTGGACGCCGTATGCGTACTGGCGACGGCTGCACGACGGGCATCACGCCACATCGGGCAACCTGGACATGCGCGGTACGGGCGATATCGCCACGCTCACGGTCAGCGAATACCGGAGCCTGCCCCCGTGGCGGCAGTTTCTGTATCGCGTCTACCGGCACCCGGCCGTGCTGTTCGGACTCGGACCCACCTACGTGTTCGTCCTGAAACACCGAATGCCGCTTGAGCTGATCCGCGACCTCAAGGACGGCTGGATCAGCGTGATGAGCACCAATGCCGCCATTGCCGGCATAGCAATTGCGGCGTCGCTGATCGTGGGCCCGCTCACCTTCGCCGTCGTGCATCTCGCGACGGTGTTGTTCGCCGGCACGATCGGGGTGTGGCTGTTCTACGTGCAGCACCAGTTCCACGAAACGGAATGGGACGGCCAGGAAGAATGGGATTTCCGCCGGCAGGCCCTCGAAGGCAGTTCGTTCTACGACCTGCCCGCGCCGCTGCGCTGGCTCACTGCCAACATCGGCATCCACCACGTTCATCATCTGAGAAGCCGAATCCCCAGCTACCGCCTCTACGAGTGCCTCAAGGACATCCCGGAACTGCGCAAGGTCAACCGCCTCACGATGTGGGAGAGCTTCAAGTGCGTGCCCCTGGCGCTATGGGATGACAGGCAGCGAAAGCTGGTCTCGTTCCGGAGCGCGCGGGCGATGGCGGCGACGCAATAGCGGAAACGGCCCCGAGCGGCGCCGACCCCGTAAGTCTTCCCGTCCGTCAGAAGCTGTAACTTGCCCGTACGCCGATTTGCCGCTTGTTCGGCAATGTCGGCAGCAGTGCGTTGGTCAGAATGAACGTGAACGGCGGCGGGAAGAACGCCACATTGATGCTGTCGAAATCCGGCAGGCTGAGAGCTATCTTCACCGTATCGTCATCCAAAAGGTTGTTGGCGTAGACGATCACATCCCAGTTTTCCGCGCGCAATCCCAGACGCAGATCGACCAGGGTGTAGCTCGGCAGGATCAACTCGTTGTTGGACGATTCATAACGCTTGGACTGGGTGGTGACGTCCGTCTCGATCAGCCAGTCGATATCGCCGGTCAGCGGCGCTTCATAGGAAGCTCCCAGCACCAGGGAGTGCGTGGGTGTCCGTTCCAGGGTATGTCCGGAGCGGTCGAGTTGGCAGGTGTTCTCCCTCCCGATGAACTCCTGAACGCAATTGCCCACCACCGCGATCGTGTACACCCCGCTGGAGTTGGTGATGAAGTCCTTGTATTGGGCATCGATGTACGCATATCCGGCCGAGAAGTTGAGGCCTTCCGTCGGCGCCCATGCCAAATCCAGCTCGATCCCTTTCACCTCCGCGTCCGACGCATTTACGGTGCGCAAGCCGGTAAGGCCGTTCTCACGCAGGACCTGCGTCGTTGTCTGTTTCTCCGAAAAGTCCTGCCAATAACCCGCGATGTTGGCCAGGAAGCGGCCGTCCGCCCAGGCCGTCTTGGCGCCGATCTCGTAGACCCACATGGTCTCCCGGTCGAATCTGAACAGCTCCGGATCAAACCCGCCGGCGCCCGCGCCGACGGTGCCCACGCCGCTCGGTTTGGCGCCTTTGGAGACCGAGCCGTAGAAGAGCATGTCGTCGTTCAGCGTGTACTCAAGGGAGACCCGCGGCGTGAAATAGCTGTCCTGGCCCGTGGCATCGACGCTTGGCGTGGAAGGCGCCGTGGTGTTGGGCGGGCCGGCCAGGCCGAACGCATCGACGATGCGCGCCCCGCTAGGGCCGGAAACGAACAGGTCTTCATCCGTGTACCGGCCTTCCACGTGGAAGGTAACCTGGTCCGTAATGTCGAATTCCAGCATGCCGAAAACCGACCAATGTTCCGTATTGCGGATCCACAGGTCGGGGTCGCGGGTGCCGATGGCGGCGAAGAACGGTCCGCAAGGGAGAAACGGCAAAAAGGGGAACAACTGGTTGTTGGTACAAGCGAGGTTGTTGGACAACTGATCGATGTCTTCATCCCAGTACAGGCCTCCGGCCATCCAGCGGAAGCGCTCGTCGTCCCCGGACTGCACCCGCAGCTCCTGGCTGAACAGGCTGATTTCGCCATCGGTGCTGAACAACGTGCCCGCGTTCAGGGCGAAGAAGCTGCCTTTGTTGGTGTTTTCCATGCGCTGGACGATATCCGCACTGGCGTAGTGGGTGACCGAGGTCACGCTGCCCCAGTCCTGCTCCCAGTCGAACGTGGCGGCCATGCGAAACACTTCGCGGTCGCTGCCGCGGAAGTCTTCTCCGGTCAACGGGTCTTCCGACAGGGTGACCGCGGGCAGCTCGTCACCATCGGGCGCGCGGCCAGTAAATCCTGTGACAAAGGGCACGGCCGGACTGACCACACCGGGCATGAAGATGGGTCCGAAGGCCGATGGCGGCACGGGGATGACCGCATTGGTGCCATAGAAAACGGTGGGCGCATTGCCGACGTGATCGTCGGTGTATTCGACACGGGTCGTCAGGGAGAGCTCTTCATTGAAATGGAAAATGCCGCTCGCCGCGACGCCGAAACCGCTGCTGTCGCCCACGTCCGCACCCGTGACCGTGTTGTCGTAGAAGCCGTCGAAGTTCCAGCCGGTCACGTTGAGGCCGACGAGCGCCTTGTCTTCCACCAGCGGTCCGTAGATACCGACACGGCCTTCGCGCTGGCCGTTGTCGCCCATATCGATGGCGACCTTGGTTTCCCACTCATTGGTGGGTTTCTTGGTGACGTAGTTGATGGCGCCGGAGAACGCCGAACGGCCGTATAGAGCGCTTTGCGGTCCCTTGACGATTTCCGCCCGTTCCAGATCGAATAAACGGGTGTTGATGAGGAGCGAGCCGCCCGCGGACTGCACCGATTCGCTGGTGACATCGACGCCGTCCAGCAGCACGGCCACGTTGGGCCGCCCGCGGGTGGGGGACAGGCCGCGAATGACGATGCGTATGTCCTGCGGGAAGACGCCGTTGTCCACGATCACCCCGGCGGTCAGACGGGCGATGTCGTCAATCGTATCGAGGCCCTTCCGCTCCAGAGTTTCCGCCGTGAAGGGTTTCACCACCAGCGGGATTTCCTGCAGGTTTTCCGCCCGCTTGCGCGTGGTGACGACGATTTCCTCCAGAGTGGTTTGCGCGAAGGCAGGCGCCACGTCCGCCACCAGGATGACGCCAATCAGGGCAAGGGATACTCCAGCAAGATTCATGGACTTGACCATCATCGCTTACCTCCCAAGACTGAGCGTCTACCGGATCATACTATCCCACTGCTCAGCGCTCGGCGAAGGCGGGACGCCTTCCCTCCCAGGGGCACGGCGTTAGGGGACCGACGCCAGGAAGGAGTCGATGGCGGCTAGCGCGTCGGGCTCGTTGAGCCAGGGGGCGTGGCCGCGGTTTGCGACGGTGCAGGTCACCAGGGACGGGACCCGCCGAGCCATTTCGACGAGCGTTTCCGCAGCCAGAAGGTCCGAGGTCTCGCCCCGCAGGGCGAGCAGGGGGAACCGGCCGAGTTTCTCGAACAGGCCCCAGGGGTCCGGGGGCGAACCGCCTAACTCCTGGAACGCCTTGCCGATGTTGGGATCGGACTTGAGGACCGGCTTGCCGTCGGCGCCGATGCGGTAGGTGCGCCTTGTGATCAGGTCCCAGGAGGCGGCATCGGCATCGGGAAAGGCGACTTCGAACATGATCTTCGTGTTGGCGATCGCGTCGTCCCAGTTCTCGGCCGGCTTCAGCTTGCCGACGTACTGCCCGATCCTCAGGATGCCGACCATCGAGACTTCCGGACCGATGTCGTTGATGATGGCGCCCGCAAAGAGCTCCGGCGCCTGATCGGCCAGCACCATGGTCACGATGCCGCCCAGCGAGGTCCCGCAAAAGACTGCCGACCCGATCCCAAGGTGGTCCAGCCACTCGACGACATCGTCCGCATACGTGGTCGGAAAGTAGTTCCGGTGGTCCGGGTCGAAATCCGAGCGGCCCCTTCCCCTGAAGTCCAGGGCCAGGACGCGCCGGGAAGGCTGGAGGTGCTCCGCGAGTTCCACGAAATCCGCGCTGTTGCGGGTGAGCCCGTGCAGGCATACCACCGGCGCCAGCCCAGAACCGGACAGTGCGGGAGAGTCGCGATAAAAGAACTTCAGTCCGCAACGGCTCCTGAAGAAATACCCGGTCATGACGCCGGCAACCTCATGATCCGGCATGCCACTTCGAAGGCGAGATCCCGTTCCAGCGGATGAATGCCCGCCGGAAGCTCCTCTCGTCGGAATAGTCGAGTTCTTCCGCGACTTCGCCCGCGAGAAGGTCCTGGGACAAAAGGCGCTTTGCGCGCGCGTTCAGGGCCTTCCGCCGGACCTCCTGAAACGACGTGTTCGATTCCGCCAGTCGGCGGCGCAGAGTCCTCGCGCTGAGATTGAGCTGCAATGCCAGCTCATTGGCCGACACGGTCTGCGTCAGTATCAGGTCCACCACCCGGTCCACGATCGGCACGTTCGCGGGCGAAACCCTGAGATTGCTCTCGATCAGCCGGGCCACTTCGCCGAAGACGGCGTTCGGCCGGGGCAGGTCGCCAGGCTGCATTTTGACCGGCAAGGCGGCGACGGAGTAGTCGTAGATCAGCGCGTAGTTCCTGCTTCCATAGGCGGTGGGAACGCCCCAGTACGCGAGCTGGTTGAGCCGATTGCCCGCGTTTTTGCGGGAATCGCGCAGGCGCCGCTTGGTCGTGACCTTCAGCAGGTAGGAATCGATTTCGGCGCCCGCGCAGATGCCGAACAGCGTGTGCATGAGGATCACGATGCACTCGAGAAAACTGTGGAACTGACGGTCGGTCAGCTCGAACGGGGTGGGAAAGTCCTTGTTGTCGACGGCGTAGATCAGCCTGTCGCCTTGCGTCATGACGTGGTTGTAGACGCGGCCATGCAACAGGTTGAAGCCGTTCGCGAACTTGCGCAGCATGCCGTCGAAGCGCTTCGAGCCGGCCGCCTGCGACATCACGAAGTGGAACGCGCCCGGCAACAGCGGCCGCCTGGACATGCGCACCGTCTCCTCGCTGGTCAGGTCGGCCAGTTTCCCGAGAAGCCTGAAGTAGTCGGACACCAGCACGGGCGCCGGTTCGTCGTCGTTGCCCGGCCGCAGGCTCTGCACGTCCCGCAGGACGGCGGCCAGGTCGATGCCGCTGGTCGAGGCCGCTCGCGCCAGCGGCTCGAACAGGGAATCGTCCACGCACGGGATGCCCGGACCGTTCGCCGAACGCAAGGGAGGGCTGTAATTCGGCATGTCCATACAGTACCACGGCGTGGCCACAATTGTCCCTCCCAGATGTCCTGTTCTGTCATTGCGGACCACTCCGGGCAGTCGTCAAATACGGATTGGGGAATATTCGATTCGCTGTGTATGCAGCTGGAAATGGAGTAATCGCACCATGTGGCCCAACAAGACAGTTCGCCCGATTCGGCCGGTCGCCCTCGCAAGCGCCGCCGCCGCAGTCCTGGCTTTCTTCGACTTCAGCAGTACCGGCGCCGCCCAGGAGGCCGCGAGCGACAGGCAGGCAAACGTGATCGACGAGATCATCGTTACCGCACGGCGCCGCGAGGAGTCGCTATGGAGCGTGCCGGGTTCGGTTTCGGCCTTCAGCGAGCGCCAGCTTCGCGATCTGCAGGCGACCGACATGCGCCAGGTGCAGTACGCGGTCCCCAACTTCCACTTTCAGAGAAGCGATTCCTCGAACGCCGCAGTCTATCTGCGCGGCATCGGGCAGAACGACTCCCTGCCGTTTGTCGAGCCGGGCGTGGGCGTTTATATCGACGATGTTTACGTTGCACGCACCCAGGCGGCTTTCGTTGAACTGTTCGACATCGAGCGCGTCGAGGTCCTGCGCGGGCCGCAGGGAACGCTGTACGGCCGAAACTCCCCGGGAGGCGCGGTCAAGCTGATCACCCGCGCGCCGTCCGACGAATTCGAAGCGTTCGCGGAGGTCGGCGCCGGCAATCTCGCCACCCGGATCTACAACGGCCGCATGAGCGGACCGCTAAGCAGCGACGGCCGCTGGAAAGGAAAAATCGCGGTCTCCGGCATCCAGCGCGACGGGCATTCCGAGAATGCGGTGCTTGGCGGCACCGACGGCGACACCGACACGCTGTCGTTCCGTTCCGGCCTGGACTTCGAGGCGAGCGACAGCCTGAGTTTCTCGCTCCGCGTCGAAGGGAAATTCGAGCGACCGGACCGCTCGCTGACACCCATCCGGAAAACGCCGCTCACGCTGTTCGAAGACCCGGTAGGCGCCCCGTTCAGCCCGAGGACGTACCTGCCGACGGAGGAAGCCTTCGGTTCGCCCTACGTCGTGGAAGGAACGGCGAACACCTTTGCCGACCTGACGACGCACGGCGCCTCGTTCAGGATCAAGTGGCAGTTCAGCGACGACTGGTACCTGGAAAGCATCACGGCATACCGCAAGCTTTCCTGGGACTTCATTCTGGATGCCGACAGCACGCCATTTCCGGTCCTCGACATACCGGTTTACGAAGACGACGACCAGTTTTCCACCGAGCTGCGGTTCGCGCTGGAACGCGACAGCGGCCTGTCGTTCACGGGCGGCGTTTACCTCTTCAACGACGACGACGTGGTGCTGGCGGGATTCGACGATGCGTCGGCGTCATTCCAGTTCATGGGGTTCTTCTTTCCGATCATCAGTGTCGGCGTTCCGTCCGGCGGTTACGGCGAGAGCGACCAGCGCACGCGGTCGATGGCGGTGTTTGCCGACATCACTTTTCCCATTACGGACACGACCAGCTTCGAGATAGGCGCCCGCTACACCAACGACGAGAAAGAGGTCACCCGGCGCGGCGAGTTCTTCTTCGACCCCACGCTGTCCCTGAGCCTGGACCGGCCGCCGTTCCTGGCCGGGGTCGGGTTCCCCGGCGAGTACCTGCAGGACGAGCAGGACTGGAGCGCGGTCACGCCGCGCGCGGTGCTCTCGTACCAGCCCAACGACGCCCTCACGGCGTACGGGTCGGTTTCGCGCGGCTTCAAGAGCGGCGGCTTCCCGGGGCGGGCGTTTGCCAGCAGCGAGTTCAAGCCGTTCGACCCGGAAACCGTCTGGACCTACGAGGCCGGCATCAAGGGCCGGGGGGCGGACAACCGGTTCACCTGGTCGGCGGCGTATTTCTACAACGACTACAACGACCTGCAGTTGAACGGCTTCGGCCAGGACCCCGTGACCGGGCAATTCGTGAGCCTGTTCACCAACGCGGCGTCGGCGAAGATCCACGGCGTGGAGGGCGTGGTGTCCTACCGGCCCAACGACCGTCTTTCGATCGACGCTTCTCTCGGCTACCTGAATGCCGAGTACGAGGAATTCGAAACGCTGGTTGCCGGCGTGCTCACCGACGTCAGCGACCGGCGCCTGCCCAATGCGCCCGAGTGGACCGGCTTCCTGGGCATGACCTGGTCGGACCAGCTCACTCCGAACGTCGCGGCGACGGTGCACGTCGATATCGCCTACAAGGCCGGCCATGCCAACGAATCGACGGACTCCCCCAACCTCGCCGTCGCCGCGGCGACCTACATCAACGCTTTCGTGTCGATTTCCGGCGACGACGAGCGTTGGGAAGTGCGCCTGGGCGGCACCAACCTGACGGACAAGGCGCGCGCCGCGCAGAGCTTCAATACCGCGGAGTTCTCCGGCGTGGAAACGGCCTTCATGGGCATGCCGCGCCTGTACGATATTCGGCTTCTGTGGCGCTTTGACTGAAGCGCCGCAAGGCCGCAAGGGGCGAAAGCGATGATTGACCGGCAGTGCGCCAGGCTGCTCGAGAATGCCCAGGGCATCCTGATGGAAATCCTGGCCTCGCATAGCGACCCGGTCGCCATAGGGCGCAAGTACACGGCCAGGCTGATGGAGACCTTCCTGGGAGAAAGGGCCAATGGCGTGGAAACGCGGGATTGTCGCATCCGGACCGATTCCACCGAAATCCCGGTCCGCTTCTACCGGCGAAGCTACGCCGCGGCCGATTCAATAGGGAAGCTGGTGTTGTTCTTTCACGGCGGCGGCTGGAGTGTGGGCGACATCGACACCTACGATGGATTCGTGCGGCGCTTGTGCGCGGAGACCGGAGCAGACTATCTCTCGGTCGATTTTCGCCGCGCCCCGGAACACAAGTTTCCCGCCGCCCACGAAGACTGCTACCAGGCCGCGCTCTGGGCCTTCGAGAACAGCGAAGCGCTGGGAGTCGATCCGGAGCGGATCGGCGCCATGGGAGACAGCGCCGGCGCCGCCCTGGCGACGGCCGTTTCCTGGCAGACTGCGCGGCAGACGGACTACCGGGTGAACGCGCTCTATCTACTGTATCCGTTCCTCGACCTGCGCGACGACCACGAAGCCTACCCGTCGAGAATGACGTTCGGCAACGGCAACTACCTGGTCGGCCGCGCCGGCCTGACCGCCGCCAAGCAGTGGTACCTGGATGACGACACCCCCACCGGGGACCCGCTGGTCTCGCCGATGTTCATCCCCGACCTCGAATCGCTGCCGCCGACAACGATCATCACCAGCGGACACGACCCGAACCTGGACGAAGGCAAGCTGTTTGCCGAGAAGCTCGAGGAAAGCGGCGTTCGGGTCAGCGCGACGCACTTCGCGTCCGCTTTCCACGGCTTCATGCCCTTCGGCGTGCTCGACGTCGCCGGCGACAGTATCCGGACCCTCGCAGAGGCCATTGCAGAACAATGAAATCAGAAGACACCAGACTGCTCAGGTTCAGCACGACACGCTCGCTCGTCTGTGAGCTTGGCGCCATCGGCAGGCTCGGCGAGATTTGCGCCAACCTGTCCCCCGGCAAGGTGTTCCTGGTGACCGACCCCGGAATCGTCGCGGCGGGATTGCACGAGGCGGCCCTGGACAGCCTGGCAGGCGCGGGCCTGGCGTGCTCGGTATTTCAGGACGTTCAGGCCGACCCGCCGGAAGACATCGTGCTGAACGCGCTGGACCTGGCGCGCAACGAGGAGATCGGCACGGTAGTGGGCCTGGGCGGGGGAAGCTCGATGGACGTGGCCAAGCTGATCGCCGCGTTGTGCTATTCGTCGCAGGCGCTTTCGGAAGCTTACGGAATCGGCAATCTCACCGGTACGCGGCTGCCGCTGGTTCAGATCCCCACGACCGCCGGGACCGGTTCCGAGGTGACGCCCATATCCATTATCACGACCGGGGCCACGACCAAGGCCGCGGTCATCGCGCCGCAACTGCTGCCCGATGTCGCGCTGCTGGATCCCGAGCTCACCGTCGGCCTGCCGCCGCACGTGACCGCCGCGACCGGCATCGACGCCATGGTTCACGCGATCGAGTCGTTCACCAGCGCGATTCACAAGAATCCCTACTCGGACATGCTGGCGCTGAAGGCGCTGCAAATGCTTTCGGTCAATATTGAAACCGCCGTGCACGATGGCGGCGACCTGGCGGCGCGCACGGCTATGCTGCTCGGCTCCCTCCTGGCCGGTCAGGCGTTCGCCAACTCCCCCGTCGCCGCCGTCCATGCGCTCGCCTATCCGCTGGGCGGCCACTTCCACATCCCGCACGGCCTCAGCAACTCGCTGGTGCTGCCGCACGTATTGCGCTTCAACTACGAAACGGCTGCGGACCTGTACGCGACGCTCGCCCAGGTCATCGTGCAGGGGGCAGGCGAGGGGAGCGCTTCAGGCTCCGATGACGTGGCATCGGTGTCGCTGCCCGACTACTTCGAAGCGCTGACGGACCGGCTGATGATGCCGTCGAAGCTCCGGGAAGTGGACGTGCCCGAAGACAGCCTGCCGATGCTCGCCAGCGAGGCCATGCTGCAGCAACGCCTGCTGGTCAACAACCCGCGAAAAGTGAGCGAGCAGGACGCGCTACGCATCTACGAGGCCGCCTACTGAGCACCGCCGCTGGCGCGGCTAGCGTTAGTGCAGTCTCAGCAGTTTCCTTTGAACGACGATGTCGCAGGCATCGTTCCCGCACTGCAGCCCGCCGTTGTCGTTGCGGTAGGAGGAGCCGGCAGTGCGGAATTTCTGGTCCAGCACCGTTGACCTGAGCACATTGCCCCGGTTGATCTCTCCGAGATTGACGACGGTTACCGGTCCGAGGTCCCGGTCGTCGACCAGCAGCCGGCCGACGATGGAGTGGCTCCAGTACCGGTAATTGCCCCGGTAAAAGGACGAGCTTCTGAGGTCGTCGTTGTCCTCGCTGAAATCGCGAGTGAACCGGATCGACACCGTCCCGAATCGCGAGTCGGCCGAGAAGTCGCCGCGATGGTCCCTGGGCATCGCCGCGACCTTTACCAGCACCGAAGGATCAACCCGCTCGAAAGCCGCCGTCCACTCGTCCGAAGAGGCCGGTTCCAGCCCGTTCACGACCCTGGCCGCCTGTATCCGGTCGGCCCGCACGGCGAGCTCCTCGTGCACCGCGGGGAGCAGCGCGGTCGAGTTGGTCACGACCAGGGGGTAATAGGGCAATCTGCAAATCTTGTCCCTTCGATGCGTCCTGCCACCCACGGTTACGGTGTTTTCGACCATGAACACCGTTCGCAGGTACTTGCCCTCGTATTCGCCGTCGCACCAGACGTCGCACTGGCTGAAGCGCGAGCTGTAAAGCCGCAGTGCGGTGTTCTCGCCGAGGCGCCAGTCCCGTGATTTCCGTGTGCCGATGAATTCGGCGCCGTTGTCCGTCGTCGCCAGCACGCTGAAACTACCGCCGCTGGCGGCCTGCGCAAGGTAGGTCGTGTCATCGGTGGCCGATCTCGGGTAAAGAAAGAAAGCGAAGTCGCCGCCGGCATCGATCTCTACCGGCACGCCACTAACTTCGGCCACACCCCGAATGTCGTGGAACAGCGAGATGTTGTCCTCGGCGCCGACACCCTCGCGGCCATGAACGAAGCTCCAGTAATTCCGGTTCGGAACCATGGCGCCGGGCCCGGTCCCCGGAGTCCGGATGCCGATAAAGACCCCCTCCACGACCCTGTAGTACGGATACTCGTCAACGTGCTGGAAAACGTAACGAAACCGGTTGTTCTCCAGCCCCTCGCTCGAATGCCCGTAGTCGATCGAAGCCAGCTCCCGAAAGCAATCCCCGTTGCCCAACCCCACGGAATCAGCCTGCAAAGGCCCGCCAAAGAAAGCCGCAGATAAAGCTACCGTCCAAAGCGCCCACGAACCCATACCCAACAACCCCTGATTCGTTCCCCGGTCGCGCATCTTCGCTCAGAGTATAAACATTCCGTTGCCGGATACGCCTTTCGTTCTTAGGGCACGCGGCGATAACAGCTCTCCTCAGGCCGCCAATAACAAACTGGCGAAGTGTTGCGTACTTCCGTATGCTTGCGCACTGTTTTGGGATGAAGCAGAGGGGTGGGGCAAATGGAAAAGGGCGGCAAGCGGCTGGTTATCTGCTGCGATGGGACCTGGAATGAGCCGGACCAGGAAGTTCACGACAATCCGGCTGACGAGACGGAGCCGACCAACGTATTGAAGATCGTGCGGGGCCTGGCGCCGGTCGATGGCGAGCAGGTCCCGCAGGTGGTCTATTACGACACCGGCGTGGGCACGCAGGGCCCGGCCGACAAGTACGTCGGCGGCGGGTTGGGTGGCGGGCTGTCGGAGAACATCCAGCAGGCCTATCGTTTCATCGCGAACAACTGGCGCGAAGGCGACGAGATCTTCCTGTTCGGGTTCAGCCGGGGCGCCTATACCGTGCGTTCCCTGGCGGGATTCATCGGCATGGCGGGGCTGCTGAGAAAGCAGAACTTGAGGCTGTTGCCGGAAGCGTATGCGCTCTACCGCCTGCCTCCGGACAAACGTAAGAACGCGATGGTCCGCAAGCGGCTGGAAAAAGCGGGCGAGCCTTCACGGCGACCGGTTCCGATCAAGTTCATCGGCGTGTGGGACACGGTTGGCGCGCTGGGCGCACCGACGCCGATACTCGGCCGGCTGACGCGCAAGCGGGTGTCGTTCCACAACACACAGCTGGGCGACAACGTGGAGCACGCGTACCACGCGCTGGCGGTCGACGAGCGCCGGAGGCCGTTTCAGCCGGACTTGTGGACCGGCGCTCCCGCGGAGGGTCAGACCATCGAGCAGGTCTGGTTCGCCGGCGTGCATTCCAATATCGGCGGCGGTTACCGCGACTGCGGACTGTCGAATATCGCTCTCGCCTGGATGGCCGGCCGCGCCGCGCGCCACGGCCTGCATTTCACCGGCTCGATCGCCGGAATGCAGTGCGAAGCGGCGGACCGCTGCAGGCTGGAAGACTCGTTTTCAGCGAGCTACCAGGCATTGCGCCTTGTGCGCGTGCGGCCCTACCAGCGCGAAATAGGCCCGAAGCAGTGCGGCGACATTCGCCCCGACGGAGCCATCGTTCCGGGCGAAAGCGCGCACCCAAGCGCCGTCGATGCCATCGGAAAACCTTTCGCCCGCAATCCCCGCAACGCGCCCTACGAACCAAGTAACCTGATCAGCGCCCTCGACGACGGCCTGCCCGTCTGGCAGGAGACTCAGCTGTCACGATTTGACGCACGCGCGGGAGAAACTGCAAGCTAGGTGGCCCCTGGAATTCAAGACCCGGTGTTGGGGGTAATCGCATGAAACACGCCGCATCCCTTCTTCTCGTACTCCTTTTCAGTCATCAGGCCTTCGCCGAGTGTGTCGAAGGCGATTGCACCAATGGACAGGGCCACATGAAATACGACGACGGCTCCCAATACATCGGCCAGTGGAAGGACGGAAAACGGCATGGCCGCGGAAAATGGAAGCTCGCTACCGGCGCCGAATTCGTCGGCGATTGGCAGGACGACGAACGCAAGGGGCGCGCCGTATACATTTTCGTGAACCGCGCCAAGTACGCGATCGAGTGGACCGGCGACGAGCCTCAAACCAATGGCCCCTGGGCCTGGTCGGACGGAGGTAAATACGTCGGATTGCATGACGATCGGGAGCATGGACACGGGACCGTCATGTACAACGACGGCGGCACTTATGTCGGGGGCTACAACCATGGCGACAAGCAAGGCGTTGGCACATTCGTTTATCCAAGCGGCGGCATTTACTTCGGCGATTGGTTCGAAGGCAAACCCAGCGGCCTGGGCCGTTTCATCCTGCCCGACGGCGGTGTGTATTACGGAGAATGGAAAGACGGCATGCCCAACGGCCAGGGACGGCTGACCAATCCGGACACGTCCATAAAGGAAGGACTCTGGTCAAACGGCCAGTTCGTCGACGAGGATTCCCCGCCCGAGTAAAGGATCACCGTAGCGCGGAATCCGGTGCGCGTCCTCAGTCGGAAACTCCGCGAAAAATGCCCCGACGTATGCTCCATGGACGAATTGGAATCGCTGTTCGACGCAGAGAGTTAGTGTCCTTAAGGTAAATTATGTGTTACCTTTATGCCAATGATCCGCGTAAGGGAGTACGTCGATGCCGAAGGTCGTAGCCGATATGCAAGATGGTTCGGACGACTACCTGCTCCGGCTGCCGCCAAGGTATCAACAGCGCTTTATCGGATCGAGCTTGGCAATCTGTCCAGCGTCAGGAACCTGGGCGGCGGAATTTTCGAAAGCCGAATCAACTTTGGCGCAGGTTACCGGGTGTATTTCGGCAAGGACGGCAATGCCCTGATCATTCTTCTCGGTGGCGGCACCAAGAAGGGGCAACAATCGGATATCGAGGCCGCCCGCCGCCTATGGCGCGATTACAAACAACAAAAGAAACAGGAGCACTAACGGCATGGTTCTTACTCGTCATTTCAAAGAAACGATCCTGGCGCGCCTGGAGCGCGACCCGGAGTTTCGCTGCGAGCTGCTGAAGGAGGGAATCGACTCGTTGCTTTCGGGCGATGTGGACACCGCGAAGGTCGTTCTTAGGGACTACATCAACGCTACGATCGGCTTTCCGGAATTGGGCAGGCAAACCCGCAAATCTCCCAAAAGCCTGATGCGCATGTTTGGCCCCAACGGGAATCCCCGCACCCAAAACCTGTTTGAGATCATTGGATGCCTTCAAAGGCACGAAGGAGTGCAATTCAGGGTCGAATCCGCTTCCGAAAGAGCGCGCGCGGACGCTGAAGTTAACGTTTAGCCAACTGTGCATTCCAGACGAAGTCTGCCACTGATTCCAGAGCTAAGCTGCAGCCGTGGCCGGCGCCTGCCGGGGCGTGCGCTCAGTCGATGTTGCGGGCGAAGCGGAAGCCGAAGCCCGAGCCTGCGGTTGTCGCGAATATGGGCAGGCGTGTCGCCACCCTCAGCAGCCCGGGAAAACCGGCCCAGGAGCCGCCCTTGATCACCCAGGTTCGGCAGGAGGGCCCGAGGTAGGGCGTTCCATCCCGGGGCGCGTCCGCGTGACTTCAGTCTGGCGATTCGAAGGCCCTTGCTATTGGAGGCGTGATTTCCGCTGAAAGCGCCTGGCCAAGTAATACTCCTCAATTGCTGATACTGAGTTGTCGATATACTTTGGAACCTAGGGCTTGCAGAGGGAATAGAAAACTGAGATGGAATACACAGCTGTGATCAAGAAGAGCGGCGAATGGTGGATTGGCTGGATTGAGGAGGTTCCTGGCGTGAACTGCCAGGAACGCACGCGCGAGGAACTGCGCCTGAGTCTTGCGGAGACGCTTTCCGAGGCACTTGAGTTCAATCGGCAAGACGCACTGGCCGCTGCAGGCGATGACTATTTCGAGGAGAAGGTTGCTATCGCATGAAGCGAGTTGAGCTGTTGAAGCTCCTTCGCCAACAGGGCTGCGAAAGGATTCGAGAGGGAAGACGCCATTCATGGTGGCGGGACAGCAAAGGCGAACGCCGGTCAGCGATTCCGCGGCATAGGGAAATCGACAATTTCCTGGCAAAAAAGATATGCAAGGATCTCGGTGTCGAGCCGTTCAAGTAAGCTGATCCCAGAGCAAAACTGACGCCCCGGGTCCTGGCACCGGCGGATGCCAGCGCGCGTCCTCAGTCGGCGTTGCGCGCGACGCGGAAGCCGAAGCCCGAGCCGGCCGTTGTTGCGAATATGGGCAGGCGGGTCGCCACCCTCAGCAAGCCGGGAAAACCGGCCCAGGAGCCGCCCTTGACCACCCAGGTTCGGCAGGAGGGCTCGAGGTAGGGCGTTCCATCCCGGGGCGCGTCCGCGTGACCCAGCGCGTAGCAGTCGGCCGTCAGTTCCGAAACATTGCCCGCAACGTCGTAGAGGCCGAAGGCGTTCGGCTCGAAGCTGGCGACGGGCGCCGTGAAGGCATAGCCATCGTCGCAGTCCGCGAACTGATCGTAGGGAATGTCCGCGGCCATTTCTACTGTCCCTGTTCCAGTTGTGTCTTACCGAAGAACGCTTCGCGAGTCTCATCCGACGGGTCGCCGATCACTTCATGTTCATTCAGTAGGGCACATCCGCGTTGAACTGCTGGTCGATCAGACAAGGTGTTGTACCAGCGCTCTACATTCGGAAACTGAGTGATGTCAATTTCGTGCAGCCAGCGTACGTGGACCCACGGATAGATCGCGACATCGGCGATAGAGTAGTCGCCAGCAATATATGGCACATCCGCAAGCCGTTTATCCATGACTTTGTACAATCGAAGTGTTTCGTTTTGATAGCGATCTATCGCATAGGGAATCTTCTCAGGCGCATAGCCAAGAAAGTGCCCACACTGACCAAACATGGGCCCAACGCTCGCCATCTGAAACATTAACCACTGCAGGACTTCGATGCGCAATCGAGGGGATGACGGCAAGAGCTGCCCAGTCTTGTCGGCAAGGTAGATCAGTATCGCCCCGGATTCGAAAAGCGAGAAATGGGGGCCACCGGTTCCGTCGGCGTGGTCGACGATCGCTGGAATCTTGTTGTTGGGGCTAATCGTCAGAAAATCCTTTGCGAACTGCTCACCCTTAAGGATATTGACAGGGATTGTGGTGTACTCGAGTCCAACTTCCTCAAGCATGATCGCCACCTTTTGCCCATTTGGTGTTGGCCAGAAATAGAAGTCAATCATCTACCGGTTTTTTCTTATGTCGAGTACGGCCTGGACATGGCGTTGGTGGTTCTCCGGTGACATTTCGCCGTCATAATCGATATTCAGGTGTGTTTGCACCGATGGGCGTTGGATGACCGCGTCGTACCAATCGCTCAGCGCAGGTCGTCCGTCGCGCCACCGGTACCTCGGGTGCAAGAGGTCTTCGGTGCTTCCTTCTTCGCCAAGGTAACTGACACCTTGCAGCAAGCCGGCCGAACCGATATCGAAGTCCGGGTTTGTTGCCGCCCAACGTTCGGCTTCGTCCAATGTCGCTACGATCTTGGGCCACACCCATTCGTACAGTGTTCGGCGACGTGCTTCTTCCGGTAACCACGCTTCCATGCTCAGTTGCACAGCGCATTCGAATAGCGTGTCGCCGAGCGCAAGGCGACGTAGCGCATCCCAACGCTTCGCTCCGTCTGGGGGATAAAGCCTGTTCGTGACGCGTTGCGCGTCGAGAAATTCGACAATGGTTTGACTACCGTACAGGACGGTACCATCCTCCAGTGCCAAACAAGGTACCTTCCCCAGCGGAGCGAGTTTGCTCATGTCGTACTGACCGGTGACGAATCGTCCATTGAGGTCGCGGAATGGAAAAGTGGGCACTCGGGTGAGTGTCTCCCAAAGTCCCGCCTCGTGCGCTACGACTAAAGTCTTGTGCACGAAACTGTGGAACGGCGAGTAGAAAAGTCTCATGTTTGTGGTGGCATGGGATTAATGTCGGCGATCACTCTTGGGCGTCTGCTGGGAGACAGGATATGGAAATGGTCGCGCGCAACGACATTACACGAACATTTTCCAAAGACGCTGACGCTCCCGGGTCAAGTCATAGTTGGCCATCCTGGCGCCGGCCGGTGCGCGCCCTCAGTCGACGTCGCGGGCCACGCGGAAGCCGAAGCCCGAGCCGGCCGTTGTCGCGAATATGGGCAGGCGGGTCGCCACCCTCAGTAAGCCGGGAAAACCGGCCCACGATCCGCCCTTGACCACCCACGTCCGGCAGGAGGGCTCGAGGTAGGGCGTTCCGTCCCGGGGCGCGTCCGCGTGACCCAGCGCGTAGCAGTCGGCCGTCAGTTCCGAAACGTTGCCCGCGACGTCGTAGAGGCCGAAGGCGTTGGGCTCGAAGCTGGCGACGGGCGCCGTGAAGGCATACCCGTCGTCGCAGTCCGCGAACTGATCGTAGGGAATGTCCGCGGCCACTTCGGCGAACGACCGGTCGGCGCCGTTCTGAAATGCGCAGGCCTGCGTCCAGTCTTCGCCCCAGAAGGCGGCAAACTTCGAATTCGCCCGCGCGGCATATTCCCATTCCGCTTCGCTGGGCAGGCGGTATGCGTGTCCCGTCCTGACGCTCAACCAATCCAGGTAGGCCAGTATCTCGGCGCGCCGCAGGCACGGCGCCGGATGGTCGTCGGAATCGCCGATACTGTTATCGCGCCAGGTGAACTCCGGCTGCATCTGCCAGCCCCAATCGGTGAGGTGAGAACAGCCTTTCATTGTCGTAAAGCCCGTCTCGTCCACGAATTCCGCAAACTGGGCCCGCGTGACTTCGGTACGGCCGATGGCATAGGAGTGCGCAATCGTGATCGCGGCGACCGGCTGCTCATTGGCCGCCAGGGCTTCGGGCATGCCCCAGGCCAGCCCCTCGGCGTCTTCCGCACCCATGACGAACGAGCCGCCCGCCGGAATAACGACCAGCTCGGGGCAGGATTCGCAGTCCCTGACTATGACGGGCTCCGCCGATGCGGATGCGGCGTTCAGCAACATGTACGCGAAGACCGCAAACCCCAGCCTTGTGGGGCGGTTTACCGGAGCGATATTAAGGGTTGCCAAGGACACGGAGCTCGTTGCAGGCGAATATTCTAGACTTCGTGTCGGGAGGCAAGGATGGCGCACCCTGCTTTGCGAGCGGGATACAAGGTGAGTTGGCCTGACCGGTCTCTCGATGAGCTATCGTCCCTAGAATATAAGGCCCGATGGGCCGAACGAAGGTCAGAAATTTGCTAACGATCTGCCCCAGAAAATGGAGACCTCTCAATGCCTAACATAACAATTGCGAAGCTGCTCGAAGGCAAGGAAGCGTGTTCGGCATGCTCAAATCATGCAGGAATAGCCTTAGTGGGACTGATTTCTTGTATTGCAGCTGGCGCCATGAATGCAGCCCCAAAGTTCTTTCCACCTCTTTTCTATGTTGTTCTAGGACTTAGTTCGTTCCCAATTGCAGTTTCCAGGATAAGTATTGATAAAGCCGCTGACAGAATCCGAACGAGCTTGGCAGAAGGGAATGCTTCACTCGACGACGCAGTCGAAAGCACGGAAATCCCTTTCTTGCAACGCCCTTATGCTCATTTTGCCTTGTGTTTTTACGCGGTGTTCGTGTCCGGTTTTGTAGTCTATTGTGGCATTTGGCTTCCCATTCTTGACACGAATGACGGAGTCACCAAATTGGTGGTTCTAATCGTTATAGGAGCAGTCTCGCTAGCAAGCCTGTATTCTCTTTGGCGCCAGCATCGTCATCACGTGACAGAAATTAATCCTGTGACATTAGATGAAGAGCCGGCTTCCGTAGCGAGCATCAATCAGGAGTCCGAGTCACTGAGTATTTCGACTTATGATCGACTCTTGGAAATGAATGCAAGCAATGTTCGGCGTATTAACATGGTTGGAGCGGTATATGTTGCGCAAATCACATGTATAGGAGCGGGAGCCCTTATATCCGTTTCGCCGATGTACCAAGCCATTGCTTTTACTATTATTTGCCTAGGAAGCTTTTATCTCGCATTATTGCGATTGGGCTATTCTTTTTCGAGTCAACGCATTCTTAAAGCGGTCGACGCGGGGAGTCTCCTTCACACAGACTCGCCGCATCAACAATACTTGCTGCCTAACACGTTACGGGCACCTAAACTTTTTTTGCTTAGCATTGGTGTTCCACCCTTTTCCATACTTCTAGGAGCTCTCGACTCGCTAATCGGATTCTCAATCCTTTTGTTCGTGCCGATACTCTTATTCCTACTTTGGGGCGGGGCATTTCTTTGTTTCATTTCGAAACTATTTCGGTATCCCCTCTAGGCGGGAAGTAATGGCAGGCTGCCAAATGCCGGCAGGGTCGAGTCTGAGCAACTCTGTAGAGGTGGGTATATTGAAGAGATTGGGGAAAACGACCCTGAATTAATGGCTTTTCCATCTAGGTTTGATGCTTGCCGGAAGCAGAAGACTATACCGAACTAAACTTGATGCAGGCTCCACCGGACCTCCAATGGATGTGGGCTTACTTTGGTGCAGGCGAGACGATGCGGAACTGACAAAAAGTGTTCGCGCCGGCTCGAGGACTAATGGGGGTGAGTAGTTCCACACCTGCTTCATCCTGAAATAATTGGGTACCAAGAGCACTGCGTACAGACTGTAGCGGATTAGTGAGTCCCATCCCTTGACGAATAGCGCCTAATCGAATGTCAACCACCTCACGACCAGCAGCCCTCGCCGGCGCTATGTAGTTATTGATGACGTACCTTCGGATTCGTTCAGCTGTGGTCACAATTGGTTCCTCCTAACAAAGCTCATTTGAGCCGCTCTTCCGTTTCCTTGTCTGAAAAGATGTGTGAAGTTCTTGTTTACGACTCCTCGGGATTCTGTCTAATTCGCTCTTCATATTCCCGATCCCCCTCTAATTTGCCATCCTGGAGCCATTGATCGAGGCTCCTGTTCAGAATCTCATGCCGTCGTGTGAGCGCAGGCTTTTCAACCGCCGCCTGCGTTAGGTGGCGCTGAAACTCTACGAGGTGCTGATATTCCGGATCCACTTTGAATGACTTCATCTTCTCGACTTGCGATTTGAGGCGCTCCGCGAATTCTTTCGCAAATTTCCAGAAAACTTCTGCTTGCAGGTCACCGTTGGGCACCTTCCGGCCCCACGCCAACAGGACCAGGCTGACCGTAACAGCGCGGTTTCGGAGATAGTCTGATGCATTTTCCACCCCGTCATTGATCGCATCGAGCGTGTCTCTCACCTTTCCAATCAATGGATCTGCCGGATCGATATCTTCGTATTGCTTCAAGAACCTCTGAAGGTCAAAATGACGAGCCCGCGTAAACTCACCTAGTTCTGAGAACGTGAATATCTGCAGCAATACCTGAGCTGCCGTCAGTTCTTTCGCATACCGGCGGGTTGGAATTTTGACCGACTCAAAGAATGGGTGTTTCCCGATTTCGTCATCCGCGAAAACGATGTTGCGCATCGTACCTACCATCGCATGCAGTTTCTCCCCTGCATTGATGAGAGTACCAAGGTTTAGTCTTAGGAATTGGAGATTGAACTCTTCCTCGTCTCTCGTCCCTGAAAGGTATACAGTTGTGACTTTATACTCGAGAAGCGCCTTCTTGGCCTTCTTGGACAGATCGTGCAGACGAGACTTCTCATCATTTACGAAACGCTCGATCTCCTGATACGTATGCCCGTTCAAAGGATCGAAATCAGTCGCGAGCCCGCTCGATATCTCGTTTTCAATGCGCAATGGAAATCCATTGTCGCGTTCGTCTGACGGGTTTTCGGCAAAGAAAGACATAATGGCGTTTAGTCGCTGCCGCCCGTCTATGCACTCTAGCGTGCCATCTTCCTTTCGGTAAAAGTACACGGACGCGATATCGAATCGTCTAAGTATCGAGTCGATCAGGCGCTGCTTCTGATCGCGCGACCAGATATCCGGTTCTCGCTGATACCGCGGAAACTCGATTTCCAGGAAATCACGCTGCAGATCCTTAATAAACAGTGATGTAGTTTCTCTCTCCATCTATATCCTCACGCTATCGCGTCAGTGAATTTCCGAAACACGCCAGACTTCGTGGACAGATCACCTACATCGGTCACAAGCCGTTCACACATCATTTTCAACCAGAACGAAAACGGATTCGTTATCGATTGCTGAGCCTTATCGTTTGCTTGCGACTGCAGATCCTCGGGCAAATTGTTGTAGCGACGAGGTCCAGAACCCAGCAGTTCCCCTACGAGCTGATCGCCAATCTTCGGCAACTCCGGTAACCACCGTACCTCTAGATACGGAAAAAGGTTTCGGATTCGTTCCACCGTAGGACGTGTTGCAATCACCTCGATTGCATACGGCTGTGCCGATGCATGAGTGTGCCGTGTCGAGAACAGCAACGACAATAGGTCCCAATCATTGGGACCAAGATTGCAGCCGATGATTCGCACGACATCGCAATCGAGTAGTTCCCTCGCGCGACCCCAAATTAAGTTGAAGGGATAGTCATTCTTCGGTTTCTTTATCCCAGGAGGGATCCAAACGCCATCGCCGTGTCGTAGTTTTATCTCGATGGGCCAATTACGCGACCAACCAAACGACCCGTGCATTTTGAGAACGGTAATATGTCGGCCCGTTCCGTCGACGCGACTGGGCGCAATCCCGTAATCCACTTTTCGACCAAGGTCCTTCACGATGGCATGTTCCAAGAGAATGTCGTAGTTCAGCGTCAAAAATCCTTGAAGCTGCTCACTGTTGCCAGCAACCTCGTGCATATCTACGAGCGCCGCGTACAGCCTTGACCTGGATTTCCCCAGCTCGTTCTCAACGTCTTTCAGTCGGGCCCTAAGAACATAGGAAAATACGTCCCGTAGATCGTCAGCAAAGTCTCGGTACTCGCTTGCAGGAGTATCTTCGAGAAAGGTGATCATCTGTTCAATGTCAAGATTCTCCTGTGAGATCATCGCCGTATTGACTAGACGGCGTATGCCCGCGTGATCCTCATATTTCTCAATTACCCTGAGATGGACCTGATCAGAAATCGTTCGAGAGAGTCCGTCCATCGTGATGTTGTGCCGACTCCCCGAGTGAGAGATACAACCCTGTGTCGCACCCGACCCCAAGAGGTACACTACCCGACAGCTATCGCTCCCGTCGGCTCCTGTCCGTTCTCGCGCCACGTAAGTCTCCGTATTATTGTTCTGTCAATGCCCCAGGCACATGCTTCATTCGAACACAAGTAGGGACTCTCGGTGTTTTCGAATCGGCAGATGCCTACGCGCATTAGCATTCATGTTCGACAATGCATGACGCACTGGAAAATCGTGCTGAGCAATTAGGCTACGTCCGGCAGCTCCCAAACTCGCTGTAACAAGTTTCTGCAAATCTATGTGTAGGGATTTGTAGTATGAATCCTGAACCACGAGCGCGATTCTACCTGCAGGCTTAACGCGAGCCGCGATCAACTCTAGTGCCTTGTGAATCTCTGCGAGGTAATTGCGGAGCCAAGGCGCATAGTAGTTTGCCGAACCATGTGATTCGTGGCCTGCAACACGCTCTACCAGGTCTTGCGCCTCTTCTGGAATGTCGCCTTCGATCCTATTGACGCCCCGCACGAGGGGCGTGCCAGTCGATTGTTGACGCAAAGTCGTGATGAAGTCTGTGCTTAATCCGAGTACCGACAGCTCAGGTGCAGATGACTTGATGTAATCGATTCGTGTGGCGTATGGCGGAGATGTCAAGCAAGCGTCGAATGAATGTTGATCTGACAAGATGACCGACGCACGCCCAGTAAGAATACTCGCTAACTCGTTTGAGTCTGGCTTGATAATCTGTAGGCGCGACGAAAGATAATCGACCCGATCAGTAAAAGCCACTCGTATAGTTTCTGGCCGGGGTCTAAGGCGCTTGTGCGGAGAAGTTGGAGCGACCATCCACGTTGGATTGGATCCCCGGAAGCGTCGAAGTAGGTCGCGAGTCGCCGCGAATAGTGCCGAATAGAAAAACGCTGTGATGAGAGGTAGCCGTGATGGCGCCGACTCATCACCCGTGGAAAGGTCTACTTCAAGGGCATCATCCGCGGCCGTGACCAAATGTATCGCGCGCTGAAGTTTCCTGATCTCATTGCTCGCTGCAGGCCCTAGCCAAACCAATAGCGGATCATGCTCTCGCTTGGCGGGAGTGCTTTTCTCCGCAGCGGCCGCGATATCCGCTGCGATAGGAGCCAAGCTGTCTGCGATCGATTTTGGAGTTAGCCGCGCCCGAGCCACAACAGAAAGCGCTGGATTGATGTCAATGCCCATAGATGTCACGCTTCGACTCGCCGCTACCGCAGTGGTGGTCCCGGATCCATTCCAAGGGTCAACGACGGATTTAGCCAATTCAAGATAGCTCTTGAACACGTCGGTCACGAAGGCCGAGGTGAACCCCGCGTAATATGGGTACCAGTCCTTTTGTTGCTCTATCGGTGGCTGTTTTGGAGACGCTAGCGTAATCACGCTGCAAACCTACCAGACTCACAGCCAGAGCGACAAACTCTATGGACCGCTCCCCTGGACCGAGCCATATTGAGAGGAGACCGGTTTGTCCTTGACAGGCCCCAAATTCCTGGGCTAATTCGTCAGCATATTTTGACCTTCGTTCGGCCCATCGAGCCTTAAATTCCGGGGGCGAGAGTTCATTGAGAGACCAGCGAGGCCGGCTCTCGTTGTACTCTCGCCGCCAAGCCCGCAACTTCTCCCTGGTGTTCGTCGAGTCGTCGAACGAGTGGGCGTTCAGACATTAGTCTCGAAGGTTTCTGTTGAACGACTCGATGAACGCGTTGTTCATCCGCTGTCTAGGTCGCAGGAACTTTATGGTCACTCTGTTGGTATTGGCCCACATATCGACCCTGCGACCAACGAACTCGCCGCCGCTACGCACCCAAATGTGGTCAAACACGCACAATTTCCTACTTGACATGCCGACAACCACCAAACTCGCCACGCCTGGTAACCTACACACCTCGCCGTGGCCAAATCTCCCCTGTGAGCTCCAACGACACCGACATCCTGATGCGCCTCGCCGCGTTCAAACGCGTCGAAGTGTTGAGCAGAATGCATGGCCACCTTACGCACAGGGAGTTGAGCACCGGGTTCATCTTCCAGGGTGAGCGCATCCCGCTCGTTAACCCGCAGCGCGGGATTTTCAAGCCAAGGCAGATGCGTTACTTGCTTTCCATCAAGACCGTTATTCCCAAGACCGGCGGACGCGTCTGGTACGACGATCAGTTAGAAGCTCACGACCAAATCTACGACGGCGATGACGGCATCGACTATGCCTTCATGGGGAGCGATCCGAACGCTGCCGACAACCAATGGCTTCGAGCAGCATACGAGAGCCAAGTCCGCTCAAGGCTAAGAGGACAATGAAGTGAGCTTAGGTGCTCTTGAGGTTGATGCACTTCCTTAGTTCATCCAAAGGAAGACACTTTCCTTTTTTTCTATGCACCATTCTGTGGCAGTTCGCGCAAAGTACCGCGACATCAGACTCAGGATTCGTCACCCTTTCTCCAGCCTCCGGGAACGGTAGGAGGTGGTGGACTTCAATGTAACCTTTGCCAATCTCACCGTAGAACTCCTCAAAATTGAACTTGCATACCTTGCATGTCAATCCTTGAAACGTGATTGCCTGCTTCCTAACCTCCGGATCTCGCTCGTATCCGACTGAAATGAAGGTTTTTTCGGCACCCTCCGTTCTAACTACCTCTGGAAGTGAACTAGCGCCATCTAACACATTCGTTATCAAGCCAGCCCGTAGTGCAAGCGCAAAGGTCTCAAGTTCTTCGTCTGATCGATCCTGCCATGCGTCAATCACGCCTTTGAACTTAGGACTTAGCCGTCGCAGATCTCCAAACTCGTCTATCCAACCAACACGGCCGTTATCGAACAAAGGATCGTACGTGTCGCGCACACCCTTGAGACTGTGCCGAAATTTCTCGCGTGTTCGGCCATCACCTGCGGCCTCGTAAAAGTAGTTATACGCTTCCTTCCAAGTGTTTGCAGCCAATATTCGGGGTGGGTCGCACTTGTCATTGGGCGCGGGCTCTCCGCAACGAGCCAAGTAGTAACCAAATACCAACATAGCGGGTGACCGCTTAATCGGCTTTTGTTTTTTTGTTGCCATTGTTCTTTGTGTTCTTGAGAGGTACCCGTGTACAAGAATACGAGTTTCTCGTAGCTTGGCCAGCCTCCAGCCTTCGACTTATATGTAGCTCCGCCCGGCTGAAGCGGCTCGGACACCTCTACTGGAACTGTAGTTGCCGAAAAAGCGGACAGTAGTGCATGTCATCGACAGTCTGGCCCAAACCTTGCCGTTTTCCTCCTCATGCTAGGCTCGCTTGGGGCGTTGATAAGGAGAGTCCAACATGGCTACGATTGAACTGTCGCTACCAGACAGGCTGAGTAGTGGGAACAGCATTAGATATTGGGCTTCGCGTTATCCTAACTTTGAATGCGATAAAGACGACTGGATAAGGGACAAAATTCAATCTGCGTATAGTGATGCTGGCCACCTAACCTTCGATGATCTACGGTGCCTTGGTATTTGGAAGAACGGGAGTGAACGTGGAACTAGGCACTTCCCCAAAAGCGAACGTGTGATTGCGCGAGAAACGCGAAAGGCATATGAAGCTGCCGATATCGAAATACTGCTGAATCTTGGCGGTCTTCAATATCCTATGGCGTCGTCACTTATGCACTTCGCATTGCCACACAAGTACCCCATCATTGATCGTCGTGCGCTAGCGACACTAGGCATGAGGCCTGAAGAAGGCAAAGAAATCTACATTAACAAGCAGCTTTGGGAAGAATATCGTGGCTTCTGCCTCGACCGGTCCAAGCATTATGAAGTATCGCTCCGCATGCTCGACAGGGCACTGTGGCAGTTCGACTCAGAAGACTCTTTCTGGCAGAAATATGATCCACAAAGAAGCACTGCCAACTTGAATTGACAGGGCTTCAGTAGAAAAGCGATTCCCTCGGTGTGGAGTGCGAAGCACTAGTTTTAGAGGTCCTCCTTTTCCTGCCACCACACCTACCGAGTCTCCAATATAGGGAAAAGCGCCTAGGACAGTGATCCGCCACGCGATCGAGATTAGGCCCCTGATGTGAGTTTGGTTGATCCGGTTCTCCTCACATAGCGGCCAGAAAAAACTCGCTGGGACATTGGCCCCGATCAGTAGTGAGCCATCGCAACTCTATGAAATGCTGGGTATTTATCCGGCATCAGCCAATCCTCCGTCGATATGCTCGTTTACAATTCCCCGTTTACCTTGACCAATTTATGCTTGACATTCTGCGTTACAGCACGAGCTTGCGGCGACATGGATTCCCATTGTCGTAGCAGACTATTGTGTCAGGACGTTTGACGGCAATCGACTTGTTCTGCGGCTGCGGGGGATTGTCTCTCGGGCTCCGCAGGGCGAAGTTCACGGTTGTCGCGGCCATCGATAATGATGCACTTGCCGTCAAGACTTATCGAAAAAACCATAAACGCACGCACACTGTCGAAGCTGATATCAAAGCTGTAGACGGAATATCCCTGATGGAAGAACTGGACCTCCGGCCCGGTGAGTTGGACTTACTGGCTGGCTGTCCGCCTTGCCAGGGATTTTCGACGCTCCGGACCTTGAACGGCGGGCGCCAAGTAGAGGAGCCGATGAATGACCTTGTCCACGAATTCGTTCGTTTCGTCCGAACTTTTCTGCCCAAGGCCGTCATGATGGAGAACGTTCCGGGATTGCTCACCGATGACCGGCTTACACAGATCAAGAGTGAACTCAAAGCTCTCGATTACTTGTGTGACGCTAAGGTCTTCAACGCGCAAGATTACGGAGTTCCCCAAAGGCGGAAGCGAATGATATTGATCGGTCTACGTCGAATGAGTCCGACTTTTGCATCTGCCGTCCGCCGCCGGCGGACTGTAGCAGGTGCGATTCGAAAATTGCAGCCACCGTCCACCTGTGAAGATCCGGCTCACAATTACACGGTTCGCCGTGCCGATCACGTCATGGCGCTCATCCGGCGAATTCCAAGAGATGGCGGGAGCCGCACCGATCTTCCGGACGAGGATCAACTCAAGTGCCACAAGGGATTCGATGGCTTTAAGGACATATACGGGAGAATGGCATGGCAACAGCCGGCCCCCACCATCACCGGCGGGTGCATCAATCCTTCAAAAGGCCGGTACCTTCATCCCCAAGAGGACCGTGCCATTACCTTGCGGGAAGCAGCGATGCTGCAAGGTTTTCCGCAGTCGTACAAGTTTGATTTAGCTCAAGGGCGGTACCCCGTCGCTCAGTTGATCGGAAACGCTTTTCCACCGAAGTTTGCGGAGCATCACGCCCGCTCAATTTACCGGCATATTCAAGACCAAGCCGACGCAAAACAATAATAAGGCTGGTCAAGCCAATGCCCCTTAATCCCGCCCAGGCGCGAGAAGTTCTTCTTGAGCATCTAAACGACGAGCAGCAAGCCGCTGTCAAGAGCGAATTTCGCCGACTTTTGGTTGTCGCGGGCGCTGGATCAGGAAAAACGGAAGTCATGGCGCGCCGCGTTGCTTGGTGGGTGGCAGTGGATGAGGTGCCGAAAGAGCAGATTATTGCCTTCACATTTACCGAGGCTGCTGCTGAGGAACTTAAGTTTCGAATTCGTGGTTGGCTGGAACGAATTGCGCTGCCGGAAGAAGACCCGACCCTAGGAGGCATGTATATCGGAACCATCCATGGGTTTTGCTTGAAAGTGTTACGGGAATTCGCAGCCGACGAGTTCTACATGTTCGACGTAATCGATGAAGCAGGAAGAATGGCTTTGGTCGAACAGGGATATCACGGAGTCCTAGGGCTTAAGGGATTCGACGAGGAGGCTAAGGCGGCGGGTGTTGCACGCGGGAAATTTCACAGTCAAGAATTGTTCTTGCGGGGGTACGACTTGCTTAACGAATATGGATTGTTGGACGTTTCGTTACCCGAAGCCGACCTTCCAGTCGACGTGGCCGGCGAGAAGGAATGGTGCCGTCAGGCCGAACTCGAGACGGATATAGGCAGTTCATCTTTGGCGTTTGAGTTTGCGCAATCGGCAGCTCGGTACTATGCGTATCTACGCGTACGCAGGTTTCTAGACTTCAGTACTATCCAATCCGAACTCAAGCGTCGGCTTCAAAACGACCCGGAATTTCGACAGCAAATTCGGCATCGTTGGAAACGATTGGTAGTTGATGAAGTCCAGGACATCAACCCAGTTCAAAACTCGCTAATTTCGGAGATTGTGGGGGAGAACGGCCACTTGACGGCTGTTGGAGATCATCGCCAGGCCATTTATTCGTTCCGCGGCGGTCGTGTCGACTTAATGGGTGAGCTTTTTCAGGAGTTGCGGGCTGACAATGACGGTCATATTCAGGATCTTCCCGCGAACTATCGATCCACACGCCGAATAATCGAGCTATCGAACAAATGGTCGAATACGATTGGCGACACGGCCGGAATGACCAACCCGGCCATGGAACATCGAAGAGAAACGCGTTTGGATGTGTCCAATCGCCATGTGGCCCAACTGCACTTCGATGATCGCAGCGGGGAAGCTGCCTGGATCGCCGACACGATTGCGAAGTTGGTTCCATCTAGGGAGACCGGATCGGTCGGTGCTTTCCATGACGAACGTGAGGGATCGCGAGGTCTTACTTTGAGGGATATTGCCGTCTTGGTGAGGTCGGGAACGGATATACGAACTTACCAGGATGCACTCAGTTCAAGGGGTATTCCCGCTGTCGTGCGCGGCGGACCCGATCTCTTCTCTCAACCGGAGGTTCTATTGTTTTTGGGAGCTCTAGCTATCTGTTCGGGCATGGATGAGTTTTGGGGATCGGCACACTTTCCGCGCAGCATGCCGCGGCGTATAAGGGATGTGTTGGATGTTGACCCTATGCCGGAGGAGGTTGTCCCCGCTGCAATTCGCAAATTGAGACAACGTGGTTTGGTCTTACCTAAGGGAACTACTGAACGTCTCCTTCTCCTTTGTCGTGCAATTGCGCACCGACTTACATCAGCCGACCCTCAACAGGAGGATGTCAGCCAACTGGATTGTGATAGGGAGTGTCGGCGATGGCTGAAGCGAAATCGACAGCCGCGCCGTATCTTCCCCCAAACGCTCTTCCATTGGATATTGCGTGAGGCAGGACTTTCGCAGTGGGCAACAAGAAAGAATCGAGCGGTTGCAGAGAGTGCAATCTTTCACGTGGGACAGTTGAGTTCCCTGGTTAAGGGAATTGAGACATCAGGCTGGACGCCAGCCGGTAGTCTTCGCTGGCAGCTGATCGCACTATTGAGTTGGGGTTCCGGTGCGGCGAGAACGTCGGAGTCTCCCCTGCTTGTCAGCCCAGATGCCGTGAGCATCACTACCGTCCATTCGGCAAAGGGACTGGAGTTCTCAGCGGTCTTTCTCGCAGACGTTTGCGCGCTCAGGTTCCCCAGCAAGTTAGCTCGCACCGCTCCCAAAGTTCCTTTCGACACCGACGCGCCGCAGTTCATTGATCCCGCTCCTCTGGCGGACAACCCGAACTATGACAATGAGCGGCGTCTGATGTATGTCGCACTGACACGGGCGGAACGGTACTTGTTCGTTACTGCTAGTGGCTCCAGGAAATCCAAGTTTTTCAAGGAGCTTTCCAATCTGGTAACTGACGTGGGAGGGGTAGTCGCAGAAGGCCCTTTGGAAATTACCGACACCATCGAGTATTACCCGAGCGCTGGCAGTCGCGAGGACCGTCTAGCAACCAACTTTTCCGATTTGAGGTACTTTTTGGAGTGTCCACAGGACTTCTATCTGCGCAACGTCTTGGGCTTTACTCCCACCATTGGCCAGGAATTCGGATATGGTCGAGGTCTGCACAACCTGCTTCGTATCATTCATTCAGACCCCAAGTATTGGGCAGGTTTGGCCCACAACGGACAACTCCTCCGAGACAAGGTCCGATCGCTCGTAGACGAAGGCAGTTTCTACTTGCGGTACACGGTTGGCAGGCCCTTGGAAAACCTTCAAAACCGGGCGATTGAAGGTGTCATTGAGTATGTGGAGGCATACGAGGAGGAACTGGCCCGTCTCGAGTTCGAGCCGGAAAAGGAATTCGAGACACTTATTCCTGGAGAGAATCTTCTCATCGCTGGCGCAATTGACGTGGTGCGCCTGGATGATCCGCCAAGGGTATCCATTGTGGATTTCAAGTCAGGAGATGCCGAAGAGGAGACCGGCACCGGCTTATCGCGCGAACTCATGGCGCTTCAAATAGGAGTTTATGGGTTAGCTGCGCGTCAAGAGCTCGAATACGACCCACAACATGGCCTAATACGGTACATCGGCGAACGTGACGCGGCCCGTCGGCAGGTAGATGTTGCTCTTAATGACGATGAACTTACGAGGGTTAGAGATGAAATTGTCGAGACCGGGCGCAAAATCCGAGCGAGGGATTTCAATCACGGACCTAGCAACCTTGCGAAAAATCGATGTGTTCGCTGCGATTTCCGGAACTTTTGTCCCCGCAGGGAAGCCAAGAGAGCGCGTGAGAACGACGCTTAGATCCGTTATTCGAGGAAGCGGGTAATCCGTTTCGCGAGCGAAGCGGTCGATTTCGTTTCACACTCCCACACCACCAAAACAGACCAGCCAGCGGCCGCAAGCTCGGCAATATTCTTGCGGTCCCGTTCAACGTTTTGACGTAGTTTTGTTTTCCAAAACGCAGTGTTGGAGGTCGGCTGAGAGCCCCGAGGACATTGATGCTGGTGCCAAAAGCAACCGTGTACGAAAATTGCCTTGCGTCGCGCAGCAAATACCAAATCCGGGGTACCCGGCAGATCGCGCTTATGAAGACGATATCGATAACCTAACCCGTGCACTAGTCGTCGAACCCGCATTTCCGGCTTGGTATTCCTACCTCGGATGCGCGCCATAATGCGACTTCGGGCAGCTGGAGATATCCGGTCAGTCACATGGAAATCGCAAGAGCCGCTGGCGAATTCAATCTTCCAAGTATCCCATCATCGATGTGCGTCTACCTTGGAAAACGCAATCACAATTAGACGCCCCTATTAGAGTCCCTCCAAGTCCTTCTCGAAGCTGTCTCCTCGCTCTACAGCCTCCGCCTGAGTTGAGCCTGTCCACTCAGCTACGGCACTCAGAAAATCCTCATCTCCAATCCCTTGCGGTACTAAGTCCTTGTCGAATTTAACGCGGACCAGCAATGGGAATCGAACCGCTTGTCCGCTAACAATTCCCTCTCCCGGCCCAAAACCCGGTAACAGTTTGCTGTCTGATCTCGACAAATTCTCCATGACCTTTTCCACAAAGGCTTGATCGCGTGGATTCACTAACCTGAAGACCAAGAACGTATTGCACTGGGATAGTGTAGTTTCATCAAGACGACTCGGCCTTTGGCTGACCAAAAGCAGCCCAACACCAAATTTGCGGCCCTCTGTAATTACCTTCCGAATAATCTCTACAGAGGGTGTGTCCATCTGCCCTTCACCACGCGAAGGTATGAAATTGTGAGCCTCCTCAACAATAGTCAGGAAAGGTGGGATGGTGTTGGCCATTGAAGCGCGATTATCGAATAAGTGCTGCAGCACCAATGCAACTATTGTTGATTGAGTCAAATGGTCATAACCACCAAGGTAAACGATGCTTGCATGCCCGGGTCGCACGAATTGCTCGGGCGCGGTGAGCGGATCGGGCATGGGCTTCCACTTGTACTGGCTAAGACGCTGCCTCAGTTTCTGATTTGCGATTTCCATCGCTCCAATTTTTCCTCTAACCATGTTGAGGCCGCGGCGTACTGCGGGAATTGTGCCGGGGTGGGTACCCTTTTTTTTGAGGCCGCTCAACTCTTTAAGCAGCAAGTCGATGAAATTTGTAACCGATAACTCCCTGTCGCCATTGAGATCGATTCGGTCGATGGCCTCATGGAACTTTTCCTTTTGTGCATCAGTGAGACCTTGCGTCATCTGGGAGACCAAATACGCTACGAGTCCCAAGTTTTTGTCGTTGACACTGAGACTCGGAAAGTAGAGATTGATTTGCTTATCTTTGAACAGTTTCCGCTTTTCCCATAAGCCGAGATAATCACCATGAGGATCAAGAATGACTAATGGGTAATTCTGATCCAATAATTCTCGTATCACTCGACGAGCTGCTACCGTCTTTCCCCCGCCTGTCATCGCCAAGATCGCCATATGGCGCGCAACTATGATGTTTGTCTTTAGCGCGACGCTAACGTCTTTTCTGCCAATGAGTGTTCCAAGTTCGAGACGGTGCACGTCTTCGTCGTCGCCAATAAGTATCCGTCTTATGTCTGCTGGCTTTGGCATCCGCACAACTGCGCCAGGTTGGACTGGATAATTCAATGGAACAAGTGCACTGTAGTCATTCGATGATGTTCGGCCCAATACCAGCACTTTCCCTTCTACTTGATCTCGAGTGTTCGAAAGTACCGTGTCGGTAAGCGATAGGCCTTCGTCAGCGAGCTCAACGGTGGCCTCAGCCGGAAGAAATGGATTGAATCTGCTGAGCTCAGTAATGCGTCCCCAGACAGTCACATTAATCTTGTCGCTGCCTGTCTCGGAGGGGATTTCAATATCTGTAGTCACCAAGTCTCCCAACTTGGCTTCAAATCTCTTGAGGTGAAATCGAAACTCACTCGGCGAGGTGCTGCCGACTACAGTTCCAACATTTATTTTTCTTCTACTAATCTTCCTCTCCTCATGCCTTTGGTCGAAAGAAAAAGTCCCGCGGCGAACGGGATAGCAATGTTCTCATTAGCCGTAGTGTCCTCACGTCACCTTCCTGCAGGCAATATCGGAAAACGTTTGCTGCCAAGTGGGAGGATATGCCCTTGGACATCCAGTCTGGAATTTTTGCGAACTTATCGACAATATCTATACCGACCGGAAAAGCGTAGCGAGGCAACAAGAGCGAAGTGTGATAAACGAGCTTCATCACTTCTTGGATCTTATCGTCAGCAAATCGCCGATTAAACTCTACTCGGAAGGGATAGGCATCTTCACCACACTTCAATACCGTTGAGAAAATCTTGGGGATCTGGGGCATTAGTGGTCGCCATCTATCGTTTGCGCGATTCGCCGGATTTTTTGTGACTTCCATCGGTTCGATGTATTCGCCTGGCTTAAGTAGACAACCAAAGACGATCTGGTCATCCACGTCCAATTGCATGATTTCCGAGCGCACTCGGCTGCTTGTTTGCCTTGTAATTACTCCGTCATCCACTAAGTTCTTCAGAGATGTATGAATCATTGCCTTTGAAGCAGCTCGCTCGACTACGCCTAACATTGGAATGTCTACCTCGTTGATTCGTCGCATTATGAAGGCGTAGACAGCCATCGCGGAATTCCAAAGCTGCTTGCCTGACTGAGTTGTAGCAATGTCTCGCAGGTCGTTAACTATGTCTTGTTTTTCGATTCCTCGGGCGGCTAGGAAATCCGCATCTACGCCTGGTATATATGCGGGTCGAAGCTCGTCGTACTGGCTGAATTGATTCTGCAAGGGTCCGTGAAGTAGGCAAATATACGGTAGCGGTATTTTCTTGGAGTGAGTGAGAAGAGATAGCGGTTCGAGAATGTATCTCGCCGCCTCCTGGAGTCTCTTAGAGTCGGTTTTGTAGTCTTGATCTTCGATTATGGATCTGTCCGACAATATATCGCCAATTACTGCTGAGTCCATTGACCAATGCTCACGTTCTTCCGCACGTTCCTCTCCAGGAATTACTGTATAAGTGCCGACTCTTATCCCCATAGGCTCTACGGACGGCAAGCCAATGATTCTGGACATTCCTCCATCTATGAAGCTAATCCGTTCCCCGTAAACGTGTCCCCAAAGGTCGTGATGGTCCTTTTCGATAGACTTGATCCGCGGTTCCATCCATTTTCTGAAGTGATCTCCAATTATTCGAATCCTGTCTATGAAATGGACACTCTCCTTGCTGCTTATTGATCCGATATGCGCGAACAGTGAAGTAAGAATGTGGGTGGAGTTAAGAAATCGATGGGCGTTTATCGAGAATAGATCCGAGTGCTCGTCTCCGAGCCACTTGTATATGGCAGACCGCAACTCAGGAGACGTTACCGAGGTTGCTCTAATTGGAGGCAGATCAAAGACATTGAGACGCAGCGTTGCATCACGCGATGAGATTTGGTCGAAGGACGACTTTGCGGATTCCGCAAATACGGCTATGACCGTCAGCGCAGCATCGGTACCTTCGATTGAGATAAAGAGATATTCTGAATTCTTCCAATTACTTATGAAGTCATCGTGAATCTCATCGGGAATGCGAAAACACTTCTGTCCCTTATAGGTTGGAATTGTGTTCTTGTCATTTGCCGCATAAATCGTGCGGTCCCTTTTCAGATACCTCAGAGCGTATTCCTTTGCTGTCCCTATTAGATGCTGATCAGCAAGCAATGGTAGTAATTTCTTGACAGTAACGGCGCGCCAAACAGCTTCATCCGCGCGTAACGATGCTGTGTTTATGGCGATTAGGTTTCTATTCACTGCTTGGTCGGGCCGCCTGGCTGCGCGATCTTAGTCCAGAACTGCTCAATTTGTCTTACGAATACATATTCATCTGATCGCGGCGGCCACATCGCGTTGGCTTACGGTTTCTGGGCGGGCGAGTTCTAAGGTTGCGTAGAGGTTGTCCGAGGTTGGTGGCCGCGAAGGCTGTAGCTTTGGCGAGACCGCGGGAAGTAGTCGTGTATAAGTTGACGTCGACATAGCCGCGCAGAGAGTCCGCTAGTCCAGCTTCGCGAAGACTGGCTCACCTGCGAGGTGGTGCCTCTTGGGAGCCTGATCACGATCCTGATTTTCCTTCATTGTCACGCTCCAGTAGCCGTTCGGAGGCTCAAATAAGCAACCCGGAGAGATCAGAGCCGGAACTGTGCCCGGTAGGTGGTGGCATGCAGACGGACGTGCTGTCCCACCTCTCCCGGCAAAGTGAAGAGCCGTGGGCTCTTCCTGAACCCGAAGACGCGGTATAGGTGATAGGAATCGGCATGCGCCTTTGAAAACTGGATTTCTCCGTTGCTGATGTAGAACGGCGTGTACTGACCGTAGCGGGTGGTCTTGACTTCAATGAAACGGTCTCGGCCGTCCGTGTAATAGGAGCGAATGTCGTAGCCGGCGTGATCGCCGACCGTCTTAGAAACCTGCTCAATATTCCTCGCAAGGTGGTCCTTTCCGCCGCGTTCCAGACGTAGCCGCTCATAGTCCATGACTAGCGTTTCCCCGGCGTCACCGAGCGAGCGATTGCGTGCCTCCCGGCGGAGGTAGTCCACCCTTCCCACCGTCCGACCCGGAATAGCGTATTCTGGTCGTGGCTGACGTATCTCAGGGGCGGTGGATTCTGGTGGATCGACCCGGATGCCCAATAGATCTCCCACGGGAAACCGCGGCTGGGGCTCTTCGACATCGCGCGCGACGAGAGCCTCGAACTCCAGCAAGTGTTCCCGAACGACATCGCGCAGCAATCGCTGCACGTTACCAAGCGGCTTGTAGCCGTCGATGTATGGAAACCCAAGCGCGATCAGGACTGCGCTGACGTTTTGGTGTTTGCGCTCCACGGCACCGGGCGAACGACCGTCGAGTTGCTGGCGAAGCGCACGGTTGTGGGCCTTCTTGTTGAAGGTTTCGCCGCCTAGTTCGCAGGCCAACATGTCAAGGTAGTCCAGAACCGTGGCTTTGACTTCCGATCTGCTCCAATCTCTCGATGGCATGCGCGGAATCGTACACGAGCCGCGACGGCTGGATCCTGGTCTGCCCGCCGGCGGAGCCGGCTTATCCGTTCCGGGACCGCCGCCTCAGCGCGGCGTCACGGTAACGGCGACGCTAATCGTTTGCGCATCGCGCAGCACCGTCGTGGTAACGGCATCGCCCGGCGCCAGGGCCTTGAGGTAATCGGAAAAGGCGCCGAGGCCGGCCACTTTCTCGCCGTTCATTTCCAGCAGTACGTCGCCTGCCTGTATTCCGGCCAGCTCGGCGGGGGAGCCGGGCACTACCGATTCCACGCGCACGCCGTCGGCGTTGTGGGCGAAGTCGGGTACGGCGCCGAATTGCACGCGTCGCTGTCCTTCGGTGTTGGCCGGCGGGTTGCCGGGGGGCGGGGCTGTAGCGCTGCCCGTAAGGATCATGGGTTCCTCGCGCCCGATCAGGTAGCCGGTCGCTTCCTTGACGAAGGTCGCGACCTTGACCATGCCGGCGGCGTTGACCTTGTCCGGCGTGTCGGTGGGGCGGTGATAGTCGAGATGGGCGCCGGTGAAGATCTGCACGCCCGGCACGCCGCGATCGATGAAGCTCTTCTGGTCCGACGACGCGAGGGCGCCGGCGATGGCTTCGCTGGGGATGCCCGTTACCGCGCTGACGCCTCGGAACACGAACGGCCACTCCATCGCGCTGCCCGTGGCCAGCACCGATATCGGCTGATCTTCCAGCCGTCCCACGCTGTCGAGATTGATGACGCCCACGATGCCTTCCAGCGGCGTGGGGCGCGGGTGCTCCACGTAGTAGCGCGAGCCCAGCAATCCCGCTTCCTCGGCGCTGAACGCTACGAACACCAGGTTGCGCTCGGCGGGCGCTCCGGCGGCGAAGTTGCGCGCCAGCTCGATCAGTACCGCCACGCCGCTGGCGTTGTCGTCGGCGCCGGGATGGATCTGTCCGACTTCTTGCTGCCGGGCATTGGGCCAGCCGCGGCCGAGGTGGTCGTAGTGGGCGGTAATCAATACGGCCTGGTCTTTGTACGCGGGATTGGTGCCGGGCAGATAGCCGATGACGTTGTGTAACTGGTGGGGTTGGCCGTCTTCGCCTTTGTCGACGGTGAAGCCCTGAAGATAGCTGCCGTCGTCGCCGGCGGCTGCGAGGCCGGCGTCGGCAAATTCGGCGGCGATGTAGGCGGCCGCCTCTTCCAGTTGGGGTGAGCCCAGGCCGCGGCCTTCGAGTTCGGGGGAGGCGAGGTAGTCCACGTGTGTTTGCAGCCGTGCTTCGGAAAAGACCGCGGGGAGTTCAGCGAGTGGTTTGCGGGGCGGGGCGGGCGCGGCGGTTGCCGGACCGGTGGCGCGCTGTTCCGCGCTGCGCAGGTCCACTCGCAGCGGCGAGTCGCTGTTGGCCCATTCGCCGCTGGCGATGTTGGTGGGCTCGTCGCCTTCGAAAGCGAGGTAGGAATACTTGCCGTAATGGGGCAGCTTGCTGGCGATTCCGGGGAATGCGGCGACGGGATCGACGACGATCCAGCCGACCGCCTTGTTGACGTTCGCGGGATGCCGGCGCACCGCCACGGTTGAGTGGCCGGCGGCGGGAATTGCCTGGTCCTGGAATTGGACGCCCTTGTAGCTGACGGTCAGTCCCAAGGCGGGGTCCGACTGGAACAGGGTTTGCGCGAAGCGGTTGTTGTGGCCCAGGATCCAGGCGGCGGTGTCGGGCGGCAGTTCGTCGGTGTCGATGTCGGCGTCGAACACGATCGTCATGTCCTGCGTTGGGCTTCGCCAGCGTTCGACCATCTCGCGGTAGGCGGCACGGGTGGGTTCGTTCGCGGCTGCCGGCAGGATGGCCAGGAGCTTGCGGTCGCCGAGCACCTGGCCGATCGACGGTGCGGTTTCGCGCGCGTCCAGCAGCCGGAACAGGTCGAATTGCGGGTCGACTTCCAGTAGCTGCGGCTGGGAGGCGGTCTTGAAGGAGAACGGCGTTGCTTCTCCGTTCACGCTCAGCACCTGGGTTTCGAGTCCATCGGCGGTGGTCAGGGCGAGCGGGGTCTGCAATGCGAATTTCTCGCCGGCCTGGACCTGAAGCAGCACGCCGGTTACTTCGAAACCGCCGTTGGTGGCCTGCTGGACCTCGACCGCGTCAAGGCGCAGGTCGGCGGCGCCGGGGCGTTCCACCCATTGTTCGAAGAACCGCTTGAGGTCCTGGCCGGTAACCTGTTCGAGTTGCGCGCGGATGTCGCCGAAGCCGGCCTTGCTGCCGCGGTGCTCGCGGTAGAAGCGTGCCAGCGACGTTTTGAACGCTTCGTCGCCGAGCTGGCGGCGCAGCATGTGGAATCCCATCATCGTCTTGCCGTAACCGACGGCTTCGGTGGCGGCGCTGTGCCGGGAACGGAATTCAGTCAGTGGAAAATCGCGGCCGTCGCGAACGAAATCGCGGTATTTCTTCAGCGTGTCGCGCCGGTACTCCGCGGCCTGGCCTGCCTGCTCCTTCATCAGGTGGTCGGCCATGTAGGCGGTCAGTCCTTCGCACCAGTTGCCGGTGGCGTAGTCGACGAACACCGAATTGCCCCACCAGTTGTGCAGGATCTCGTGGGGATAGGAAGACGTCAGGATGAACGGGAAGCGGATGACCATCGGTCCCAGCAGCGTGAACGACGGCATGCCGTAACCGGTCTCCCAGAAGTTCTCGACCAGCGCGAACTTGCCGTAAGGGTAGGGGCCGATCAATCCTCGATACATCTCGATGTAGCGGGCGGTGGCGGACAGATACTGGTCAGCCAGCGCTTGATCGGGCCTTCGCAGGTACGCCTGCGCGGCTGTTGCGCCGGCTGCCGCTTCATAGAGCGTCAGCGGGCCGCCGACCAGGTAGATCTCGTCCACGAGGCCGCCGGAATCCCAGTGCGCCTGTCCGGCTTCGTTGCGCGAGGAGCCGTTGCCCTGGCTGATCAGGTGCCAGCCGTCGGGCGCCGCGGCGCTTAGTTCGAAGCTGATCAGTTCGTCGCTGAAGTACGGGTACCAGAGCGTGCGGCCGGCCAGATAGACGCCATTGCTGTTGACCGTGCCGGCGGTTTCGATGATGCCGCGGGCGTATTCCTCCCTCGGGGAAGACAGCGGGAAATTCACCGCGCCGCCGTAGCTGAGCTTGAACGTGCTCGAACCCTCGGGCAGCGTGACACGGTAACGCGCGATCGCGTCGAGTTGCCCCAGCACCACGCTGGAGCCGTTGATGCCGGTAAAGCCGCCCTGTTCGTAGGGCAGGCGGGTGATTTCGGGGTCGGAGTCGTGGATTTCGAGGACCGACGTCAGCAGGAACTCGACATCGCGCCCCGCGAACTCCGGCGGCAATTCGACGACGGCGTCCACTTCGAGCTGATGGGTGTCGGGCTCAATGCCGACATCGAGCTCGTAGCGCGCTGCGTTGTCGGCGGCATGCGCCGTGGCCGCCGCCAGCAGCAGCAGCAGCGCCGGAACCGAACGCCAGGCGCCGCGGAAATTGATTGGGCGTCGATGCAATGCGTGCATGGTCATTCTCGTTCTCGCTTGTTGTGCGTGTCTGCCGGCACGCGGCGAAAGTGCAGGTCCAGGGTTTGGATCTCGCCGTCACGCTCGAACCGCAGCACGGCGCTGTCGCCCCAGTCGTAGCCGGCGATCAGCTTGCTGAGCGAGACGATGGAGTCCAGCTCGCTCCGGTCGAGCTGCAGCAGCACGTCGCCGACTTTAATCCCGGCACGCTGCGCTACGGAGTCGTCGCTGACCTGGATGACCTGGGTGGGGGACGAGCCCACGGCGCCCATCAGCGAAACGCCCAGGCTCGGATACGCGGGTGCGGTCTCGGGCGGCACGCCCCAGACGAAGTCGGCGTAGGAAGCCCTTACTTGGTGGACCGGTTCGTTGTCGCCGTCGCGTATCGGCACCGGCACCAGCGAAGTGATCCGGCCGGCGAACGCATCCTCGATCTGCCGTTCGGCGCCCAGGCCGTAGGTGACATGGCCCGCCCCGATCAGCACCACCATGATGGCGTCCTCTCCGCCGTGTTGTTCCAGCGCCATTTGCGCGTTCCAGCCCATCGCCGCGTCCCAGGTGCACTGCGCCCGGAACATGCCGTCCCACTGCTCTGCGCTGATGGCCGCGTGCACGGCGTCGTCGTCTTCGAAATAGGCGCGGAACAACTGCCGGTGCTCGTCGCTGTCCGTGTCCACGCGCTCCGGCATATGCGCAGCCTGCTCGGCGCTCAGGCCCTCGAAGCCCTCCGTGCGCACCGTCCGTACGTGGTCGCGGGGAATGTTCACTCCGAACATCGGGATGCCGTTGTCGCGGGCGAACAGAAAGATACGCCGGTAGTAGTCCCAGCGATAACCCCAACTCTCGTACCAGCCGGACGATTCGACGAACTCTTCCTCGGTCAGCGAGCCCTCGCTCCATTCGTCCAGGCTTTCCTGGCGCGTATACGGATACATTTCCAGCCCGACCATCACCTCGCGCCCGGCGCGGTGCAGCTCTTCCAGGACTCTCACCTGCACCCGGTGAAAGTCCATGTCGGTGTGGTCCTCACCTATAAAGAGTATGCGCGTATCCGCCAGCCGCTCCGCCAGTTCCCCCGGCGTCAGTAGATCGCCGGTGCCAGTGTCGGTAATCCCGTCAAGCACAACGGGGGCATGCCGCCCCTTGCGCTCCGAATCCCCAATCTCCAGATCGAACACCCCGGAACCGGCCGCCAGTACGGCAGCAACCGGCACAAACACCGTTGCAAACGCAGCAAACTTCAGGGTAGTTCTCATTGTGAGGTCATTGCTGGCGCACCTGACCGGCAGGAAAACGCATGATATGCGGATGATTTCAGCCTTATCTCTTACTGAGCGGCGTATTTCTTGATATATGTACCGCGGCACGGTACACTCCCGCGTGATTCGCAAATTCAACCACGGAAGGCGATGTTGACCTGGTCGATTACCACTAACGGTAGAGGTGATAAAGATGGTTATGAAGAACCCTCCCCATCCAGGTCTCAGCATCATGGAGAATTGCTTGCGGCCGGCAGGTCTGAACGTCAGTCAGGCGGCCAGGATGTTGGGTGTTGCCCGACATACGCTTTCCCGCGTGCTGCATGGACATGCAGGAATATCGCCGGAAATGGCATTGCGTTTGGAAAAGGCCGGCTGGTCCAACGCCGAGTTCTGGTTGCGGCGCCAGACAAGCTATGACCTGGCCCAGGTTCGGCGTACGGAAGACCAACTCAGGGTAGAGCGCCACCGCCCCGAGACAGCCGCTTGAAATTGGCGAACGGCCCCTCTGTCGCGACATCGGAATCCCCACGATTCACTATGCCGCTTTCTGCAGGGGCAGGTATAGTGTTTTCGAAGTACTTAGAAAGGCATTCCGCTTGGTAACGTGCTCGGACCATTTTTGTTCTGGCTCATCAAGAAGCCGGAGTCCGAGCTGATAGATCGCCACGGCAAGGCGGCGCTCAACTTCCAGATCAGTTCGACGATCTACTTTATCGGGATGGGACTTCTCGTGCTCGTCATCATCGGTATCCCGATGCTCATCGTCTATACGATCTTCTGGTTCATCATGGTGATCGTGGCGACCATTCGCGCCGCGGACGACCAGGATCCGAACTATCTGCTGAGCATCCAGTTTCTCAAGTAGGACGTGCGCCTGATGTTTGCCTGACGGCCCGCAGCATGTTGCCTCCCAATCTATGCGGCAACGATGCGCTCGACGTTGATTTCCTGTTGCAGATGCCGCGACTGGGCAAGATCAAAGGCCAATTGCATGCCTAGCCATGTTTCGGGTGTAGAGCCGAATGCTTTTGACAGCCGGTAAGCCATTTCGATGGATACGGACGCCTTTTCATTCACGAGATGGGAAAGCGTCTGGCGTCCGACACCGAGCCGCCTCGCACCTTCCGAAACGGACAGGGCCAATGGCTTCAAACAGTCTTCTCGCACGATGGCGCCGGGGTGCACCGGATTCTTCATTGCCATGTCAAACCTCCTAGTGGTAATCCAGATAGTCCACATCGACTGCGTGTCCGTCCTCAAACCGGAAAGTCACCCGCCAATTGGATGAGACGGTAACGGCATAGTGCCCCTGCATGCGGCCCTTGAGCGGATGCAGCCGAAAGCCGGGAATATCCATCCCGCTCGGGCTGCTGCTCCGGTCCAGCGCCGTAAGAATACGCAGGAGTTTCGCAACGTGTTCCTGCGCCACTCGCGCTGAGCGTCCGTTTTCGTAGAGTTCTTTCAGGCCACGATGCCGAAACGATTGGATCACCGGCAGAGTGTATGGTGTCTAGTGACAGTAGTCAATCACATCGGCTGATTCGTTTTACGTAGTTCTCGAAGGTGTTCGGGTTGCGGCCCAGGAGCCAGCGCAGCACGTTGGGATTGCCGCGGAAGCCGAACTGGTCGTAGTGGCTGTTCATCGTGAGCATTTGGGTGACTCGGTCGTCGCCGGCGCCGGCGGCGCGGGCGTTCTTCTCCATCTGCTCAAGGCTCAGGGCTTCAGCGCGGATTTCCCTGCCTAGCACCCGGCTTATCACCGCGGCCATGTCGCGCTGGCTCAGGGCCTCCGGGCCGGCGAGTTCATAGGTGATGTAGAGATGTCCCCGCTCCGTGGCCACGATGGCCGTGGCTTCGGCGAGGTCGCGGAGGTCGGCGACGTTGAACTTGACGTCGATATTGAAGGGCATGTTGTGCACGCCTGTTTCCAACACCTTGTTCCAGATCAGCCCCAGGTGCTGCATGTAACGCATAGGCTGCACGATGGTGTAGGGCAGGCCGGACTCGATGAGCGTTTCCTCGGCGTCGAGTTTGAGCCGGTGGTGGCGGACCGCGCGGCGCAGCGGGTGCATGACGGAGTAATAGACGAAGCGGGACACGCCGTGGGCGAGGGCGGCGTCGATGAAGCGGCTCGTGATTTCGACCTCGTTGGGGTGCATCGGCGGGCCGATGTGGATGACGGTTTCGCACGAGGCCATCGCGGCGTTGATGGTGGACGTGTCCTCCATGTCGCCGACGGCGAAGGACGTTGCTCCGAGGCCGTTGAGCGCGGGCCATTGGGCCTCGTCGCGCAGGAACGCTTTCACGTCGGCGCCGCGGTTTGCGAGCGCCCTCAGTACGGCGCGGCCCGTTCGGCCGTTGGCGGCGGTGAGCAGGATGGTCATGTCAGGAGTTTGGCGCCGATGCGCCCGGAGCGAACTCGGGGCGAATGACCTTGACGGCCCGTCTCTCGATCACCGACCGACCGTTGCCGCCTATCGCTCCCGGCCTGTAGTCGACAGTTTCCTCGCGCGCCAGGTCCATGAGTTCCCGCTTGATCCTTGCCGCCCCCCACTTCGGATTGGAGAATGCGAGATTGGTTGCGTAGGCCGCCAAGACCGCCGTCGCCTGGGACGTTGAGCCGTTCGGGGACTCGACGTAGATTGTGTGAAGCGCGTACACGCCGCCGTCGCGAATGGCTGCGGTAGCTGTTCCGGAGTTGTCGATCGCACCGGCGAAAATCAACTTGTCAACACCCTCGCCGGAGTGGGCGACATAGTCGTCGATTTCGCCGCACTGCGGCGACCACCCGTCCCGTTCGGCAGCGCTCGAATCAAAGTCGTCGCAATAGACGGAGATGTCGCAAACGCCGTCGGCGGATTCCGCACAGGTTGCGTTTTCCAGGGCACTGACCATGAGCACATTGGCTTGCCGCAACCATCGCGCGAACGTCCTTACCTTATCGACGAAGGGCCGACCGTTTCTGACGATCCAGTCGTCCCTGCCGGGGCGATAGCCTTGAGATACGTCCGTTGCGGTCCAGAAAATGCCCACGTCGTGTTTCAGGGCGTGCCTGACGTAGCCGCACATGTTGACTTCGCGCAACTCAACGCCATGCAGATCGTAGGTGCACCAGCCTCCAATCTGCACCAGCGACGCGCGATCCGAGTTGTCCAGAAAGATGTCTGTGATTCTCTGCCCATGGTCACCGGAACCGAATCCCCGGGCATCCACCACGGATACGCTCACGCCGTCGGCATTGCCCTTCATCGTTTCTTCAAAGTGGTCCTCGGTCAGCACGGGGTCGACACGCGGCGCACTTGCCGACAGGTTCGTCACTTGTCCGGTCGAGTCCTCCATCAGGCTCATCACCATCAGCGGCTCAACGGACTCGATGGCAAACCGCCACCTTTCTCGGCCGTCGCCCAATCCGAGTTCGGCCGCTTCGAACTCCCGCGCGGCGCTGGCGGAAACCGTGACTTCAGCGGCGTCTCCGGGCGATTCGCCCCGCTCGTCGATGCCCTTGATCGTGACCGCTGCCGGCATTTCTCCGACATTGACCAGCCGCAGTCGGCTCGTCTGGCCGGTATCGGCGCCGAGATTGAATGCCATGACGTGATAGACGTTGCCCGTGCTCGGGGCCACGTCGTGAACCGGCGTCAGAAATCCGTCCGGGGCGCGAACGTAGGCAAGCACCTCGATGTCGAGGTCGCTCGTCAGTTCCAGGCGCCAGTCGCCTTCCCCGGAGCCGGTCCCCATTGACAAGCCCTTGCGGCCACCCTGTTCCAGGTCCTCGGAGTTGAATTGCACCGCTTCGAATGCGCCAATCCTCAGCGTTACGGGTTCACGGTCCATATCCGTGTCATCGGATGCCTTGATACGAACCTCGCCGGATCTCCGGGAGCGGTTGACAACGCGAACGAGCCCCTCATGGCCCATCGCGTCTCCGGCGGCCGGGAACAACGGAACGCGATGCACGCCGTTGTTCGGCTGCGCCGCCGTTGACAGGTTTGCCAGACGGCCCATCGAGCTCTCCAGAAGGTTCATTGCCACGATCGGTCGATCCGATTCCACCACCAGCCGCCACTTGCCCGCGCCATCGCCCAGCATGCCCTCAATATGCGCGCCGCCCGACTCCAGCTCTTGCGCCGTGACCGACCGCGCGGCGCCCGCATCGATCCGCAGCCTTACCTCGGCCTGGCCCGGCGCGCCCGCGTCGTCCGTGCCGCGAACCCTGACGACCGCTTCCTCGTCCCCCACATTGATCAGCCGCAGCCGACTGGCTTGGTCACGGTCGCTGCCCGGATTGAACGTGACTACGCGATGGAGGTCACCCGTGCTCTGCGCCACGTCGTGAACCGGCGCCAGAAATCCGTCCGACGCGCGCACGTAGGAGAGCACCTCGATGTCAAGGTCGCTCGTCAATTCCACGCGCCAGTTGCCTTGACCGCCCCCGGTACCGCCCGACAGCCCCAGGCCCGGATTGCCCGACTCCAGGTCCATGGAATTGAAATGGACTGTCTGCTTCGCTTCCATCTCCAGTGTCAAGGCATCGAAACGGCGTCCATTGTCGTCGGTGGGGTAAATCCGCACCTCACCCGCCCAGGAGGAACGGTTGATGATGCGTACGAGTCCATCTCTTGACGGTTCGGACGCCGACGGGAGCAGATAGACCTGGTGGCGCTGGCCCTCCGACGCGGTCCCTTCGACGACCAGCATTTCGTGCACGTCGGTAACGGAGATCATCACGTCAACTGCGGTGGAGTCCTCCCCGTCGCTGGCGGTGATCGTCACTTCCACGGAGGGAGTGGCCTCGTGATCCAGCGCATGGTTCTCCTTGAGCCTGAGGTTGCCGTCGCTCACTTCGAACCGGTCATCATTCACCGTAACCGTGACCGTGTCGTCGTCGGCATCGCTGGTCTGGACCGAAGTGATGACGGCGCCGGCCTCGTTCTCCGCCACGGAGGCCGTGGAACCGACCGTAATGGAAGGCGCCTGGTTCGGGTCGGGTGGAGGCGGAGGGGGCTGAGTAGGCGGCGGAGGAGGCGGCGGCGAACCGTCGCCGGAACCCGATCCGCCACATGCGACCAGAAAAGCAGCGGCGATCAGTACGCCAAATCGCGCTGCCGCCTGTACTCCTAAAGATTGGGGGGGTCGGCTCCGGGCTGGCATGCCGGATCATATCCGATCCTCGTGCTTGCTTCAGTCGCCTGCGTGTTGTTTGGCGCAAATGCTAGAAGCGGTCCTTGCGGCGCCTTACCTCGGCGAACACTTCGACGTCGTCCGCGTCTTCCATGCCGAGCTGCACGCGGATGCCCTGGCTGTCCGGGCGCAGGAAGGGGTTGGTGCGTTTTTCCTGGTGCATGGTCGTGGGGACGGTCGGGCGTCCCTCGGCGCGCAGCCGTTCCACTTTTTCCATTCTCTGGACCAGCGCCTCGTTGTGCGGGTCCACGGTGAGCGCGAAGCGGCCGTTGGTGCGTGTGTATTCGTGCGCGCAGTAGATGCGCGTGCGGCCGGGCCAGCTCATCAGCTTCTGCAGCGAGTCCCACATTTGCCCGGGCGAGCCCTCGAACAACCGGCCGCAGCCCATGACGAAGAGGGTGTCGCCCACGAAGGCGACGTCCTCGTCGGGGAAGTAATAGACGATGTGGCCGCTGGTGTGGCCGGGGGTGTCGTAAACGAGGGCCTGGGCGTTGCCGAACTCGAGCGTCTCGCCTTCGCCGACCTGGAGGTCGATGCCGGGGATGCGCGCGGCGTCGGCGCTGGGGCCGACGATGATGCAGCCGGTGCGGTCCTTGAGCCACAGGTTGCCGCCGGCGTGGTCGGGGTGGTGGTGGGTGTTGAGGATGTGCGTGAGGCGCCAGCCTTTGCGCTTGAGTTCGCGGTGGATGACCTTGGCGTCGGGCGTGTCGATGGTGGCGGTGAGGCCGGACAGGCGCTCGTGGATCAGGAAGCCGTAGTTGTCCGACAGGCAGGGGAACTGGTGGATCTGCAGCAGCGCCACTACGTTTCCCTGAGGCGGGGCCTGAGCTCGGCCAGGTTGCAGGGGCGGGTGCGGGTGTCGAGCTGCGCCTCGATGAGCTTGTCCCAGCCGGTGGCCACGGCGTTGCGCGAGCCGGGCAGGCAGAAAACGAAGGTGCCGTTGGCCAGCCCCGCCAGACAGCGCGACTGCAGCGTGGAGGTGCCGATGTCCTCGTACGACAGCACCCGGAACATCTCGCCGAAGCCCTCGATCTGCTTGTCGAGCAGCGGCTCTACCGCCTCGGGCGTGCCGTCGCGCCCGGTCAGCCCGGTGCCGCCCGTGGTGATGATCGCATCGACCCCTTCATCCGCGATCCACTGCGACACGACCGCGCGTATGCGGTACCGGTGGTCCGGCTCCAGCAGCCGCTCGTGCAGCTTGTGGCCGGCGCTGCCGATGCGCTCCGCCAGCAGCGCACCCGAGTCGTCCGTCTCCAGCGTCCGGCTGTCCGAAATCGTCAGCACCGCGACATTCAACGGCAAAAATGTGTCCGACTTCTCACTCACTCGCTATGCGCTCCGGGCATACGGAGATTCTAAGTCAGGCGGGATCGCTGCGCGTGCTCCGGGTCGGTGTAGGCCATCTTCGCTTCCCGTAAGGTCAATTTAGAGATGGGTCTTGCACGAGTACGCCGTTCTCCCATTGTTCCTCGACAACGTTGCCGTTTGCGTTACGCACGGTCCACAGTCCGTGCCGTTTGGCGTCCGCATACTGCCCTCGCGCTACAGTGCCGTCCGGATCGGTCACGACCCATTCCCCGTACTCCGTTCCATCCGCAAACATGCCCTCGCGCACGGTGCCATCAGGCGACGTAATGACCCATTCACCATGCCTCTGGCCGTCCACATAAAAGCCCCTGTGCACGGTCCCGTCCGGGTGCCGATAGACCCATTCTCCGGTCTGCTTGTCTCCCGTAAACGGGCCTTTCCCATCGACGCCGCTGGCGTATCGAACAATCCAATTCCCGGTCCTTCTGCCATTCTCGTAGTTGCCTAGCTGAACCAGGCCGTTTGCGTATTGAAATGACCACGGTCCGTGCCGTCGTGTGCCTGAGTAGCGTCCTTGACCCACGGTTCCGTCTTGAAGGGTTTCGGTCCATCGCCCCTGCCTGGTGCCATTCGCATACTGCCCTTCGATTGTCGTTTCGTTGGTAAAGCGAAACTTCCATTTCCCGTGCATTTTTCCGTCCATGAAGGATCCTTCGGCTTCGGTTCCGTCTTCCCGCAGCAGCACGAAATCGCCATGCCGCTCGCTGGGCACGAACAAGCTTTCCTGCCAATCGCCCGGCGATTCGCCAGGCGCCCAGGCCTTGATCGAAACACCTTCCAAAAACAAGACCTCCCGGATATGGCCGTCAGCGTTGCGCTGCACCCAGCGCCCGTGACGCCTTCCATGGACGTAAGGCCCTTCCTGCGTACTTCCATCCGGCTGCCGCACGACCCAAGTTCCATATCTCTCGCCGTTCTCCATGTGCCCCGCTTCTTCCCCACCGCCAGGAAGAGGAACGACGTAGTGCCCGGTTCTGTTGTCTTCGACGGGAATGCGCTCAAGCACTTCACCATCGGGGCCGCGCATTTCCAGGGGTCCGTAGGCTTTGCCCAACAAGTAGCGCTGCTTGAGCGTGGCTCCGTTGACGCGGCGTGAGAACCAGGTTCCGTGCTTCTGTCCGTCCAGATAGGACAATTCCATAACCCACCCGTTGCTGTTGCGTGCTGTCCAGGATCCTTGCCTCAGGCCGCGTACCAATCGACCCTGCTCCCTGCTCCTGAAAACCCTCCCATTGGTCCGTCGTTTCTCGAGCCAGGATCCTGTTCCTTCTCCCAAGCCGCCGGAGCACTCTCCGGTCCAGGTAATTGTGGATCCAGGCTGCAACTCCTCGATCCACACGTAGCATCCCCGCTCGTTCGCGACCTCAATCCAGCAGTCAAGTCGCCTGCCGTCACCCGTGCAGATTTCCGCGGCGCTGAGGGACTCCGGTGGCGGCAGCGTACCGGCTTCCTTCCGCTGTGCATCAGGCTGAATTGCGCCGAAGACTATGAGGAGAAGATAGATTCCCAACGCGCCCACGATGCCGAGGAGTATCCCCAGCACAACTTTCCATTGTTTACTAACCGAGGTCACGGCCCACCACGCTGTTCGCCTGCCTTGATTGCTCTTATGCCATTTTCCCAGTGTTCCTCGAACGTATTGCCGTTTGCCTCGCGCACCAGCCACCTCCCGTGCCGTTTGCCTGCTGCATAAGGCCCTTTCATGACGGTACCGTCCGGATAGGATTCCGTCCATTCGCCATACTCCTGGTCGTCTGCAAACATGCCCTGCTGCACGGTTCCGTCAGGGAATTTCCGGGTCCATTCCCCGTGCCTTTTTCCTTCAACGAACGAACCCTCGTGGGCTTCACCGTTCGGATAGCGATAGATCCATACGCCATGCGCTTTCCGGCCGTGGTAGGGACCTGTCGCCACGAGCCCGTTGGCATAATTCGTGACCCATTCGCCACTCTTTCTGCCATTGCTGAAAGCGCCCTCTTGCACCATTCCGTTCGCGTATCGAAACTCCCACTCGCCGTGCCTCAGATTGCCCCGGTAAGGCCCTTGCCCTACGGTGCCGTCGACGTGGGTTTCGATCCAGTCTCCGGACCTGCTGTTGTCGACGTATAGTCCACTGGCCACATTGCCGCCGGGTGAGCGGAAGGTCCATTCTCCTTGCATTTCCCCATCAACGATCAGCCCTTCCGCCTCCGTGCCGCCGGCCAGGCGAAGCACGAAGTCTCCGGTCAATTCGCGGCGGGGAAATGGCGTTTCCTTCAGTGGCTTATCCGACCCGCTCAAGCCCCAGGCCTTCAGTTCCAGGCTATCGACAAGAACCAATTCCTGCGGACGGGCGTCAGGGTCTTGACGACGCCATATACCGTGCTTGTCAGTATTGACAGGACCTTCATCGATCTTCGTCTTCGCGAAGGGGTTTGATTCCCTTGGTTCGCCATCGGGACCGCTCACGATCGGGTACCCGTAAGACTTGCCCAGCAGGTACCGCGTTTCACGCGTGTTCCCGTCCGCGTAGCGCGTAAGCCAGACTCCGTGCGGCAGCCCATCCAGATAGGACACGGTGTCCACTCTTCCGTCACGGAATCGCGCTTGCCAGTCGCCCTGTTTCCTGCCCCGCACCAACAACCCTTCTTCGATGCTCGGCCTCGAGAGCCAGCTGGCCATCAACAAGCGGACCCGCCGTCCCTCCAGCCACTTGCCCGTTCCCTCCGCCAGGCCCTCGGCACATTCGCCGAACCAAAGAACTTCGTGAAGCGGGCGATGCCATGCCAGCCAAACGTAACATCCCGGCTGGTTCATGACTTCTATCCAGCACCGATCCCCATAGTCATCCATCGCGCAAATGTTTGCCTTGCTGACTGTCTCTGGGAGCTGAAGCAAGCTCGGCTCCTTTCGCTGCACATCAGGTTGGATGGCGCCGACGGCTATCAGGAGTAGCGAGACTCCCAGGGCGCCAAGGACGACGAGCAATATCCCCAGCACAACTTTCCACATGTCTCGATTCTATGCTATCCGGACATGTGGCCCAGCCGGATGTCAACGCAAAGTACAGATGTCCCCTTTTCTCCAAAGCAGAGATGTCCCCTTT
>WTGP01000033.1 GCA_011523505.1 Gammaproteobacteria bacterium
CCAAACAAACAACCTAAACCAATAGCAAAGGCTTGTCCACCTGCTACATGTGCAACCAACGCAGCTACTCCCCACGCTGTCCCCCCGGTAACAACTGTTAATGCTACAAAACCTGCCACTGCGGCCACAACTCCGGCCGCAAAGCCCCACCCTGTCAGCCATTTAGGACAGCCGGGCACGATAATTGCGTTCGGAACGGGCACACACGCACCAGGGTAGGGTGCTGCCGTCATGCCGGCCTCGATCAGTGCCGACTGTGGCACGAATGTCTCGCCTGCTGGACAATTGGCCGCTGCAGCAATAGGCGCGTAGGATAACTGCACCAAGGCGATGGCCGCCGTGATACAAACTATGCTCTGCCTTAGTTTCTTCATGGTATTCCCCTTTTTTGGTAACCAACTGACGCCTATGCAGGTGGCGCTGTTGGATTGCTATGGAAGTTGATTCCTTCCGAATCACTACAGTTCGCATTGGCGAACGTAAAAGGAATTGTGAATCGTAAGGGAATGACAAATCCTGCGGCGCTATCCTATCCGGGCGAACAAGTACGTGTTTCATTGGGAGGGAATATGGGAAGCCAGGCCGTTTCGGATCGAGCGTATTGCCTGATGCAGCAATCCAACGCTTTCAATACTCGCCGTGCCTATGCGTCTGCACTTCGGGGATTTGATGCCTGGCGGAAGGACCGGGTGATGAGCGATAGTGTCACTGCGGACTATCTCGCTCATCTTCAGGAATCAGGCAAAGCGGTGGCCACCGCGCGCATTGCGTTGGCGGCGATCCGCCATCGCGCCCGCCGGGAGGGCGAGCCCCGCCCGGACGGCGCGCTTACGGCCAGGGTGCTGGAAGGCTACGGGCGCGCCGAAGCGAACCGGGGGCGAGGTCAGGTTACGGGAGTGACATGGGAGCAGGCGGATGCCATGACCTCTCTTGCAGTTCAGGAAGACAGTTTGTGGGGGTTTCGGGATGCGGCGCTGATCGCGGTGATGTCGGATTGTTTGTTGCGGACCAGTGAAGCCGCCGCCATAGACGCGGCGGATGTTAACCCGGCGCAAGACGGCGCCGGCACACTTCTGCTGGCGCAGAGCAAGACGGATCAGCAAGCTGAAGGATCCGTTTTGTATTTGCGCGCCGTTACGCTGCGCCGGGTTTCAGCCTGGAAGGAAGCCGCCGGGATTGATTCGGGGCCTCTTTTTCGGCGGATTCGAAAAGGCGGGCGTGTGGAAGCCACGGCGCTGACGGCGAAGTCCATCCGCGCCATCATTCAGCGTTGGGCGAAGGCGGCGGGAGTATCGGGGCGCGTATCCGGGCACAGTCTACGGGTGGGGGCGGCGCAGTCGCTCGTTGCGGCTGGCGCAACCCTTCCGGAACTGCAGCAGGCGGGACGCTGGCTGTCGCCGAGCATGCCGGCGCATTACGCGCGGGGGCAGCTTGCCGGGCAAGGCGCCGTGGCGCGGCTGAGGCCGGATTCCGAAGAAGGATAGTATGCAATCAGGTTCGGCTTGAAGTCAGATGTGGAGGAAAGCGTGAATAAAGTTGTTTTGGGGCTATTTGGCGCGCTCGCGCTGGGGTTTGTGAGCGAGGTGCAGGCGCAGGACTGGAGCAAGGAATATGAGACGACGAAGATTTCCGATCGCCTCTATACCTTCTGGCGCAGGGGCATCCGCAATATCTTCGTGGTCACGGACGAAGGGGTCATCGCTACCGATCCGATCAGCCCGGAGGCCGCCGAAGTCTATCGGGCGGAGATCGCGAAGGTTACGGACCTGCCGGTGCGCTACGTGATCTACAGCCATGAACACTGGGACCACGTGCTGGGCGGGCGGATCTTCAGGGACGAGGGCGCCGAGTTCATCAGCCACGAGAATTGCCTGAAGTTCTTCTTCCGCAATCCGAACCCGGACCTTGTCATCCCGGACCGGACCATCTCCGGCAACACGCGATTCAGCCTGGGCAGCGAGAGTTTCCATCTGCGCTATCTGGGCGAGAACCACGGCGATTGCCTGCTGGTCTTCGACTTTCCCGAGGAGCGCGCGATTTACCTTGCGGACCTGGCGACCGACGGATTCATAGGCCTGGGCACAATGCCGGATTACGACATCATCGAGTATTTGCGTTCCCTGCGCGAGATCGAGGCTATGGACTTTGATCTGATGATCGGCGCGCACGGACCGGCGCGCGCGGGCAAGGACGCGGTCGTGATCCGGAGGCGCTGGATGGAAACGATCATCGAGGCGGTGGGCCGGGAACTGGAAGCCGGCACGCCGGTCGCCCGAATCCCAGGCAAGCTGCATTTCCCGGAATTCGAGCATCTGCGCGGTTACGAATCGCAATTGCCGTCCTTTGTGCTGCGAATGGCCCAGTTCCACGAGATGGGCTGGTAGCGCGCGGACCCGCGCGGAGGCAGCGTGCCCGAGCTGCCCGAGGTCGAGACGACCCGCCGCGGCATCGAGCCGCTGGTGGCGGGTGCGCGGGTTGACGGGGTCGTCGTTCGTGAGCGGCGGCTCAGATGGCCGATACCCCGGCAGGTCGAGCGCGAACTCACCGGCGCCACGATGCTCGGCGTTGGGCGCAGGGCCAAGTACCTCCTCCTGGAAAGCGCGCGCGGAACGGCCATCGCCCACCTGGGAATGTCGGGCAGCTTCTCCGTGGTGGCGGCCGGAACCGAGCCGGACGTCCACGATCACTATGACGTGGTTTTCGACGGCGGCAAGGCCCTGAGGTTTACCGACCCGCGAAAGTTCGGCAGCCTGCTGTGGGGCGGAAGCGAACCCTTGCGTCACAAGCTGCTGGCGGATCTCGGTCCCGAGCCCTTCAGCGCCGATTTCAGCGGTGCGTGGCTGAAGGCGCGCTCGCTTGGCCGCCGGATTGCCGTGAAGTCGTTTCTGATGATGCCGGCTGTGGTTGCGGGAATGGGCAACATCTACGCCAGCGAGGCGCTCTACCGGGCCGGGATATACCCGCGCCGCGCCGCCGGCCGGATCGCATTGCTCCGCTACGAGGCGCTGGCCGGAACCATTCGCGACGTGTTGGGCGAAGCAATCGAGGCGGGCGGTACCACGCTACGCGACTTCGCCGACGCAAGCGGCCGCCCCGGTTACTTCGCCCAGCGGCTGGACGTCTATGACCGGGCGGGGCGCGATTGCCGTCGCTGCGGCTCGGAGATCAGGCGCAGCGTCATCGGGCAGCGCGCCAGCTATTACTGCGCGCGCTGCCAGACTTGAGCGCAAATCGAACCGGCTGCCGGGATGCTGCAGCCGTAGCCGTTGTGTGCCCCCTTCTTGCGGGAGTGTTGAAGCAGGGACAGCGAAACCAAGCCATGGATGGCGCCTCCAGCAAGAAGGGGGCACATAACGGCGGGATCGAAGCGTCCTCGTTACTGGGTCAGCGGACGTCGGAGCCGCCGTTGCGGCGGGGGTCGCTGGCGGCCGTCAGAGTGCCGTCGGCATACTCGAGGGTAATCGCCTGCATGTTGCCCCAGGGCCGGGACGACTCCCGCAGCGTGTGGCCCAGTTCGGCGAGCGCGGCCTGCAGATCCTCGTCCATCGCGCCGGCTTCGAACGAGAGCGAGTCCGGGATGTACTGGTGGTGAACGCGGGGCAGGCTCACGATGCCTTCCGCGTCCGCGCCGTCCATCCAGGCCAGCGCGCCCAGCAGCACCATCGTCACGATGCGGCTGCCCCCGGGCGTGCCGAGGATCGCCAGGCCGCGCTCGGACTCCAGGAAGGTGGGCGTCATGCTCGACAGCATGCGCTTGCCCGGTTCGATCCCGTTGGCATGTGAATGCACAAGGCCGAACGCATTGGGTGTTCCGCGCTTCACCGAAAAGTCGTCCATCTCGTTGTTCAGGATTACGCCGGTGCCGGGCGGCACGAAGCCCGAGCCGAACAGCGTGTTGATCGTCTGCGTTACCGCGGCGCGGTTGCCGTCCTTGTCCAGCACCGAGAAGTGGCTGGTGTCGGTCCCAAGTGGCCGCTGACTGACCGGACCGGGCAGGGTGTCGCTGGGCGTGGCGCGGTCCATGCGCACGCTGGCCAGCAAACCGTCCGCGTACCAGGGATGGGTCAGCCGCTCGACCGGCACCGGAACGAAGTCCGGATCGCCCAGATACTCGGCCCGGTCCCGGTACGCGCGCCGGATCGCCTCGACCAGCAGGTGCGTTCGGGCCGGATCCTCAAGTTGCGCATAACTCCGGTGTCCGAGCATGTTGAACACTTGCGCCAGCGCCACGCCGCCGGCCGACGGCGGCGGTGCGGTAGTGACCTCGACTTCACCGTAGCGGAAGCGGACCGGTTGCCGCTCGATGATCCGGTAGGCCGCCAGGTCCTCCATGCTCCAGATGCCGCCTGCGTCACGCACGCCCTTGACCAGGAGTTCGGCCCTGGGACCGGTGTAGAAGCCCGCCGCGCCTTGAGTGCTCAGGTTCTCGAGAGTATCGGCGAGATCGGGCCGGCGAATCAGGGCGCCGACCGGCGGCGCTTCTCCGTCCGGCATGAATATTTCCAGAAAAGCGGGCGAGGGCGAGCCCATGCGGGGAACGGCCCGCAGCAGCCTCTGGCTCCCTTCGGTTACCGGCAGGCCCTCGCGAGCCAGCCGGATTGCCGGCGCCAGGCTCTGCTCGAGCGGCAGGCGGCCGTATTTGTTCGCGATGTGCTCTAGCGCGGCCGGCAGTCCCGGGATGCCCGCAGCCAGCGGACCGGACAGCGAGGCGCGCCGGACCGGCTCGCCGTTCTCATCCAGGTACATGTCGCGGGTCGCCGCGCCCGGCGCGGTTTCCCTCGCGTCGACGAAAACGCTGGATTTATCGGCGGCCTGATGGAGGAGGAAAAAACCGCCGCCGCCGATGCCCGAGCTATGCGGTTCGGCAACCGAAAGCGCGGCGCTGACCGCAACGGCCGCATCGAAGGCGTTGCCGCCCTGTGCAAGGATTTCGAAGCCCGCGGCCGTGGCGGCGGGGTGGGCGCTGGCTATGGCTGCATGCCCGGGACCGGTTGCTCTCGCAACCTTGCCTATCTCGTCTTCGGCGTGAGCGACGCCGGCCGCGGCAATCCATAGCAAAAGGGCCGGCAGCAGGACTTGGCCGGCCCGGGGCGGAATCGGTTTCATTACAGGTGCTCCTTAAGCGCGGTCACTACTACCGGATGTACGAAATCGGATACGTCACCGCCCATGCCCGCTATCTCCCGGACCAGGGATGACGAGACATGGGCGTGACTTTCGGAGGGTGTCAGGTAAACCGTTTCGATCGAGGAATCCAGGCGCCGGTTCATGCTGGCGAGCTGGAATTCGTGCTCGAAATCGCTCACCGCGCGCAGTCCGCGAAGGATCGCATGCAGCCCGTTGGCGCGCGCATATTCCACCGTCAGACCCTCGTACCCTGCAACGCGCGCCTCGGGCACGTCGGCCAGCGCTTCGGCAGCCAGGCGGATGCGGGTCTCAAGGTCGAACATCGGGGATTTCGAAGGACTCGCCGCCACGGCCACGACGACTTCGTCGAACAGCTTCGCGGCGCGGCTGACCAGGTCGCAATGGCCGTTGGTGATGGGGTCGAATGTGCCGGGATACATGATTCCCCGCCGCGTGTCCGCGCTGCGCCGCTTCGCGTTCATGTTTCTAGCTCCGTTTCCGGCCGGCCAGCATCATGCGTACGTCCCCAACAACTTTTTCGCGCAGCATTTCCAGTTCCGACGGTAGTTCAATCAACGGGTCGCGCTTGCCGGCTTCCAGGTACAGGCGGCAATTGTCCGCGAGCCATCCGTTTCGGGCAAGCAGTTTACAGCAGCGCGCCGCAAGGCCGCTTCCGAAGGGCGGATCCATGAACACGATGTCCATGCGCGTGCGCGCGGCCGATTTGTCAAGCCAGCCGAGCGCGTCAGCCTGTTCAACGCGGCCGGCCACCTGCCATTCGTCCACGACCCGGCGCAGCATCCCGGCCGCCGAGCGTCCCGACTCCACGAATACGCAATCAGCGGCGCCGCGCGACAGCGCTTCCAGGCCCAGTGCCCCGGCGCCGGCGAACAGGTCCAGGCAGTGCGCCCCGCGTACCTCCGGCGCAAGCCAGTCGAACAGGGTTTCGCGCGCGCGCACGGGCGTGGGCCGCGCGGTCGGCGGCACTTTTATCAGGCGTCCGCGAAAGCTTCCGCCAGCGATCCGAACCTGGCCTGGGTGCTTACTGGCCGGCATGGCGCGAGAGTATCATTTCGCGCGCACGCCCGCTGTTGAAGCAAAGGCGCCGGCAGGACAGACAGCAGGTCCATGATTCGCCTTCAGGAAGTAACCATGCGCTACCGCAGCGGCGCGGAAGCGTTGTCGGAGGTCAGCCTCTCCGTCGAACCGGGCGAGTTCACGTATCTGACAGGACCTTCGGGCGCGGGCAAGACTACGCTGATCAAGCTGCTGGCGGCCATCGAGCGGCCCACCAGGGGTCAGGTGTTCGTGCTGGGCCGCAACGTGGGACGGCTGAAGCGGCGGGCGGTTTGCGGTCACCGGCGCCGGATCGGCATCGTTTACCAAAACAATCTCCTGCTGGAGGATCGAAGCGCCTACGACAATGTCGCTCTGCCGCTGCATATTTCCGGTTTGGGTCCCCGCGAGGTGCGGCGCCGGACCGAAGCGGCGCTCGATTCCGTGGGGCTGCTGAAGAACGCGCGCAGGTTCCCCAGGCTGTTGTCGCAGGGAGAACAGCAACGCCTGGGTATTGCCCGGGCCGTCGTGAACCGGCCGGAGCTCCTTGTCGCCGACGAGCCGACCGGCAACCTCGATCCTGAACTTTCGCGCGAGGTGATGAAGCTGTTTCGGCGGCTGGTAGGCTACGGCGTGACCGCACTGGTCGCAACCCACGATGTCGGGCTGATCGAGTCATTGCCCGCACGCCGAATCAGCCTGCTGAAGGGCCGGGTGGACTCCGACACTTCTCCGTCATGAATCCCCTGCGCTATCTCGGCCGGCACTTCTCCTGCTGCCGTGCGGAAGCCGTTCGGCTGGTCCGGCAGCCGTTGGGCAGCCTGCTGACGGTGGCCGCGATCGGCCTGGCGCTGGCCTTGCCCGCGGGCCTGAGCGCTGTGTTGCAGAACATGGAAGGACTGGCCGAGGCCTGGGGCGAGGCGCGCTCGTTTTCGATTTACCTCAAGCCGAACGTAAGCGTTGCGGCGGCCGAGCAACTGGCCGATGACCTTGAACGCAATCCCGCCGTCGGGGAAGTGAGGCGAATCAGCCCCGGGGAGGCGCTCGCGATCATGGAAGGCCGCGGCGAGTTTGCCGCTGCGCTGGAGACCCTGGAGGAAAACCCGCTGCCCTGGACGCTTGTCGTGGCGCCGGCGCCGGGCGCCGCGGAGAACGAATTTCTGGCGCTGCAGGACACCGCGGAAACTCTTGAGGAGGTCGATCAGGTCCGCGCCGATACGCAATGGCTGCAGAGGATGAGCGCCATACTCGCATTGGCCGGACAGGCAATGCTGTTGATTCTGGTCATGGTCCTGGTGGCGCTTGTGGTCATCATCGGCAATACGGTCCGGCTTGAAATACAGAGACAGCGGGACGCCGTCGAAGTGATGTCGCTGCTGGGCGCCAGCCGCGGCTACCTGCGCCGGCCGTTCCTCTACCAGGGGTTCTGGTACGGCCTGGGAGGAGGCCTGCTGGCGGTCCTGCTGGTGCGGCTGGGCCTGTGGACCCTGGGCGGCGCCTTCGCCGACCTGATGGCCCTGTACGAGAGCGATCGCGTGCTAACCGGCGCCTCGTGGCAACAGGAACTGGTGATCCTGGGGGCAGGCGCGCTTACCGGCTGGCTCGGCGCGTGGCGCGCAGTGGCCGGACAGCTCCGAACGATCGAATAGCTAAACCTTGGCCGCGTCGGGCTGCTCGAGGGCGGACGCGGGCTCGCGGTCGGGCAGCTTGGGAAGATCGGGCATCGTCAGGCGGACGAACAGTTCTTCCAGCCGGTTGGTCTTGTGACGGATGCTGAGCACCTGTATGCCGGCGGCATTCAGCAACTCGAAGAACTCGTTGAGACTGCGCGTTGCCGGAACCTCGACTTCCATCTCATAGCGGCTGCGCCAATGAACCTGGAAACCGGCGAATTTCTGACCGGGTTTGGCCGCCTGCTGCAATGAAATGACGAAGTGTTGTTCCGGCAACTGCCGCAACACGCGCTCCATGCGGTCCTCGACCACGATCTCGCCGCGGTCGAGGATGGCGATGCGGCGGCAGAGGTGTTCGGCCTCCTCGAGGTAGTGGGTGGTGAGAATGATGGTCACGCCGCGCTCGTTGATTTCCCGCAGCAGGTCCCACATGGATCGGCGAATCTCGATGTCCACTCCCGCCGTGGGTTCGTCCAGGATCAGGAGTTTCGGCTCATGCACCATCGCCCGGGCGATCATCAGGCGCCTTTTCATTCCGCCGGAAAGCGTCCGCGTCAGCATGTTGCGCTCGTCCCAGAGACGCACCGCCCTGAGGCACTTCTCGGCGTTGCGCCGGGCCTGACGCGGGCTCAGGCCGAAGTACCCGGCCTGGTGCATCATCGTGGGCAGCAGCTTCTCGAACATGTTGAGGTTCACTTCCTGCGGCGTCACACCTATGCATTTCTTTACCGCGCCCGGGTGGGTATCGAGATCATGGCCGTACACATGGACCTTGCCGGCGGTCTTGTTGACCAGCGTGGTGATGATGCCGATGGCGGTGGTCTTGCCTGCGCCGTTCGGTCCCAGCAGCGCATAGAATTCGCCCTCGCGCACGGTCAGATCGATGCCCTTGAGCGCCTCCACGCCGTTGGGATAGACCTTGGCGAGTCCTTTCAGGGAGAGTGCGTCCACGGGTCTCCATTGTGCAGCCCCCGTCCGGCAAAGGAAAGTGGCTGTGTCGCTTCGGTCCCGCCCTTGCGTATTGCCTGCCTTACTCGTATGCGACCACGGCGTTGGTGCAGCGCGACCCGACCTGGGTGCGCGTTATCTCGCGCCGCTCCAGCACATCGATCAGAACCACATAGCTCTGCTCTTGCTCAGCCACGCTTAGAGGCGACTTCAATTCGACCGGGGCCGTTCGCTCGAACGCGGAAACGGCAATCAGCCTGCCGCCTTCCAGCACCGCGATCTCGGGGCTGCCGTCCGGCATCAATCCGGTCAACTGGCGCACCTCCAGTTCCGAGAGGACCTCGCCCGTGTCGCGGTCGTACATGCGCACCATTCCCAAGTGAGAATTCCCGGGAAAGAGGTAAACGAACGGCTCATCAATCCGGCCCCAGGGCGGATGCATGCCCTTGTTGTCCTCAAGGTGCCGGAGCGGAGATTTTTCGCCCGATTGCGTGCTGATGACGCCAATTCCGCCGCTGAACGCCACGTCGGCGACGTCCCAGTCCCGCTCGGCTGCAGGGTCATAACTTGGCCAGATTGATGCCAAACGATCGCCATCCGGGGACCACGAATAATGGCTGCGAATAGGCGTTGGCAAACCTCGCAATACTTCTCCGGTGTCGGCATCCCAAACTTCTGTCAGCATCCCGGTGTCGGAAAGCCTGCCATACGACATGTACAACTCGCTCCCATCCGGCGAAACAATGACGCTGTAGGCTTCTCGCATTCGCACATAATGCTTGTTCAACCTGTCGCGCTTCGGCGGCTTTTCTCCCGCACGCGCCTTCTCGAGCAGGCCGTTCTCGCGGTTGGTCGGGAAGCGATTTACCACCTCAAATTCGCCGCCGCGCGCGCGCAACGCTGTCACGGGCCACATGGGCGGCGACCATTTCTTGTTCATGCTGGCGATATACAGCCGCGAATGAACAGGATCGTAGGCGAGATGATGAGGCTGGCCCAGCCAGGCGATGGGCTCGGATACGCCCGACAGTTCTCCGGCGAGCAGGTCCACGCGGTATGCCCTGCTTTCGCCGAGGAGATCATAGCCGCACACCACATAGGCTACGGGGGTGGTGGGCGCTTCTTCTTCATTCCACAACCAAAGCGCCATCAACGCCAGCGCCACGGTCGCCCCGCATGCAAGCGCCACATGGCGCGCCTTCACAACGCGCTCCACGGCAGAATCCCCTTGGCCACAATCACCTCACTCCCAGGGCTTGTTTTTCATATGACTGCGGATGGCGGCCACATAGGCGCACCCTGCCTGATTTCTCGAGCAACTTCGCACCCCTCGGTTTCCGTTGCGCTGGTACAGGCTATGGCCCGTGTTGTAGCGAGAAAAAGCTTCGTCCCACAATCTGCGCCTGCGTGGGATTTTCCCCGTGGATCTCGTAGCCGTGTCGATATGCCAGACTGCAGGGGCCGTTGAGATGGACACAGACGGCGGGTCCGACCCGGGCAGGCAATAGCACACCACGCCCGAGCCGAGGTCCACGACATTGGTAGCGCCCGACAAGGCATGATCGGCAACGGCGATACAAATGCAGCAATTGGTGGAGCGGTACTCGAGCGGCTGGAACACCGCGTTGGAGGGCTTCTCGAACGCCATCATGGCGTCGTAGCTGATGTCCAGGCTGCCCAATCCCTCGTAGGCAATGTTCTCCACCCGTTTCATATCGCCGATGCGCACACTCTGACGTTTCGACGCTCCATCACCTTCCGTGACCTCAACCGCCACGATGTTGCTGGCCGGATCCCGCAACGATGTCACGGCGCCGGAAGGTCAGGTTGCCGTGCCGGACACTCACGTAGCCCGCTTGCAGGCCGTCGAAAATGGACTGAGGGTTGGGGTGGAGGACATTTACCCGGCGGCGCAACTCCGTCTCCTGCACAAGATCGGCGTAGAACGACAGCCATTCGGCGCCCGGGGACGGCTGATCCGCAAGCGGCTCATGCGGCGGCTTGCCCTCCTGGGCCGTCGAGGCGGTCAGCGCCAGTATCACAGCCATCCCGAACGCAAGTTGCCATGAGCGAAGCCATTGCTTCGCGCCATCCTCCGCGAACGCGCGCATCATGGGCTGACTGTAGCATGCGAGCGATTCATGGGTGAGGCGTTTGCGCTGTTCTGAGTGCTGCTGACAGCAAGGGATTGCGGGGGTTGTGATTTTTCCTGACCCCATGGAGTGGGGTTGTATCGTTGTTTTTCGGGCGGTTTTCGCGGTTTGTCGGGGATTTTCACCCCCACGCCGGTTTGGGGCGAGCGAGGCGGATATTTCTTTTGTAAATCAACAGGATGATAGACAGAAGCGGCCGTCATGGCGCACAATGGTTTGGTCGAAGAACACCCGCCGCTCCCGGTGAAGGAGACGCCATGACGACCGCCGCCAGTATGCTATTTTCCTGGGCCGATGCCTGTGTTGCTTCGATCCCGCCCTTCGATCCCGCCCTTGCGCCCTGCCTGCTCTACTCGTATGCGACCACGACGTTGGTGCAGCGCGCGCCCACTCGGGTACGCGTGATCTCGCGCTGTTCGAAAACGTCGATTGCAACTACGAACATACGTTCAATATCTGAGTCATACATGCCTAACGCGATAGTCTGAAGATCACCCAATACCGGTGGAGCATCCCATGTGTCCCTTGCCAGCTTTCTCAGCCCGGTGAGCCGCTCGACGTTGAAACTGGAAACTACTTCTCCAGTGTCCCGATCATAAGTCAGGGTGCGTCCCGATCCATGCACACGAACCAGCGGCCCCTTGATACTTCCCCACGGCGGATGAAGCCCCTCGCCGTTTTCCGGATACGCAAGGGATACGCGCTTTCCTGTTTGGACATCGCGCACTTCAACGCGAGCAGGAAAAGTTTCGACTCTTTTCCTGCCGTCTCCTTCCCACGTTCTTTCACGGTCAGGCAATACCTTTGCAACATAACGCCCATCCGGTGACCAAATATCGGATTGGAGTACAGATCTTTCCAATTCGCGCAAGACCTTGCCTGTGCTGGCGTCCCACACGGCGCCAAGCATGCCTTGGGACATTCCGCCATGCATGAGGTACAACTCACTGCCGTCAGGCGACACAACCACCTGATAAACCTCGTGCGGCTTCGTATTCCGCCGCCTGGAATCCCTCGGAAAAACATCCTGTGGATTGGTGGTGAAGCGATCCGCGACTTTGAATTCACCGTCCTGGAAGCTCACCACCGTTACTGGATAGTAATCTCGCGCCTTGCCCCGAAAACTGCCGATATACAAGCGCGACCGATTGGTGTCGATCGCCAGCTGTGTTGGATTGCCCAGCCAGTCGATGGGATCGGATACGCTTATATTCCCGCCAGCCAAGAGGTCAATTTGATACACTCGCTGGTTGCCAAAGTCCTCATCCCCGCAAACAATGTACGCCACAGGTCGCGCTGAAATGCGACCCATCTCGTTTTCCGTGAGCCAGAGCGCTACCCCAAACAGGCCCGCACCCACAAGACAGGCGATAACAGTGTTTTTTCCTTTCACGGGCTAACGCACCATCAAGTTAGTAGTTGCTCCAAGGCCTGTCCTTGATATGACCACGCACCGCGTCCGAGTAGTTGCACCCTGTTTGGTTTCTTGAGCAATTCCGCCTGCCACCGTTGCCATTAGCCGAAAAAATGGTGTTCCCCGTGTTGTACCGAGCAAATGCATCATTCCAAACTTCCAACGTGTCTTTCGTTGGATTCCATGTCCAGCGCGTGTCCGGATCTTCCGAGTCTTCTTTGTACCAAGTCCTCAAATAGTTAAAGGCTTCGGTGTAATTTCCCTCCAGGTGATCTATGCCATCACTCAGATTCTTTCTCCAATCCCACAAGTGCCGCTCGCTCGGCAAGGGATCCTCATGCATCAGCCCCCAGCCGTCCGGCGCGCCGTACAGCGGCAACGCGATTCCGGTGTACGGCGTGTCCGTGTAGCTTTCGCCAAACTGCTTGTGCCAGCTCTCCTGCCAGGCAATGGCCTTGTGCTCCAGCATCGTGGCGATCGAGAAGATCTGCGCCTGCGTGGGATTCTCACCGTGGATCTGGTAGCCGCTGCGCGAGGCCGTCAACGTCAGATCGTTCACAAAGACGGTGACGGACACGGTCATGCTGTTGGCGCCGGCGAGCAGGCGGCTCCAACTCGGAGACCAGGCCGCAGTGGTTGTGGCGCCATACCGGGTATGCGTATAGGTTTGCCTGTACCGCTCGTCGAACGTCATTTCAAGCTTCCACCAGAATAGCGGGTTGCGCGGATGCTCGATGTTGTTCAGCCGGGCCCTGAATCGGATGCGCGGCATGCTCGGCGCCGTGTCGATATGCCAGACCGCAGGGGCCGTTGAGATGGACACAGACGGCGGGTCCGACCCGGGCAGGCAATAGCACACCACGCCCGAGCCGAGGTCCACGACATTGGTAGCGCCCGACAAGGCATGATCGGCAACGGCGATACAAATGCAGCAATTGGTGGAGCGGTACTCGAGCGGCTGGAACACCGCGTTGGAGGGCTTCTCGAACGCCATCATGGCGTCGTAGCTGATGTCCAGGCTGCCCAATCCCTCGTAGGCAATGTTCTCCACCCGTTTCATATCGCCGATGCGCACACTCTGACGTTTCGACGCTCCATCACCTTCCGTGACCTCAACCGCCACGATGTTGCTGGCCGGATCCCGCAACGATGTCACGGCGCCGGAAGGTCAGGTTGCCGTGCCGGACACTCACGTAGCCCGCTTGCAGGCCGTCGAAAATGGACTGAGGGTTGGGGTGGAGGACATTTACCCGGCGGCGCAACTCCGTCTCCTGCACAAGATCGGCGTAGAACGACAGCCATTCGGCGCCCGGGGACGGCTGATCCGCAAGCGGCTCATGCGGCGGCTTGCCCTCCTGGGCCGTCGAGGCGGTCAGCGCCAGTATCACAGCCATCCCGAACGCAAGTTGCCATGAGCGAAGCCACCGCTTCGCGCCATCCTCCCCCAACGCGCGGATCATGAGCCAACTGTAGCATGCGGACGATTCATAGGTGCGCTGGGAGTGCGCTCGGAGTTGCGCCACCCACCGTTGTGTGCATAATATGCGCCTTCCTTAATTTTTATGATCATCTTATGCCGACGGGGACGGACAGTATGGCCCGCCGCCACGAAGTCATCGCGGACATCATCGCGGGCCAGACCGTGGGCAGCCAGGCGCAACTCGGCCGGCTGCTCGCGGAGCGCGGCATTCGCGTTACGCAGTCGTGCATAAGCCGTGACCTGTCGGTCATGGGCGCGGTCAAGCGGGGGCGCGCGTACTCCGTTGCGTCCTCGGACATTTCCGAGGGGGACCGCCAAACCCTGGCCACTTATGTGCGCGGGCTGGCCAACGCCGGACCCAACCTCGCGATCGTGCGGACCGCGACCGGGGCGGCCCAGCGGATTGCGCTGTTCCTCGATCGCTGCGGCTGGCCCGAGATCGTGGCGACCGTGGCGGGAGACGATACGATCTTCGTCGCGACCCGCAATCGGGACGAGCAGCGGGTATTGCTGGCGCGCCTGCGCCGCGAAATGACCCCGGTTTCCTCCTGAACCAAGGGCAACCCGGCAACCACCCATGAGCACCTCTCCCATAGTGCTGGCCTATTCAGGCGGACTGGATACCTCGTTCTGCGTGCCCTGGCTGCGCGAGAAGTATCGGCGCCCTGTGGTCACGCTGACGGTCAATACCGGCGGCATCGATTCCGAGCAGGCCGAATCCCTGGAGCGCCGGGCCCTGGCGCTGGGCGCCCGGCGGCAGCTGCTGGTGGAAGCGCGCCCGCAGTTCTTCGATGAAGTGATCCGCCACCTCATTGCCGGCAACGTGCGGCGCGGGCACACGTATCCGCTGTGCGTGGGCGCCGAGCGGGGCGTGCAGGCGAAGATCCTGGCCCGCACCGCTCAGGAGCTGGGAAGCGACACCGTGGCGCACGGCTGCACCGCCGCCGGCAACGATCAGTTCCGTTTCGAAATGGCCATGCGCGCGCTGGCGCCCGAAATCACCGTGCTGGCGCCGGTGCGCGACGAGTCCTTTCAGCGTCGCGAGCAGATCGCGTACCTGGCCGAGCGCGACGCGCCGCAACTTCCGCAGGGCGGCGATTACTCGATCAACCGGGGGCTGTGGGGCGTGACGATAGGCGGCCGCGAGACCCTGACTTCCGCGGGCACCATCCCGGAAACGGCCTGGGTGCTGTCAGCGGGTGCGCTGGAGAGTCCGCTTCCCGAAGAGCCGCATGAACTGGAATTCGAGGCGGGGCTGCCGGTTGCCTGGGACGGCGAAGCCATGCAGCCCGTGGAGCTGATCGAGACGCTCGAAGCCGCCGGAGGCCGGTTCGGAATCGGCCGGGGCATTCACCTGGGGGACACCATTCTCGGCTCCAAGGGGCGGGTGGCCTACGAAGCGCCGGCCGCGGAGATACTCCTGTGCGCGCATCGCGAACTCGAAAAACTCACGTTGGGCGCGGGACAGATGCGGGTCAAGGACACGCTGGCAGCCGTCTACGGCGACCTTGTTCACGAGGGCAAGCAACTCGATCCGGTCTGCCGGGACATCGAGGCCTTTTTCGACAGTTCGCAGGCGCGGGTATCGGGCCGCGTGCACCTGGCGCTGCAGCCGGGAGCGGTCTGGGTCCGCGGCGTCGAATCGCCCCATTCGCTGCTGGCCGCAAGCCGGGGCGTGTACGGGGAGAAGGCCGGGGAATGGTCTCCACGCGATGCGCTGGGCGCCGCCCGGGTCATGTCGCTGCCCGGCATGCTGCACAGCCGCGTGGCTGCGTCGGCCAAAGGGGGTGGCGGCGATGCGTAGCATAGTGGTGGACAAGTTGGCCTCGGTCGCCTCGGGCCTGGATCTGGGGCGCGAATTGCGCGTGGGCGAGAGCATTCCGAGCGAGGAAGGCGTGATCGTGGCCGTGGAAATCCTTAACGACAAGTCCTCCTACAACCGGCTGGAACTGGCCAGCGGCCGCATGGCGCGCGTGCGCAGCGGCGATATCGTGGTGGGCGCCCTGGGCCACCGCAAGGCCCTGTTCGGGTATTCCGGCCACCTGCCGGAGACCGTAAAGCGCGGCGACGTTCTGCAGTTGCTCAACATAGGCGGCGTGATAGGCGTGTGCGACTCCGTCAACGCCACCATGGGTTCGCCCTTCGACGTGCGCGTTCTGGGAGTGGTGCTGGAGTTCCCGTACCTGGGCCAACGGGTCGGCGTGCCCGCGCGGGTCGGCGGACAACCGCTGGATGGCGAAGGCCCGGAGCCCCTGAACCTGGGGGGCGTTCCGGTCGTGGCCCTGGCCGGAACCTGCATGAACTCGGGCAAGACCGCGGCGGCCTGCGCGATTATCGGCCGGCTGCGGCACGAGGGCTACGTGGTGGACGCCTTCAAGGCCACCGGCGTATCGCTGCGCCGCGACATCCTGGCGATGGAGGACGCGGGCGCGCGCAATACCGCGATCTTCACCGATTTCGGCATCGTCAGCACGGCTCCGGACAATGCGCCGGCGCTCGTGCGGTCGATGCTGCGGCAGATGGCGGCGGCAGCGCCCGACGTGATCCTGTTCGAGTTGGGCGACGGCATACTGGGCGCCTACGGCGTGGAGGCCATCCTCGCCGACGAGGGCATACGCTCGTCCATTTCCTGCCTGCTGCTTTGCGCCAGCGATCCCGTCGCCGCCTGGGGCGGTGCGCGGCTTCTCAAGGAGCTGTACGGGATCGAGGTGGCCGCCGTTACCGGTCCGGCCACGGACAACCAGGTGGGACTGGACATCCTGGGGCAGCGGGTCGGCGTGCCGGGTTATAACGCGCTCACGCAAAGCGCGGAGCTCGGCGAGTTCGTGGCCCGCGACGTCTCGCTGGGGCGGCTATGAGCATTCCGGCCGTAATTCTGGGCGCTTCCGGGTACGTGGCGGGCGAGTTGCTGCGCATCCTCGCCGGTCATCCGGATTTCCGTATCGCCGGGGCGATTTCGGAAAGCAACGCGGGCAAGGCCGTGGAATCCGTCTTTCCCAACCTCACGGGCATCTGGCCGGAGTTCCGTTTCCGGCCCTTCTCCGAGCTGAGCGAGGTGCTCGGGGAGCGTTGCGCGGTTTTTTCCTGTGCGCCGCATGGCGCAAGCGCGGGCCTGATCGCGGGGGCGCTTAAGGTGGCCGACGACCAGGGCGCGCAGGTGCGCATCGTCGACGCTTCGGCGGACTTTCGCTTTGCCGACGCGGATGCGTACGAGCGGGTTTACGGCGCAGGACACGGCGCACCGGAACTGCTTCCTTCGTTCTCTTGCGCTTTACCGGAACATCGCCCGGAGGCCGCCACGCGGCATATCGGCCATCCCGGCTGTTTCGCAAGCGCATTGCTGCTGGCGTCGGTGCCCCTGATGCGCCATGGGCTCACCGCTACGCCCCTGTTCGCCAGCGGAGTCACCGGCAGCACGGGCGCGGGTAAACAACCCCTTCCGACCACACACCACCCGGTCCGGCATTCCAACATGTTCGCCTACCGTCCGCTCAGGCACCGGCACGCGCCGGAGGTCGAGGCCGTGTGCGAGGCGGTGAGCGGGGTGCGGCCGGATCTGCGCTTCGTGCCGCACTCGGGGCCGTTCGCGCGCGGAATCTACGTGACGATGCAGGCGGAGCTCAAACAGTCCGTCAGCGCGGAGCAGCTCAGGGAGGCCTTCGCGGATAGCTATGCCGAGGCGCCGTTCGTGCACGTGATCGACGGCCCGCCGAAGCTCAAGGACGTGGTTGGAGGAAACCATGCCCATATCGGGCTCACCGCGGACCGGGGTACGGTGGCCGTCTTCGTGGTGCTGGACAATCTCGTCAAGGGTGCGGCCGGCGGAGCCGTGCAATGGATGAATCGCCTCTACCGTCTTGAGGAGACCGCGGGCCTTGCGGCCGCGGGCCCGGCGTGGACGTGAGCGTTACGTCACGGCCGGCGGCCGCCGCCGACGTGCGCAGCGCCGAGGCGGCGCACCTGGCCCAGGTGTACGCGCAGTTTCCGTTCGAGGTCGTGTCGGGTGACGGCGCCTACCTCAACTGCTCCGATGGCCGCCGCTTGCTGGACCTGTACGGTGGGCACGCGGTATGCGCCCTCGGCTACGGGCATCCGCGGCTGACGCAGGCCATCCGGCGGCAGGCCGGCGAACTGCTGTTCGCCAGCAACGCGGTGGCCTTGCGGGTTCGGGCGCGCGCGGCCGACAAGCTCGCGGAGTTCGCGCCGCAAGGGCTTGATCGGGCGTTCTTCGTGAACTCGGGGGCGGAAGCCAACGAGAACGCGCTGCGCCTGGCCTGCAGGCTCACGGGGCGGTCGCGCGTGGTCGCCCTGGAGCATGGTTTTCACGGCCGCACCGCGGCCGCCGCCGCGGCAACCTGGGGGGCGCGCGATCGCTGGTACGGATTTCCCAAAACGCCTTTCGACGTGGCCTTCGCGCCCCGCGACAACGCCGCCGCCGCGGCATCCCTTATCGATGAGGGCACCGCCGCCGTCATTCTCGAGCCCATACAGGGACTCGCGGGCGCATTCGCCCTGAGCGACGAATTCCTGCGCGAGGTGCGCGGCGCCTGCGACAGGCACGGCGCGTTCCTGATCGCCGACGAGGTGCAGTGCGGCATGGGCCGAAGCGGCCTGCCGTTCGCCATCTCGTATTCGGGCGTGGCGCCGGACATGATCACGGCCGCCAAGTCCCTGGGCGCGGGCTTTCCCTGCGCGGCGCTGCTGATGCGCGAGGAAATCGCAGGCCAGCTCGGCGTCGGCGACCTGGGCACGACCTTCGGCGGCGGCCCGCTGGCCTGCGCGTCCATCGAGGCGGTGCTGGACGCGATGGAAGAGGAGCAGCTGCCGGCGCAGGCCGCGGAACGGGAGCGGCAGATCCGCTCGACCTGCATCGCGGGCCCGGTCACGGCGATCGAGGGGCGCGGGCTGCTGCTGGGACTGAAATGCGCCGGCGGCGCGCGGCAGGTTCGTGACGACCTGCTTGCGGACGACATTCTTGCCGGGACCAGTGCGCTGCCGGAATGGTTGCGCCTGATGCCCCCGCTTATCCTGCGCGAACAAGAGGCGGCGCAACTGGCCGCCGCCGTGCATCAACTCGGCCCTCATCAGGAGCAGGCAAATGAGTGACATTCAACGATTCGACGACCTTGCGGACTTTTCGCGCGAGCAGATAGCCGCACTGTTGGCTCTGGCCGGGCGGCTGGAGAGGCATCCGGAACCGGAGGCCCTGAAAGGCAAGGTGCTGTCGCTGCTGTTTCTGAATCCATCGCTTCGTACGCTGGCTTCTTTTCAGGCTTCCATGACCCGCCTGGGCGGAGGGGCGTTCGTGATCTCGCCGGAAATGTCCATCCACGGCCTGGAGACGCGGCCCGGAATCGTCATGGACGGCGCCGCGGCCGAACACGTCAAGGAAGCCGTGCCGGTGATCGCCTCGTACGGCGACGCGCTGGGCTTGCGTGCGTTCGCCGAGCGCCGCGACCTGGTGGAGGACCTGGAAGACCGCGAGTACCGGAGCATGGCGGAGCTGGTTTCAACGCCCCTGATCAACATGGAATCGGCCATCAACCATCCCTGCCAGAGCCTGGCGGACTGGAAGACCATGGACGACCTCGGCGCCCCGGTTTCGGGGGGCAGGTTCGTCTTGAGCTGGGCCTACCATCCGCTGGCGCTTCCGCTTGCCGTGCCGGCCGCCACGTTGCAGATGGCGGCCATGCGCGGAATGGACGTGACCGTGCTCCGCCCGGAAGGGTTCGAGCTGCCGCCCCAGGTCATGGACAAGGCCCGCACGCTGGCCGGGCGTTCCGGAGGGTCGATCAGTGAAACGGACGACCGCGCCGAGGCGCTTGACGGCGCGCACGTCCTCTACGCCAAGTCCTGGAGTTCGACGGTCCACTACGGCAACAAGCACGAGGACTACCAGTTGCGCAACCGGCACGAGGACTGGTGCGTCGACGAAGGCTGGTTCGCGCCGGCCGAAGAAGACTGCCGGTTCATGCACTGCCTGCCGGTGCGCCGCAATGTCGTGGTGAGCGAGGCGGTGCTGGACGGACCGCGCAGCGTGGTAGTGCCCGAAGCGCGCAATCGGATGTGGGTGCAGATGGCCGTGCTCTACGCCATGCTGGGGCCGGGGCTGTGAACCGGTCGCGGCCCACCGGCACCGGATTCGGGGCGTTGCGGGCCGCGGCGCCGTACTTGCGGCTGTACCGCAACCGCGTTTTCGTCGTGAAGCTGGGCGGCGAGGTCCTGAGCCGCAGCAGCCGCATAGAGGCCCTGGTAGAACAGGCCGGCGTGCTGCAGGCGCTGGGCGTGCGGGTGGTGATCGTGCACGGCGGAGGACCTCAGTCCACCGAATTGACCGAGCGCCTCAAACACAAGGCGCGCATGGTGGCCGGCCGCCGCGTGACCGGGCCGGAGGACCTCAAGGTGGCCTCGTACGTGCTGAACGGCGAGGTCAACACGCAACTGCTCGCCGCCTGCCGGGCCTGCGGCATCCCCGCGGTCGGCCTGTCCGGGGTCGACGCCGGCCTGGTGACGGCCCATCGCCGCCCTCCGGTGAAGATCGAAGGCGCGGGCGACGAGCCGGTGGATTTCGGCTTTGTGGGGGACATCGACGAAGTCGAGCCAGCGGTTCTGGATGTTGCCCTCAGGGAAGGCCTGATCCCGGTCGTAAGCCCGCTGTCGGCCGACGGAGAGGGCAACCTGCTGAATATCAATGCCGATACCGTGGCCGCTTCGCTGGCGGTCGCCATCAAGGCGGAGAAACTGGTTCTCACGATGGCCGCGCCGGGCATACTCGAGGATCGCTCCGATCCGTCCACGCTGCTGTCGTATCTCGATCTCGCGGGCTTGCGCAAGCTGCGCGAGCGTGGATCGCTGGGCGACGGCATGTTGCCCAAGGCCACGGCCATCGAATCCGCCATCACGGGCGGCGTTCCGCGAGTTCACCTGGTGTCCGGGAGCACGCAGGACGCGCTGTTGCGCGAAGTATTCACCAACGAAGGCTGCGGAACGCTGGTCGTGCGCAGCATCGATGCGCTCTCCGCGGAGGAGCAGGAGGCGGCGAAGTAATGACGCGCCTCTGGGACAAGGGCGGCAAGCTGGACCAAACGGTCCTGCGCTACACGGCCGGCGAGGACCACCTGCTGGACGCGCGCCTGGTCGAGTACGACGTGAAGGCCTCGATCGCGCACGCCGGCATGCTGCACGCGGCGGGCTACCTGACGGACGAGGACCACGCCGCGATCGTCGACGGTCTGGGTGAACTGGCCGCCGGTCACGAGGCCGGGGCCTGGGCCATTTCGCTGGAAGAAGAAGACGTGCACACGGCCCTTGAGCGGCGCCTGGTCGCGCGGATCGGCGACGCCGGCGCCCGCGTGCACCTCGGACGTTCGCGCAACGACCAGGTGCTGGCGGCGTTGCGCCTTTATCTCAAGGACGCCGCTTCGTCCTTGCGGAAGGCCGCCGAAGCGGTGGCCGAAGCGCTGGACGATCTCGGCGAGAGCCAGGGCGGATTGCCGCTGCCGGGCTACACGCACATGCAGCAGGCCATGCCGAGCAGCGTGGCTCTATGGGCGGGCGCCTTTGCCGCGGAGTTGCGCGACGATGCGGCCGGCCTTGAGGCTGCCGTGCGCCGACTGGACCGCAACCCGCTGGGCAGCGCCGCGGGCTTCGGCGCGCCCGGACTGAAGCTGGATCGCGAACGCACCCGCAAGGCCCTGGACTTTGCCGAGGTGCATGAGCCGGTCACGGCCGTGCAGCTGTCGCGCGGCAAGGCCGAAGCCGGGCTGGCTTTCGAATGCGCACTGCTGGTCCAGGACCTGGGAAGGCTGGCCGGCGACCTCCTGTTGTTCTACACGCAGGAATTTGCGCTCGTTGACCTGGCTCCGGAAGTGACGACCGGCTCGTCCATCATGCCTCAGAAGCGCAATGCCGACGCCCTGGAGCTGGTGCGCGCGGCCGGAGCTACCGCGCGCGCTTCGCTGCTGGAAATCCTCGGCATTCCCGCATCGCTTCCCTCCGGTTATCAGCGCGACCTGCAGCGGATCAAGGCGCCGCTCTTCCGCGCGGTCGATCTGGCCGGCGAAAGCTGCCAGGTCGTTTGCCGTATAGTGCGCGCTTTGCGCTTCAACCCGGAACGCTGCGGGGAGCTGACGTCGGCAAGGGGACTGCACGCCGCCGAGCGCGCCAACCGGCTGGCGGTGGAACGGGGCTTGAGTTTTCGCGAAGCGTACCGGCAGGTGGCGGAGCAGGAGAAAGAGTGAGCGGCAGAATTTGGCATCCCAGGGCGTTCGATCGTCCCGAGCAGCTCAACGCCATGGAGAAGGACCGGATGCTGGGACATCTGGGCGTGGAGATCGTCGAGATCGGCGACGACTTCCTGCGCGCCCGCATGCCTGTGGACTACCGCACCCAGCAGCCGTTCGGATTGCTGCACGGCGGAGCCTCGGCGGTCCTGGCGGAATCGGTCGGAAGCTGGTCGTCCTACCTCACGACGCCTCCCGGCGAATACCAGGTTCTCGGCCTGGAAATAAACGTCAGCCACCTGCGCCCGGCGAAATCGGGTTACGTGTACGGCACGGCCCGCCCGGTGCGGCTCGGCAGCGTGGTCCACGTCTGGGACATACGGATCACCGACGAGGCGGAGGTTCTGCTGAGCATTTCCAGACTGGCGACTTCGGTTCGCCGGCTGAAACGACGGAACGCGTGATATTCTTGCGCGCGCCAAAGAGGGAGAAACTCGTGAAGAAATTACTGATTGTCGCCTGCGCCATGGCGCTTGGGGCCTGTGCGGCCCAGCAGTCCGCGGTGCAATCCGCGGAGGCCGCTGGGGAAGCCCAGCAATCGAGGGCATCGCAGGATTCGGCCGCCGCGCGCCGGGAGCAGCGGCGCAAGGATGACGAAACGTACGTGACCTCGCTTGAGCGCAGGGAAAAGACGGGCTCCCGCATCAATCGCGTCCGGCGCAGGGGCGAGCCGGAAGAGGACACTACCGCCGGCAAGCGCGTCGACACCATTGGCGGGGACCAGCTTGAAGACATGGATGAAAGGGGCGGCAGCGTGGTGATCCGCGGCCAGGAATAGCCGGCAGGCAATCGGACACCGTCCCGCCGCCGGAACGGCGCGCAATCAATCGGCTGCGGGTTCGCGTTTCTTGATCATGATGCGCGCCATCAGGATACCGATCTCGTAGAGCACGTACATCGGGATCGCCAGCAGGGTCTGCGAGATCATGTCCGGCGGCGTGAGCAACATCCCCACGGTAAAAGCGCCCAGCAGAACGTAGGGGCGCTTCCTGCCCAGCGAATCGGGGCTGACGATGCCCGCGCCGACAAGCATCAGGATGGCGATCGGCACTTCAAAGGCGATCCCGAAAACGAAGATCAGCACCATCACGAAACTCAGATACTCGCGGATATCGGGCATCATGGCGACGTCTTGCGGAGTGGTGCCCACCAGGAAGCCGAATACCAGCGGGAAAACGACGAAATAGGCGAAGGCCCCACCCGCGTAGAAAAGCAAAATACTGGAGAGAACAAGCGGCAGCGCCACTTTCTTCTCGCGTTTGTACAGCCCTGGAGCGACAAACGCCCAGGCCTGATAGATCACCATCGGCATGGCGACGATCACCGCGGCAAAGAAGGCCGTCTTGAAGGGAGTTAGGAACGTCGAGACCGGGCTGGTCGCGATCATGGACCATTCTTGCGGCAACTGGCGCTTGAGCGGATCCGCAACGATGTTGTAAACGATGTCGGCGTATACCGCGAACGGCACGAAAATTACCAGAACGGTGCCGGCCGCCTTCATGAGCCGCGACCTCAGTTCGATCAGATGCGAGAGCAGGCTGGACTCCTCCAGCTCCTCCTTTTCCTCTTCTTCCCCCGGCTGGTCCGGCTTGTCATTCACTGGACTGGTCCTTCACGTTTTCAGCGGGGTTGGCGGGTTCCTCCTCACCGCCGCCGGGGTCTTTTTCCTCCTCACCTGCCTGCTGGTGCATGGTATTGGCCCTGGAGCCGGCGGGCTGGGCCGGCCGCCTTGTGGAGAACGGCCTGGGATCGTCCAGGTTTACTTCCTGACGCAGCTGATACATGAGGGTGCGCGACATCCGCCGGGCCTGGCCGACCCAGCGGCCGAGTTGCGCAGCTACTTCGGGCAGGCGCTTCGGACCGAGCACGATCAGACCGAGGCCGGCAAGAACGATCAGTTCGAAGAAGCCGATGTCAAACATGATTCACGTCGTTCGACCGGCGCGGCCGGTCGAGGCGGAGCAACGGGTGCGATTTCCCGGCTGAATCAGGCCTTGGGCGCGTCCTTCTCCTTGCTCTTCGCGCCGGTGTCGGTCTCGCTGAACTCCGCGTCGCTGCGGGCCAGCTTGTCCGGATCGGCCTTGTCCGGGTCGGCAACGGCCTTGCGGAACCCCTTGATGGCGGAGCCCAGGTCACTGCCGAGGTTCCGGATCCGCGAGGTGCCGAATATCACCAAGGCGAGCAGCAGCACTACCAGTAGCTGCCAGCCGCTGATTCCGCCAAATCCCATTATTTCGTCCTCTTAGCGCTCATGGAGTCTCCGCCGGGTCCATTTGCCCGTGCGCCACTCGCCTGAGCAGCGCTGCGGTATCTCCCAATCATACCCTCTACGGCCCCGGATTAGCTTGCAGGAGAATGGTTACCGGCCCCGAATTGACCAGTTCCACGTCCATGTCGGCGCCATAAACCCCCGTTGCCACGCGCACGCCCAGCGCCTTCGATTCGGCCACCAGCCGGTCGAACAGCCGCCGTCCCATGTCGGGCGGCGCCGCCTTCGAAAACCCCGGCCGGGTGCCCTTGCGCGTGTCGGCCGCCAGCGTGAACTGCGACACCAGCAACAGTTCCCCGCCCACGTCCTTCAGGCTCAGGTTCATGCGCCCGTCGACGTCCGGAAATACGCGGTAGCCCACGATGCGCTCGGCCAGCCGCCTGGCCTGCGCATCGCCGTCGTCCCGTTCCACCGCGGCCAGCACCAGCAGGCCGCGGCCGATATCGCCCACCACCTTTCCATCCACAGTGACTTGCGCGCGGCTGACACGTTGAAGCAGGCCGATCATGATTCAGCGGATTGGTCCCACGATTCAATTGTTGCTGCCGTATATAGTAGTCGCCTCGTTCGAGGAGGGTGTCTCATGCCGCAACTGACCGTCAAGGCGATAGTAACCGGTGTAATTCTCTCAATTGTCCTGTCGGGGGCCAATGCGTATATCGGTCTTTTCGCGGGGCTGACGGTGTCCGCGTCCATTCCCGCCGCGGTGATGTCCATGGCGGTGCTGAGCATGTTCAAGCGCAGCAATATTCTCGAACACAACATCGTGCAGACTGCCGCTTCGGCCGGCGAGTCGCTGGCCGCGGGCGTGATCTTCACCTTGCCTGCCTTGCTGATGCTCAACTACTGGAGTGTGTTCGATTACTGGTGGGTAAGCGTAATCGCGCTGGTGGGCGGCCTGCTTGGCGTGCTCTACACGATTCCGCTGAGGCATTCGCTCATCGTATCGGAGAACCTGGCTTTTCCCGAGGGCCAGGCGACGGCGCAGGTGCTGAAGGCCGGACAGGAGCGCGGCGGCGAGGTCCGCTTTCTGCTCCTGGGCGCAGGATTGGGCGCCGTCGCCAAGTTGTCCGAGACCGGGCTGAAGGTGTGGGAGGGGATTGCACAGTGGGCCACTCGCGTGGGCGGCGACAGCATCGCCTACGTCGGATCCAACCTCTCTCCGGCCCTGGTTGGCGTGGGATACATCGTCGGCATCAACATCGCCAGCCTCGTGCTGTTGGGAGGACTGTTCTCCTGGAACGTGGCCTTGCCGGTTTTCGGTGCCTACTACCTGGAGAACTACCCGGAGCTCGCGACAGCCGTGGCGGATATGCCGGCTGCCGACGCTGCCTTTGCGATCTGGAGCACACAGATTCGATACCTCGGTGTCGGCGCCATGATCATAGGCGGCCTGTGGGCGCTTCTGTCGTTGCGCGGTTCCCTGGTTGAAGCCTTCCGGCGCGGCTTCGGAAAATCGGGCGCGGCGGCGTCCATAGCGGAAACCGACCGGGACACACCGATGCGGATCGTCGTGATCGGCGTGGCCTGCATGGCGCTGTTCATGTGGCTGATCTACTACAACGTCGTGGAGAGCGCGGGCATATCGCTGGCCATGACACTCCTGATGGCCACTACCGGTTTCCTGTTTTCCGCGGTGGCCGCGTACATGGCGGGCCTGGTGGGTTCGTCCAATAACCCTGTATCCGGCGTAACCATCGCCACCATCCTGTTTTCGTCCCTGCTGATGTTGTTGATGGTGGGCAGAGGCGACGTCACCGCGCCGGCGGCCGTGATCATGATCGGCGCGGTGGTCTGCTGCGCGGCTGCGATCGGCGGCGACAACATGCAGGACCTCAAGGCAGGGCGAATGGTGGGTTCGACGCCGTACAAGCAGCAGGTCATGCAGGTGGTTGGCGTCGTTTCCGCCACTTTCGTACTTGCGCCCATACTGAATGTGCTGCTCAGCGCATACGGAATCGGGCCCGCCACCGACGAGAATCCAGATTCCCTGCTTGCGCCGCAGGCCACGCTGATGGCCTCGGTGGCTCAGGGTGTCCTCGGCCAGGGCGCAGACCTGCCATGGGGGATGATCTATACCGGTATAGGCGTAGGCGCCGTGATCATCATCTGCGATGAAGTGCTCAGAGTGCGAAAGGCGTCATTTCGGATGCCGGTTCTGGCCGTGGCGGTGGGAATTTACCTGCCGGTCGAATTGGCGGTTCCGATCTTCATCGGCGGGCTGGTGTCGTACGTCGCCAAGCGGGCTCGCGGCGGTGAAGCGGCGCGTCCGGGTTCACTCTACGCGGCGGGACTCATTACCGGCGAGGCCCTGATGGGCATTCTCATCGCCGTCCTGATCGTCGGGTTCGAGAATCCGGCGCCGCTGGCGCTGGGGGTATCGGCCGGAGTGTTGCCCGGCATCGTTGCGCTTGCGGTGATCGTGGCCCTGCTGTACCGTGCGGGCGCGCGCAATAAAGCCGCAGGCTGAGTTTACGTTCCATTGGCTTTCTGACGGGGAGGATTTTTCACCCATGTCCCACTACCTGGTGGCGGTGTGCCACATCACCAACTTCAACGACAACATGAAGAAATACGCCCAGCTCTCCGCCGAGCTCGTGGCGAAAAACGGCGGCGAGTACGTCATACGGGGCCCGGCGGAAGAAGACGTCGAGGGCGACAAGCTGGCCGGCTGCTACCTGATCGTCAGCCGCTTCCCCACCCGCGAACAGCTCGACGCCTTCTGGAAGGGCGACGAGTACCGCAACAACGTCCGCCCGCTTCGCGCCGGCACCGGAAAGTACGACATCGCGATCTATCCCTCCGCCCCCTGACCCGCAACTAGCCTGGCCGCCAAAGGCAGCGCCGCCTGGGCTGCCCGGAGTGTGAACCAGGGCGCGCGCACTTCCGGGACGCGGGTGGCCGCGCTCGGCCGTCAGGAGCGTTTCTTTGAATGCTGGTAGTGCCAGAGCAGGAACGCGCAAAGCGCAGCAAGCCCCATCAGCGGGTAGATCACCTGGTACTCGGCCGGGCCGAACGGCGCGGATACGAAAGAGCTCATCGTCGGGGTAGCGAGAAATATCGCCAGTGTGGCTGTTCGCCAGGCTCCACACAGAATCGCCACCATTGCCCCAAGCAGGCCCAACAGCCCCATCAGCGGCGCGTACATAAGCCCGGGAACAGTCGCGTACAACACACCGTAACCTGAGCTTAAGCCCGTTGTTGGCACGGTGAAGAGCATCCCCAGCGCCGACCGAAAACGAAAATCGGCGGACAGCGCGATCAGCGCAAGCACGATGCTCAAGACGCCAATGCAAACACCGAGCCGCTTGCGAAACTTGCCTCTCGCCTCCGGCAATTGCCGTTGAGTTTGCGCCGCCCTGGCTCGCAGGTAGTTCATGCCAAGCGGAATTGCGATTGCGGCGCCGATCAGAAAAACAACGGCAGTGACCAAGGGATCAGGTTCTCTTGCACTTGCCATGGGCGAGTCGAGGACGATGGAAAACCCGGCCGGGCCTGCCGCTCCGAGCCAAACGGTAAGAATCGCGAGCCGCCAAGCTCCCACGACCAGGGCGACCAGCGCCCCCAGCAAGGCTGGAAGGATCAGCACCGGGCCGGGCGTGGTCGGAGACCAGGCAACCAATGGAGCCGCTATTGCAAGCGAGAGGCTTGCAACTCCGATGACGAAACCGTAATGCGCTGAACGGGTCACCGGATGGTCATGTAGCGTTCCAGTCGGGCGACTTCCTTGTCGTCCACGTACTTGCCGATTTCGCGCCGGAACTGTTCCATGTTTTGGTACGGCCGGTACTCCAGAAACTCGTGCACCATGCGCCTGCCCACTCCGGGAATGCCGGCGAAGTCGGCCTCGCTCGCCGAGTTCAGATCCAGCGGCACGAAGACATACTGTTCGAGCCGGGCGACTTCGGCGTCGTCCACGTACTTGCCGATTTCGCGGCGGAACTGCTCAAGCGAACGGTACGGGCGGTACTCCTCGAATTCGTGCGCCATGCGCCTGCCCACGCCGGGGATCAGGAGAATCTCATCTTCCGACGCCGAATTGAGATTAATGGGAACAAACAGTTGCCCGTAGACTTCCGCTCGCTGGTTCTCGTTCAACGATCCGCTCAATAGAACGTCCAGTTCCGCCGTTCCGGAAAAGGGCCGGCCATTGACGATGTCTCCCACCAGTTCCGCGTCGAGATGGATGACGCCATCAAGCTGATCTTCACCGGCCACGTTGGGGTTGAGAATGCCGTCATTATTGCCGACTTGCGCCTGCGCCGCGCTCCACAAAAGCGCGGTCGCCAGGCAGAGGGCTGCCGTTGACCGATTCATTCGTGCTCTCCCGAGAATTGCCGCCATACTAGTGGCGTGCCTCAAAAGTGGTCAAGATTTTGCCGAACAACCGGCGGGAACACCGGAACGGGACTGCGCTTTTTCTGCGCCGACTGATCGATTCGCCCTACCTTCTCTGGGCTCTGCTCGCACTGCCGGGCGTGGTCATTCTCGTGCGCTACGCGACGGGCGCCACGTTCTACGGCGAGGTCGTGCTGGGGACTGGAGATATCTCGGCGAAACTTCTTATCGCAACCATGGCCGTTACGCCGCTGACGCTGATGTTTCCGGGACGCCCATGGGTCAGGTGGCTGCTGAGACGGCGGCGCTATCTGGGCGTGGCCGCGTTCGGCTACGCGGCTTTGCATACCGTCGTGTACCTGTTTCGAAAGGGCTCGTTCGGACTCATACTGGCTGAAGGCGCCGAGCCCGGACTGCTTACCGGCTGGATCGCGCTGGCCATTTTCGTGCCGTTGGCGATCACCAGCAATGACGCCGCCGTCCGGCGCCTTCGAAGGTTCTGGAAGCGCCTGCACCGATGGGTGTACGCGGCGGCCATACTGACTTTCGTGCACTGGGTCATCGAGGCCTACGATCCGGTGCCCGGACTCATTCACCTGGCCGTGCTGGCCGCGCTGGAAGGATTCAGGCTCTGGAAGACGAATCGCGGCCGGAGGCGCCGGCCAACATAAAGCGCGCCTGCGCCGTTGCCACGAGTGCGCCATTGTCGTCGCGAAAGGCCTTGCCTTCCATTTCCATCATGCGGCCCCGGCGGCGCAGCAGCCTTCCTTCGAGTTTCAGGCCGACTCCCATCGGAACCGCGTCGCGGTAGCGGACCTCGCAGCGCGCCGTGTGGGCGCGCTGGCCCCGCAGGAAACTCCAGTTGGCCATGACGTCGTCCAGCAGCGAATAGAGGATGCCGCCGTGGAGCATGTCGCTGTAGCCCACATGCGTCGGTCCCGGCGTGAATTCCGCGCGGCAGATCTGCTCGCCGCCTTCCTCCTCGAGCCGGAAACGCACCCTCAGGCCCCCCGGGTTGGAAGGCCCGCAGACGAAGCAATGATTGGCCGGGTCCCAGAGTTCGCCGACGTTGTTTTCCGCGGATTGTTTTTGTGCGCCGGACACTACACTAGGGCATGATAGAAACAAACGTGGAATGATACGCGGCCCCGACCCATGACTTACGATTCCGGCAACATCTTCGCGCGCATCCTGGCCGGCGAGGCCAAATCCCACCGCGTTTACGACGACGAGCATGTTCTGGCGATCATGGACGTCATGCCGCGCGCCGACGGCCATACGCTGGTGCTGCCCAAGGCCCCGTGCGCGGATTTTCACACACTTCCCGCGGATGCCGTGCCCGGCGTGTTTGCGGCCACTCAGAAGCTCGCGGACGCGGTCAAGCAGGCGTTCGGGGCGGACGGGGTCCTGGTCATCGTGCGCAACGGCGCCGCTGCCGGACAGGTCGTCTTCCATATGCATGCGCACGTCATCCCCTGCCATCAGGGACAGCCGGTGAGGCGGCCGGGACATGCGCTGGCCGATGACGAAGTTCTCGCGGAGCATGCCCGGCTGATACGCGAGGCGCTGGCTCGGCAGGCAGCGGAATAGCCGCGGGACCCATGCCTGCAAGTCACCTCAAGTGGCCGTTTTTCGGGCAACGGCACGGCGACCGGCAACGCAGGCTGGACGCCTGGTGCGGCGAGCAATCCTGGGAACGGGAGGCGTCCGGCGCCGAACTGGACGCAAGCTGCCGGGACATTGCCGCCCGCCTCGGCGAGGCCGGGTTCCTGAACATCGCGGTACCGCAACCGTTCGGCGATGACGAAAGCCTCGACGCCCGCAGTCTGTGCCTGATGCGCGAGACCCTGGCGCGGCACGAGCCCCTGGCCGATTTCGTGTACGCGATGCAGGTTCTCGGAAGCGCGCCGATCAGCCTTTACGGAAACTCCGCACAGAAGGAGGCATGGCTGGGCGATGTTGCCGCCGGGCGGAAGATCGCGGCTTTTGCGCTCTCGGAGAAGGAAGCGGGTTCGGATGTCGCCGCTATGACCATGCGCGCGGAGCAGCGCAAGGGCGACTACGTGCTCAATGGCGCCAAGGCCTGGATTTCGAACGCCGGAGTCGCCGATTTCTACGTCGTGTTCGCTCGCACCGCCGAGGGCAAGCGCGGGATCAGCGGTTTCGTGGTGTCCGCCGATACGCCCGGCCTTCGAGTCGGAGAGCGCACCCGGGCCATTGCGGCTCACCCGCTGGGCAACCTTGAATTCAACGACTGCCGCGTGCCGGCGCAATCCATGCTGGGCGCGCCGGGAGACGGGCTGCGCGTTGCGCTCGGCACTCTGGACCTGTGCCGTTCCACGGTGGGCGCGGCCGCGCTGGGCATGGCGCGCCGGGCCTACCGTGAAGCCTTGCAAAGAGCCCGGCGTCGGGAGCTGTTCGGCGGGACCCTGGGCGACCTGCAGCTCACGCAGGCGGCCCTGGCCGATATGGCGACGTCCATCGACGCGGCGGCCCTGCTGGTATACCGGGCCGCCTGGACGCGCGACTCGGGGCAGGAGCGCATAACCCGCGAGGCCTCGATGGCCAAGCTGTTCGCGACCGAGCACGCGCAAAAGGTGATCGACCGCGCGGTGCAATTGTTCGGCGGCGAGGGGGTCCGGGCCGGTTCCGTGGTGGAGCGGCTGTACCGCGAAATACGCGCGCTGAGGATTTACGAGGGCGCAAGCGAGATTCAGCAACTGCTGATCGCGCGCCACGAGCTTCAGGAAGACTAACGCCGTGGTACGCCAGTATCGGCAGTCCTCCCTGCCATGGATGCTTGCGCTTGCCCAATGCCTGCTGCTGCCGGCCGTCCATGCCCAGGGCAATGACGGCGCCAGCGCCGATGTCGAGGAAATCGTGGTGACGGCGCGGCGGCGTCCCAGCGACGCACGGAGCGTGGGCCGCAGCCTCAGCGTGCTGGATCTCGAGCGCCTTGGCGGACTGCCCGGACAAACGCACGTGCAGGAAGCGCTGACGCGGTTGCCCGGCGTGAACCTGCAGCGGGGCAACGGACAGGAGTACCTGCCGGCGCTGCGTTCGCCGGTACTCACCGGGGCCGGCGCCTGCGGCGCGCTGCTGACGGCCGAGGACGGCATTCCGCTCACCTCGCCGGGCTTTTGCAACATCAACGAACTCTTCTTCGCCCACCATGAGGCGGCTTCGCGCATAGAGGTGCTGCGTGGGCCGGGAACGGCCGTGTACGGAGGCAACGCGCTGCACGGTATCGTGAACGTCATTACCGCGCGCAGCGCAGGGCCTTCGCTTGCCGGCCTTGAGTTGGGGTCGTACGGTCTGGCGCGGTTCCGGCTGAACCGGTTCGGCGAGTCGGACAGCGGCCTCAGGTTGACCGCGGTGCGCGACGGCGGTTTTCGTGAAGATTCCGGCTACCGGCAGCTCAAGCTCAACGCGTTTCGCTCGGGGAGCGGGCGAGCCTGGGACTGGACCGCCGCGCTGGCCGTGAGCGGGCTGGACCAGGACACCGCCGGGTACATCACCGGCCTCGACAGTTATCGCGACCGGCAAACCGCCCGCTCGAATCCGGACCCCGAAGCCTTTCGCAAGGCGCTCAATCTGCGTGCCTGGGCACGCCTTCAATATCGGAGGAGTGAAGCCTGGTCGCTGGTGCTGACACCGTACCTGCGCTACTCGCGCATGCGCTTTCGGATGCACTTCCTGCCCGGCGATCCGTTCGAGCGCAACGGCCATTCCGGAGCCGGCCTGCAGACGGCCGCCCATATCGACCGCGGGACCTGGCTGCTGACTGCCGGCCTGGACCTCGAGTACGCGCAGGGCGATCTCCGCCAGTGGCAAGAGGGCGATGCCGCCGGCAGCGCATTCGTGCGGGCCGTATTTCCTGCCGGCGATCACTACGATTACGAGGTGGACGCGGGCTGGTTCGCGCCGTTCGCGCATCTGGACCTGCGTATTGGAAGCCGATGGACCGCGAGCTTCGGGGCGCGTTACGAACGTGCGCGCTACGACTACCGCACCATGCTGCCCGCGGGGCGCACGCGCGACGACCTGACGCCCTGCGGCTTCGGAGGGTGCCGCTACAGCCGCCCGGCCAATCGCGCCGACAGCTTCGGGACGTTCTCGCCCAAGGCAAGCATCATGTGGAGCCCTTCAGGCAACGCACGAGCCTGGCTCAGTCTCTCGCACGGTTTTCGCATGCCGCAGGCCACCGAGCTGTACCGCCTGCAGGGTGCGCAGGCCACGGCCGACTTGCGTCCGGAACAGCTTCGGGCGGCGGAACTGGGCGCGTCCTTCCGCCGCGAAGCCTTTGCCGCGCAGGTGGCGCTGTATCACATGCGCAAGCGGGACGTCCTGTTCCGGGATGCGGAGCTGTTCAACCGCGCGGGTGGCGGCACCCGCCACGAGGGGTTCGAGATCGACGTCTCCTGGCAGGCGTTATCCGGGCTTACGGTGGAACTTGTCGGCAGCGTTGCCCGGCACCGTTACGACAGGGATTACCTGCTAGGAGGCGTCAATCTGAACGGCCTCGACGTGGACACGGCGCCGCGCCGGTTCGGCGGGACGCGCATTCGCTGGCGGGACGCATCGGACCGGCAAGTGGAGCTGGAATGGCTATGGACTTCTGGCTACTTCATGGAGCCCCAAAACCGCCATCGCTATCCGGGTCATGAAATCGTGAACCTGCGCGCGCGCGCGGCGCTGGGGCGGAGGGTCATCGCCTACCTGCGCCTGCTGAACCTCACGGGCCGCGCATACGCGGACCGCGCCGACTACACGGTCTTCAGCGGCGAGCGCTATTTCCCGGGAAGGCCGCGGTCCTTGTATGCCGGGCTGGAATGGCGCTGGGGAGCGTCCATCCCGAACAAATAGCCGGCGCCTTGGCGGAGCTTCGATTCCGCCGTCTCCGGCGGGTGCGCCGGGCTATTCCTCGGCTTCGTCTCCCTCGGCGGCGATCCATTCACCGCCCTGGAAACCGCAGCCGATTTCCAGCGCGAATGCGTCGCCGGTGTAGTAATGCTGTTTGGAATCTCCCAGGTCGCAGATCCCCACCGTCTCGCGCTCGGCGTCGCACTCGGCGCCCTCGGCGAAGCTTGCGTCATGGTTGTCGTCCGTCTGGCCCAGTTCCGTGCAGGCGGCTTCCGTCACCGGTGCCTGGCAAACGTCGAACGGACCCGCGAACATGTTCTCCTGAACATAAGTACAGGCGCCCACCGGTTCGTCGTCACCGACCGCGGCGCTCATCAGCACCAGGAAAAGGCCGGGCAGCCAGTGTTTTCTCGTCATGGGTATGCTCCCCCCTCCTCAGAACAGCGGCGAATGATAAACCACCGCTCTGCTATGCTGCGGAGCACGAACCGCGCAGAGGTCCGTTGGGAGGAACGCTCCGCCTATGTGGATAAAGAAGAACCGCCTCGACCGGCCGCAGGATGGCCGCCTGCCCATTCCGACGCAGATCATCTCCAATGAGGAATATTTTCCGACTCCGCAGACGCCCGAACAGCGCAAGGTGGAGCTGCTGCTGAAGGAATGGTCTGCTCAACGCAGCAAGACCCTGGGACTTTCGCGGCGCGAGTTCCTGGCCGGGAGCTGCGGAATGGCGATGGCCTTCATGGCGATGAACGAAGTGTTCGGTCCCTGGTTCCGCGTGCACGCGTCGGAAACCTACGATCCGGAGGCCTATCCCGAGCTATGGCCCAAGGGCTCGTTCGTTTTCGACGTGCAGACGCATCACGTGCGCACCGACGGCGTGGAGCCCCTGTTTTTCCGCAAGCTCTCGGCGCCGTTCAACAAGGAGCTGGCGGGGGTGGAGCCGCAGAAGGGCGACCTGCAGTTCCGCAACTTCATAAAGGAAGTGTTCTTCGACAGCGATACGCAGGTGGCGGTCATCAGCGGCGTGGCCTCCAACCTGTTCAACGTGCTCAACTCGGACGAGATGGTGGAAGGCCGCGAGCGGATCAACGCGATGGCGGGTTCGCAGCGGTTGCTTGCGCACGGGCTGACGGCGCCGTTCTTCCCGAATTTCCTGGAGGAAACCGAGCGCATGGCGCTGGACCTGAAGGTGGATTCCTGGAAGTTCTATCCCGGCGTGGTGGAGCGCAAGGGCGAATTCCCGTTCTGGATGGACGACGAGGAGTTGATGTATCCCTTCTACGAGAAGATTCTCGGCTACGGCATGGACCTCGTGTGCGTGCACAAGGGCCTGCCGCTGCCGGGCAGCAGCCTGGAGCACAACCATCCGCGCGACATCGAAAAAGCGGCCCGCGACCACCCCGACATCAACTTCATCATCTATCACTCCGGCTTCAAGGCGGCGAATTACGAACTGCCGCCCGGCGACGGCTACATACAGGAGGGAGGCTACCTGCCCTGGACCACCGACCTGGTGCGGATGCGCGAAGCCAATCCCGACATGGCCAACGTATACATGGAACTCGGCACCACCTTCGGCCACACGGTCATCACCCATCCCAACGTGTGCGCGCATTTCCTGGGGCAGATCCTCAAGGCATACGGGGCCGATCACGTGATCTGGGGCACGGACGCCATCTGGTGGGGATCGCCGCAATGGCAGATCGAGGCCTTCCGCCGCTTCAAGATGCCCGAGGAGTTGCAGGAGGAGTTCGGCTATCCCGATCTGACGGACGCGGACAAGGACAAGATCCTGGGACTGAACGCCGCGCGCCTGTACGGCATCGATCCCGACGAAGCGCGCAAGGCGCTGCCCGCCGACGGCCTGTCGCAACTGAAGAACTGGTACGGCCACGAAGGCGGCCAACCCAGCAACACCCAATACGGCTGGATCAAGGCCTGACCCCCGTTGAAGTCAGCTTGATGATCTGTCCGCCGCTATCGTGCTCCAGCAGCAGATAGATTTCCCCGGCCGCGCCCACTTCGATATCACGAAACCGCACCACGTCCTCCAGCAACGTTTCCTGATGCACCAGCTGATGGTCCGTCACTCTCATGCGCAACAGGTCGGAAGCCCGCAAGGTACCGACAATGATGTCGCCGTTCCATTCGGGAAACATGTCGCCCCGGTAGAACACGAAGCTTGACAGGGCAGGCGCGGGTGTGAAATCAATCAGAGGCTGCCGGATGTCGGCCACGTCGAATTCGATGCCCAGCACTCTGCCCCAGGCTACCGGCGTGCCGGTGTAGTTGACGCCGAGAGAGAACAACGGCCACCCGTAGTTGAGCCCGGGTTCGATGAGGTTGATTTCATCGCCCCCGCGCGGGCCCATCTCGGTGCTCCAGATTTCGTTGGCACGGGGATTGAACTCCAGGCCCTGAGGGTTCCGGTGGCCATAGGTCCAGATCGCCGGTTCCGCATCGGGCGTGCCGACAAAGGGATTGTCGGCAGGTACGCGGCCATCGTCATGCAGGCGCATGATCTTGCCGTAGGGGGTGCTCAGATCCTGTATGCCGATGTGCTCCATCGGGCCCTTGATGCCCACGCCGAAGTACACGTAACCATCGCCGTCGAAGGCGATACGGCCGCCCGCGGCGATTTCCGGCATCAGCGTGTAATGCTCGTGGTCCGCCTGCCAGAGGACTTCTTCGTCCACCCAGGCGCCGTCTCGAATACGGCCTCGCACCAGTTTGTTCATGGACACGTCCTGTCCCGATTGCCGGCTGAGGTCGTTGCAGCCGGAGCACCGGTCGCCGTAGTGGAGATAAATCCAGCCGTTATTCCCGTAGTCGGGATGCAGGGCCACTTCCATCATCCAGCCGAGGCCCATCGGCTGGCCGACGAAGTTGAATGAGTCGCCGTAGGCCTTGGGCGCCCCCCGGATCAGTTCGGATTGCTCGCCTTCAGCGCTGACGATGCTCAGGCCCCGGCGCTTTTCCGTGAGCAGCAGATCGCCATCGGGCAATGGTTCAATGGAAAACGGCAGTGGATCAAGCCCGTCGATCACCGTTTCGACAACGAAGTCGTGGTGTTCGCTTTCAATGGCGCCGGCCGGTATTTCCAGCGGGGCGTTGTAGCGGAAGTCCTCCAGGTTGGTGCCCTGGCGCTGTTCCGAAATGTAGAGGGCCAACGCCCGGATCTGCTGATCACGGAGTGACGAAGAAAAGCCGGGCATGCCCCGATCCGGAAATCCTTCCGCGGTGCTCTTCGCTATGTCGTCGATGGAATCGCCGTGGAGCAGATCGGCTCCCGCGAGCGCCGTCCCCTGGGGCGCTCCCTGCAAGGCTTCCCCGTGGCAGACGGCGCATTCCCGCTGGTACAGCCGGGCAACAAGATCGGGCGGCGCGTCGGCCATATTCAGCTCGCGCAGGTTGACTACCCGGGGCGCCCCTTCAGGCTGCGCCACTGCGTCGATGATGACGCCGCAAGTCGCGGCAGCCAGCACAGTACATATTGCGGTTCTGAGCACCCTGGGATCCCTCTTCTTCTACAATGGCGTGGATTCCACGGGACGTAAGCTTATGTCAGTTGCTCGCGATAAGGAGAAAGATTCCCGACTCACGGGTCCTTACGACTCCCTGCGCGATTTCGTCCACGCCATCGAGGCCCGCGGCAAGCTGATGCGCCTCAAGGAGATCGATCAGGACAGGTATGAGGCCACGGGGGTCATGTATCGCCTGATCGACAAGTACGGATATGAAGACGCGCCCGCCTTGTTGATCGAGCGCATGAAAATCGACGGAAAGTGGCGCAACGGTCCGGTTGTCGCCAACCTCTACGGTAATTGGGACATCGAGGCTTTGCCGTGGGGTGTCGAGGACATCGGCGACAACGACGAGCAGATGTACCGGGCGACGCGCGACAAGCTGATGACGCGCATCGATCATGCCGGGAACTGGATGAAGATAAAGCCCGTTCACGTCGAGCCGGACCATGCTCCCTGCAAGGAAGTTCGACTGACGGGAAACGATATCGACCTGCTCAGGTTTCCCTGGCTCAAGAACAATCCGGCCGATGCCGCCCGTTACATCAATACGGGCGCCGTATTCATGCACGACAGCCGGCTTGGGGCGAACGTCGGCACCTATCGCTGCCAGATCAAGGGAAAGAACAAGATCGGACTGAACCCCGAACCCGGTCAGGACGGCTGGCGGTTGCTCATGGGCATGAAACGGCGCGGCGATCGCGCATGCAGGGTGTCCATTGCGGTTGCCGTAGATCCCGCCGTGTGGTCCGTAAGCAGCACCAAGATGGCCGGTTTCGGCGAAAGCGAAATTGAAATTGCAGGTGGGCTGAGAGGCAAGCCCATCGAGCTCGTCAAGAGCGAAACCAACGACATCATGGTGCCGGCCCATGCCGAGATGATCATCGAAGGCGAAGTCCCCCTGGACCAGGCGGAAGACGAGGGCCCCTACGGGGAAATGTACGGCTATCTGGGCCTGATGAAACGGAACAATTTCTTTGTCAACATTACGGCCGTCACGCACCGCCGCAGTCCGATGTTCTTCAATTCCTTCACCGGCGTTGCGGCCGACATGCCCAAGGGTCCATCGTGCGCGGCCGAATACCACCGCTACAGGAAACTTATCCCCGGACTGAAAGCGATCTACACGCCGCGCGGCGCGAACGGCGTCAGCCTGGTCAGTATCGACAAGAGGTTTCCGGGGGAAGGCATGGCGGCCGGGCAGGCGGTGGCCGCCAACCCCGGTCTCAACAAGGTAGTCATCGTGGTCGACAAGGACGTGAACATACTCAAACCGCTCAACATCCTGCATGTGCTCGGCGCGCGCTGGCAGCCCAGCGCCAGCGTCGTAATCCCGCAAACGCAGATGCGCATGCCCGATCCCAGCATGCAAACCACGGGGATCACCAGCAAGATGATTATCGACGCGACGCAACAACTTCCCGGAGAGGGCGGTCCGGACATATGGCCGCCCGTGTCCCGCGTGTTGCTGGAAGAGAAATGCCCGGACCTGCTGGACGAAATCGACCGGAAATGGCCTGACTATCTGGCGGGTTGGATGAAATAGCGGATTAATTCGGGTAATCTTGCCCCGGCAGATTCATCTTGCCCGGGGTCGGGGGAGCCTCGCACAACCTTGTAAGGGGGGGTTGTCATGAAAGCAACTTGTAGCCGAATTCTTTCACTTTCCATCGCGACTGCAACGGGAGTGCTGATAGCGCTGCCGGCGGCGGCGCAGGTCGATACGGCCTTTGAGGAAATCGTCGTCACCACGCGGAAGAAGGAGGAAAACCTCCAGGACATTCCGATCGCGGTGAACGCGTTAAGCCGCGAAGACATGGAGCGGGCCGGCGTGAAGGAGTTGAACGAGATCGCCCATCACGATTCCAGCCTGCAGTTCGACAGGGGCTTTTCCGCTGCCGATACGCGGCTGGTCATTCGCGGACTGGCGCCTACGCGGGGGCGCCCGAACGCCGCCACGCTGATTGACGGCATCGATATTTCCAGTGAAACGATCGGCGTGGCCGGGGGCACCAACCTCATCAATCCGCGCATGCTTGACATTGAGCGCGTCGAAGTCGTGAAGGGCCCGCAAAGCGCCCTATACGGTCGAAGCGCTTTCGCCGGCGCGGTGCAGTACGTAACGCGCGACCCGTCGGATGAGACCGAAGGCGAGTTCGGTCTCGATGGGGCGGAGGAAGGCTATTACTCGTTCAAGGGCAGCCTTTCGGGGCCGATGGGGGAAAGGGCCGGATACCGTCTGAACGCGCTGTACTGGGAGGAGGGCGGCTTCCACCAGAACTCCATTACCGGCAACGACATCGGCGGCGGCAATGGAATGGGCATCGCCGCCACGTTGAAGTTCGAACCCAACGACTCGTCCAGCTACAAGATGCGCGTCGAATACTCCGACGACGAGTTCGAGGTGGCGCCGCAGGCCAATATTCCCTTCAACGGCATCAACCGCGTGCCGGCCGCGGCATCCCTGTGCAACGGCGGGTACGTCAACGATGACGATTGCGATGGGCTGGCCAAGTACGTACAGGATTTCTTGGCCCAGACCGGGAGGGGCGACCCCAACGACCCGGCGGTGTTCGATGACATGGACCATCCCGGCGTCATAGGCGAAATCCCGGATGGCGATGAACTGGAGGTCACATTGACGCCGGACTATCGCAGGGGTATCGGCAATGACGATTTTCCCGGATCGACGCGCGAAGTTCTTCGGTTTTCGCTGGTTGCCGACTGGACCGTTGGACCGGGCACGCTGAGTTCGCTCACCGGAGTGGCGGATGCGGATGCGACCGACTCGATGGATCTTGACAAGATTGCCGAAGCCGGACCGAACGGGATGGATATAAGCGTCGCCAGCCAACACTCCAATATCGCGACAAACACGTCGCTCCTGAGCCAGGAATTGCGCTACGTGTCGGAGTTGGAAGGGCGATTCAATTTCGCTTTCGGCGCCCAGTTGTGGCAGGAAGACGTGGAGCAGAACGAACGCAACAACACCCTGATCACCGGCGGCACATACTGTTTTATTTCCCGCTTCGATCCTCCCGGGCCCGCTATTCTCCCCTGGGCCGATCAGCGCAGGTTTCCTTTCGGTCCGCCAATTCCCAATCCGGCGCGTTATTCCTGCGCGTACACCAGCTATCCCGCCGCGCTGATCACCCAACAGGTCTATGACCAGACGGGGGTGACATCGGTACTGCGTGATACGGACCATCGTTCCGCCTACCTGGCATTCGATTTCGATGTCACCGAGACGCTTGCGCTACGCGCCGAGGCGCGTTGGACCGACGAAACGACGGACATCACCGCACCCAATACGTTCAACGTCCGATCCCTTCGCGCAGAGGGCACTGGCTCGCTGCAGGCCTGCGGAAGTTCCGGTAACTGCATTCCGGGTGTGTCCTGGGGCGCCTATCCGCCCAATGGGTTCGGCACTCCCGGAAACTTCTCCACGCCGCTGTCCTTCAGCCGCAGCGACAGTTACGTCACGCCCAAGGTGGGTCTGCAGTGGACCCCGTCCGATACCACGATGATGTACTTCTCCTGGGCCGTGGCCAAGAAGCCGGGTGGTTTCAGCACGCTGGGATTCGGCGGATTCGGCGCGGACGCCAACGGTAATGGCGAGCCCGACGAGATCGAGTTCGAGCCCGAGGAAATGCAGGTCTGGGAAGTGGGCATGAAGCGCACCCTCCTGGATGGGCGCCTGCGCTTCAATGGCGCCTATTTCTTCCAGGACTTCACCGACAAGCAGATCAGTATCCAGAGAGTGGTTCGCGGCCAGTTGGGCACGGTGATCAGCAATGCCAGCGGCGCCGAAATACACGGCGTGGAACTGGATGTGAACTGGCTGATTACCGACAACTGGAGGTTCTCGGGCGGTTATACCTGGCTTAATGGCGAGTTCACCGATTACAAGGTTCTTACCACGAGTTCGGCGGACCCGGCCCGCATCGGCAACTGCAACCTGGTTATGGCCGGAGGTCGCGCCGTCTGCGAGGTGGACCGCACCGGCTTCGACCTGGAGCGCACGCCGGATCACGCCTGGCAGTTCACGCTCTCGTACCAGGCGCCTTCCAGGATCCGGCCGGGATGGGATACCTTCGCGTCCTTCAGCGCCCTCTACCAAAGCGAGCGGTTCATGGAGGATTTCAACAAGAAGATCCTCAAGTCGTACATGCGCGCCAACCTTAGTTTCGGCCTGGCGACCGACGAGTGGGAATTCGCGGTTTACGTGAAGAATCTGTTCGACGACGACACGATCACATGGGCCGGTGGCGGCCCCGGCATGCCGGTCAGCGATTGGCGGCTGGGTGTTGCAATTACCACGCGGCCCGGGCCTCCGACTGTTAACTTCGTCCCGTCGCCGCGAATCGCGTCCACCGTGTATGGCTATCTGCCGGACCCGCGCCAGATCGGCATACGCCTGAACTACCGCTTCTAACGCAACGGTAAACCCCCGGGAGAGAAGGCGGGATGCCTTCTCTCCCTTGCATGCGCTTGAAAAACGGCGGGTCCGCCCCCAGAAAATGGTAAAATCCATTGCGCAATGGCCAATGATTCGATGAACACTGCGATTGCCGCGACCAACCGCGACCTGATCCTGGCGGGCCCGCTGGGCAGCCTGGATGCGTACATTCAGGCGGTTGGATCGGTCCCCTCGCTCAGCGAGGAGGAAGAGCGGGAACTGGCGACCCGGCTGCGCGAGGACGGCGATCTGGACGCCGCCCGGCAGTTGATCCTGGCGCACCTTCGGTTCGTGGTGCATATCGCCAGTCGTTACCAGGGTTACGGCCTGCCGATGGCCGACCTGGTCCAGGAAGGCAACGTGGGCCTGATGAAAGCCGTCAAGCGTTTCGATCCCGAAGTGGGCGTTCGCCTGGTGACATTCGCCGTTCACTGGATTCGGGCCGAAATTCACGAGTTCATCCTGCGCAACTGGCGCCTGGTCAAGGTGGCCACCACCAAGGCCCAGCGCAAGCTGTTCTTCAACCTGCGCAAGCTCAAGAAGAGGCTGGGCTGGATGTCGCCCGACGAGCAGGAGGCCGTGGCCGAATATCTCGGGGTCAAGCCCGAGGAAGTGGCGGAGATGGAAATGCGCCTGGCCGGTCAGGACATCACTTTCGATCCGCCGACGTCCGACAGCGAAGAGCAGACGTACTCGCCGTCGCAGTATTTGCCGAGTTCCGACCTGGACCCGGCGGCCGAGCTTGAAGAGGCCGACACCATGGAGCGGGCAAGCGAACAGTTGGCGGAAGCGCTCGCGGATCTTGACGAGCGTTCGCGGGACATCATCACTTCCCGCCGGCTGGTCGAGAAGAAGACCACGTTGCACGAACTGGCCGGTCGCTACGGCGTGTCCGCCGAACGAATCCGGCAGATCGAAAACCAGGCACTGAAGCAGCTGAGCTCGGCGATAACCGCGCCCTAAGGGCCCCGGTAATCATGTTTCACCCGTGGGTATCTCCTGGACAGGAGATGGCCCGCGTCCCCGCTCCGGTAGGCTACCGGAACGGCTATTCGAATTTTTCTTTACACTAGGCGCTCGGCGCTACAACCCCGGGGAGGCGCAGCCATGCATCGCCAACAAATCCGTTCCAACTCCCGTTCCGTTCTCAGAGCCCTTCCGATTGCGGTAATCCTCACCTTTGCCGCGTATGGACTTTCTCCGTCCCTCATGGCCCAACCGGCCGAAGGGGCGCCCGCGGAGGCAGCGACCCCGACCGGCATCGAGTGGCAGACCGACGAGATGCTGCCGTATTACGAGATACCGAACATACCGGTATCGGCCGAGGCCTACTTCGCGCCGGACAGTTATCACCTGATCGCACAGACCCGCGATCCCGACGCGGTCCAGGGCGCCACCGGAAGACACGGCAACCTCACCTATACCTATACGATCGAGGGCACGGAGCTTACCCGCATCAACGACAAGGGCCAGGATGCCTGCTCGTACTTCTTTCCCGATCAGCAGCGGGTGATTTTCACGTCCACGCGGGACAACCTCCATCTGCCGGTCGGAAACTGGTCTGATGAGGACGAGTACCCCAGGGGCGGCGAACTCTATATTGCGAATGTCGACGGCAGCGACCGGCGCCGGCTGACCCACAACGAGTGGTACGAGGCGGAAGTCGTCGTATCGCCCACCGGCGAGTGGATCGCTTTCGGACGCAACATCGACGGCCGCCAGGACCTGTGGCGCATTCGCCCCGACGGCACCGACGAACAGCGCATCACGGACACCGACGACTGGCAGGAAGGCTCTCCGTACTTCATGCCCGACGGCGAGCACCTGATGTTCCGCTCCTGGCGCGACTCGGATTACAAGAGGGTCCGCCCCACGCCCATGATCGTCATGACGATCAACATCGACGGTTCCAACTGGCGCGGCTACACCTTTGACGGGGACATGAACTGGGCGCCCAATCCGGCGCCGGACGGACGCCATTACGTGTTCGTGCGCGTTACGGAGAAGGACGCCGGCCCGCTGGGTAACTGGGACATATTCCTCGGCGATCTGGCCGGCGGCGATCCCGTGCGCCTGACCACCTATAGGGGATTCGACGGTTTGCCCGGCATGGCCCCGAACGGAAAACTGCTGGCGTGGGCGCGGGCCAAGGCCGGAGGCTTCATGGCGGGAATCAAGACCCACATCATGGACGTGTCCTCGCTTGAAATCGGTCCCGAGAACTACGAGCCGCTGAACCCCGAATGGGGCCGGCCGATGTTTGACGATCCGCCGCCGGCGGAGTAGCTGACGAAAGCCGGCCGGTAAGCGGAACACTCCGCCGTCCGGCGGGGTGCGTGAGCGCCCCTGTGGAAATGCGTCCCGAGGCGCCGATGTCCGGTTACACAGGCCGGATTCGGCGGCGATTCCGCTCGTATATCATGCCAGCGAAAGCTGGGGAGTGACTGCCGTGGATGTAATGAACTTTTTCAACGCGCTGAATGCGGTGATCTGGCATAACTGGATGCTGTACGCCGTACTGGGCACCGGCGTGCTGTTCACTATCTGGAGCGGCTTTTGCCAGTACCGCGCCCTTACCCACGGCGTAGCAATTACCCGCGGGAAGTATGACGACAAGGACGACCCCGGCGCCATTTCCCATTTCCAGGCCCTTTCCGCGGCACTGTCCGCCACGGTCGGCCTCGGCAATATCGGCGGGGTAGCCCTGGCGATCAGCCTGGGTGGTCCCGGCGCCGTTTTCTGGATGTGGGTCGTGGGGTTGTGCGGCATGGCCGTCAAGCTGACGGAAGTGACGCTGACCATGTTGTATCGCAATACGGACGACCCGCGGAATCCCCATGGCGGACCCATGATGGTAGTGGACCAGGGGGTTCCCGCGCGTTGGCCGAAGCTGCGTCCCGCCGGAAAAGTGTTCGCGGTGATTTTCAGTATTTCAGTGATCATTTCCGCGATAACCGGGGGCAACCTGTTCCAGGCCTGGAACGTGGGCGACGTGACCGAGAGCTATTTCGGCGTCCCGGCGTGGATGTGCGGTCTCGCGCTGGCGGTCGCGGCGGGCCTGGTGATCATCGGGGGCATCCAGCGCATAGGACAGGTCGCCTCGCGGCTGGTGCCTTTCATGGTGGTGCTCTATTTCTTCGGCTGCATTACGGTGCTGGGACTGAGCTACGAGCAGATCCCCGAATCGTTCGCGCTGATCTTCCGCGGCGCCTTCTCGTCGCTGGAAGGCACCGGCGCATTTATCGGCGGGACTGCCGGCGCCGCGTTCATTTTCGGGATGAAGCGCGCGCTGTTCTCAAGCGAGGCCGGCCAGGGCTCCTCGCCGATCGCGCACTCGGCGGCGCGCACCGACGAACCGGTGCGCGAAGGCATCGTTGCCGCGCTCGAGCCGTTCATCGACACGCTGGTGGTGTGCACGCTGACGGCGCTGGTGATCCTGAGCACCGGGCAATGGAAGCGCGGTCCGGAAGGGGAGTTTCCCGTTGCACCTGACGTGGTCGCGGCCGAGACGGCCGGTTCCTGGACGATTGCGGAAACGCCGGCCCCGGAACGTGCCGGTGGCGATTGGTCAGGCGGCGAGTCGGTGTTCATGGTGGCGGTAGCGGATTTCCGCCCGGACACCGACAACAACCTCCACAAGTTGTCGGGCGAGATCGTGCTTGCCGGCGACAGGGAGGCCACGATTCGCTGGCAGTCCATCGAAAGCTCCGTTGCACCGGTCCTGCGCGACAGCGGTCTGTACGTGTCCTACGAGGGTGCGACCATGACCGCCCAGGCGCTGGATTCGGCCGTTCCCGGCCTCGGCAAGTGGCTGGTCAGCCTGGCCGTGTGGCTGTTCGCGTTCTCCACCATCATTTCCTGGAGCTACTACGCCGAGCAGGCGGTTTGGTTCCTGGGCGCCCGCAAGGTGGGGCTGATGGTCTACAAGATCTCGTACTGTCTGCTGGCGCTGGTCGCCACATTGGGATGGCTGCGCACGGATGCCGAACTGGACACCGTCACCACGCTGGGGACCGGGCTGATGCTGGTCGTGAACATGCCGATCATGTGGCTGTTCGGCTGGCAGGCGATGCGCGCCTACAAGGAGTACATCCGCAGGTTCACCAGCGGGAGGATGGACCGGGGCGAAGGCGCACCAACGCTGGAGGACCTGATCCGATCGCGAAATTGACCGATCCGTGGAGTTTAGTGCCTGTAGGGTGAACAAGCTCTAATTGTCGGTCAGCCGGGCTCGCAGCCAATCGGTGGTTTCGTCGAAAGCACGGTTACTGACCTCGGAGATTGACACCGCTTCCAGAAAACTGTGAGAAGCCCGGGCGTAAACGCGGGAGTCCACTTCGACGCCCGCTTGGCGCAAGCGGTTCGCCATCTCGATGTTCTGCTCGGCTAGGACATCGCATTCGGCAATGGCCAGAAAGGCCGGAGGCAATCCGTCCAGTCTTGCAAGTAGCGGGCAGGCAAGGGGATCGACTGCATCCGCGTCGCTTCTGAGATAGTTCTTCCAGAACCCGCCCATCTCGGGGCAGGTGAGCATGAACGAATCGCCGCCGTATTCGCGGCAGGCCCTTCGCGAGATTTCGGTCGAGAAGGCGCCGTAGTTCAACACCATCGCCCGGAGCCATTTCTTGTCTCCGGAATCCCGAAGTTGCAGGCAGGATCCCACGGTCAGGTTCGCTCCGGCCGAATCGCCGCCGATCGCCAGTCGCGAACTATCCACGTTGAGACTTTCCCCGCCGTCATTCCATAACCAATGTACTACGTCGATCACCTGCTCCAGGGCAATCGGATACCTGGCCTCCGGCGCGTAAGAGTAGTCCACGCCGACGACTGCACAACCGGCCCGGGCCGCATATTCACGCATCAGGCGATCGTGAGTGTCCACGCTGAACATCACCCATCCGCCGCCGTGGACATAAACGAGGACCGGCAACTTGCCTTCGGACGGTCGGTGAATACGCAGGCGGACGTTTCCGTGACGGGTTGCGCATCTGCCGTCGCCGGAGTGGTGCATGGTGGGACCTCCCCGTGCCCATGGCGCGCGGGCCTTCTCCGCCATCCGGCGCCGTTCGGGAAAGGACCGGAGTTCTTTCGTCGGGTCTGCCGACATTACGGCGGTAACCGAATTGATGAACTGTTGGACGCCAGGGTCCAGTTTCTTGTTTGCCGTTTGCAACGATTGAGGTGCTGCGTCGGTCACGATGTTCGTTTCCTCAATTGGATATTCCGGTTTTTCGCTAAACTGAAAGCGGATGGAGAGCCCTGCCTGGCAGGCTCGGGCATCCGGCGAGATGGCTAGAGAGCAGCGAAGTACCAGGGGAATCGATTACCAGGACGTGCCGCGCCCTGTATCCGCGCTCGCGGACGAGTACCCGGCTGACCATGTGGACCCCCGCCACTGCCATGCGCGCGCCCAGCTCTTGTACGCTTCGGCGGGAATCATGTGCGTCATTACCGACGCCGCTTCGTTCGTGGTTCCTCCGCAGAGGGCCTTGTGGATTCCACCGAAGGCCTTTCACGAAGTGCATTGCAGGGGGCATGTATCCGTCAGAACCTTGTATATCGACGCCGCAGCACTCCCGAACCTGCCGTCCGATTGCCGCGTAATCGAAGTGTCCTCGCTCATGCGTGAACTGATCATAGAGGCGACGATACTCCCGGTCGAATACGACGAGGATGGCCGGGACGGGCGTGTGATGGATCTGATCCTGGACGAAATCACGCACATGCCCGCCGTTCCTCTCCATGTGCCGATGCCCAGTCATCCGAACCTGGAACGGACTTGCCGTTCCATTCTGGCGAATCCTTCCCGCAGCGATACGCTGGATGCACTGGCCCGCACGGCGTCCATGGGCCGCAGGACCTTTACCCGGCATTTCAAGCGTGAAACAGGCATGACCTTTGCGGCCTGGCGGCAGCACGTCAGGCTTATGGAGGCTTTGTCCCGCCTGGCTATCGGACACCGCGTCACCAGCGTAGCCTTCGATGTCGGCTACAACAGTTCGAGCGCCTTCACTGCCATGTTCAAGCGTACTTTCGGGGTGCCGCCGACGGAGTATTTCTCCGCCGGCGGCACTGCGGCAGTCTCGGCGGGTGAGGATGGTTGAGTTTCTCATTGCCGGAACGGATTGAATTCGCGCATCCAACGCCGCAGCCCTCTATTTCCCTCGCGATCCAGCCCTCGCATGATCTCCGTGAAGGTCTGGTCGTCTTCGTCCTGGCCCAGTTTGAACCTGCATTCGCGATCCGTAATCTGCGCATCGAACGCCACGACCCCCGCAGCCAGCCGCTGCATTCTGGGACCCATTTCTTCCACCCTCCAGGCATCCTCGCGATTGCGTTCCATGGCCTTGACAAGGTCGCAGAGATGATCCTCAAGCAGTGCGGGGTCCTCAATCGCTTTGAGTGTCGCTAAGAGCCTTGCGGAAGTGAAGTTCCATGTTGGCGCCTGAGTTCGGTCGCTCAACCACGATGGCGACACGTAGCCGTGCGGCCCAAGCGCCAATATCAGTCCCTTGCATGGCGTACGCAGGGCGCGATGCACTCTGCTCCCGCGGGGAACGTGTCCGATCAACTGCTGTAGTTGGCCGTTGGCAACGACGGGCCGCACCGGCGCCCCGGTTGCGAAGGGTCCAACTTCGTCCTCCAGAAAAATCCACACGAGCGGATTCTCATCCACGAGTCTCACGAGGTCGTCCGCATCGCGCGCGGCGTAACGTTCTGAGCCCATACCGTTTGGCTTCTTATTCCGCGCGGCCGCCGACGGTCGCGGAAGTTTGGGAGTCCTCGCGCCGCGGCCAGATTTCCTGCAGGGTCTCGGCATCGTAAAGACGGCCGTTCTTCATGACGTGGCTGATGGCAAGCGCGTTCCTTATATCTTCCCTGGGGTCTTTTTCAAGAATCACGAGGTCCGCGTACTTTCCGGGCTCGACACTTCCGAATTCACCGTGCCTTCCGATTGCCGTGGCCGAATTCATTGTCGCGGCCAGCAGAATCTCCATGGGCTTCATGCCCCCCATGGCAAGGGCTTGCATCTCCCAGTGGAAACCCAGACCCGGGATGTCGCCGTGCGAACCCACGGCTACAATGCCGCCGGCACGCAGAATCTTCGCGGCCTCTGCCGCTGCACGGCCGAAGGAATATTCCTCCAGTGCATGCCACGGCGCTTCGCGAAGCTTCCTGTGGATCGCGAAGTCCGGCCAGAAACGCTTGATCTTTGGATCTTTCCAGGGATTCTGGCGGGTAATGAAAAAATCCTTCGCATCGGGCCCCGCACTGATCACCAGGGTGGGGGTATACGAAATGCCGCTACGGGACATCAGTTCCACCACGTCGCGGGACAGTGGCAGCGCCGTAAGTTCGTGCTCGAGGCCCGGAAATCCGTCGAGCACCTGGGTAAGCCCCAGTTTCATCGCCAGCGCTCCCTCCGTGGTCGGCAGCATACCCAGCCTTTGCGCCGCCATCGCTACCCATTGTCGAATTCGTCGGTTGCCGGTTCGATACATTTTGATGTTTCGGGTTCGGTAGTGATCGCGGTAACGGCGCAAGACGTCTTCAATCTGAGCGAGGCTCTGAAAGTTGTGGAACGAGAACACGGCCGGGCCGGTGGAATGAATGCGCGATCCGGTGATTACGCCGGCATCCACCAGATCCTCGTACGCAAGCATATCGATACTCAGCGATGAGGGATCGAACGACGTGGTCACGCCATAGGCGAGATTGGCTGCGGCGACCCAGCTTTCCATCGCCAGAACGTCGCGGCGGATGTCGGCCAGATGCATGTGGGCATCGATGAATCCGGGGAGGATATAGCGGCCCGTCACTGAAATGACGTCGGCATCGCCCGAGATATTAATCCCGCCGCGGGTGACTACAGCATTGATGCGGTCGTTCTCGATGTGGATGTCACTCTGGTCAATTACACCGCCACCGCCCATCGTGAAGACCGTCGCGTCTCTGAGCACGAGCTTGCCGCGCGGCGTGTCTCTAGGCACTTCCACGGCTATCTCGAACGATTCGATCTCGCCGCAGCCGAACGGAGTTGACGCATTATCCAAGGCGGCGGCTCTGTCACTACCCTCTAGCAGGGGACAGCGGTAATAGGTGGACCCCAGCGCCCAGGTGATTGTCAGGCCTGAGTCGGCCCAGCCGAAGAAGTCGGCTCCAACAGAAGTCAGTTGCCGATGCGGCGTCGAAGGGTCGGTGAGGTCTACGATCGCTCCGTGATCGGCCGGTAGCGGGAACAGGTGCAACTGCTGCGCCGCGCTTTTGGCCAGCACCCAGCGCTTGTCGGGGCTGACGGCCAACTCTTCGATGCTTCCGGGCCCCTCTTCGAAATACCAGCCATGGCTCACGGCGCCCGCAAGCGGTTGGCGCTCACCTTCAGCCAGACCAACCGAATTGAGGCCGTCCTCGAAAACCAATACAACGCTGTCCGCATCCGTAGTGACTTGCGGCCGCCCGCTGATACGGCCGCCAACTACATCGCGCAGCTCACCTGTGCCGAGCGCTATGCTGATCAGCTTTGCATTCTGCAGCGCGCCGAATTCCATGTATCGGTGGGTTCGGGCGGAATGGCTTGAGCGCAATGCGAGCAAGCTCTGTGCGTCGCTTCCAAAGACGGGATAGGTATAGAAATCGGCGGTTTCGGTGTGGCGGACGGGCGAACCGGACCCGTCGGCCGGCGCGGTCCACACGTGTCCCCCATCGCCGGCTGTCCAGGTGATGAAGGCGATCGATTTGCCATCGGGCGACCACGAAGGGTGGAACTGTCCTGGCGGGAGATCCACCAGCAGGCGTGGCGACGCTCGAGGTTCAAGGGCCTGCACGTACAGCCGTCCCAGGGTGGAAAAAGCCAGGAACCGAGCGTCAGGCGACTGCACTGGATGCTGTATGAGCCTGGCGCGTACGGGACCCGTGTCCTGAGCGATTTCGACACGCAAATCCGGCCCGAGATCAAGCTGAACCCGGGCCATGAACGGAATATTCCGCGCGCTTTCGTCGCTCAGCGATTGCCGGTAGATGCTGCCGTCTCGGCTTAACACGATCGACCCGCCATCGGGAGTAAACGCGTATCCGGGCAGCAATCCCTGCACGCTCGTGGCGTGGAGTTGATCGCGTTGTACAGGATATGCGAGCCAGCGGTCCTCACCTGTGTCCAATCGCCGAATCCGCAGACCCGTCCGGGCCCTTTGGCGCGATGCGTATACGAGGTACTGATTGTCGGGCGAAAGGGCCGGCCGGAAATAGCTGCCCGGGAAACCTTCGCCGCGCGTGTCCGCTGGCTGCACCACCACTTCGATATCGCCCGTTTCCAGGTTCTTGCGTTGAATGGTCCAGCGTTGCACGTCGGCCTCAAGTTGGCCCAGGTGGTGGGCGTAATAGAGGTAAAGGCCGTCTGGAGAAGCAGCGGCGCCAAGCGCGCTGGTCCAGCTTGACCGCGGTTGGCCTGCGCTGGTCTTGATAGGCACTACGAGTTCTCCGGCGCCGTCCGCAGTGTGCGCCCAGAGTTCATAACCGTTCAGATCCGCCCTGAAAAGCGAACCGAAGATTCGGTTTCCGTCATGCGACCAGGCAGGGGACACGAGCATGCGGTTTCCGGAATGAGAGGACCACTGTCTGTAGGTCGCGCCATCCAGCGATACGGCCCAGAAGTTCTCCGCTCCGGAACGGTCGCTGACGAACAGGATCCACTGCCCGTCAGGCGAGAACACGGGTTGGGAATCGAAGGCCCCGCCGCGAGTAAGCGTACGAGCCCGGCCGCCGCCGATATCGAGAAGATAAAGGTCGCCAAGCAGATCGAAAACTATCGTCTTGCCGTCCGGGGAGACGTCCGTGGACATCCATGTGCCCTCGGAAGTCTCGAACTCGACCGTTCGCTGGGCACGCAAGGGCAACTCGGCAGCCGCCGCTGACAGGGCCATCGCAATCGGCAACGCGAGCAGGCCCAGACGCGCCAGCCGGGGCATTTAGCGGCTGTTCTCCTGTCCGGTGCGGTCGGCGCCGGTGATCATCGGCATGTACCGGTCGCGCAATAGAGTCTGCCGCGTTTCCAGAGGAACTTCTTGTCCATCCACGATCACGGTCAGGGGCCGGGTTGTCATTTCGAACGGGTCGCCGCTCCATATGACCAGATTGGCGCCCTTGCCCGCTTCGAGGCTGCCGATGTGTTCCTCGATGCCCCAGATTCTCGCGGCTCCCACGGTCAGGGCCTCCAGGGCCGCTTGCCATGGCAATCCGTTGGCGATACCGATACCGGCCGCCTGGCGCAACTCCTGGCCGGCGTTGTGACTCATCTGAAATTCCCAGGCATGGAGCGCGAGCGGTACGCCGGCCCGGTGCAGTATGGCGGCCGCGTCCAGGCGTGCTCCGATGTTATCGAAGCGGCGCGGCAGGTTGGCCATGGGATCCAGGATGACGGGAATGTTGTGTTCCGCGAGCAATTCCGCGGCCCGCCATGCTTCATCCGCCTGGTAAAGGATGACCTGGATGCCGAAATCCCGGGCCAGCGCCACTGCCTGGCGAATATCCGATTCCCGCTGAGTGCGGAGGACCAGGGGCATGGAACCCTCCGCAACGGGACGCAGTGCGTTCAGGTCGGCCCGCCGCAGCACGGCTTCAAGTTCCGATCCCGAAACATCGGCCCCGCTATCCGGCCTGCCGGCCTGGCCGAGAGCAAGGCGTAGCGCGGTCCAGCGCGAGCTTCGCGACTGCCCGGATTGGGAGGCTGACGGCCCGTCTATGCCGGCGAACATGGCAATGTCCGACTGAACCAGTAGATCGTCCCCGTCGCCGGTGCTGATGAGTGCGCCTGTTCCCGCAAACGGAGTTTGAGCGGAGGCGCCGGGCACTATGACGGCGTGGGTCACGCCGTCGGCGCGGGCTACGGGAATAAGGACGGAATTGAAGTTAAGGCCGTAACGGATGTCGAACGACGCCCCGAGCATGTCCGATGACGCCGAGCGATCGTCGGTGTCCAGCGACGAACTTACTTCCACCAGTCCGAGATGGGTTGCCGAGGCGATCAGTCCCGGAGTTACGGTATTGCCGTGGGCGTCGATGATCCGGGCGCCATCCGGCACGTCGATGTCCGACCCGACAGCAGCGACTCTCGCGTCCTTGAGAAGGATTATCGCGTTCCCGATACGGCCCGCCGCGGTCATGGTATGCGCATCGGCGTTGATGATCGCCGTTACAGTGGAACCGGATTGCCCGATTCCCGTGCCGGCGCCGTCCGGCGCAGGCGCACAGGACCATAGAACAGTAAGAAGCAACAGCGGGACGGGGGATACGGATTTCAAGGCCTGGGCTCCTGCGCCGGCTGCCCGAGAATGAAATCCGAGACATGTTGATCTGCCGGGCCGGACCGGTCGTAGATCAGGGCACCGTCGATGAAGACGAGGTCCGCCCGGGTGTACACGCTGAACGGATCGCCCGACCACAGCACAACGTCGGCGTTCTTGCCGGGCTCCAGCGAGCCGATCCGGTCATCCAGACCAAGTATCTGTGCAGGGTTGAGGGTGATCCATTGGATCGCCACCCTGCGGGGTATGTCCAGCCCCGCATGCTGTCCGGCGGCCATCGCCTTGGCGGCTTCGAGATTCAGCCGCTGCCCGGTAATGGCGGAGTCGGAGTGCAGGGTGACGCATGCACCGTACTTCTCAAGCATGGCTGCGTTTTCCCGGATCGCGTCGAACACTTCCATCTTGAATCCCCACCAGTTGGCGAACACTACGCTGCAGACATCGCGTTCGACTAGCAGATCGGGGATCTTGTAGGCCTCCGAGGCGTGATGAAAGGCCGTGACCGGCAGGCCGTAATGGCTTGCGACATCCAGTACGATCGCCATGTCGTCGGCGCGGTAGCAGTGGATATGGACCCGAACTTCCCCTTCCAGCGCTGCGGCCACGGCGGCCAGTTTCGGATCGTGCGGTGGCTCGCCATTCTCGCCCCGCCGGGAACGCTTGAGCTTTTCCAGGTAGTCCGTGGCGTCATCGAGTACCTGCTGGTACCCTGCGACGATGCCCATTCGGGTTCTCGGCGCCCTGCCCAGTTCGCTGTAGTTGTACTTCGGATTTTCGCCGCAAGCCATTTTCATTCCCGGTGGCGCGCCCGGAAACTTCATTGCCTGAGGGGTACGTGCCGGCACGTTCTTCAGGACCACCGAGTAGCCGCCGAATAGGTTGACCGAACCCGGGAGCACCTGAATCGTGGTGACTCCTCCGGCAAGCGCGGCGGCAAACCCGGGGTCCTGGGTCCTTATGGTCGTCTCCACGTAGAGATGCGGGGCGGCCGGATCGCCGATCTCGTTGACGTCCCAGGCCGAGAGCTCAACCGGCGTGTAGGGCATGGATCCGGAGCCCAGGTGGGAGTGCGGATCCACGATTCCCGGAGTGATCCAACGGCCCTCGGCATCGATTGTTCGAACGCCCGTTGGAGCGTCGATGTCCTCTCCAAGCGCCGCAATCAGGCCACCGCGTATCAGCAACGAGGCGCGCTCGTGCCGGTTCCCGGCACCGTCCAGAACGGTCGCATTGATAAGCAGGGTATCCGTAGGCGCCGCGGGACGGTAGGTACTGGGGAATGGGTTGCCTGTCGGCTGGGCGTGCGGCAATGCGGGGAACCCGATGCACGCCAGGACGACGCCGCAAGCCAAGAGCGTACGCGCACAATGACTGGAGCGATCACCCAACATGGTTGACCGCTAGTGTAGTGTCCTGCCGAACCTGACGCTACAACACACTAGAAATCGACGGACGCCGTAATGCTCAGGGTCCTGGGAATGCCCAGCACCAGGTAGTTTGAGCCGGGGAAGCCGCCCACCGACACCCATTCGTCCTGGTCCGTCACGTTGTCCAGCCGCGCGCGCAGAGTCACTGACCGGCCGCCCGCTTCAAACGTGTAGCGTGCGCCTATATCGAAGCGAGTCCAAGAAGGCACGGTGATCGTATTGCCGGCATCGGCCCACTGCGAGTCCGTGTGAATGGCTCGCGCGTCCACAACCAGGTTCGCGATTGTCGGGACGTCCCATTCGAGGTTCAGATTGACCTGCAATTCCGGCGTGCCCACGGCGTCGTTGCCGTCAAGCGAGGCGTTCGCATTGCGGACCAGCTCCGCCCCAAGGAAGGTCACACCGCCCAGCAGCCGTATGGACTCCAGGGGTTGACCGAACACGCTGATCTCAACGCCGCGATTACGCTGCTCGCCCACGACCGAGAAGACATTGTTCTCGACGAAGGCCGAAGGGCGAGACAGGGTGAAGACGCTGGCCGTGCCTCCGAAATCGCCGCCGTCGTATTTCACGCCCGCTTCCAGTTGCTCCAACTGGTAGGGTTCGAACACTTCGCCCGCGTTGACAACCGGACTACCACCGCTGGTGGCCGGCGCGACTTCGCCGGGAACCAGTCCCTCGATGTAGTTGGCATAAATCGAAATCGTATCGCCGCGCTTTACGACGATACCGGCCATGGGTGTAAGCCGTCCTTCATCGTAGCTGGAAAGCTCCGCGCCCGAATTGAAATCGAAAGATAGATTCTCGATATTCTGGTGGCGTGCGCCGACAGTGACCAGTACTTGGTCATCCATCAAGGACAGCATGTCGGCGATGGCAATGCTGTCCGTATTGGTTTCGAAGGTCTTGTGCGGCGCAGTGAGCACACCGCCTACAAACCAGTCCGCTGCCGGCGGCATTACGTCGGTAGGTTGGTAGAGGTTACTGGCAAATCCGGCAAAAAAGTTCGAGAAGCCGTACGCATTCTTGGATTCGATCGAAAAATTCGATGCCGACACCGTCAGGCGATGCCCCACTTCCCCGGTTGTGAAATCAGCCCGGAAGCCGATCTCCGCGGAAAGAATGTCGTCCTCCCGGGCGTTGTCGAACCGGTAGGCGGAGGTGTTGCCGTCGGGTGTTGCGTTGGGATTGCTAAGGACATTGGCCTCTTCGCCGTTGCGCCCGCCCACCGCCAGCCAGACGGCCGTGTTGTCGGTCAGGTCGTACTCTCCGCGTACCACGCCGAAAAACTGTCGCTCGTCGGTATAGGTCCAGGGCTGCGCGAAATTGTCCTTCGCATCGGGAGGTTCGGGAATGCCGCCGAAGGGCGTTACGCTCGGTCTCGGAGCGTCGATAACGTGGTCCTGAAAGCCGATGTCCGCCGCCAGTCTCAACTGATCGCCCTCGTAATCGAGTCCGACGGAGATCGCCGTCAGATCTCGATCCTGGCCTGCCACGGAGGTTTCGCCATTACGCGAGGCCAGATTTACCCGAATTCCGGTCCTTGATTCCGGCCCGATCCTGCGGCCGAAGTCCAGCGCCCCATAGCCGTGCCCGTCGTTCTCGAAACCGAGGGTCAACCGAGTCAACGGCTCGTCGGGCGCGCGCTTGGGAACGAGGTTGACAATGCCGCCGAGACTGCTGCCGCCCGGAGCTGCTCCGTTGAGGAAAGCGCTTGCTCCACGGAACAACTCGACCCGCTCCAGGAACTCCGTTGCGACGTACTGACGCGGAAGTATTCCGTATATCCCGTTGTAGGTCATGTCGTCGGAGAAGGCTGGGAAACCACGGATGATGAACACCTCCTGGAAATTGCCGAAACCGCGCGCCGCTCGCACGACCGGGTCATTGAGCAGTACGTCGGCGACTCCCCTCGCTTGTTGATCCAGTATGAACTCCGCTGTGTAGCTGGTGCCCGCAAAAGGGGTATCCATCATGTCGAGATTGCCGAAAATCCCGACGCGGCCGCCGCGCGCTACCTGACCGCCGGCATATGCGCCGGACAGGGAGACCTGCGATCCCTCGGCGACCACAACGATCTCCTCGACCTCCTGATCTTCCTCGGCATCCTGTGCGCCGGTGACGTCAGGGACACCCACCAGTAGTAAGGCCGCAAGCAGCGAAAAGAAAATGCTGAACGCGCCTCGGCCCTTTCTTCCGATTGCGCCGGACGCGGTATATGGGTACGAAATATCTGTCATGGACATGACCTGCCTCCGCTCTCAAGTTGAACGATCGGGTCTTCCCTGCCGGGCGGCATGCGTAACGCCTCTTGTTTCGGTACCGCTCCCGCGTGTTGGTATTCGGAACACCTTGTTCCGTATGCGGTCATTCGGACATTCCGGAACCGGAACATGATTGTGAACGGCAAACGGCCGATGAAAATCCTTTTCCGCCCAATATCAGAGTCTAGGCAATGCGGCCGGCCCGTGCATTAGATGAAAGGCCGGTTTATATCGAATTCAGGCCAGCCTGGAAATGCAGCAGTACCCGTTGTGCTCAGGCACGCTTTCTCTCTCCCGGCGTTGGGGAAGTCGGGCTAGGCGCCGGCCCGGCGCACGGCGCGCCTGAGGCTGCCCGCGCGGATGGCCACGCAGCCCAGCGTCAGCACGGAGAAGGCCAGCACGCAATAGACCATGGGGTAGGCCGAGTCGGTAAGGACCGATCCCACGAGCTGCATACCCAGGGCGCCGAATGCGTGCTGCAGCGCCGCGGTGATCGCGGAAGCGGTGCCGGCGTGCCGGCCGGCGCTGGTCAGCGAACCGGCCTGCGAATTGGGCATGAAGACGCCGGAGCCGAACGCCCATGGCGCCATGCCGATGAACAGTACGGTCAGGCTGGCGCCGAAGACATAAAGCAATGCGAGCAGCAGGAAGGTCGTGACGGTGGTGATCGTCATGCCCAGCATCATCGAGCCGTTCACGCCCAGCCGCGGCCCGAGCCAGATGGAACTCATCGTGCCCAGGAAGTAGAAGGAGCTGAGCGCCATGGTCCAGACGCCGTAGGTGGAGGCGCTGTGTCCGAGCATCGTCTCTATGACGTGCGGCGCCCCGGCGCCGAAGCAGTAGTAGGCGCCCACAATCATGCCGGTGGCGAAGGAGTAGCGTAGAAAACGGGGGTTCGTGAGCAGGGTGCGGAAGGCCCGCCTGCCCCCGCCCGGGCGTGCTCCGTGCGTTTCCTCGATCCGCCAGAACAGGCCGATCAGCAGGATGAAGAAGACGGTCAGGAACACGAAAATACTCCGCCAGCCCAGGGTGTCGGTCATGTAGCCGCTCAGGGCCGGCGCCACCATGGGCCCGATCATCATCGCCATGGTGAGGATGGCCAGCATGCGGGGCAGCCGTTTCTGGCCGAAGGCGTCCTTCAGCATGACCCGCGCCAGCGTGAGGCAGCCGGCCGCGCCCAGGCCCTGCATGCAGCGGCCGGCTATCAGGGTTTCGATGTTGGGGGCAAACATGCAGACCACGCTCCCCGCCCCCATCAACAGCAGGGCGGCCAGCAGCGGCGGACGCCGCCCGAAGCGATCGGCCAGCGGTCCGTAGATCAGCACCCCCGGGGCGATCAGGAAGGTGGCCAGGGAAGTCGTGACCTGAACCATGGCGCGGGAAACCCCGAACTCGATTTCGAGCACCGGAAGGGCCGGGAACAGAATGGTCAGCGACATGGGCCCGCTCATCGTGATGAGCGCCAGCACGAAGACCAGCATGCGTTCGGATCGCGTCAGCAGCATGCGCGTAAGCCGGCGTTCGACCAGCGGCCGTGGACCGGTCGAGTGGGCCTAGTCCAGGTACAAGGAACTGACCGATTCATCCAGGCTGATTCTGCGCATGGTTTCGGCCAGTAATTCCGCGACGCTGAGCTGGCGTATCTTGCCGGAGGCGGCGGCTTCCCCGGATAGCGGGATGGTGTCGGTAACGACGAGTTCGGTCAGGTCCGAACCGTTGATCCGCTCCAGCGCCTTTCCGCTGAGGACCGGGTGGGTGATGTAGGCGACCACTTCCTTCGCCCCTTCGTCCAGCAGGCTGCCGGCCGCCTGACAGAGGGTGCCGGCGGTATCGATCATGTCGTCGATCAGCACGCACACCTTGTCCTTAACCTCGCCGATGATGTTCATGGCTTCGGCCACGTTGGGCTTGGGCCTGCGCTTGTCGATGATGGCCAGGTCGGTGTTGTCCAGCCGGCGCGCCAGCGCCCGCGCGCGCACCACGCCGCCGACGTCCGGGGACACCACGACCACGTCCTCCTCAAGCCGCTTCCAGGCGTCGGCCAGCAGCACCGGGGAGGCGTAGACGTTGTCCACCGCGATGGAAAAGAAGCCCTGGATCTGGTCCGCGTGCAGGTCCACCGTCACCAGGTGGTCGATGCCGGCGGCGCAGACCATTTCGGCGACCGCCTTTGCCGAGATCGGCGCCCGCGTGGCCCTGGAGCGGCGGTCCTGCCGGGAATAGCCGAAGTACGGCACGACGGCCGTGATCCTGTAGGCGGACGCGCGCCGGCAGGCGTCCGCGAGCAGGATCAGCTCCATCAGGTTGTCGTTGACCGGCGGACAGGTGGACTGCACGATAAAGACGTCCCGCCCACGGATGTTGTCCAGCACCTCCACGCTGATCTCGCCGTCGCTGAAGCGCTGAACCTGCGCCCGGCCAAGGCGCACCCCCAGCGCCCGTGCGATGGCGCCCGCCAGCGAGGGCGTGGCGTTGCCGGAAAGTATCGTGATTCGTGGAAGCTCTACGCTACGTTGTTCCGCCATGAAGAATCTCGCGGTGACTGACCCCGGGTTGGCTGGGGCGGCAGGATTCGAACCTGCGATTCACGGGATCAAAACCCGTTGCCTTACCACTTGGCTACGCCCCAATGCGCCAGGACATTTATTGTCTTGCCGCCCGCCCGCGGCTGTCAATGCGCCCCCTGTGATAAATTCACGGCGCGCGGGAGGCAAGCAGCCTGATGATTGGAATTGGCGCTGGACAAACATGGCGAGCCTGCGCCGGGCTGGCCCTGCTCGCAAGCCTGATACTGGCCGTTCCCGCGCGGACCCAGGTCACGGAGGACGCATACCGCGACTATTTCCTCTACGGCCGGTTCGGCGAAGTCTGCACGATGTGCGAAGTCGTCGTCCTGTGTCAGGCGGGCGAGAGTCTCCCGCGGGAAGACCTCGTGCCGCCCGAGGGAGATTTCACGCTGTATCACTTGCAGAAGCGCACCTTCTGGTCGCAGATGTCAACCATCTGGGAGTGGTTTATCTCCAATGTCTCGCAGGATGCACTCGCGGCCCGCGGGCATACCCGGCCGGTGCATGTGTATCGCGTAACGGGAGGATCGTGGTCCCCCAGGGAGATTGTCGAGGCCCGGCTGGTGCTCGATCCCGGCGTGCTTGAGTTCGGCGATCGCAACATCGACCGCGTTACCCGCGCCTGGACCGGCGCGGATACGGATGCCGGTCCCGGATTTTGCTCGCGCCTGCCCCTGTGGGATGCGCTGGAAAGTATCGAGGCCAACGCGCCGGAGGCCGAGCGGTGAAACTGGCCGCCCGCGAGTTCCGGCAGGTCTGGAAGTGGAAGTGGATCAAGGCCTACCCGTTCCGGTTCGGCGGCATCCTGGTCCATCTGCTGATGCGAACCCTGTTTGCCCTGTTCTGGCTGTTTGCGGGCATCAACAAGGTCGAGAACGACTGGATGACCAGCGATTACTTAAGGGAGGTCTTTCTGGAGCGTCTGACGGAAATGCCGCCCGACGCGTTCGCGTCCCTGTTTCTGCAGAATTTCGCCATCCCGCTGTACGTCCTGGTGGCGTGGGTGATTACCCTCGGCGAGCTCTATTCGGCCATCGGGCTGCTGCTCGGAGTGACAACGCGCATCGCCGCGGGCGTGAGCCTCTTCATCCTTTGCGGCTTTGCGGTGGGCGGATACTACGACGCGTCGCTGATTCCGTTCTTCATTCTGGTCGCCATCTTCCTCTGGTGGCCGTCCGGCCTGTGGCTCGGAATCGACCGCCCGCTCGCGAAGCGTTATCCCGGCAGCCGCTGGTTCCGTTAGGGAAGAAGGATGTGGTGGCCAGGGGCAGAATTGAACTGCCGACACGCGGATTTTCAGTCCGCTGCTCTACCAACTGAGCTACCTGGCCTCGGGAAAGTGCGCGGATTATAGCGTCGCGCCAGCTATAGCGAGTGTCTCGCGTGCGGCGTTGCGGGGTTATTCCGAGGGTGGCCGATACCCTTCCGGTTTGCTGGAACCGCCGCCGAAGAAAAACGCTTCCATCTGCTCCTCCAGGAACTTGCGCGCGGCGGGCTCGATCGGAGTGAGGCGGTACTCGTTGATCAGCATGGTCTGGTGCGAAAGCCACTGCCGCCAGGCCTGTTGCGAGACGTTCTCGAAGATGCGCTGCCCCAGCTCTCCCGGGTAGGGCGGACGCGGCAATCCTTCGGCTTCCATGCCGAGGAGCACGCACTGTACGGTTCGGGTCATCGAGGGGGATTGTGCAAAAGGCGCGGGGGCGCGTCAACGCGAACCTGTTGCACCGACTTCCAGCGATTCCACCAGGCGGCGAATGGGCGCCGGCATGCCTAGCTCCTGCCTGCCGTCGTGCCAGTGCCATTGATCGTCTTCACGAACTCCGGCGGGCGACGTGCCTACGGGCAGATGGATCGGTCGAATCTCCAGTTCGAAGTGGCTGAAGCCGTGCCGGACCGGCGCAAGTTCGGCATGGCTTTGCGGGGAACAGCCGAGAACTCTGGCGCACCAGTCCCCGGCGCTTTCCCCGTCGTCGAGCGTGGGCAGGCTCCACAATCCGGCCCAGATGCCGGTTGGGGGCCGCCGGTGCAGCAGCACGGCGCCGTCCGGGCGCTGGACCACGAGCATGGATCTGTGCCTGAGCGGGCGGTTTACCTTGGGTTTCGAGGCCGGGATTTCGGCAGTCAGGTCGTGCTTCCTTGCGCGGCAGGATTCGGCAAGCGGACACGCGTCGCAGCGGGGGTTGCGCCTGAGGCATACGGTGGCGCCCAGGTCCATGATCGCCTGCGTGTAGTCGCGCACCCTTTCCGACGGTGTATTGGTCTCGGCCAGGCTCCATAGCGTCCTGCTGACAACGGCCTTGCCTGGCCAGCCTTCCACGGCGTGCATGCGGGCCAGAACGCGCCGCGCGTTGCCGTCCAGGATGGCCCTGCGCTGGCCGTGCGCCAGCGCAAGAATGGCGCCGGCCGTGGAGCGGCCTATGCCGGGCAGCGCAACGAGCGATTCGAAATCGCGGGGGACGTCGCCCCCGTGTTGCGCAACAACGATCCGCGCAGCCTTCAAAAGGTTGTGCGCGCGCGTGTAGTAGCCCAGTCCCGCCCAGAGTGCCAATACTTCGTCAGCTTCCGCAGCGGCCAGCGCCTGCACGTCCGGGAAGGCCGCCATGAACCGCTCGAAGTACGGCGTTACCGTTTCCACGCGGGTCTGCTGAAGCATGATTTCCGACACCCAGATGCGGTACGGGGTGCGGTCCTTCTGCCAGGGAAGATGCCTTCTTCCGTGCTTATCCCACCATGCGAGCAGTTGCGGCGCGATCATCCGCCGCATTGTAGGGTGGAGACCCGGGAGCGGTGGCGGAAAGGTCGATCACCTGGTCGGCGTATCGCAGGATGGCCGGGCGGTGGGCGGCGCATACTACCGTGATACGTAGGTCGCGGAGCGTACGCACGACCCGCTCCTCGGTAGCGGGATCGAGGTGGCTGGTCGCTTCGTCCAGGATCATCGCGCGCGGGCGCCGGTAAAGGGCCCGGGCCAGCAGGATCCTCTGCACCTGGCCGCCCGATAAATTGGACCCCATGTCGCCAATCTGGCTGGCCATGCCCATCGGGAACTGTCGAATTTCCTCGTCCACGGCCGCCAGGCGGGCAACTTCGTCAACCAGCTCGGTGTCCGGCGCCGGATCGAAGAAACTGATGTTCTCGGCAATGCTGCCCCGGAACAGAACGTCGCCCTGCAGCACCAGGCCCAGACTGCGGCGGTAGCTGCGCGGCCGGTATCCGGCGATATCGACACCGTCAGCTAGGAAACGGCCTTCCGTTGCGGTTTCAAGGCCGGCAAGCAATTTCAGCAGGGTGCTCTTGCCGCTGCCGGAAGGTCCGGTAAGCACTACCAACTGGCCCGGCTCAATGCGGCAGGAGAAGCCGCGCAGGACAAACCCTTCGCTGCTGCCGTAGAAAAAGCCCAAATTGCGCGCCTCGAAACGTCCCTCGAGAGAATCGGCCGATATGCCCTCCTGCGGCTCGGCTTCGTGCTCAACGATGTCGCCCAGGCGCTCGGCGTGAAGGCGCAACATGTAGGCCTGCTGAAACAGTGCGATCAGGGCCTCAAGAGCGCCGCTGAAGCGGGTCCGCAAGGTCATGAAGGCAAACAGGGCGCCGAGCGTGATCCCGCCGTTGAACAGGGCCAGTATTCCCACTCCGAGAAAGGCGATCTGCTCTGCCTGCGCAAGTACCGACAAACCGGCGCCGGAGAACATTCCGATACGGGCGCTGCGCACATCGAGGTTGAGTTTTTCCACCATGTGCGTTTGCCAGACCGTCACGCGCTCGGTTTCTCCCGCCAGGGCCTTTACGGTCTCACTACCGCGTAGCGATTCCAGCATGGCCGAACTCTGCCTTGCCCCCGCCTCCAGCCCGTCGCGGGCGAGCCGCCGTTGAGCGGGAAGAACGCTCCAGACCAGGCCGCTACGAAGCGCGAGCCCCGCCAGGCTGATCATCATCAGGGCGGGGCTGTAGAGCAGCATGACGATGCCGGTCAGCGTTACCTTCAGGAGGTTGATGATTCCGCTCACTATCGATCCGGTTGCGAAACTGATGATGGGCGTGAGCGACTGCATGCGGGAGACGACGTCGCCGACGTGGCGCTGGCGGAAAAACCGTACCGGCAGGCTGAACAGGCGCTGTGTCAGGTTGCGCGATGCCTGGACCGAGATCGACGTGGACAGCCAGATTCCTATCCAGTCTTGAAGCATCTGCAGCGGAATCACGACCGCGGCCAGCGTTCCCATCGCAAGCAGCATGGAATTGAGCAGGTTCCCGTCGCGCGACGCCGCAACCTCGTCGATGAGGATTTGCGAAAGCACAGGCGGGGCCAGGCTCAGGAGTTCCAGCGACAGCGCGATGAGAATAAGTCCGGCCAGCGTGCGCGCGAGCCTGTCGAAGGAGCGGGCGATCGGTCGAAGCGGCAGGGCGCCGCGCAGGTCAGCGGCCCGGAAATCCGCCCTGGGGCTCAATTCCAGCGCCACTCCCGTGAAGCGCGTATCGAGTTGTTCGAAACGAAACCAGCGGCGTTCCCGCGCTGGATCGAGTATCAGGGCCTCGTCCTTGCGCACGGCGCCCAGCACCACAAAGTGGTCCAGCTCCCAGTGCAGTACACAGGGAAGCTTGAGTTTGCAAAGCTCCTCTAACTCCAATCTCAGCGGTCGGCCGGTCAGGCCCAGACGTTCGGCTGCCTCGATCAGCGTTCGAAGCGTGTGCCCGCGTCCCGCCTCTCCCGTAACCGAACGCGTGGCCGCCAGGTTCAGACGGAGTCCGTGAAAGTCGGCGATCATCGCCAGGCAGGCCAGACCACACTCGGATTGCTGGTGCTGCGGCACGTGCCGCAAGCGCCTTCGACCGCCAATGGCGCGGTCGAAAGCCTGCTTCCAGCCTTGCAAGCCTCAGGCCCGCCTATCGAATTGCGCTGCTGCCGGAGGCGCCGGCGCCGCGACTTAACGGTTCAAGCAGCCAGCCGATCAGCGTCCGCCGTGATTCGACAATTGTGGCTTCGACGCCCAGTCCCGGACGCAACGGCCAGCGCCGGCCCTTCGCATCCATGTGTTGTCTTTCGAGTGTCACGCGCGCCTCGTAAACGGGCTCGAACAGATTGGGCACCAGCCGCACATCGCGTGGTTCCAGCGGCGCCGCCGTGATGCTCTCAATTCGCCCGTGCAGGACACCGAACTGGCGAGAAGGAAAGGTCGGGAGTTTGAGCACCGCTTCCTGGCCCGGTTCCGCCCGTCCGGCAAACTGCGATGACAGGTAGACCCGGGCCTCGATCGGTGTCTCGGACCGGTGCAGGGTCGCCAGTATGGTCCCCGCGGATACGGTGTCGCCGGGTCTGGCCAATACGTCAGACAGTTGGCCGCTCATCGGCGCAACGATTGACTGTCGGGCCAGGCTGTCCAGTTCCAGGGTGCGGTCCGCAAGCCTGGCGGACTCCATCGCCAGGCTCAGGTCCAGCGCCTCGAATGCCGCCTGCTCGATCTCCATGTCCCGGGCAACGCGCTCAATGGCGGACTGCGTCTCAATCCGCTCCGACTCTAGCTGGCTTAGCGCCGCCTGGGCCTGAAGCAGGCGCACTTCGGCAGACTCGGCGTCGCGAAGCGCGGCATGGCCGGTTTTGGCAAGGGAACTAAGCCGTCGATGTGCGCCTGCAGCGAGTTTGGCCTGTCGCTCGGAATTCCTGAGCCGCTCGACCAGTGGATCCAGCGAGGATTCCAACGTTGCTTCCCTTAGTCGGAAGGACTCCAGTCGAGCTTCAAAGGCTATGCGCTCCTGCCGCCTTCTCATGTCCAGCATTCGCCTCTGGCGCGTTGCGGATTGAGCGCGAATCGCGAAGCTCCCTTCGCCGGTGGTGAGCATTCGATCGACCAGCAGCGTCATCAGTGGGCTCCCCGCGGCAACTTTGACGCCCGGCTTGACGAGCACCTCGCCGATCACACCGCTTTCTTCGGCCGTTACGCTGCTCAGGCCGCCCACAGGCAGGAGTACGCCGGGCGCATTCAGCCTGGAGGGCACTTCCACCAGGAATGCCACGGCCATAAGCGCCGCCAGGCAGCCGCCCGCAATCGTAACGGCAAGGGAAGTGGAGGCCGGCCCGGCTAACATGACTTCGCCCAGGAACCGTTCCTTTCGCCTGAGAGCAGGCTTGCGAAAGAGATCCGCGTTCATGGAGGATCGGGAAGGGCTGTTCATGCTCACCGGACCGGCGCCCGTTTGTCGATCAGATTGCCGTCAGAACACCTGCCATTCGGTCTCGCGCCGAGGCAACCAGTGCATCGGAATCGGCCGGGGCGGTAAACTGCTCGTCGGAATGCAGGTTTCCGCCTCTAGTGACGCGCCGGAAGGCTCAAATTGCCAACCGGCAGGCGGTTCGTCGTAGCGCGGAATTTCGTGAATCTGAAAGGTGCGGAATTTCGCGGCCCGGCCTCCAACCGCGAAGTCTAGTTCGACTGGCGTCAGTTCTCGCATTTCTACCTCCTTGTCGCTTGCGTGCTGGGTTCGTCAGTAGCGGGCGCCATCCGCCACAAATTCGTGCGGGGCGTAGACTTTCGGCAGGCAGTCCTCCCGGTAGAGCCTGCTCTGATGCCAATCGAGGTATTGGTGGCGGAACCAATACTTAAGCTCGGGACCCGGGGGTTTTCCCGGTAGTTTTTCCGCCATTCGGCAAGCGGGACCGTCCACTACCTCCCCCACGGCTGCACCCGCCGTAAAGCCTCCAATCCCGCCGGGAACGGCGCCCACGCCGCCGGCCCCGCTGCCGATGATCGCGCCAATTGTGGCTCCCGCGGCAGCGATCACGCCTGTCATGGCTTCCTCGCATGGGGTTTCGTGGCCGCCGGCAACGGCGGCGCATTCCTGGTCGAGTAGTACTCTCATGATTACCTCCTTGTAGTAGATGAAATATGCAGCGCAACCTCTGCGCCGCTACGAGTTACAGAATCGGGCGCCACCGAGTGAAAGGAAACCGGCAAATCGCTCGCGTATTGCGAGTATTTCATCTCAGCGCGGCTCACACCGAAACGCAGCCGAAACACGGAATGCCGGAGGGAGCGTTCGATGCGCTTGAAGAACTGGAGCGGACGATGGGAATCGAACCCACATCATCAGCTTGGGAAGCTGAGGTTCTGCCTTTGAACTACGCCCGCGCCGCGGCAAAGTCTATGCTAGATTCGAACGGCCGCCAAGTGGCGGGCGCGCAGCCATCGCGAGGGTATGGATCGCTTGAATTCGCAGACCGGGCACCGGGCGCCGCCGCGCAGTTTCGTGCGCCGTTCGGGGCGCATTACCCGGGCGCAGAAGCGGGCGCTCGAGGAACTGTGGCCGGTCTACGGCCTGGAGGAATCAACGGACCCGATCTTGTTCGAACAGGTGTTCGGCCGCAAGGCGCCGACGGTCCTGGAGATCGGTTTCGGCAACGGCGAGACGCTGGTTCGCTCGGCGCAGGAATCGCCGGATGTGAATTTTCTCGGCATCGAGGTCCATCTCCCGGGGCTGGGCCGCTGCATGCTGCTGGCGGAGAAGGCCGTTATACGGAACCTGCGCCTGATCCAGGGAGACGCCGTGGAGGTGCTCGGGCAACGCATGCCGCCCGCCTCGCTCGCCATGGTGTGCCTGTACTTTCCGGACCCCTGGCCGCGCAAGCGGCACCACAAGCGCCGGCTGGTGCAGCCCGGGTTCGTCCGGCTGATCGAGCGCGTCCTTGAGCCGCGGGGCATTTTCCACGTGGCGACCGACTGGGCGCCGTACGCCGAGCATATCGAGCACGTAATGAGCGGCAACGCCGCCTTCGAGCGCTTGAACCGCCCGCCGTCGCGCTACACCACGCGGTTCGAGACGCGCGGCGGCGCTCTGGGCCACGAAATCTGGGAAGCCGCCTACCGCGCGCGGCGGGAGCGCTAGTTCGACCCGATCGACTCGGAGGACTGGAAGAACTTGAGGCGCGTCACGTAGATCGCCAGCAGTATGGCCGGGACGCCAGCCAAACAGACCAGCACGTAGAAGTTCGCCCAGCCCACCGCCAGCGAGAGGTAGCCGGAGGCGCCGGCCATGAGTTTGCCGGGCAAGGCCATCAGCGAAGTCAGCAGGGCGTATTGCGTTGCCGTGTATTTCGGAGAAGTCAGACTGGACAGGTAGGCAATAAACGCGGTGCCGGCCAGGCCGGCGCTGAAGTTGTCGGCTGTGTTAACCGCCGCTAGCAACCAAAGGTTAGGTTCGCCGGCCCAGGCCAGGACCGCAAAAGCGAGATTGGTCAGTGGGAGCAGGACTGCCGACGCGATAAGCGGTCCCCGCAGTCCGAAGCGCCCCACGACCAGGCCGCCGACCAGGACGCCCACGAACCCTGCCACCGCTCCGTAGAGTTTTGCCACTGCGGCGATTTCGCTCAATGTATATCCCATGGCCAGGTAGAACGGATTCGCCATGTTGCTCATCAGATATTCGCTGACGCGAAACAGCGCCACAAATGCCAGAATCGTTAGCGCATAGCGCCCGTACCTTTGGAATACATCGCGTAACGGCCCAACGACAAAGGTACGGCCCCAATCAGCCACGCTCTGCTTCGCGCGAGCTGAATCGTGGTGCGCAGGCTCCCCGATTAGCAGTACCGCAACGACTCCCACGCCCATGCAGCAGGCCATCACGATATAAGTCAGTCGCCAGTCCAGTGCGTCGGCCAGGAACAGAGCGCCCGCGCCAGCCAACAGCATCCCGATGCGGTAGCCGTACTGATAGCTCGCGGCCATGGCCGCCTGACGATCTACTTCGACTGCCTCGATCCGCCAGGCGTCGATCGCAATGTCCTGGGTAGCTGAAGAGAAGGACACCAACAGAGAGAAAACGGCTACCGCCATCAGATTTTCCAACGGGTTGGTAGCGGAAAGCAGTATCAGACCGCTGATGATTCCCAGTTGCGCCAGCAGCATCCACGAGCGCCGCCGCCCGAGTATGCGGTCCAAAAGTGGTAGCCGAAATCCGTCTACCAGCGGGGCCCAAAGGAACTTCAAAGAAAAAGTAAGGCTGACCCAGGCGAACAGGCCTATGCTTCCGCGAAACACGCCAACGTCAGCCAGCCAGGCTGACAAGGTGCTGAAAATAAGCAGATACGGAAGGCCAGCCGAAAAGCCCAGGAACAGCATTGCCAGGACGCGGGGGTGCAGGAACGCCCCGAGCCCCCCGTAGCGGTCAACGCGGACGTTCATTGTCGCTTGAGCGCCTCCGCCGCGTATGGCGCGAATTCAGTCGGCATAGTCGAGGATCAGCGGCGCGTGGTCGGAGAATCGCTTGCGCTTGTAGATCGAAGCCGACCGGGCCCGCCCGGCCAGCTCCGGCGTGGCCACGTGGTAGTCGATGCGCCAGCCCACGTTCTTGGCCCAGGCCTGGCCGCGATTGGACCACCAGGTGTACTGGTCCGGATCGGGGTTGATCCGCCGAAAGCAGTCCA
>WTGP01000003.1 GCA_011523505.1 Gammaproteobacteria bacterium
CCCGGACTCCCCGCCCCCCGAACCGGCCCGGCCCGCCAAAGGCTGCCCGTTGCGCATACTGACCCGCCGCGCTCATCGGCCCGTCGGCGAACGTTACCGCGCCTCGCGGCACCTTGAGAACGTCGTGCGCCGCTTCGACCACGAAGAACACCTTGGCGGTCATTCCCGGCAGCAGCGAGGCGTCCGGGTTTTCAACTGCCATGAGCGCGTCGAACTGCGCCAGTCCGGTTGCTCCGGTCGGCCCTTCCGGGATTGGCGAAATCTCCTTGAGTTTTCCCTGCCAGCGCCGCTCGCCGTCCGCCGGAGTGGTGAAGTAGGCGTCCATTCCCGCGGTCAGTCGGCGCATGTCCGCTTCCGACACCTTGGCGCTGACCGTGATGGTGCGCAGGTCGCCAATCCGCAGAATCACCGGCGCCGTCTGCGTCGCGTTGAGCGTTTGGCCTTCCTGCGCAAAGATGCTCACGATCGTGCCATCGGCCGGCGCCGTGATGCGGGTAAAGTACAGGTTCGCCCTGGCTTCCTCCATGCTGGCCTGTGCCTGTTCGATCTGCAGCAGGTGGCGCGCCAGGTTGGCCTCCGATTGCGCCAGATTAAGCACTGCCTGGTCATAGTCCCGCTCGGTGGTGGCCTGCGCCTGCATCATGCGCTCCTGGCGCTTGAGCTCGCTGCGGGCCATCACCAGGCTGGCCTCCTGCGAGGACGAAGCCGCCTGAAGGCTCTCCAGGCTGGCCTCCGCCGAAGTCAGGCGGGTGCGCGCAATGAAGTCGTCGATCTCCGCCAACGCATCGCCTTCCGAAACCACGTCTCCGAGGCGTACATGCAACTTTTTGAGCTGTCCCGACACCTGCGCGCCCACATCCACCAGACTGCCCGCCTCGAGCGTCCCGGAAGCCGCAATCAACTGCTCGATATCGCCCCGCACGACCTGGGCCGTGGTTGGAGGCGGAGGCGGCTCCGCGCCCTCCGGCCACAGGAACCACGCAACCACGCCCACGATCACGGCCAGCGTGATCGCCTTGGCGCGATTGCGCCGCAGCCATGCCGGAATTCCGCGCAACCTGCCTGTCACGACAACGGCAGCCTCATCTGCAGGGCCGATTCGCCAGCCAGCACGGGCCGGCCCCCTGGTTCCGCCTAGTAGGGCAGTGGGCGCGCGCTTGAAACCACGAGAGTGCGTGCGATCTTGTCATGCCAGCCCTGTTTTCTCTTGTCGAACGCCACCCAGATAAAGCCCAGACCCAACGGCAGCGCAGATACGAAATATCCCAGGTAGCGCACGACGCATTGTAAAGGCGAAGCCGGCTCGCCGGTTTTCGCATTCACTATCTTTACCTTCACCAGCATCTTGCCGATCGTGGCCGACTTGAGGATCCAGAAGCCCACGTAATAAACGGCGGGCAGTGCCCAATTGAAGAATAGCCGCTCGCGCGTCATGCCTTCCGTTGCTCCTTCCATCGCCCATTCTAGGTAGCCTTGCCCGTACAGCAGGCGCACCGTCAGAAAGGTGACGCCGAAAAGGACGACGCTGTCCAGGATTATCGCTCCCAATCGAATCCAGAACCCGCCATAACGCGGATTCGCCGCATCGCCATCATTCATGCCTTCCCTCCGTTCCATTCACGAGCCCAAACACGCCGCATACGGACGCGTCGCGCTTCTATGCTCCATCAAAACGAACCAGCGAGGCCATAACGAACCAGCGAGGCAGGAAAAGCAAGTCGTACATATCAATCCCCACCCATCGATGAATAGGCTGCAGCGGATCAGAACGAGGATGGAACTACTGCTTCGGCAGTGAAGGTCGCTGCCTCCAGCGTCGCCAGTAACGGCGCCCAACGATAAACCATGCCAGCACCGCGCCACCAGTTGCAGCCACAGCTTCAACTAGACGCTGTGTCACTGGATCGGAGATATCGGCAAAGCTCATATCCCCCGAGGCAATTCGCATCCCCAACAGCACGCCAGCGACGACCGCCGTTACGTAGTATCCGCAAGCACCAACAAATAGGAATAGAACTATTGCACCAGCCCACCTTGCCAAGTTCATTGATCCACTAGTCCGTTGGTCCCCTGCTTCTTTAGTCGGCGGCGATTGAGAAAATCCAGAATGACCAGGACGACGCCAGACCGCTTGCGGTTCAAGAAGGCATATCCGCCCAGGAGCAGCAAGTACGCGACAACAATCCACAACGCCTGAAGTGACGATAGATCAAAAAAGGCCATTAGGCTAAAAAACAAGCCCGCTGAGATCAATGGAACCGTAAAGACCAAGAACAATAGAACTTGGGTCTTTTGTGACTCGTAGTCGTATTTCCGACTGTTGTAGTGCTTATGCTCTTTTAGCTTAACCATATTGCACCTGATTCAGGTCCCGATAAGTTGCCCCAAACAAACAACCTAAACCAATAGCAAAGGCTTGTCCACCTGCTACATGTGCAA
>WTGP01000030.1 GCA_011523505.1 Gammaproteobacteria bacterium
GAACCGGCTGAGATACCAGTCTTGAGAATAAAGTGGGTACTCGAGAAAGGGCCCATTGTTTCAAGCCTGAATCACGCGCTTGAAATTTTACAAGCAACTTCAACATCTGGCCCTGCAAAGATACACTTATTGACCTTTGGTTTGTCTATTGTTAAGGGGATTCTCCTGATTGTATGATTCTGCCATGTTTATAAAAATCAGTGGTCGGCCGCTTCGATAATATTCATCCTGGTCTGTCGTGCGATAAAGCTCGGGATATTCTGGGGCTTCCAATTGACCTCCTCGAGTCACAGAGTGACTTGTATATGGCTGCTGCCCATCTTATTAATTGCCCCGGCGTTGAAACTGAAAAGGTTTTAATTAGCTTGCTTGAAAAAGATTCATCAGAGCAAGCTGTTTTGATTGCTAAGCGAAAGGCGGTTGATACTTTGGCTCGCCTCCAGTGTTCAAGTGCTATTCCTGCTATCGGTCAATGTCTTTTCTCGCGCGATACTTATCTTGTTGAAAATGCCGCCTGGGCATTGAGTCAGTTGCACTGCTCGAGTCAAAAGCTGCAAGATCAGATGATTGCTCTTCTGGATGACCCCAGCCAGAATCACCGCATTTTGATTCAAAGTCTGGCTGGTTTAAATGCAGTCCAGGCTCTCGATTCAATCTCACGCTTTCAGCAAGATCCAAGTCCAGGTGTTAAAGGCGCTGCAATCTCTGCGGCAGTCACTCTGTCTGGAAAAGCTTCTAACCTTGATGTGCTAGCAGAGCATCTCTTCCTTCCTAATCAAATGGACAGGCAGTGTGCAGTGCAAGACATTATTGATGCAAAGGCTGATTCGCTGCTGCCGCAAGTTCTCAAGGCTCCTGTATCGCCTGTCTTTCGCATGCGAGCTTTGAGGCTTCTATTCCCAGCTGATCAATCAGAACAACCATCCAGGCAAGTTCTTGATTGGGTTGATTTGGTCATTCAAGATGATCCGTTGCAGTTGGAACTTGTGCATCAGTATGATCAGGATCCAGCGATTGATTTTCTTGTTGCTGAGCTGTTTAATCCAGACTTCAGCCGATGTTATTTGGCGCTTCGCACACTTCTCCTGAAGCCAGCTGAATGTCTTTTCTCTGTTCTTCAGGAGGCTTGGAAGCGTGAGGCGCATAATGATTATGGCGCCCATTATTTCTTTGTCCGTCTTTTTGGCCTGAAGCCATCATGGGCTCCAACGGCTAGGGATTGGATCATCCCTTTGCTCGTTGATGCTGTCACTAATCCTCGGCCTCAATTTCTGAAAAGTTGCCATGCAGCTGTGTTGTCACTTGCTGCATTGGAACCTTGTGTGCTCCTCGAGTTACTGCCAGGCCTTTTTAATGGCAGTGCCCGAGTTGGATGGGAGGTTCGCTATGCAATCGCTTTGGCCTCACCGCTTTTAAAGGCTGTCGATAAATCTGGTGTCGCTGATCAATTCAATCAGCACTTATTAGCCGATCCTGATGGCTTCGTATCCCGTCGCTTTGGATTGTCAATTGATAACGCTTCTTAGTGCTTCCTGTCCGCTGAGTACTTGGTTGACGGCTTCAAATTGTTGTTTCTGTCTCTGTTAGCCTTGGCCGTCTGATACTTCTTGTGCATGGCTTCGTTTGACGAGCTGCTTAAGGATCTTGCTCACCCGAACCCAAATATCCGTGAGCAAGCATGTCAAATGATGGCGGATCAGCATCCTGATTTAGCACTTCCAAAGTTGCTTGAGTTGATTCATGATCCTGATCCTCAGGTTTACCGCACTGCCGTGAAGGGTATCGGTGTCGTGGGTCACTCTGCTCTGCCTGATCTTCTTCAGCTTTTTGCCTCTTCTGAGAGCGGAACAGTGAGAGCGTGTTGCATCAAGGCACTCGTTCAGATTGCTGTCAATTTCCCTGATCAATTGTTCTCCTCTGACGTCCTCAATGTCTTGGAGAAAGCACTGGATGATCCCAGTCCAGTTGTTGCTCAGTCTTCACTTATGACCCTTGGCTACCTCGCCAAACAAGCTGGTCAGGTCGATCAAGTGGTGCCGCTATTGGTTTCTGTCTGCAGTAGTCAAAATATTGCTCATGTTCAAGGTGCCGCTATGGCTCTGGCTGAGGTTGAGTCGCCTCTGGTCGATGACTGCCTTAAGGCGTTATCTGAAGACCCTGAGAAAGACAGCTTGATTCGAGAAGTGGCTGAAGCGAGTATTGCTCGCCGTGCAGCATTGCAATCACATTGAAGATTTATTCGATACGGCGAGCTAATTGGGTCGTGGCCACTTTGAACACGGCTTTGACTTGTTCATCTTCTTCCTTTTTTACTGCATTGTTGAGAGATTCAATTGCTTGTACCCCATCCATCTTCATCAGTGCAAGAGCTGCATTTTTTCT
>WTGP01000023.1 GCA_011523505.1 Gammaproteobacteria bacterium
CGCCGCATGATCGGTTGGCATGCCTACACCAAGGCCTGCGAGGAAATTGCCGAATTGGTGCCCCAGCGGACCAATGTGATCCCGATGCACCCGATTGGTTGGGATACAACGCCGCTTGAGCAGCGCCGGGCTGCTTGAGCTAGGAGCGCCTACCTACCCCTGCTTGGGAGCTTGAAGCGTGATCTGGATCGACTTGAAATAGCGGCTGATCGGCGGAGCGTTGCCAGCCGCTTTCCATTTGAGGATCACCTTCATCGCCACGGGGGTGTCGCGATCGCTGATCGTCAGCTCAACGGGTTTGGTTTTGGCCTCGATGTACTGCAGCAGCGCATCCTCATTGCGGGGGATCGGCACCAGCGGCATCTGCTCAGCTGCCGATGGAACGAGCCGGTATTTCTCCTCGTAGCCATCGGCGTAACGCACCATCAGGCGTGTCACGAATGGCGGCCTGTAGAGGGTTTTGAGCAGCTTGTAGCGCAGGGTGGGCTCAAATTTGAGGCTGAAGCTGGTTCCAGGGGGAAGGTCAGTTGGCAGCTCCAGGAGTTCTGTGCGGGGACGATTGGCACTCAGGCTGAAGTCCCGCTGCCAGATCACGGTCTCCTTGGCTGAGGCCCTTGGGGTGCCTTGCTCTTCCAGCACCAGTGATCCCCGATCACCGCGGTTGCGGTAGCTGTAGTTGTTGGCGATGGCCGTCAGGGCTGGACCATCGATGTCGGTGGATGGCCAACGGTTATCGATGCTGTTGACCCCTAAAACAACGAACTGAGGCCTGCGCTCGGGGTCGGTGAAGAAGGCGCGATTCAACTCCAACAGTTCGGCTGAGTAGGGATTCAGCGAGTGGGGAATCGGCCTGGGCGTGTAGTTGAGCTTGTTGGCCACCAGATCGGTGGTGTCCCAAGGCAGCAGATCGGCGCTGCTGCCCTCAGGGATGTTGAAGCTCTCGGTGAACCCGCTCACCCGTTTGAGATCCCGTTGCCGCCGATCACGCAGGGCTTGCCGGCCCGCTTCGCCTTGGCTGGCGCCGATGAAGCCTCTGAGGCCGTCGTTGCGTTCCTGCAGCTTGTAGCCCCAGTCAGACGCCAGTTTTTTGCTGCTGATGGAATATCCAGCCACCACCGGCAACAGCATCAGTAGCCACAGCCAAGCGCGCTTGGGGTTCAGCTCGCGCCAAAACAGCATCAAGGTCAGCACACCGGCCGTGAGCAAAAACAGCCCGGCCATCGGGAAGTGGCCTCCGTCATGGCGCACCATTCCGGCTTTAAACGGTGACCAGAAATAGATGGCGCTGACGCTCACCATCAGTGCGCTCCACCAGGGGCTGCGCCACTGGAGTCGGCGTTTCAAACCGGTCACCAGCAGGCTGATGGTGAAGCCGCTGGCGAGCCAATAGGGCAGCTGCTGCCAGTCGTTGCGGCGCCGGTAGAGCGCCATGGCTTCGCTGTAACCCGAAACGATGTCTTTGTTGGGGCCAGTGATGTAGTGCCAGCCATCGCTGATTCCCATGCCCGCTGGGGCCATCAGGCCGATGCCGATCAACGGCAGGGCCAGCACTTTGATCAGCTTTTCAAAGCCGTAGCTCTGCCGGTGCGTGAGCTCGGTGCCCACCAGCACCAGGATGGTTGGTGCTGCCAGGGCCACAAACGAGAGCTTGATCAGAACCCCCAGCACCAGGGTGCTCAGCTGCAGCAAATAGCTGATGAGGGGTAGGGCGTCTTGGCGGATGCGGCACAGCGCCGTGAGGCTGACGATCAGGCAGAAGCTGTTGAAGAGGGCATCCAGCCGTTGGGAGGTCAAAAAAGCCAGCACCAACAGCATCAGCCAGCTCAGGGGATGGCCGATTTGCCGGCGCAGGCTGAGCATGGCGGCACCCCAGCCGAGGCCATAGAGCCAGCGGCCTAGCAGGAAGAAGTTGAGGTTCTCGCTGACCTGGCCTGTGTAGAGCTGGTGGTATGGGCCAAAGGTGAACACCACATCGCTGCCATAGATGCGGCCGGCATCGGTGGCCTGAACCAGCGACTCCACCCAGCCCGGATCAAGGCCGATCCAGGGGGTGCGGATCGGCAGGCTCCAGATCAAAGCGGTGGCTGCTGCCAGGAACAGCAGCCCATCGAGCAACCGCGTGGACCACTGCTGTGACGTCGTTGGACGGCGCAGCGTCAGCGGCATTAGCTCACAAAAGAAGTGGCTGGAACCTTACTGGAGCTTTCAGAAGGGCACGATTTGCTCACCGAAGAGCTCGGCGTGGCGCCGGCGCAGGCCCTGGCGCCGGAAATCGCCGCCTTCAGGGCCGGCGTGTTCTCCCCAC
>WTGP01000038.1 GCA_011523505.1 Gammaproteobacteria bacterium
GGGTGCGATGGGGGGTAGTGAGTCCATGAATCCGGGGGCGGCCTTCTCGACCTCGCCGAACAGCCGGACTTCCTCGGCCTGGGCGTCGGCCGTGTTGTCGGCCACGTAGTCCCAGTCGGAGTCGGCGAACTGCGCTTCTTCCTCGGCCAGCGTCGAATGCCGGCTGGCCGAGAGGATGTTGAGAAACACGTCCAGGAAGCGCCGCGCCTCGTCCTCGAAGCCCTCGCGCTCGCTTGCGCCGCGGGCCCTCAGCGCGTCGCGCGCCAGGACCAGGCCGGCCAGGGACTGCTCGCTGGCGGCCAGGCGAAATTTCAGCTTGTCCAGCTTGTCGCGGAACACCACGTCGTCCGGGCCGGCGTGCGGATTCAGACGTTCCCAGAGCCGGTGGTCCTGGGCGTGCAGGCGGTCCAGCGCGTGCTTGAGGTAGTCCGAGCAGGCCAGGTACACGGGCACCGGGTTGTCCGCGGCCGCCTCGCCGTCCAGCGCCGCGCCCAGCGTGCGGCGGACCATCGACATGCGCATGCGCTCCTGGCGCACGCGCTCGTGTGAAGCGGTGATGTTCATAAGCTCTGGCCTCCTTCGGGAATCGTGCAGACCTGCACGCGGGTGGCGGTGATCGATCCCAGCAGCAGCTTGTCGCGGTAGCGGGCGGCGACGCTGCCGGCGGAATGCACCCGCCCGGAGTCGGCCGCGACCAGTTCCAGCCCGCTGCCGTCGGCGTTGAGACGATAGAAACGGCTCGGCGCCGGGTAGTCCTTGTCGCCGAAGTGCCGTCCCAGCGCCATGCCGTTGGGGTGTTCCGCGACCCACAGCTTGCCGTCGGCGTCCACGTCGATATTGTCCGGGAATCCGGGCATCGGTACCCGCGCTTCTTCGGTCAGCCGTCCATCGGTGTCCGCCGTCATGATCTTCAGCCGCTTGCCCTGGGTCTCGGAGATGATGAAGCGGCCGTCGGCGTAGCCGATACCGGCGCCTCCGGCGAGCTTTTCGGCGGCCACGCGCATTACCTGGCCGTCGTAATAGACCGCCCTGGCCAGTCCGGCGCCGAACAGGAACTCCTGTACGCGCTGGAAATTATTGGACGCGCCGGTGTCGTTGACCGCGATGAACTGCTCCGCGCCGACGGCCTGGATGTCGTTGGGGCTGTTCATGAGCGGGCTGCGCACGGTGCGCACGTGGTGCAGCAGCCCGTCGTCGCGCAGTTCGAATATTTCAACGGCTTCCGGGCCCTCGCCGCGCTCGCTCGGGTGGTTGATCACGAACAGCCGCGTGTTGCCGGCGGCGTCCTGGTGCAGGCTCATGCCGTGCGGATGCAGGTGGGAGGGCACTTCCGCCAGGGGCAGGAACTGGCCGACGGGATCGGAGTTCAGGTCCAGCGCCAGGATGACGCCGCGGATGCTGCGGTTGGACAGCAGCGCGCGCCGGTCGAGCACCGACAGGTAGGCGACGCCGCGCATGCGGTCGATCACGATGTCCTCGGCGCTGCCCGGCAGCGAAATCGCCTCGCAGGCCCAGGGCAGCTCCTCGTCCACGCTGGTGAAGGCGTTCATACGCGCCATCGAACTCACGCCGGCCAGCAGCAGGAGCCCGAGGATGCCGCCTATCGCGATCAGGAATTTCTTCATGCCGCCGAGTATAAGCAATCGCGTGCCCGTGCACGGAAAGGCCGCCGGGCCGCCGATGCGCCGGTGCTGGACATGCACCCGCGCGAAGGCGAGACTGTAGCGGATGAGCATGGCCTCCCCATGAGCCGCCGCGCCGTAGCGTTCCTGCTCAAGGATCGCATCACCGCCTCACCCGGATTCAATCGTTGGTGGATTCCGCTGATTTCCGTGGCTCTGCATCTTTGCATCGGGTCGGTCTATTCGTGGAGCATCTTCAACCCGGCGCTGACCAGGGAGCTCGGCGTCGCGGCAAGCAGCGCCGACGACTGGAGCATCACCGTGATCGTGGGCGTGTTCTCCACCGCCATCGTCTTCCTGGGTCTGAGCACGGCGGTGGCCGGCAAGTGGCTGGAGGATGTGGGTCCGCGCTGCGCCGGCGTTTGCGCTGCCGGTCTGTGGGGCATGGGGTTCGTAATCGGCGGCGTGGGCATAGAGCTGCACGAACTGTGGCTGCTGTACCTGGGGTACGGGGTGTTCGGCGGCGCCGGCCTGGGACTGGGCTACATCTCGCCCGTTTCGACGCTGATTCGCTGGTTTCCGGACCGGCGCGGATTGTCGACCGGACTGGCGATCATGGGTTTCGGCGGCGGGGCGATCATCGCCGCGCCGCTCAAGAAGTTCCTGCTCCAGACCTTCCACGAGGCTCCGCGGTATCTCGGCGCGACGGAAGCGGTCGAACTGGTCACCGAAGGAGGCAGGCAATTCGCCGAGGTGGCCGGCGAATGGCTCGAAGTGGTCGTGGCGGCGCCGGCCGACGTGTCGAGGATGATCGTTCCCGGTCCGGAAGGCGTCTATGTCGTCGGCACGGGGAGTACGGGGGCGGCATTGACTTTCTTCACGCTGGGGCTGGTGTATTTCTGCATCATGCTGGCCGCGGCCTTCTCGTTCCGCCTTCCCGCGAAGGGATGGAAGCCCGCCGGGTGGGATGAAGACGCGGCCAGGGCCGCGGGCAAGCCGGGCAGCGGCTGGCGAGGCATGCCGAGCAGCACCTACGTGCCCGTCCAGCGGGCGCACCGGACGCCGCAGTTCTATCTGATCTGGATCATGCTGTGCTTCAACGTCACGGCCGGGATCGGCGTAATCGGCGTGGCGGAGACGATGATGGTCGACATCTTCGGGCGGACCTTGCCTCAAGTGGTGACGCCGGCCTTCGCGGTGACCTACGTGTTGATGATCAGCGTCTTCAACATGGGCGGCCGGCTCGCCTGGGCGACGGCTTCCGACTACATCGGGCGACGGAACACCTACCACTGCTTCTTCGCGCTCGGTGCGGCGCTGTACTGTTCGGTACCGCTTATCGCCAACGCCGGAAGCGTCAGCGCGAACCTGGGCTGGCTGGTGGCGTTCTACGCCGTAACGATGGTGGCCTTCACGATGTACGGCGGCGGGTTCGCCACGCTGCCCGCCTATCTTGCCGATGTCTTCGGGACCCGGCATGTGGGTGCGATACATGGCCGCTTGCTCACGGCCTGGAGCGTCGCGGGCGCGCTCGGCCCACTGCTCATCACCCAGCTTCGCAAGTTCTCGCTGGAACAGGCGATCCGCTCGCTGGCGGCCAGGGTCGATCCGGCGGCGTTCGAGGCGCACTTCGGCGCGCCGATGAGCAATCTCAACGAGCTGGTGGCGGCCAACACCGTAACCATCAGCAGGCTCATGGAAATCGTGCCGGCGGGCACTCCAGACCCCACGCCGGGCATCTATAACCTCACGATGTACGTGATGGGGGCGCTGCTGGCTATCGCCCTCGTCGCCAACATGCGGATGCGCCCGGTAGCGGAGCGGTTCGTCACGCGGGTCGCGGGCGACTGAAACCGCGCCCGGTACGGGATCCTCGAATACTCCCGCGTTACAAGAGGATCACGGCGGAGAGCGCCAGGCGGTAGAGCGCGAACGGCCACAGGCCCCAGCGCGCCACCAGGCGCAGCAGCAGGCCCATGCACAGGAAGGCGGCCACGCCCGCCACGGCCATGCCCAGCGCCAGCGCGCCCCAGTCGGCGGCGGCCGGCGCCGCGCTCAGGTTCACCGTCTCCAGGGCGGCGGCCGCCAGGATGACCGGTATCGCGAGCAGGAAGGACAGGCGGGCCGCGGCCGGACGCGCCATGCCCAGGACCCTCGCGGCGGTGATCGTCACGCCGGAGCGCGAGGCGCCGGGGATCAGGGCCAATGCCTGGCCGCAGCCGATCCACAGCGCCTGCTTCCAGCCGATCTCCCGCACCCGCGTCAGGTATTGCGGGCGACGGTCCGCCCACACCATCAGGACCGCGAACAGCGCGCCGGCCACCGCGATCAGCCGCGGCTCGCGGAACGACGCCTCCACGGTGTCGTGCAGCAGCAACCCGAGCGCGCCGATTGGCAGCGTCGCCAGGACGATCATCAGGCCCAGGCGCGCCGCCGGCCCGAGGGCGTCGCGATACAGGAGCCAGGCCCGCCATTCGCCCAGGATCGCGGCGATTTCGCGGCGCGAGAACGCGATCACGGCGATCAGGCTGCCGAAGTGCACGGCGATATCGAAGGCGATGCCCTGGTCCTCCCAGCCCAGCCAGGCCGGCACCAGGATCAGGTGCGCCGAACTCGAAATCGGCAGGAACTCGGTGACGCCCTGCAGCAGCGCCAGCAGGACGATCTGCCAGAAGCTCATACGCCGGCCGCTTCAGCCGCCGGTTCCGGATCGCGCGCCGGTTCCAGCGACGCGAGCAGGTCGCGTTCGCCGAACCCGCCTGGGGCCTCGATCCCTCCCGCGGCCAGCCCGAGGAACTTGAACGCCTCGCCCATGCCTCCCGGCAGCATCAGCCGGCGCAGCGCCGCGGCGTCCTCCGGCGCGGGCGGCGATCCGGCCATTTCAAGAATATTGGCCGCCATCAGGAACTGGGCCTGATTGGAGAAACCCACGGCCTCGAGTCCCGCCGCTTCCGCGCTGCGCCGTACTGCGGTGAAGTCCACCCAGGCGGTTATATCTTCCTGCCCCGGCCGGCGGAAGGGATCGTCGTGCCAGTGCTGTCCGTAATGACAGCCCAGCGTTCCCTGGTCGCGCTCGGCCAGGTACAGCTCATGCCGGGGCAGCCCATAGTCGGCCAGCAGCACCAGGCCGGCGTCCAGCGACTGGGCCAGTTCGCCCATGAACTCGTCCAGGTTCATTCGGATCTCGGAACAGTAGCCCTCCGGCAGGTTCCAGGGCAGTTCCGCCTGCAAACCGTCAAGCGCCTGCGCAAGCGCGGGGTCGGCGCGCCGGTCTTCCCAGCCCAGCCGGTTCTCCCCGCCCAGGCTCACTCCGCGCTCCAGCCAGGCGTCGCGTGCGCGCCGGAAACACCTGCAGGGCAGGGCGTCGAGCACTTCGTTGGCGAGAATCACGCCCCGGACGCGTTCGTGCGTGAGCCGGTCCGCCCATTCAAGGCGTTCGGCAAGGTCCGGGTGCGAGCCTGCCAGGCGCTGCTGCTGCGCTGCGCGCAGACTGGGCGCCGGCTCGACCAGAAGATAGCGTTGCGGCAACTTGCCGGCGTCCTTGAGTTCGCCCAGCACGACTTCGGCCAGCCGGCCGCTGCCGGGCCCCAATTCGACGATGTCTCCGCCCGAGCAGGCGGCCAGGACTTCGGCGCACTGGCCCGCCAGGGCGCGTCCGAACAGCGCCGAGGTTTCCGCCGCCGTGTCGAAGTCTCCCCCTTCGCCGAACCGGGCCCTTCCGGCGCCGTAATAGCCCTCTTCGGGGTGGTACAGAGCGAGTTCCATGTAGCGGTCGAACGCAAGCCAGCCGCCCGCCTCGGTGATCGCGGCCTGGATGTGCCCGGGCGGGGCCTGCAATGGGGCTGTTTTCATCGCGGATTCATATAATGCCGCCTCCGGGCAGCAAAGGGCGATGGCACGGCGATGATGAAGGCGAAAGTCGCACTGGTTACCGGCGGCGCCAAGCGCGTGGGCGCGGCGACCGCCGAAGAATTGCACAGCGCCGGGTTCACGCTGGCGGTGCACTGCAATAGCTCGCGCGCCGACGCCGACGCCCTGGTGGAGCGGCTCAACGAAAGCCGCTCCGAATCGGCTTTCACGCTGCAGGGCGACCTGCTCGAAGAAGGCGCCTGCGAACGGCTGGCGCAGGACGTGCTGCAGCGCGCCGGGCGTCTCGATTGCCTCGTGAACAATGCCTCGACGTTCTATCCCACCGCTGTGGGCGAGATTACAGAAGACGACTGGCACAGCCTGGTGGGCAGCAACCTGAAGGCGCCCGTTTTCCTGTCGCAGGCGCTGGCCCCGGCGCTCAGGGAGTCACGGGGCGTGATCGTGAACATGGTCGATATCCATGCCCGTATTCCCTTGCGCGGCTACCCGGTCTACAGCGCGGCCAAGGCCGGGCTCGCGGCCCTGACGCTCAGCCTGGCCGGCGAACTGGCGCCGGAAGTGCGGGTCAATGGCATCGCGCCGGGCATGGTGATGTGGGCCGATCCGCCGCCGCCGGAGAACGTGAAGAAGGCGATCCTCTCGAAGACCCCGCTCGGGCGGGCCGGCGAGCCGCGTGACGTGGCCCGGCTGGTGCGTTTCGTGGTCTGCGACGCGCCCTTCGTGACCGGCCAGATCATCGCCGTGGACGGCGGCCGCAGCATCGGCTGGTAACCCGCCCCGGGAGCGCGGGCGTCGCGCCCTCGCATCAAGGCGGCCGAGAACCGCGCGCCTAGGGAATTCGATATACCAGCAACTTGCTGAGCAATTCGCCGACTGCCAGGGCGGCAACGAAGAAGAAGGCGCCGCGTCCGCCCTTCATGTTGCCGGTGATCGAAAAGGCATTCCACATCAAGACGATCGTCCAGACGGCGCAGGCCAGCAAGACCAGGGCGCCGACCAACATGCCCGGTAGCAGTGAAGCCAGGTCCCGCTCCACGAGAACGGCGGAATAGGAGAGCGAGTCACGAATCCACGGAATTGTGCAGATCGACGCGGCGAGCACGAGCGGCGCGCGCGCGAGCGCCAGCGTTCCGGCGACATCCAGAAGGCGCACGCTGCTGCCTCCGCCGAACAGTTTTGCGATCAGCGCGCTGACCGCGACAATGCAGATCCAGTTGATCAGGCCTTCCACGATCGGCACGTGGGTGGAGACGTTCCCCACGATATGCATATCAAGCAAGCCGTCGAATCGAATGCCCGCTGCAGCCGCCGCAATGCCCGCCAGGACAATGCCGGCGAGCCCTGCAGCGAGAGAACCCCAGCCGGCAATACGAACGAACGGATTAAACAACCACCGAGCCAGCGTCATTTCCTGTTGCAACATCGGCCTGGTCTCCTTCTTCTGTTACTTTCGCGGCACCTGGGATAGGTTACGCGAAAACGATGGGCCGCTTCCTTGAGGTTGCCGCCGCTCAGGCGGGAGAGAAGGGCGTTACTTCGTTTATGTTCCAGCGGGGGCGGGCGTCGGGCGCCGCCGGACCGGGGGCCCCGCCGGCCAGGCGCAGGCAGCCGGTGAGCGCGATCATCGCGCCGTTGTCGGTGCAGAACTCAACCCTTGGGTAATACACGCTAACGCCCGTATTCCCGCACACGTCTTTCAGTTGCAGCCGCAAGCGGCGGTTGGCGCCCACGCCACCGGCGACAACCAGGCTTCCATACCCGGTCGCATCGAGCGCGCGGGTGCTTCGGTCAACCAGCGATTCGACGATCGCCGTCTCCAGGGCCAACGCCAGCGAGGCACGGTCGTCCCCGGTGAGCGCGGATTCGGCCGTGAGGTCGCGCACCATGTAGAGCAGTGCGGTCTTCAGTCCGGAGAAACTGAAGTTGAGTTCCTTGCGCCCGCGCATGGGCACCGGCAGCGAGAAGCGGCCCGGCTCGCCCTTCTCGGCCAACCGGGCGATTTCCGGACCGCCCGGATAGCCCAGGCCCAGCAGCTTGGCGCCCTTGTCGAAGGCCTCGCCGGCGGCGTCGTCCAGCGATTCGCCCAGCACCGCGTAATCGCCGTAGCCGCGCACGTCCACCAGCAGGCTGTGGCCGCCGGAAACGAGCAGCGCGAGGTAGGGAAACTCCGGCGAATCGCCTTCCAGCAGCGGCGCGAGCAGATGCGCTTCCATGTGGTGCACGCCGATCAGCGGAACGCCCAGGGCGCGCGCCAGACCGCCGCTGAATACGAGTCCCGCCAGAAGCGCGCCGATCAGGCCGGGCCCCGCGGTGCAGGCGATGCCGCTCAAGTCCGTTTTCTTGAGGTTCGCGTCTTCCAGGGCAAGGTTGACCAGCACGGCGAGCCGTTTGAGATGGTCGCGCGAGGCCAGCTCCGGCACCACTCCGCCGAATTCGGCGTGCTGCGCGGCCTGGCTATACAATCGGTGCGCCAAAAGACCCCGGCGGGCCTCGTAAATCGCCACGCCGGTTTCATCGCAACTCGTTTCGATCCCCAGTACCCGCATCGGAGGAATTTTAGTCCTCGCAGGCAAGGAAAATGACTGACAGAATCATCATTCGGGACTTGCGCGTGCGTGCGATCGTGGGAGTCAATCGCTGGGAGAAGGCCGCACCGCAGGTGGTGGGAGTGGACCTTGAGATCGGGGTGGACGCGGCAAAGGCGGCGGAAGCCGACGAGATTGGTGCAACGGTGGACTACAAGCGCGTGTCGCGCGACATTGCGGCGCTGGCCGAAAGCCGCAGTTACGAATTGATCGAGACCCTGGCTGAAGCCATCGCGTCGCTGGTCCTGGGCGAGCACGGCGCGCAATGGGTGCGCGTGACGGCGCGCAAGCCCTTCGCGCTGCGCAATGCGCGCGATGTGGGCGTGGTGATCGAGCGTGGCGATCGGCCGCGCGAGGAAGAGTGAGCGCGACCGTTCGCGTATTCGTCAGCGCGGGCAGCAACATCGATCCGCGCGCCAACCTGGAAGCGGCCTGTGCGGCGCTGAAGGAGTACTATGCGGACCTGGAACTCTCGCCGGTGTACGAAAGTCCGGCGGAAGGCTTCAGCGGCCCGCCGTTTCTCAACCTGGTCTTGAGCTTCCGTACGACCCAAACGCCGGAAGAAATACTGGAAGCGCTTGCGCAACAGGAGGCGCTGGCCGGCCGCGACCGGTCCGGCGGCAAGTTCGCCTCACGCACCCTGGACCTCGACCTGGTCCTCTACGGCGACCGCGTGGACGAAGCGCTCAAACTGCCTCACCCCGACATCGAACGCTACGCCTTCGTCCTGAAACCGCTGGCGGACCTCGCGCCCGACCTCCGCCACCCGGCCACGGGCGTCACCATCGCCGAGCTCTGGCAATCCTTCTCCGGTTCGCGCCACCTCCGTGAAGTCGGAGGCTTGATCCAGAGTTAGATCCAGGCGGCGATGGCCTCGCGTTGGGCGGCGTCGGGGAGTGGGCCCAAGGCGGCGCCGAGGTTGTCGACCATGTGTTTGACCTTGGTGGTGGCCGGGATGACGCAGGTCACGGCCGGGTGGCCCAGGATCCACTTGAGGAACAGCTGCGCCGGGCTGTCGCAGCCCAGTTCCGCGGCAACGGGCGGCAGGTCCTTGCCGCCCGCGGACCGGAACAGCGCGCCGCGCACGAACGGACGGTTCACCATGACCGCCATGCCGCGCTCCTGCGCCAGCGGCAGCAGCCGCTGTTCGGCTTCGCGCTCGCCCAGGCTGTAATTGAGCTGCACGAAGTCCCAGTCGGCCGCCTGCATGACGCGTTCGAAGTCCGCGAACTGCCGCGGGTTCGAGGTCGTGATGCCCAGGTAGCGGAATTTGCCTTCGGCCTGCATCGCGAGCATGGATTCGAGATGCACCTCCCAGTCCAGCAGGTTGTGGACCTGCATCAGGTCGATCCGGTCCACGCCCATCTTGTCCATCGATTCCTGCATCTGCCTGACGCCGGACTCGCGCCCCTCGGTCCAGACCTTGGTGGCGCAGAACATCGTTTCGTTGCCGGCCGCCAACGGCAGCAACTCGCCCAGGTGCGTTTCGGAATTGCCGTACATCGGCGAGGTGTCCACCAGCGTGCCGCCCGCGAACAGCGCTTCCAGCACTTCCACAAGCGCGGCGCGCTGATTCTCGCCGCTGACGCTGTTGAACACGCGCGACGTGCCCAGGCCCACGGGTGGCAGGGCCTCGCCGCTGGACGGGATGCGGTGCATGCGCACGTCGGCGGCGCCGATCGGCGGCAGGCTGAGCGCCAGGCCGGCGGCGCCGGCGCCTATGAGTGCGTCTCTGCGGGTGATTTTCGATCTCATTTCCGGTTTCCTCCCTTGCTTCGCCAGCAAGCGTCGTTTTAGCTGTCCGCGATGGCGGCGATGCGGCGCCGCCGCAGCTCCTCGCCCAGGCGCGCGCCATCATAGCCCTCGTCGGCCAGGGCGGCGCCCGACACGACGCCGGCGGCGGCAAAGGCGCGGCGGAAAACGTCCGCGGCGGGGTAGGCGTCCTCGGTCATCCCCAGGCGGCCGCGGTAGTCCGCCTCGCAGGCCACCAGGAAATCCTCCAACAGGCTGTCGGCCCGAAATGCGCCCAGCGATTCCAGCACCTTGAGCTTCGTTTCGGGGCGCAGCTCGTCGGCGCGGTGGCAGACGCCGTGGTAGCGCGCGACCTTCTCCGCCAGCGTGCGGAACCGCTTCGGCGCGCCAAGCCGTTCGCACATTTCGCCCACCAGCCGCACGCTGGCCGCCTCGTGACCGCTGTGCCGCGGCCAGTACTGCTCGGGGGTGACGCCCTTGCCGAGATCGTGGGTCAGCGCCGCAAACCTCACTTCGACCTTGTCCGAAAACCGGGCCGCCTGCTCGAGCACCATCATGACGTGCACGCCGGTGTCGATCTCCGGGTGCCAGCGTTTCGGTTGCGGCACGCCCCAGAGCCGGTCGATCTCGGGGAAGATCACCTTCAGGGCCCCGCATTCGCGCAACACCTCGAAGAAACGCTGCGGCGCGTCCTCGCCCAATGCCCGCACCGTCTCCTGCCAGACCCGCTCGGGCACCAGCGCCGCGGCCTCGCCCTGCGCCACCATTTCGCCCATCAGCGCCATCGTTTCCGGGGCGATCCCGAAACCCCGGCCATCGAAACGGGCCGCGAACCGGGCGACGCGCAGGATCCGCACCGGGTCTTCGCGAAACGCGGGCGATACGTGCCGCAGCACCTTCTCCGCGAGGTCGCGTTCGCCGCCGTAGGGGTCGACAAGGCGCCCGGCGTGGTCTTCGGCCATCGCGTTGATGGTCAGATCGCGCCGCATCAGGTCTTCCTCCAGCGTGACCTCGGGGCCGAATTCGACCTCGAAGCCCCGGTAACCGGGGGCGGTCTTGGTTTCTCGCCGCGCCAGCGCGTATTCCTCCTGCGTCTCGGGATGCAGGAACACGGGAAACGATCGCCCGACTTCCTTGTAACCCTGTTTGAGGAGTTCATCGGCGGTGGCGCCCACCACCACCCAGTCGCGCTCGCGCACCTCAAGCCCGAGGAGCCGGTCCCGCACCGCGCCCCCTACCAGGTATGTCTCCATGGGCTCGCCCGCCGGCGGGGCGGTAATCGGCTAGCCCCGCACCGTAATGACGACCCTGCGGTTGCCGCGGAAGAGATGGAGCACCAGCAGCGACCGGTTTTCGGCCGCCGCCTTCATCTGCTCCACGTTGCGCACGTCGGTGCGGTTGACCCGGAAAATCACGTCCTCGGCCTGAATTCCGCTGTTATCGGCGGCGCTGTCCGGCACGATGGACTCCACCAGGACCCCCCGGTAGCCGCCGTCCTCGCCGTTGATCAGCGTGGCGCCGGCCAGCGCCGGATGGACCTCTTCGCCGCTGGAGGTCACCGTGCCGCCCAGAACGACCTCAACCAGCTTGAGCTGGCCGTCGCTGCCGACGATCTGCAGCGTGACCTCTTCGCCCACGGAACGCAGGCCCACGGTATTGACCAGGTCGCCGCTGCCCTCGATCTCCTTGTCGTCCACCCTGACGATCACGTCGCCCGGTTCGATGCCGGCTTCCTCCGCGGCGGAGTCGGGAATGACCTCGTTGACGAAGGCGCCGGCCGAGGACGCCAGGTCCAGCGCCTGGGCCACGTCCTCGCTCACGTTTCCAACGATCACGCCCAGCCGCCCGCGGCGGATCTCGCCGAACTCCAGCAGTTGCCGCATGATTTCGCGCGCGATGGAAGTCGGAATGGCAAAGCCGATTCCGATGTTGCCGCCGGATCGCGACAGGATGTTGGAAGGGATGCCGACCAGTTCGCCGCGCATGTTCACCAGCGCCCCGCCGGAATTGCCGGGATTGATCGACGCGTCGGTCTGGATGAAGTCCTCGATGGGGCTCGGCGCTCCCGCGGCGCGGCGGCTCCGCGGGATGGACCTGCCCAGGGCGCTGACGATGCCGGAGGTCACGGTGTGGGTCAGCCCGAAGGGATTGCCGATGGCCACCACGAAGTCGCCCACCTGCACCGCGTCGGAATCGCCCAGCGGCATCTGGGTCAGGTCGTCGGCCTCTTCCAGTTCGAGCACGGCCACGTCGGTGCCCGCATCCGATCCGACCACCGCGGCGGCGACCGACCGCCCGTCGCTCAGGGTCACTTCGATCTCGGACGCGTTCTGGATCACGTGATGGTTGGTGAGCACCAGCCCGCGTTCGGCGTCCACGATGACGCCGGAACCCGTGGGCTGCGGCTCCTGAGGCTGGGGTTCCTGCTGTGGCTGTTGCGGGCGGCGCGGGCCGAAGAAGCGCTCGAAGAAAGGGTCGCCCTGGAAGGGGTTGCGGAGACTGCTCCTTGGAGGACGGGCGATCGCGATGCTCACGACCGCCGGCTTGGTGGCCTCGACCAGCGGCGCGAGGCTGGGAAAGGGCTGCCCGTCCAGTTGTACCGGCGGCAGGGAGCCCCGGGGCACCTCGCTTTGGGCGTAAGAGGGCGTTGGCGCGCCGCCCGACAGCATGGCGCCGGCGCCGGCCAAAATCAGCGCCAGCCCCGATAATCCGATCAGAATCCTGCGACTCATCTTCCTGTTCCGTTTATCAATAGATTGCATTGGCGAAGTATCCCAATTGATGCGCATGTGCCGCAAACAGTCGCGCCGCCTGGGCGACCCGCTCATCGGAAAACGGCGGTTTCATTGTAATCCAGAGCGGCTGTTGCAATTGCCATTCGCGGGGGTTAAAAATTCGCTCAGGTCAGCGCTGCAATAACGCTGGATCAAGGGGACAGCGCACGCGACTTTCCGGTTTCCGCAGGCAGGGAACGGAAAGCGGAAAATATGGGGGAGTCTATGGGGCAACCGGTCAAGCTGGCACATTTCGGCGAAGACAGAGAGGAGATTTCCTTACAGCCAGCCTCCCTCGACATCTGGGATTCCAAATACCGGTTAAAGACCAAGAAAGGCGAAGTCCTCGACGAAGACGTTCACGCCACCCACGCCCGGGTGGCCCGCACCCTGGCCGAAGTGGAGCCGGAGGACATTCGCAAGAAGTGGTTCGAGTCCTTTCTCTGGGCGCTCGGCCACGGCGCGGTCCCCGCCGGCAGGATCGTCTCCAACGCCGGCGCCCAGGAACACAAGCCGGCCACGTCCACGATCAACTGCACGGTGTCGGGCACCGTGCGCGACTCGATGAACGGCATCCTGGAAATGGCGCACGAAGCCGGGCTGACGCTAAAGGCCGGCTGCGGCATCGGCTACGAGTTCTCCACCCTGCGTCCGCGCGGGGCCTACGTGGCCGGCGCCGGCGCCTACACCTCCGGGCCGCTGTCGTTCATGGACATCTACGACAAGGTCTGCTTTACGGTGTCGTCGGCGGGCGGACGCCGCGGCGCGCAGATGGGCACTTTCGACGTGGGCCATCCCGACGTCAAGGAGTTCATCACGGCCAAGCGCGAGGACGGGCGCCTGAGGCAGTTCAACCTGTCGCTGATGATCACCGACGAGTTCATGCAGGCCGTCGAGGCCGAGGGCGACTGGGTGCTGGCCTTTCCGCTGGATCCCCTGGAGGCCGAGGAGGACGATGTCGATCTGACCGACGGCCAGGGCGTCGTGTGGCGCGACTGGCCGGTAACGGAAGGCTATATCACGGACAGGGAAGGGCGGGTGGCCTGCAAGGTCTATGGAACCCTGCCGGCCCGGGAACTGTTCGATCTCATCATGCAGTCCACCTACGACTTCGCCGAGCCCGGCTTCATCCTGATCGACCGCGTCAACGAGATGAACAACAACTGGTACGTGGAGAACATCCGCGCCACCAACCCCTGCGGCGAGCAGCCTCTGCCGCCGTACGGCGCCTGCCTTCTCGGTTCCGTGAACCTGACCCGCTTCGTGCGCGAACCGTTCACGGAACGGGCCTGTTTCGACTGGGACGAGTTCAACGCGGTGGTGGCGATCTTCACCCGCATGCTCGACAACGTCGTGGAGATCAACGGCCTGCCGCTCGACACCCAGGTCAGCGAAATCCTGCGCAAGCGGCGCCACGGCATGGGCTTTCTGGGGCTGGGATCGACGCTGACCATGCTGCGTATCCGCTACGGCAGTGGCGATTCGACCGAATTCACCGAGCGGGTCGCGCGCGAACTGGCCGTGACCGGATGGCGCGTGGGCCTGGAGCTGGCGCGCGAGAAGGGTCCGGCGCCGATCATGGACGAGGAGTTCGAGGTGACCCCGCAGATGCTGCGCCGCCGTCCCGAGATGGCCGAAGACGGCGTCAGGGCCGGCGACCGGCTGCCCGGCAAGGTGCTGATGGCGCGCTACAGCCGCTACATGCAGCGCGTGGCCGGCGAGGACCCCGAACTGGTCGCCGCCATCGCCCAGGACGGCGCGCGCTTTACCCATCATTCGTCGATCGCGCCCACCGGCACCATCTCGCTGTCGCTGGGCAATAACGCCAGCAACGGCATCGAGCCCAGCTTCGCCCACCACTATTTCCGCAACGTGATCCGGGAAGGGCGCAAGACCAAGGAGAAGGTGCCCGTTTACTCCTATGAGCTGCTCGCTTATCGCGAGCGAATCGATCCCGGGGCCAATCCCGAAGGCGAGGGCGAGCAGGCGCTGCCCGACTACTTCGTTACGGCCGACGACGTATCGCCGTCGGAGCACGTCGCGATCCAGGGCGCGGCCCAGAAGTGGGTCGATTCGTCCATTTCCAAGACCGCCAACGTGCCGTCCGACTACCCCTACGACCGGTTCAAGGACATCTACATCGAGGCCTGGAAGAGCGGCCTGAAGGGCTGCACCACCTTCCGCTTCAACCCCACCGCCTTCCAGGGCGTGCTGGTCAAGGAAAAGGACCTGAAGAGCACCTTCTACGTCTTCCAGCTCGAAGACGGCAGCGAGGTCCGGTTCGCCGGCGACGAGGAAGTCGAGTACGACGGCCAGGTGCATACCGCCGCCAACCTCTTCGACGCACTCAAGGAAGGCTACTACGGGAAATTCTGAACAATGACCGATACCGCCAGGAAAATCGCCGGCAAGATCGTCGGCTACCGCGTCGAGCAGCCCGACGCCGGGGATGCGTCCGCCGCCGAACAACCCGCTGTCGCTCCCGCGGCGCCCGCGCAGCCCGAGCCGCCCAGGGCGCCCGCCGCGCGACTGCCGCTCAGCGCCAGCGAGGACGGCAAGGTGGTGCGCATGCACGAGGGCCTGGAGCGCCCCGAGCGCCTGGAAGGCACCACCTACAAGGTCAAGACCCCGGTGTCCGATCACGCCATGTACGTGACCATCAACGACATCATTCTGAACGAGGGCACGGCCGACGAGCGCCGGCGGCCGTTCGAAATCTTCATCAATTCCAAGAACCTCGACCACTACCAGTGGATCGTGGCGCTGACCCGGGTCATGTCGGCCGTGTTCCGCAAGGGCGGCGACGTGGCCTTCCTGGTGGACGAGCTCAAGGCCGTGTTCGATCCGCGCGGCGGCTACTGGCAACCCGGCGGCGTATACATGCCGTCGATCATCGCCGAGCTGGGCTGCGTGGTGGGCGACCACCTGGAGCGCATCGGGTTCCTCGGCGAACACTCGCTGGATCCGGCCGAGCGCCGTGCGCTGGAAGCCAAGCGGCAGGACTTCGAGGACGCCCAGCGCCAGGAGGACGCATTCGCCCGGAATTCCTTCCCCGCCGGCGCGCAGCTTTGCGGGCGCTGCCACACCGCGGCCGTCGTGATGATGGACGGCTGCCTGACCTGCCTGAACTGCGGCGATTCGAAGTGTAACTGACCGCACACCGGCCGGTGTTGCCGTGATTCCCGATTACTCGAATGCGCACGTCCTGGTGGCGGGCGACGTCATGCTCGACGAATACTGGCTGGGAACGGCCACGCGCATTTCGCCCGAAGCGCCGGCGCCCGTCGTGCGGGTCGAAAGCCGCGATTACCGTCCGGGCGGCGCGGCCAACGTGGCCTGCAACCTGGCCGGGCTGGGCGCGCGGGTGACGCTGCTGGGGATTGTCGGCAAGGACGAAGAGGCCGAGGCGCTGGACACCGCGATGCGGGGAGTCGGCGTGACCTGCGAATGGCTGCATTCGGAGACTCGCCCGACGGTCCGCAAGCTTCGGGTCCTGAGCCGCAATCAGCAGGTCATCCGGCTGGACCGCGAAACGCCGTTCAGCGCCGATGACGCCTCCCGCCTGATGGTGCGCTATGCCGAATTGCTGGACGGATGCTCGGCGGTCGTGCTGTCGGACTACGCCAAGGGCAGCCTGGCCGACGCCGGCACGCTGATCGGGGCCGCGCGGGCCGCCGGAACGCCGGTCCTGGTGGATCCCAAGTCCACCGATTTCGGGACCTACCGCGGCGCCGATCTGCTGACGCCCAACCGCGCCGAGTTCGAGGCGGCCCTGGGGGGATCGGGGGAGACGGCGGAGGAGATGGCCGCGCGGGCGCAGCGGGTGTGCTCCCTGCTCGAGATCGGCAGCATGGTGGTTACGCTGGGCGACCAGGGATTGCTGGTTGCGCCGGCTGCCGGGCCCTCCCGTCACATGCCCGCACGCACCCGGGAGGTTTACGACGTCACCGGCGCCGGCGACACCGTGACGGCGGTGCTGGCCGCCGGTCT
>WTGP01000037.1 GCA_011523505.1 Gammaproteobacteria bacterium
GCGACGGGCTTGGCCCCGCTTCCCGCGACGGGCTTGGCCCCGCTTCCCGCGACGGCTTGGCCCCGCTTCCCGCGACAGGTTGCGGCGCGTTGACGTGCCACACGCTGCGCTCGCGCCTGGGTCGCCGTGTGTTGCGGTAGATCGCGCGCCGTGCCTGCAGCCCGGTCAACGCGCGGTCCACCACCTCGCGCCGCAGCCCCGTCTCGCTCGCCAGCTGGCGCCGTGATATGCGCACGGACGCATGACGCGCACCCTCCCTGTGGTCCAGACTGTGCAGCGTCAGATGCAGCAGGACAACCCGCTCGCCCAGGCTAAGCAGCGGCAACCACTCCTGCAGCCACAGGGGGAGACGCACGAAGCGCTCTGACAGGCCTTGCGGCGGCGGCTCCCACAGACGCCACTGCCCCCGCCCCCTGCGGTCCGGCCTGCAATCCACCATCAGGCCGGTCTCCTCCAGATCGCGCAGCGCGCGGCCAAGGACCTCCCAGTGCATGCCGGTTCTCTTCTGCAGCTCGCGCTGGCCGACGCGCACAGTCTGCAGACTGCCGTCCGGCCTGACGGCCAGCATCACGATCCAGGCATACAGGTAGCGGACCGCCAACCGCTTGCCACGCATGCGTTCACACACCCAGACCGGAAAGCGGCAAAATTGAAAGTTGCCGTCGCGATCGAGACCCACGTCGCTGTAGCGCGGCATGGAGCGCGGACCGCCCTCGGCCTCGCTGATGGCGGCCTCAATTAACGAACCGGCGCCGCCCGCTTCGCCCGGCAGGCTCTTCTGTTGTACGGACATGGAACATCTCCTGGCTTGACCGTCAAGGTTGACGCTGCGGCGAGATTAAAAGGAAAACGCCGGATTCGCAAATCCGGCGCCCCCCCCCCTTCGGCGCGTCAACCTCGAGGAGACAGTCGTGATTATAGCATCAGGAGACCTTGACGGCAATAACGACCACCGCGAGAACCGGATCGGCGGAACTTATGGTCCACTCGACGACGCCCGGACAGAACATGATGACGTCGAAGCCATCCTCGCCCGCGAAGACCCGGTTGTCGCGGCCCTCGCCGCAGCCGGTGACGCTCAGTTCTGCGATCTCGAAGCCCAGGAACGAAGTTTCGTCGAAGAAGGGCACGGCCGCAAAGCGGACGGCGTAATCGCCGACGTCGAGGTCCAGATACGCGCGACCTGTATAGTCGTGGAGCGAGAATTGCTCGTCGCTTTCCAGCAGCCAGTGGGGAAAGAGGTGAATGTGGTGCACCAGATCGGGCTGGTTTTCGCTCAGCAGGCCGGTGTCTGGCGTCAGGGGCACAAACGCAGGCGGGAAGGGTCCTTCTGCCCCGTCCTCCGCCCCGACGCCGGCGGCGGCGATCGCCAGCATTAACGCCGCCAGCAGGGCCGCGCAGCCCTGCCAGACACGCCGTCGCTGGCCGAGGGGATAGCCCCCCTGCCCTGCCGCCCACTGCACGCTCTGTTTGATCTGTTTCAGCACCTCGGCCTCCTCACCCACCAGGGTCTCCATCTCTTCCTTTTCGCTGTCCGGGTTGTTGTACGTCTGCCGGATTTCCTGCAGCCCGTTCTGCGCCAGCGTGACCTTGTCGTAAAGGTCTCCCAGCGACTGCGGGAAGTCATCGCCTGTGCCCGTCTTCGGGGTATCAGAGCGGGAGCGGGTCATTGACGTGCACCGTCACCTTCTCGGGATCCACCCCGCCGAAGGGCGCCTTCTCGATGGTGTCGGGATCGGTGTTGGCGATCTTGTAGGCGCCTTCCGAGCCGTCGGCGAAGTAGCCGGTCTTCAGCAGCTGGCTGGTGCGGAAGTCGCGCTTCATGTCGGCGAAGTCCATCAGCTGCTGCACCGAGACGAGCGTGGTCCAGCACTTGTGGTACTGGCCGTCGCTGCCCTTCAGGATGAAGGGATGATGATAGCCGCCGTGGTGCTCGTTGCCCCAGCGGACGCGCACGTAGCCGTCGGCCAGCGTCTGCCAGGTGACCTGCGCCGTCAGCTGGCCGCGCGAGGCGATCAGGACGGCCAGTTCCAGCTGGCCCGGGTCCAGTGTCTGGCGGATGCGCGCCCCGCTGCCGACCTCGATCTCGGTGCTGGTCGAGCCCTCGTGGCCCCAGCTGGCGTTG
>WTGP01000002.1 GCA_011523505.1 Gammaproteobacteria bacterium
GCCGGCCACGGCCTGATCGTGTCGAAGGATGCGCTGACGGTGCGCGAGGACGACGGCCAGTCGAGCTACACGGTGCGGCTGAAGAGCCGCCCGGACGCCGGCCTCACGATCCGCCCGGTCAGTTCGGCGCCGACGAACGCCACGGTCAGTCCCGCCGCCCTGACGTTCGCCTCCACCGGCGACGGCTGGAAGACCCCGCAAACGGTCACCGTGACCGGCAAGAACGCCGGCAGCGCCACCGTCAGCCACACGGTGGACGCCCCCGGCGCCACGGGCTACCTCACGGGCGCGGCGGCCGAGCAGGTGGCGGTGACCGTGACCGAGGCGCCCGGCGTCACCGTCGCTCCCACCGCGCTGACGCTGGCCGAGGGCGGAGAGACCACCTACACGGTGAAGCTGGACACCGACCCGGGCGCGGACGTCGTGATCACCGTTGCTTCCGGCGACCCGGCCGTCACGGTGGACACCAGCGCCACATCGGGCCTGCAGAACACGCTCACGTTCACCCACGGGAGCATGGGCAACTGGAACGCGGCGCAGCCCGTGACGGTGCGCGCCATCGAGGACGCCGACGCGGTCTCCGAGCAGAACGTGGAGATCACCCACACTGCGGCGGTGAACCCCATCTCCAACGAGTACCACAACATCGACATCGACGCCGTCGAGGTGGACGTCACCGACGCCGGCCACGGCGTGATCGTCTCGACGCGGACGCTGTCGGTGCGCGAGAACGGCGGCACGGCCGAGTACACGATCCGGCTGAAGAGCGAGCCGGGCGGCACGGTCACCGTGAAGCCGACCTCGGGCGACCCCGCCAAGGCCACGGTGTCCGCTGCGGTCAGCTTCAACAACAGCAACTGGAACACGCCCAAGGCGGTGACCGTCACCGGCGCCGGCGACGCCGCCGACACGGTGAACATCACGCACGCGCTGACCGCCGTCACCACCGCCTATCCGGCGAACACCGACGTGCCGTCGGTCGCGGTCACGCTGGGCGCGGACCCGCGCCCGTCGCTGTCGCTGTCGGTGGTCGGCGGCCACACGACGATCGGCGAGGGCGGCTCGCGCACGTTCCGGGTGACCTCGGACACGGCTGCGCCGTCCGCCGGCATCGACTTCGGCAGTCCCACGGCCACGTTCAGCGACGGCTACGCCGGCACGCTCACGGTCTCCTCCACCGTCATCGCGCAGAACGCCACCACCCGCGACTTCACGGTCACCGTCACCGACAACGACCTCGACGCGCCCGACGGCGAGGTCACGGTGGCGCTGCCGGCCGCGGCCCCCGACGCGGACCACCAGCTGGGGACCGCCTCCGTCAAGCTCGCCGTCGTCGACGACGACGCCACGCCCAGCTTCTCGGTGGCGGACGCCACCGGGGACGAAGGGGACCCGATCGACTTCACGGTGACGCGGGCGGGGGGCAGCGGGAACGCGGTCTCGGTGAAGTGGGCCACGTCGCTGGTGGACGGCGGGGCCGCGGCCACGGACTTCACCGCGGTGACCGCGACCGCCCTCGACTTCGCCGCGGGGGTCACCACGAGGACGGTCACGGTGAGCACCGTCGAGGACGCCCTCGACGAGCCCGACGAGGAGTTCGAGGTGAAGCTGAGCGCCCCGGCCAAGGCGGCGAACGATCCCGGCGGCGCGCCCACCATCAGCGACGACACGGCCACCGGGACCATCGCCGACGATGACGCCACGCCCACGGTGTCGGTGTCCGACGCGGCGGCGGTGACCGAGGGCGACGATCCGGACACGACCGCGAACATGAGTTTTCCGGTCACGCTGTCGGCGGCGAGCGGTCGGGAGGTGACGGTGACCTACAGCCTGGGCGGTTCGGCCACGGCGGGCAGCGACTACACCGCGCCCGACCCGCCGAGCGTAACCGTCGACGCGGGCCAGCGAACCGCCAACATCGTGGTTCCGGTGAAGGGCGACGCGGTGGACGAGGCCAACGAGACGGTGGAGGTGACGCTGACGGCGGCAACCAATGCGACGCTGTCCTCCCGGGAGGGTGACACCGAGGCCAGCGGGACCATCACCGACGACGACACGGCGGCGTTCACGTTCGCCCCCACCGCGCTGACG
>WTGP01000026.1:0-126458 GCA_011523505.1 Gammaproteobacteria bacterium
GCGGCGAGGCGACCTACACGGTGAAGCTCGCCACCGAACCGACGGCCAACGTCACCGTGACGATCGCGGGCCACGACACGACGGACCTGACGCTCGATCCGTCCTCGGCGACGCTCACGTTCACGACGTCGAACTGGGCCACCGCCCAGGAGGTGACGGTGAGCGCGGGGGATGACGGCGACGCGGACAACGACACCGCGACCTTGGCCCACACGGCGGCCGGCGGCGACTACGGCTCGGTGTCGAAGAACCTGGGCGTGACGGTGACCGACGACGACACGGTCGCGATCGTGCTGTCGGCCGAGACGCTGACGGTGCCTGAGGGCGGCGACGCGACCTACACGGTGAAGCTGGGTTCGGCGCCCACGGCGAACGTCACCGTGGCGATCGCGGGGCACGACACGACGGACCTGACGCCTTCGCCGGCATCGCTGACGTTCACGACGTCGAACTGGGCGACCGAGCAGATGGTGACGGTGAGCGCGGACGAGGACGACGACGCCGGCAACGACACCGCCACGCTCACCCACACCGCCTCGGGCGGCAACTACGCCGGCCGGACGGCGGACCTGGGCGTGACGGTGACCGACGACGACACCGCCGGGATCGTGCTCTCGCCCACGGCGCTGACGGTGGCCGAGGGCGCGGCGGCCACCTACACGGTGGCGCTTGCCACCGAGCCGGCCGGCGGCGCGGTGACGGTGACGGTGGCCGGGACGTCGAACACCGACCTGACGGTGGACACCGATCCGGACCGGAACGGCGACCAGGACACGCTGACGTTCACCGCGACGGACTGGGAGACGGAGCAGGAGGTGACGGTGACGGCCGGGCACGACGAGGACGCCGCCAAGGACACGGCGACCTTGACCCACACCGCCTCGGGCGGCGGCTACGGCGCCGTGACGGCGAACCTGTCGGTGACCGTCGACGACGACGAGCATCGGCCGCCGACGTTCAGCCTGGCGCTGGCGCCGGGCGCGCCCGATTCGGTGGCCGAGGACGGGGCGCCGGTGGAGTTGCGGATCGTGGTGGAGTCCGGGCGGTTCAATTACGACGACGGGCTGTTCGACGAGGTGTTCCTCGAGGCGACGGGCACGGCCACCCGCCGGGACTACCGCCTCGAGTACCGGTTCCGGGACCGCTGGTCGCAGGCGCCCCCCGGCGCGATGCCGGTGACGGTGTATACCGAGGACGAGCCGCAGTACCAGCGGTTCCGGCTGGTGCCGCGCGAGGACGACCTGACCGAGGGCGCGGAGACGGTGCGCCTGGAGCTCGTGCCCATTCCGGACAACCGCGTGGCGCACTTTTCGCCCTACTTCCTGGGCGAGGACACCGTGGTCGAACTGACGCTCACCGATCCGGTCCCGCCGGGCACGCCGGCGGCGGCGTTCGCCGCAAGCGCGTCGAGCGCGGACGAGGACGGCGGCGCGGTGAGCGTGACGGTCACCCTCGACCCGGCGCCGGAGGCGGACCTGACGCTGAACTACGCCGTCTCCGGCACCGCGGACGCGGGCGAGGACTACGAGGAACTGAGCGGGACGCTGGCGGTCTCCGCCGGCGCCACGAGCGCGGACATCGAAGTGGCCGTGACCGACGACGAGACAGCCGATCCGCGCGAGACGGTGGTCCTGACGCTGGAAGCCGGCGACGGCTACGCGGTGGGGACGGCCAGAACCCACACGCTGACCATTGCCGACGACGAGGAACCGCCCGGTCCGCCTAAGGCGAGCATCGCGGCCGGTTCGGACATCACCGAGGGCGGCAACGCGGTGTTCACGATCACGGTGACGCCCGCGCCGAGCCCTGCGATCCAGGTGAACGTGAACGTCGTGGACAGCGGCGACTTCGCCAAGGCCGGCAACACCGGCGCGCGCACCGTGCGGGTCGGCGGCGCCGGGAGCGCGGCCTTCTCGGTGCCCACGGTCGACGACGGGACCGAGGAGCCTGACGGCGCGCTCACCGCCACGATCCAGACCGGCGAGGGCTACGAGCCCTCGGCCACGGACGCCAGCGCGAGCGTCGCGGTCGAAGACGACGATCCGCCGGTGGTGAGCATCGCCGCGGGCCCGGACATCACCGAAGGGGAGGACGCCACCTTCACGCTGACCGCGTCGCCCGCGCCCAAGTCCGCGATCACGGTGAACGTGAACGTGGTGGACAGCGGCGACTTCGCCGAGGACGGCGAGGACGGGGCGCGCACCGTATCGATCGGGACCTCCGGCACGGCGACCCTGACGGTGGAGACCGACGACGACGGCGTCCACGAGCCCGACGGCACGATCACCGCCACGATCCAGACCGGCGAGGGCTACGAGCTCTCGACAACCAGCGTCACGGCGTCGGTCGCGGTGGCCGACGATGACGACCCGCCGGCGCAGCCGGTGGTGAGCATCGCGTCGGGCAAGGCGGTCACCGAAGGCGGCGACGTGACGTTCACGCTCACCGCTTCTCCGGCGCCCGGCGCCGCGATCTCGGTGAACGTCGAGGTGACCGAGAGCGGCAGCTTCGCCGAGGACGGCGAGACCGGCGAGACGACGGTCGACATCGGCACGTCCGGCACGGCGACGCTGACGGTGGGCACCGACAACGACACGGGCGACGAGCCCAACGGCAGCATCACCGCCACCGTCCAGGACGGCGCCGGCTATGCGCCCTCGGCGACCGAGGGCGACGCCACCGTGGTGGTGCGCGACGACGACGATCCGCCCGAGATCCGCATCGCGGCCGGAGCGGACGTCACCGAGGGCGGCGACGCGACGTTCACGCTCACCGCCGTGCCCGCGCCCGGGGCCGGCATCACCGTGCACCTCGAAGTGGCCGACAGCGGCGACTTCACGGCGAGCGGCCAGAAGGGCCAGCGCACCGTGGGTATCGATACCTCCGGCACGGCCACGCTGACGGTCGAGACCGTCGATGACGACGTGGACGAGGACAACGGCGCGATCACCGCGGAGGTCCGGCCCGCGACGGGCTATACGCCGTCCAGCACCCGGGGCACGGCCTCGCTCGCCGTGTCCGACAACGACGCCGCGCCCGCGGCTGCGTTCAAGGCGGCGGACTCGCAGGTGGACGAGGACGCGGGCGCGGCCAAGGTGCGCATCGAGCTGAGCCGGGCGTCGGAGGCGGCGCTGGAGCTGACCTACACGGTCGGCGGCACGGCCACGGCGGGCGAGGACTACAGCATCGCCGACTCCGGGAGCGTCACGGTGGCCGCGCTCGCCAAGTCCGTAGACATCCCGGTCACGGTCATCGACGATGACGACGAGGAGGCCGCCGAGACGGTCATCCTGACCTTGACCGCCGGCACGGGCTACACGCTCGGCGGGCGCACCGCGCACACGCTCACGATTGCCGCCAGCGACGTGACGCCGGCCGTCACCATTACCGGCGGCGGCAAGATCACCGAAGGCGGAGCCGCCGCGTTCACGGTCTCCGCCGACCCTGCGCCGGCGGCGGACTTGACGGTGAACCTCAGCATCGCCGACGTTCAGGGCAGCGACTTCGTGGCCCCCGCCGACGAGGGCAGCGACACGGTCACGATCCCGGCCGGCAAGACCTCGGCGGCCTATGACGTCGCCACGGTGGACGACCAGGTCCACGAGGACGACGGCCCGGTGACGGCGACGCTCGCGGCGGGCAGCGGCTACGTGCTGGGAACGCCGGCCAGCGCCGGCGTCACGGTCGAGGACGACGACGAGCCCAAGCCCGAGGTCAGCGTGACCGCCGGGTCGGACATCGTTGAGGGCGGACAGGCGGCGTTCACGGTCACCGCCACGCCCGCGCCCGACAAGCCGCTGCGGGTCACGCTGTACATCGTCCAGGAGGGCCGCTACGCCGGGCCCGGCGCGCTGGGCGAGCAGACGGTGACGGCGCCGACCTCGGGATCGCTCACTCACACGGTCGAGACCGTCGATGACGGCGAGGACGAGCCCAACGGCTCGATCACGGTCACGGTGCGGCCGCAGTCCCACTACACGGTGGCGGAGGCCGACTCGGCGAGTGTCGCGGTCGAAGACAACGACGAGTCGAACTACGCGGGCGTGGAGGTGTCGATCGCCGATGCGCGCGCCAAGGAAGGCGAGGAGCTGGAGTTCGTGATCACCCTGAACCGGGCCGCGCCCGGCCCGATCACGCTGTCCACCACCTGCCATGCCGGCACGGCCCGGCTGAACCACGACGTGGAATGCGGTTCCCCGACGCTGAAGTTCGAGCGGGGCGACACCTCCATCGCGCACCGGGTGTGGGCGGTGGAGGACGACATCGACGAGGGAGAAGAGACGTTCGAGTTCGAGATCCGCAACCCGGACCCGGCGGTCGTGACCATCGCGCGCGGCGTGGCCACGGGGATCATCGAGAACACAGGCCCGCTGCCGTCGGCGTGGCTCGCGCGGTTCGGCCGCACGGTGGCCGAGCAGGCCATCGACGGCATCGCCGCGCGCATCGAGGCTACGCGCAGCGGCGCGCGAACCCCCGGGTTCCGCGGCGCGTTCGGCGGCGCACCCGTCGGCGGAACTCCGCCTGACACCGCCTCTTGCGGTCCAACACCCGGCGGCATGGCCACGCCCGCCGCAGGGGAGAACGCGCCGGCGGACCCGGCGGCACCCGCCGCGCCGCCCTGCGTGGTGAACGCTCCGGCGCCGTCCGGCATGGCGGCGGCACTGGGCGGCGGACCGCAGGGCGCCGGGTTCGGCGCGGGACTCGGCCAGGGCCCCGCCGGCATCGGCCCAAGCCCGCGTTACGGAACGGGCAGCATTGCCGCGGGGATGCGCCAGGGCCACAGTGTGGCCGGCATCGGCGGGCCGGGCCAGGGCCAAGGTGTGGCCGGCCAGGGATCCGGTGTCCAAAGCGACCCCGCCGCGATGCTGCTGAACCTCCTGATGGGCAGCAGCTTCACGTACACGCGCGAGGAGGACGAAGCCGGCGGCACGCTCGGGTTCTGGGGCCGCGGCGCGCACACGACGTTCAATGGCCGCGACGGTTCGCTGGACCTCGACGGCGAGGTGGGCACCGCGCTCCTCGGCGCGGACTACGCGCGGGGCCGCTGGCTCGCGGGCGTGGCGCTCACCCAGAGCTTCGCCGAGGGCGGCTACGCCAACCCCGAGACTGGCGCCGGCGCGGTCGAATCGACGCTGACCGCCGCCATCCCTTATGCCGCCTGGGACGTCTCCGAACGCTTCAGCCTCTGGGGCGCCGCCGGCCACGGCGCCGGGCGCACGGCGCTCACCCCCGGCGGCGAGCGCAAGGGGCTGGCCGGTCCGGTCCACGGCATCACGAACGCCGGCATGGCGCCGGCCGGGCCGCCGATGCCCGCGCGAACCGGAGAGCCTCCGGCCACGCCACTGGAAACGCTGAGTACCGGCATCGGCTGGTCGATGGCGACGCTGGGGTTGCGCGGCTCGCTGTTCACCGGTCACGGCGGCGGCCCGTCGCTGGCGGTGATCTCCGATGCGCTGTGGTCGCGAACCACGTCGGAGAAGACCCAAGGCATGATGGCCGGCGCCGGCGCCGTCACGCGCCTGCGGCTCGGCCTGGAGGGTGGCTGGACGTTCACTCTGCCCGGCGGCGGCAGCCTGACCCCGAAGATCGAGGCGGGCGTGCGCCGCGACGGCGGCGACGCCGAGACCGGGTTCGGGGTGGAACTCGGCGGCGGGCTGAACTGGACCGATCCGAAGCGCGGCCTCGCCCTGGACATCGAGGGCCGCACGCTCGTCGCGCATGAGGCCGGCGGGAGAAGGGACGTCGGGTTCTCCGCCTCGCTCGGCTACGACCCGAGTCCGGACAGCCCGCTGGGGCCGTCGTTCAACCTGCGGCGCGCGTTCGGCGGACAATCCTCCGGGGGTCTGGAAGCGCTGTTCGCGTCCGATCCGCTGGCGCCCATGGGCCAGGACGGCGCCGGGCAGTGGACGGCGGAGGCCGCCTGGGGCCTGCCGGCGTTCAGCGAGCGGTTCACCGGCGCCCCGACGCTCGGCTACGGCGTCTCCGGCGCCGGCCGCGACATCAGCGCCGGCTGGTTCCTCGAACCGGCCGCCCCCGGCGCACCGGACCTGCGGCTGGGCGTCAAGCTCACCCGCCGCGAAAGCCCCACCGAACCCCCGGACCACGGCATCGCCATCGAGATCGCGGCGAGGTGGTGAGACAGGGCGAAATTCCACCAACCCCTGGCGGCGTGCTCCGACAAACCGGGTCGGATGTATCGTTTGCGCCCAGGGTACGGGAGTGCCGGACATGAAAATTCTGAAACGTCTATTGATCTGGATGGCCGGTTTCGTGGCCGTCGTGGTGCTGGCCGTCGCCGGATTTGTCACCTGGTTCACCGTTCGCGGTGAGCGTCAGATCGCCGAGCAGGAAATCGTCGACCGGCATGCCGAGGGTCCGGGCCTGTTTCTGAATGTGGATGGCCACGAGTACCACGCGGTAATTCGCGGCGACCTGTTCGCCGATCCCACGGACGCGCCGATCCTTATGGTTCACGGGTTTGGCCCTACCGGCAGCAACGTCATACTGCCGCTGGCGAACGAGTTGGCGGCTACCCGTTCGGTCATCGTGCCGGACATGCTGGGCTTTGGTTACTCCGAGAAAGTTTCGGAGCCGGGCGCCCACTTCACGGTGGAAGGCCGGGCATCGGCGATATTGGCGATGCTGGACGCTCTGGGCGTCGAGCAATTCGACCTGGTCGGTCACTCCTACGGCGGTTCGGTAAGCGGGCGGCTGGCCCTGACGGCGCCGGACCGCGTGCGCCGGGTCGTGTTCGTATGTCCGTCGATCTATCCGCAGACCACGCCGGGGAATTTCATTGCGTATCTGCCCAGGTCAACGGCCCGTGTAGCCATTTGGGGATCGCTGGGCGGCGGGCCGAGCAGTTTCAGCGGTCGGGCGTGCGCGGCCGATCCGGCGGCCTGCGACGCGCATCGCATCGCGCTGGTTGAAGGCACCGTCGATGCGTTGCTTGCGATCAACAAGACGCCCAGGGGATACGCTCTGCCCGGCGAACTGCCGAACGTGCAGCCGCCCGCGCTGGTCATCTGGGGCGACGACGACGCCATCGTGCCGCCGGAATTCAGCGCCAGGGCCGCGGCGGCCATGGGCGCCGAAACCTGGATAGTGCCCGGCGGCGGCCACTGGCCGTTTGCCGTCGAGCCGGCCGGCGTAACGGAGCGCATTCGCAGCTTCTTCGCCGCGGGAGCCGCCTCCGAGGCCCTGACCCCGCCCGATTCAATGCCATAATCGGGAGCGTGTCCGCTTAAGGACACCGTCATCGCGGGGACTTGTCTGAGCCGGAAGGGGGGCTTATGTCAAAACGCGCAATCTTCAGCGTGGCCGCGCTCTGCGCCGCGCTCGCCTGTTCCTCGATAGCCATCGCGCAGGAAGTTGCTATCGAGGAAATCATCGTTACCGCCCGCAAGCGGAACGAGAGCCTGCAGGAAATTCCGCTGTCGGTCACCGCGCTGTCGATCGATTCCATTCGACAACGCAATATTCAGACCATCTACGACATCGCGGCCAATACGCCCAACTACCACGAGCGCAAGCAACTGGGCCGGCGGCTGGATCACCCGATCATCCGGGGCCAGGCAGGCCCCACGGTGTTCGGTGAGCGCAACGCGTCGTATTTCGTCGACGGCGTCTACGTCCCCGGCAGCATTACCTCATCCACGTTCGCCGTGGTGGAGCGCGTGGAAGTGATCCGCGGGCCGCAGTCGGCGCTGTTCGGCCGCGCGACTTTTTCGGGCGCCGTGAACATGATAACGCGGCAGGCCTCCGACGAGCACGAGGGCAGTTTCAGCGCTCGTGCCGGTTCGCACGAGGACTACCAGGCCGCGGCCTGGTTTTCCGGCCCGATCATCGAAGACAGGCTGTATTACATGGTTTCGGGGAACTGGGAGAACTACGGCGGCGAGTGGAACAACGGCCTGCTGGAGAACGAGGCGCAGAACCCGCGGCTGTTTCCCTCTCCCTTTGCGCCCCGTATTTTCAGCAGTGCCCCCACTCGCGGGGACGACAGCCCGCTGGGCGGGGAATCTTCCTGGGACGGCACGCTGAGGCTGACCTTCAGGCCGAACGACAACCACGAGTTCACTTTCAAGTACGCCTATCAGGGAAGCGAAGACGATCATTTCGCCGACCTGCTGCTGCCTTACACCGAACTGAATTGCTTCCGGCCCGGTGATCCGGGCGCGGGCCCCCTGGCGCGCGGATACTACTGTGGCGAACTGGCCCCCGACGGCAGGGCGCCCAAGATCAATATTCCCGATTTTGAAGACGGAGTAACGACTTTCTTCGGCACGGCCGAACCTTCACCGCTGGTAGGAAAGCGGCGGAACGTCATCCGCACTTACCTGCAATATGACGGCAATTTCAACGGCTGGGGATTCATGGGCCGTTATGCGCGCAGCCGCGACCAGTCCGTCGATGCGCGCGACCTGGACCGCAGCCCCGCGCGCCCCGTTTTCGGGCTGTTCACGGCCATAGAAGACAACCATGTCAGGGACTGGTCGTTCGAGGCCCGGGTGACTTCACCCCAGGACCGGGCCCTGCGCGTTCTGTTTGGCGCCTACTGGCTGGACGTTGAGGCCAAGGGCCGCGATCGCCGGTTTACCGGTCCCGGGTTCACGGGACACATCTTTCATGCCGACGGCAGCGATTTCGACGGTCGCGAAGTGCAGAACTCGGCGGTCTTCGGTCAATTGGAGTATGACCTGCGCGACGACCTGACCTTTTCCGTCGAGGGCCGCTATTCGCAGGACGAGAAAGCCGTGTTCAACTCGGGGCTGATCGAAGCGGGATTTGCTCAGGGGCTGGAAGAAGACACCAAGGCCTTTACGCCTCGCTTCACCCTGACCTACAGGGCGAATGACGACGTGACGGTTTATGGCCTGCTGGCGAAGGGCGACAAGCCGCTGGATTTCAACCAGGCGTTTTTCGACGACGACACTCCGGTCAGCACCATCGATGCCGCCATTGCCGACGGCCGCGCCATTATCAAGGAAGAGGACGCCTGGACCTACGAAGTGGGCGTCAAGTCGACCCTGATGGACGGGCGCCTTCTGTTCAATCTGTCCGGGTTCTTCATTGACTGGACCAACCAGTCCATCAACGGCAGGACGATAATCGACACGGTGCACGGTCCCGAACCCAACAACGTCGTGCTGACGGTTCCGGAAGCCGAAGTGTGGGGACTGGAACTTGAGACCAGTTGGGCGGCCAGCGAGAACCTGTTGCTCACGCTGGGCTACGGCCTTATTGATCACGAGTTTATCGACTTCTTCGATATCGAAGCTGCGGATTTGTTCGGCAACGACGGTGACCTTTCGGGCAATACGACCGGCGGCACGCCGAAAAGCACGCTCAACGCTTCGGGCACTTACAGGGATGAACTGACAGCGGAAACGGACTGGTTCTTCCGCACAATCGTCAACTACCACTCCAGCGTATTCACGTCGGCTTTCAATCTGACGGAGACGGGCGCGCCTTTGATCGTGAATGCCAATCTCGGCATCGAGACCGACAGCTGGAACCTGACCCTGTACGTCGACAATGCGCTGGACGACGATACGCCGATCAATATAGGCCGCTTTACGGACTTCTTCGGGCCGCTGCTCCCGAATCGGCAGAATGCGTACCAGTTCGGGATAATCCCAAGGCGCGGACGGGCCTTCGGCGTGAGGGTCTACTACACGTTTTGACGGCGCGCTAAAGAAGCTCCAGCACGCGTTCGGGAGGCCTGCCGACGACGGCCCTTCCATTCGTGATGAATACGGGGCGTTCGATAAGAATGGGGTTATCGGCCATGGCCCGAATGCGGTCGTCGTCGGAAATATCGGCGCCCTGGAGTCCGAGCTCCCGGTACCGGGCTTCACCGCGGCGCATGAGTTCAAGCGGCGTCATGTCCAGTTGGCCCAGCAGTTCGCGCAGCGATGCTTCGTCCGGCGGGGTTTCGAGATAGCGCACCACTTCAAGGTCAATTTCGCGCTCCTGCAGAAGCGCCAGGGCGGCGCGTGACTTGGAGCAACGTGGGTTGTGGTAGAGAACGGCCATGGGAGTACTGGAGTCAGCCGTCGCGCATAGCGGTGATGGGATCCAGATGCGCGGCTTGCCGGGCCGGGTGATAGCCGAAGAACACGCCCACGGCGCAGGCGGTGGCTATGCCGAGAATGATTGCGCCCGGCGACAATTTCCAGGTCCACTCCGCGAATACGCCGATTACCACGCTCGCAGCGACGCCCAGCACGGCGCCGAGGACGCCACCGACCGCGCACAGGAGGGAGGACTCGGCGAGAAACTGATGCTGTATGTCCGCCCGCCGCGCGCCGATCGCCCGCCGGATGCCGATCTCCTCGCGACGCTCCGCTACCGAAGCCAGCATCGCGTTCATCACGCCGAAGCCGCCCACCACCAGCGAGATGCCCCCGACCGCACCGAGCAGCAGAGTGAACAGGCGCATTTGCGCTTCCATCTGCTCGATGACGCGCACGGGACTATCGACCCGGACATCCATCGTCGGCGCGTTGAGCCTGAAGTGCTCCACGACCTCGGCGGCCGCGGTCAGGTAGTGAACCCCGGGTTCAATGCGCAGCGTGATGCCGGTAATCTCCTTGCTGGCGGTTGCCCGTTCGGCGAGGCCGATGGGAATGAACACACTGCCGTCGGGCCGTGTGCCCGGCGGACCTTGAACGCCTCCCTGCAGCACACCGACCACCGTGAAGACGCCTGCCTGGTCCAGACGCAGGAGCGTTCCCACCCGCACGGAGTTGGGGCCGCCCTCGGCCTCGCGCGCCACGCCGGCGCCGACCGCGGCAAACGGGCGGCGTCCATCGAAGGTGGAGATAAATCGCCCCTCGGCCGCCCTGGCGTCGTGCAGGTCGGCAAACGCCGACGTCACACCGATCAGTTGCACTGACCGAAGCTTGCGGCCGTCGAGGACGAGTTCCGCGGAACGGAGCGTATACGGCGACGCAGCGGCGATAGTCGCGAGCCCGGCAAGTTCAGGGGCATGGGATGACCTGAGTACGTCCTGGGGCGTGCTCACCGAGGTTCGCCGGGTGATGTCGAACACGGACAACATGTCCGTGCCGAGAGACTCGAACTGCCTGACCGCCTCCGATTTCGCCATGGCGCCCGTCGTCAGCAGGGCGATCACCGCGCCGATGCCTACGACAATTCCGAGCAGCGCCAGAAGGGTGCGCTGCCCGCTGGCGAGAAGATTCCCGGAGGCCTGCCGGACATGGGCGGTGATTGAGGTCATGTGTGTTGCTGCCTGATGGTTTCCGGCGCTGGGCCGGGTCGGATGACCACCTCGGTGATGACCCCATTGACGAGACGCGCGTTGCGCGTGCACTGCCGCGCCACGCTCCGGTCGTGCGTGATGACCACCACCGCGATGCCCTCGCCGTTGAGTTGGGCGAACAGCCGCATGATTTCCTCGCCGGTCTCCGGGTCAAGGCTGCCTGTCGGCTCGTCCGCCAGTACGACGGCGGGCGAACCGACCAGGGCGCGTGCAATGGCCACCCGCTGTTGCTGCCCGCCGGACAACTGATCGGGACGGTGTTCCGCGCGTTCCGCCATGCCGACCTTGCCGAGCATGCTCTTTGCGCGCGCCCTGGCCTCCGGTCCGTCGATACCGCGGTAGGTTAGCGGCAGCGCCACGTTCTCCCAGGCGGTAAGGCGGGGAAGCAGGCGGAAGGACTGGAACACGAAGCCGATCGTCCGGTTGCGGATGTCGGAGAGTTCGTCGTCGCTCATCGCCGACACGCCGCGTCCGCCGACTGAGCAGGATCCGCTCGTGGGGCGGTCGAGCAAGCCCATGATATTCATCAGCGTGGACTTCCCCGATCCCGAGGCGCCCGTGATCGAGACCAGTTCGCCGGCGCGGATGTCAAGATCGACCCCCCTGAGCACCTCCGTTGCAACCGGCCCGACGGTGTATCGTTTCTTCACGCCCGCAAGTCCGATCAGCGTCCCTTCCCGCTGCGCGAGCGCGCCTCCAGGACGCCGGGCCGGTGCAGGACGGCCCGCTTTCGACGGGATTGCGGGTGGCCAGGGAAGCCTTCGGGCAAGCCCGGCCAGTTGCAAAGCTCTTTTGCGGCAGATCCCGAGAACGCCCATTACGGCTGCGGGACCAGAATCCGGTCACCGGGCACAACACCCTCGAGGATCTCGACGGAGTCGATGGTCGATTCGCCTACAGAGACGGGTACCGGCCGGAAGTCGTCGCCCCGCGCCACGAGCACGGTCGGCTGGCCGTCGGCGAGGGTCACGGCGTCGAGCGGCACGAGTACGGCGCTGGCTTCGCGGCGAACCAGCACCTCCAGTACCGCGGACATGCCGATTCGAAGCGCCGCGCGCTGATCCGGCGTCAGGCTCTCGACAACAGCCGTCACCTCGAAGAAGGGGAGCGCGCGCGACTCGATTATCGCTTCGGAGGAAACCCGTTCGACGATGCCTCGCAGGACTGTGTCACGAAAGGCGTCGCCTCTGATCAGGACCTCGTTGCCCGGTTCGATCTCGACGACGTCCACCTCGTCCACCCGTCCCACCACCGACACGCCGTCGAGGTCGCCGATGATCAGAAGGCGCTCTCCCTGGGTGACCGAGTCGCCCGCGCCGAGCCGCTCGCGGCTCTCGCCGCCGCCCTCGGTTGGGGCGGGACGCATGACGACACCACCCACCGGCGCCCGCAGCATCGCGAGGCGAAGCGTCTCGCTGAGCTCGTCGAGTCGCGCCTTGGCATTCGCCAGCTCCAGTCTTGCCACACGGGCATCCGCCGTGCCCTTTTTCAGAACGCTGGCAAGATCCTGCTCGGCAGCCTCCAGATCGAGTCGCCGATTGTTGAAGCTGCGTTGCGCTGCGTCGTGCTCGGAACTGGGGATCACCCCCCTTCCGAGCAGAAAGGCTGTTTCCTCGACTTTCGTACTGCTGTCAGCCAGGTCGAGCCGTGCCTTGGCAACGCTGCGGCGCGCGCGCGAAACCTCGACGCCATCGGCCCAGTTGTCCGTCTCGTTGAACCGCTCAATTGCGCGGATGTGGCCCGCCTCAGCGTCGCGGTGCTCGATGCGCACTTCCGTCACGTCGAGCTCGAGCAGAAGCTGGCCCTGCTCCACCCGGGCGCCGTACGGCACATGCACCACTGCCACCTTGCCCGTCATCGGACTGGTGACGTCCACCTCCCGGCGCGGCGCGAGCCGGCCCTCGACCAGCACGCTCTTGCTCAGCTCCCGCGGCTCGACCGTCATCACCACCGAGTCCCAGCCCGCCGTTTCCGATGCGCGTCCTGTGGCGTTCGGTCCGGGGGACCGAAAATCCATTGCATAGAGACCAAGCACGGTCAGCAGCACCACCACGGCGCCGAGGCCTCCGACGCGCGCCAGACGCGCCTGCCGGTTGGCTTCCGCCAGAGTGCGGTTGCTTTCCTCGAGCCCCAGGTACGCCTCGCGCAGTTCCCGATGCTGCGCATCGACTTCACGGGCCAGCGCAACTTCCTTTTCGCGTAGTTCCCGGATCTCGGATATGTCGTCGAACACCACGGCAAGGCCCGCGTCGTCGTCTTCGCCGGCCACGATCCGCGACACGCTGACGGACAGGGAGCGGATGCCCGCATCGAAGGCGGCCTCGATGAGGCGGCGCCTGACCAGAGGCCCCTGGTACACGGAATCGAGGACGGCCTGTGTAAAGTCCTCCGCGCCTTCCATGGGCACAAAAACCTCGGCAAAGGTGCGCCCGATCACGCTCTCCGGCGTAAGGCCCGTGATCCCGGCCGCCGCCGCGTTGAACGTGATGATCACGCCGTCGGGGCGCATGGAGATGACTGCGCTGGCCAGGGTCTGGAGAATCGCCTCATGCAGCACGCCGGGAGCGCCCGCAATTGCCGCAGAGTCGGACCGCGCCGCGGCCAATTACCGAACGGTCTCCCGATACAGGCCGAAGCGCTCGCCCTCGGCGTTGTCATGCTCCACCCGGTCGATCTCGATGCCCCACCGTTCCAGGGTTGTGCCCAGGGTCCGGTCCAGCTCCGTGGCGGCGTTGAGCTTGCCCACGGCGGCATCGAGTTCTGCGTTTTCCGCAAGCACGAGGTCGTTTTCGAATGCGACGAGCTGGAAGTTCGTAGTGATGCCCAGGTTCAGTTTTTCGCGCTCGATTTCCGTCTTCTGCTGCGCGAGTTCACGCGCCCTGGAAGCCAGTTCGAGGCGGCGCTCCGCGAGCCCGATCTCCCGAACGGCGTTCTGGACGTCGATGGCGATGCGCTGGCGAAGATCGTCGAGCCGGTTCCGCGCGGCCTGCAGGCCGGCAACGGCGCGGCGGTGCTCGAGCCGCGCCCGCCCGGCGGCGGCCCGGCCGACCGGCACGTTCAGATCCAGTGATACGCGGTTGCGGGAGCGGTCCAGATCCCTGATGGCGCCGCCGAACCCGTCGTCCGACCCGGTGAAGGCGCGTCCCAGCGTGAGGGACAGATCCCACAACTGCGCATTTCTTGCCAAATGCGCCCGGGTTTCCGCGTTGCGGACTTCCAACAGCCCGATTGCGTAGTCGGGCCGATTGGCCAGGGCGATCTCGAAGGCGGACTCGATGTTCAGCGGTTCGGTTGCGTCCGCTTCAGCGGCTAGCCCCTCCGCCTCTCCGAAGCGTGTTCTGGTCTCGAGGTCCAGCAGGTCAAGCAGATTCAGGCGCGCGGCATCCAGATTCCCCCGCGCGGCAACGACATCAAGTTCGCGGCGCGCGATGTCCGCCTCCGCCTGGATCACGTCGCGTTCCGCCATGCGTCCGGACTGGACCAGCAGCCGGTTCACCTCCAGCAGTCTGCGCGCCCGATCCAGGGAACGGACGGCGATCTCGTCCCGCTGTCCCGCCTGCACGTAGGCTCGATAGGCCCGGACCGCACGCGAAATGAGGTCGATCACCGCCGACTCGAAAGCGAGTGCGTTGATCTCCTCGGTCACCCTCGCGGTTTGCAGCGCACCCCGGGCGACTCCGAATCCCGCACCGCGCAGGAGCGGCTGCGTAAAGGTCAGCTCGATCACGCTGCTGTGTGACGCGAGGGTCAGCGCGCCGATGCCGGCATCCGCAACACGCGATGAGAGCGCGAACTCCCCTCCGGTCGGGACCCGCAACCGGACGGACGAACCGATTCCCGAAGTTTCGTCTACAACTTCCCGCGCGTCCCGGTCGGCATAGGCGTCGAGGGTCAGTCTGGGTCGAAATTCGTCCTCGGCGACAAGGAGCGCGAACCGGTCCACCGAACGGTTGAGCCGCGCGTTCTCCAGCATTCTGCTGTTCCGCAACGTGAGGACTATGACCTCGCGCACGGTCAGATCAATTTCCGGCGCATCCGCGCCGGCGCCGTCCACCTCCGATTGCGCCGATGTAGCACTCGCCGCAATGATCGCGCAAACTACCAACAACGGAAGGCGCCGTCTGAGCCGGACGGGACCTTGTCCATCCATGCCCGAATCCTGTCTAGACACCTCCGTTCAGGCTCATGTGCGTATTGAATTACGCTTCCTGGCCAGCCACGGCTCCCGTCATCGCTTGCCGGCGGCGCATGTTCAGCATTCTGTCTTAAGTTCACCGCTGCAATTGAGCAGCGTCACAACCCCTGCCGGCCCGCCGTGGTAGTCGCTGAAGTTGTCATGCTCCCCGCCTAGCGTCGTGGCGCAGTTGGCCTTGACGGCGCAGTTGTTCACGATGTCCGATCCGGGAGCGGTTTCGGCCTCCAGCACCGTGGTCGTGCAGCTTGCGCTTGCGGACGCTTGGGCCCACGCCGCCTCGCAATCGGCAGTTGTAATCTCGGTGTCGCTGGGCGGACCGATCTCCTGGGCGACGGTGGCGCCAAGCGCCAGAAGCAAGCCCGTTGCAACCGCAGCGAGTGTGTGCGATGAGTTACGCATCATTTTTCCCCCGATTCCATTGATATCTTGATAGTACCACAGCACTCGCGTCTGTCTGTCGCTGGATCCCACGGCGGCTCCTGGTGCGGCGCTGGTGCAGCGCCTGGTGTTCGCGGTTCGTCTTCATGCGTTGTAGACTCTTGCATCAAGCGGAGGGCAGTGATTTCATGCAGCACCTGGAATGGCGTGTAGGCGCTACCCATCGGCGGGCAGCCGCGGGCCGGACCGCGATGGTTCTGGTGCTTGCCGTCAGCGCCGGCTGGGGGGCGATCGCGCAAACCGAAAGCGCGCCGGCCGCCTACAAGACGGAATCGGGACCGTACGGCGTTCAGGTAATCGACAATCACGTCCTGCCGGCAGAAACCGGCCAGCGCAGCCTGCGTGCGCGCATCGCGTTTCCTCAAGGCGAGGGGACGTTTCCGCTGGTGGTGTTCTCGCACGGCTTCGCCTGCTATCGTGAAAACTATTCCGACTTGACGGACCACTGGGCCTCGCACGGCTACGTCGTGGTGCAGCCGGAACATCCGGACTGCCCCACATCCGAGCGCAGGCTCAGCGCCCAGGACGCCCGCAACCTGCTCTACATCCGGATTTCCGACGTGGAACGCGTGCTCGACACGCTGTTCGCGCCGGGCGAGGACATACCGGGGCTGACCGGCAATATCGACTACAGCCGCAGGGTCATGGCGGGACATTCCTTCGGCGGAATGGTTACGCAGATCATCTGGGGGCAGCCCATCAAGGATCCTGAGGGTGCCGAAGCCGTGAGCCACGCGCTGGACTTCGATGCGGCCATCGTCATGAGCGGTCCGGGGCCGATGCCGCAGATGGCCGACGCGCCTTTCACCGAATTGCCGGGACCGTTGCTGGTAACGGGCGGCACCCGCGATACTCGCAACGCCGGCGATGGGGTCATCCAGCCCTGGGAGTGGCGCATGCTGTCTTACGAATCAAGCCCTCCGGGACACAAGTACTCGGTCGTTCTTGAGGAAGGGGACCACTACCTGGGCGGGCGCATCTGCCGCGAGGACCGCGGCGGGCCGGAAAACCGCGGCGGGGCACACGACATCGAGGGAGTGACGATCCTGGCCGGCGTCACCATCGCTTTCCTGGACGCATGGCTGAACAATGACGCAGCCGCCAGGCGGTTCCTCGAGGAATTCGAGCAGCATGCGGGTATAACCGGCGGACGCGCCCGCTTCGCCCGCAGATAATCAGGGTTGCAAGCGCCAGGGGAAAGACCATGCCGTTTTCCAGACTCAAGTTAAGCAGTATTCTGATGGTCGCGCTGGCCGCGGCCGCCCATGCCGACGAATCCGCGCGGATGGGCGTCGAAATCAACGGCGAGAGGCTTGCCGTGATCGATATGCACCTGCATACGGGAACCTGGATGACGAAATCGCTGCGATTTCAGCAGCGCCTTCTGGGCCGCATTCCGGACGAACGGAAACCGGTCATGATTCGGAACATGGACCAAAGCCAGACGGGACAGGGCATTCTCGCCACGCTTGACGAGGTGGGCATCAGTGCCGGCGGAGTATTCGCCGTTTGGAGTCCGGCCACCACCGGCATCGCCACCAACGAATTCACGGCCAAACAGGTCGCCGTGAATCCCGACCGCCTGTTCGGCTTCGCGAGCTTTCGCGCCGACCGCTGGAACCGGAACGGGCCGGAGCAATTGCGGCAGATGGAAGAGGCGATCGAGAAGCACGGCATGGTCGGCATCAAGGTCGCGCATGCGCACCAGCAGTTTCGCCTGGACGACGAGCGATTCGATGGTGTTTACGAAATCGCGCAGCGGCAGGGCACGCCGATTTACCTGCACACCGGCACCAGCCCCAACCCGGGCACACGCACGGAAGCGCCGTATTGCGACCCCGCCTACCTGGAGGGCGCCATACGCCGCTATCCGGACGTGGTCTTCATACTCGGCCACTCCGGCTACGACAGTTTCAATCGGGCGCTGACCTATACCGACTCGGCAATCGATCTGGCCCAGCGTTATTCGAACGTCTATCTGGAGCCCGGCGCGCTGGGCGCCAGGCGGGCCACCGGGGTGTTGCAGGATTACCTGGAGCGTATTCGCGCAGGCGGCGTCATCGACAAGTTGCTGTACGGGTCCGACGGCCCGCAGTTTGCAGGCTATGTCAAGTCACACCTCGACGCATTTGTCGCCGGCATGCAGGCCGCGGGGTACACGACCGACGAGATGCGCCTGATCCTGGCCGACAACTTCACTCGCGTCTTCGGCATGCCGAAGATCGTCCTGGAAAATCCGCATCAAACAACGGAGTAACGAAATGAAGTTTCTCAGACCGTGCATTCTGCTTGCTGCGCTGTCCGTCACCGGATTGGCCAGCGGGCAGGAGAACATGGGAGTTGCCGTCAACGGCGAAAGGCTTGCCGTGATCGACATGCACCTGCATACCGGGACCTGGGCCGGGACGCCGCCCCGCTTCAGGAAACGCCTCACGGACCGCGTGCCGACGGGCTTCAAATGGACCATGGGGGTATTCATGAACAACCGCCTGGACGGCGAGAGCATTCTCGGCACGCTGGACGACGCCGGCATCAGCGCCGGAGCGGTGTTCGCGCTGTGGAGCCCGGCCACCACCGGCATCGCCACCAACGACCACGTCGCCAAGCAGGTTGCGGTAAATCCCGACCGCCTGTTCGGTTTTGCGAGCCTAAGGGTCGACCACTGGAACCAGGACGGACCTGAGCAACTGCGGCAGATGGAAGAGGCGATCGAGAAGCACGGCATGGTGGGCATCAAGCTTGCGCATGGGCACCAGCAGGTCCGTCTGGACGACGAACGCCTGTACGGGGTTTACGAGATTGCGGCGCGGCAGGGTACTCCCATTTACCTGCACACGGGCACCAGCCCGAATCCGGGCACCCGCACCGAGCCGGCGTATTGCGATCCCGCCTACCTGGAGGACGCCATCCGACTCTATCCGGGTGCGATTTTCATACTCGGCCACTCCGGCTACGACAGTTTCAACCGGGCGCTGACGCATACCGACGCGGCGATCGATCTCGCCCGGCGTTATCCGAACGTGTACCTGGAACCCGGCGCTCTGGGCGCCGAGCGTGCGGAACACGTGCTGCACGATTACCTGGAGCGGATTCGGGCCGGTGGCGTCATAGAAAAGCTGATCTACGGATCCGACGGCCCGCAGCTTCCCGGCTACGTTCAGTCGCATCTCGACGCGTTCGTCGCGGGGATGCAGGAGGTCGGTTACACGACCGGCGAGATGCGCCTGATCCTGGCCGACAATTTCACGCGTGTCTTCGGCATGCCCAAGATCGTTCTGGAGGATCAGGAATCATGACCACACAGATAAACAAGACGATTCCGGTTTTCTTCGCCGTTTTGTGCTTCGGTTGCGCCGCCGACGAGCCGCCCCCACCGCCCATTTCCGTCGAACTCACGGTGGAGGTAACCGCTCCCGAGGAAGTGGACCCTGCGGCGACCGTGCACATTTCCGTTCATCACGCCTGGACCGGGGCCGGCGAACTGCGCTATCCGCTGGAAATCGTGGAGAGCTGGGAGACGAACCTGGGTTCCTCGAACTTCAGTTTCGACTACCCGGCGGAACTCGGTGAAGGCCTGATCGTGTACGCGTGGGTCGATTCCGACGGCGACGGAGCCAACTGCACGCCGACGGTACGCGGCGACCTGGCCGACCTGGTCGAGGTCGAAGCGTTTCCCGCGGAGCAGGTATCGGTTTCGCTGTTACTTGACGCGCCCTGCGCGGGGCCCGACTGGTTCTTCCCGGGACCCGAACCCAAGGGGTAAGTCTGGTAGAGTGGCGGCTTCGACTGCGGGGGGCCGTATGAAGAACGTCCACATTTTCTGCCTGGCGCTCGCGTGCGCGCCTTTGGCAAACTTGGCGACGGCTCAGGAAGAGAGCGATGCCGTCATCGAGGACATCGTCGTTACCGCGCAGAAGCGGGAACAGTCGTTGCAGGAAGTGCCGATCGCCATTACCAGCATCGACGGCGACGAACTGATCGGCAACGGTGCGGACAATCTGGCCGATCTGAGCGGAATAGCGCCGAACGTTTCGATCGCGGACCTGTTCGTTCCGAATGTCGCGCAATTCTCGATACGCGGAATCGCTTTCGGCGATCCGGACGCCAACGCCGAATCGAAGACGGGCGTCATGGTGGACGGAGTGCCGCGCACCCGAACGATGGGCCTGCTGACCAACGCGTTCGACGTCGAGCGGATCGAGGTTCTCCGCGGTCCGCAGGGCACGCTGTTCGGACGCAACAACCTGGCGGGTACGGTCCGGCTCGTCACCCGTCGCCCGGGAGAGGAATTCGGCGGTGATTTCAGGTTTGCGCTGGGCAACTACGACTTGCGGAAAGCCCATCTGGCGATCGATACGGGCGCGTTTGCCGGAGGGATGTTCAGGGCGCGCCTTTCGGGCGCGAGCGTGGACCGGGGCGGTTTCTACACCAACTCATTCAACGACAACGAACTCGGCAAGAGGGACTCAAGAGGCATCAGGGCAACCCTGGATGCGGATTTCGGGGCGCTGGACGCCACGCTGATTCTGGATTCCGAGCAACAGGACAGCGTTGGCGTTCCCCTCAATAACTTTGTGCTGGAGCCGGACGGCACGCGTCTCGACGGGGATCCCTACACCGTCCGCCATGATTATGACGGCTATGGCGAATCCGATGCTGCTCGAGGAGCGCCTTCTTGACCTTGAGGTCGATCTCGAAGTCGGTCGGGTCGATCGTCAGCAGGGTCTGGCCGGCGCGAAATGTCCCTCCGCCCCGCAACGCCTCGGAAACGGAAAGCACCCGCCCGGCAACCTGGGAACGCAGACCCACCTTGCCCTGGGCCCGCACTTCGCCGGTCAGGGCCACGGTAAGGGAATGCTGGCCCCTTGCCGGATGCGAAACGACGACTTCGGGATCCTGCAACTGGGCTCGCGCGACGGAGGTCTGCGGCCCGCCCATGTCCGGCGCCCGGGCAAAATATATCGCTACCGCAAATACCGCCAGGACCAGGACGATCTGCGCAAGTCCCGCAAAACGCCGGCGCTCGCCCGTATTGTTGCTGTTCATTGGCTTTCCCCCGCGCGTAGGTGCCGGTTGAGTCTATATGGGCGACCGACCGCTTTCAATTGTCATCACCGGTCGCGAGTCCTGTCGGCGTCCACGCCTTACGCGGCGAATGTTTGGTCCAGGATGCGGGCGGTTCCCAGGGCGGTTTCCGAAATCAGATCGCCCAGGTCATCAAAATGGCCGATGCCGCACATTTCCGCGATCGCGGCTTTCTGATCCTCGGAGGCGGAATCGGGATCGAAAGCGTCGCCGCAGGTCATCTGGAAATATCCTTCCAGGTTTTGCCAGAGCGTCCCGGCCTCGACCAGCCCGGAGGCCGCCCGGGCATCGATCAGGCCATGCCCGTCTGCGGCTTCGAAGGTGGGGATGAGGCCATGTACCAGCACCTCGGGAGTATGGCGGGCATTCGTGAGCTGCAGGAATTCGGCGGCCAGTTCCACTTCCGCAAGGCCGCCCGGACGGCGCCGTATCTCCCAGGCATCGCTGTCCTTGTGCTGTTGCGCCAGGCTCTTGCGGACCGCGACCATGTCGGCGACGATCGCGCCCGCGTCGTGTGAGCCTGTCAGCACGGAACGCCGGAACGGCTCGAACCGGTCGCCGAGGTCGCCTTCCGCCTCGATGACGCGAGCGTGGACCAGCATGCGCAGATCGTTGGAACTGGCGATTTCGTCGAAGTGCTGCCGGGTTGCCCCGAGTGTCGGGGCGAATGTTTCGCGCCCGCCGCTTTGCAGGGCGTAGGGGGGCACAGGCCTGAGCAGAATGCCTTCGGCGGAGAAATCACGAATCAGCCGCATGAAGAATTGCACGAATTGCGCATGCCAGGCAGTGGGGTTGAGTGTTGCAGTGCTCGATTTCCGGTCTTCACGGTCGCAGATGAACAGCAGTTCCAGGGGGCCACCGGTCACGAACTCGCGCCGGCCCGCGGGGCCCAGCGCCACCAGCGCTATGCGGCTGCCGGGAATTTCGCCGTGCTGCGAGGTGAATTCGGCCCTGGCCGCGGGCAACAGCGACGCCAGGCAGGTTTCCAGGATGTCGGTCAGGGGTGCGGCGGCTTCCACGGGCGGCATTGTCCCGCCGGCAATGTGGGCGCCGAGCTGGAAGGTTCGCTCTTCCGCCCAGGTTCGGGCTTCATTGACGAGATCGTTGGCGTCGGGCGTCCTGGCGGCGACGGCGCCCAGCTGCGCGCGCATTTCGCCGATGTCGAACTCGCGCTGGTAGTACACCCGCACCAGGCCCTGGCGCGCGATCTTCTCCATCTCCGGATCCAGTTCGAGGTCTTCCGGCAGCTGGAGATCGGTGAATTCCTGCGCTCTCAGGCTTTCCTGCACGTAGGGATAGCGCGCCATCCATTGGGACAGCCGCGGGGCGGCGCCGATTACGCCGGCCACAACCTTGTCCGTAACGCGCCGGGTTCCGCCGGAAATGTCCCGCAGGACCAGCCACAGGGCCGGGACGAACAACAGCGCGGCGACCGAGGAAAATACGACGCCGAAGGCCAGCGAGGCAGCCATCGGCACGAGCGGCTGCGCCGGAACGCTGTTGCTCAGCATCAGGGGCGCTACGCCGGCAAAAGTGGTGACTGTGGTAATCAGTATCGGACGAAAACGGGAAACGGCGGCCTTCAGCAGGGCGTCCTCCATGCCGTCGCCCGCGGCCCGAAATCGGTTGACGCCATGTATCAGGACGAGAGTCGAGTTCACGACCACGCCGGAGGCGGCCACGATCCCGAAGACCGAGGCCATCGAAAGACCCACGACGGGTCCGAACAATTTGAGAGTCACGTGCCCCCATACCGCGCCCACGAAAGCAAAAGGCAGCACCGCCATGATGATCAGCGGTTGCGAATAGGAACGCAGGGGCAGGGCCAGCAGCGCGAATATCGCAAACAGGGCCATGAGAAACAGCGGCCCGACCGTGGCGACCGTTTCCTGCTGCTCGCGGGCGCTTTCAACGGTGAAGGAAACGCCGTCGTAGCGGCGCAGGACCTGGCTCAGGAACCCGGCGTTCAGTTCGGCCATGACGGCTTCCGCGGAAGTGATCCGGGGATCCACTTCGGCCGAGACATCAACGGTGCGCGATCCGTTGGTGCGCTGGATCTCCGCCAATCCCCGCCCACTGCTCAATACGGCCACCGCCGAGAACGGCACCTCCCCGCCCTCCGGCGTCCGGATCCTCAGCGAGTAGAGTGAATCCAGCGAGCGCCTTTGCTCTTCGGGGTAACGCACCATCAGACGGACGTCGTCACGGCCACGTTGTATCCGCTGGGCCTCTTCGCCGTAGAAAGCCTGTCGCACCTGGCGGCCCAGGTCGGCGAGGGTTATCCCCAGGGCTTCACCGGCCGGAGTAACCGAGAGTTCCAGCTCGGCCTTGCCCTCGCGCAGCGAATCGACGATACCGAATACGCCCGGGTACTGAAGCAACTCGCCACGAAATTCGTCGGCGATGCGTCTCAAGTCGCCGATGTTCTCGCTCGCGAACCGAATCCATATTTCCGGGTCTCTTTCTATCCTCTCCGTAATGAAGTTGAGTTGGTCCGAGGCGGCAACGGAACCGGCGATCTCGCGCCACATCCTGGCGACTTCCTCGGTTCGGATGTCGCGCTCCTCGCTCGGGTTCAGTTGCATCGTGACTTCGGCGAGGTGCGTGCCGGACGGCGCCGGGATGGCGCTGCCGGGCTGGGCCGTGGACGGGTGCCCTCCCATCGCCTCCAGAATGTGCAGCACCACCGGCTTGCCCTGTTCGTCGGCCAGTTGTTCCCTGAGGTCCCGGGCGGATTCCGCAAGTTGTTCAATGATCTCCAGCGTGGTCTCCTCGCTGACTCCCAGGGGCATCCGCAATCGGGCGGTGACCGTGTCTCCCTGTATCGGCGTGAAAAACGTGAACGGCAGGTGACCGCTGAGAACGATGCTGATCGAGACAATCAGGGCCGCCAGGGAAATGGCCAGCGTCAGGACGCGCTTCCGGTACGCGGCACGGGCCAGCTCGCGGAAACGTCCTTCGACAAGCGCCTCCAGCGCCGATTCGAACATGACCTGAACGCGCGCGAATCGGGCCCCCAGACGGCTGAGCGCACCGGTCACGTGGGCGGCGTAGACCAGAGATACGCCGCCGATTGCGACGCCGATCGCGGTGCGCAGGTCGGGCGTGACGGCAAACGCGCCAATCACCACGGCCGCCAGAACGGTCATCCCGAATTCGCCCAGCGGCATCCGGGTTCGGCGGTGTCCGAGATGCGCCGGCAGGACCATCTGGCACTCGATCAGGGAGAAGGCAAGACAGCAGATGACGGTGCCGGCAATCACGCTGAATATCTGCCCGATCCTGCCGACCGAGAACAGAAGCGGCGTGAAGGCCGCAACGGTGGTCAGAACGCCGAACGTGACCGGAACCATGACCTGCTGCGTTCCCCGGATCGCGCCGGCGAGTTGACCGGCTCCCCGGCGGTGCGCGACGTAGGCGCTCTCTCCCACCACGACGGCGTCGTCCACCAGCATGCCGAGAGCGAGGATGAACCCGATCACCGAGATGGAGTCGATCGAGAAGCCGAGCGAATACATGAGGAAAAGCGCGCCGAGAAAGGCGATGGGAATGCCCGCCGCCACCCATAGCGCCAGGTGGGGGCGGAGGAACAGGGCCAGCAGGAGCAACACCAGCAAGAGACCCTGTACACCGCTGTCCACGAGGGCCCCCAGGCGGCCGGTCACCAGTTTCGATTCATCCTGCCAGACCTGCACCTGCACCCCTTCCGGATAACGGGAAGGCGACAGGGCAATAAAGTCCTTGACGGTCTCGGTAATCAGGCGAATGTCCTGCTCGCCCATTCTGCTGACCTGCACCAGTGCGGCCGGCTTGCCGTTGAACGTGAGGCTCTGGCTGGTGTCTTCGAAGCCGTCCACGACCCGGGCCACATCTTTCACGAGGACCCGGGTGCCGTCGTTGCGGGTGGTGACCAGCAGGTTTTCGATTTCACGGCCCCGATAGGCCTGCCCGCTGGTCCGCAGCAGCACTTCGCCCTCGCGCGTTTTCACGGTGCCGCCCGGCAGGTCCAGCGAACGCATGCGCAGCGCGCTCGCGACGTCGTCGAACGTCAGGTTGTTGCGCGACAGCGACAGTTCGGAGATTTCAACGGAAATTTCGTACGGCCGCGCATTGGTGACTTCCGCATGCGTGACGCCGTCAAGCCTCAGGATGTCGTCGCGCACGCGACGCGCCATTTCCTTGAGCGCGCGTTCGTCGGCAGGGCCGGTAACGGCAATCTCCATGACCACGCTGGACGGCGTGACCAACTGAATAATCGGTTTTTCCGCCTCCTGCGGAAACGTGTCGATGGCGTTGATCTGCGCATCGACGTCGTCCAGCACCAGGAACCGGTCGGCGTCGTAGAAGAGCTCCACCACGACGTTGCAGCGACCCTCCATCGCGGTTGAGCGCACTTCCTTGATGCCGTTGATGCCCTCGATCTGCTCCTCGATCCGGGTGCAGATCCCGGACTCCACTTCCTCCGGGGCTGCGCCCAGGTAGGGGACGGTGACGGTAATGACGGGCAGGTCGAAGTCGGGATAGAGCTTGACCGGTATCTGGCCGAGCGACGCAAGACCGGCCAAAACGGCAAATCCCATCAGGAGGTTGGCCGCCACCCTGTTGGTGGCGAACCAGGCGATCATCGCCTTCATCCGGGCACAGCGGAATCGGCCGGGGCGGGCGTCGGGCGAACGCTCTGGCCCTCGACGGCGTCATCCAGGGCCGTTACGCAGATCTGCTCCCCGTCCGCTACATCGACCCGAACGTAGGCGATCTCGGCGTTCAGGAACACGACTTCGGCATCGCGGAAGGAAAGCCGATTGCCGTTGTCGACGACATAGATTCGGTTGCCCGTCTGCAGCGCCGCGCTGGGGACCATAATGACGTCTTCGACCGTGTTGCCGATGATGTCCGCCTCGACGAAGAGCCCGACCATCAGCGGCGGCGCTCCGTCTGCGGGTTCATACGGATCGGCCACCTGCGCTATTACGTTGACGACACGGCTCAAGGGATCCAGTTCGCCTTCGGTCCGCACCACGTCGGCCTCCCATGCATAACTGCCGCCGGCGAATTCGGCGCGCAGTATCGCTTTGGTCTTTGCCGCGGCAGGCGAGTCGGTACGCGCGAGGGTAAAGGGCAGATAGGCGAGGTCCTGGTCCTTGACCGGCAGGCGCACCTCCGCGTAATCGGTGGAATAAAGGGTGGCGATGGACTCGCCGCGCGATACGAACTGCCCGGTGTCCACGCGTTCGGAGCGCACCCGCCCGTCATACGGCGCGGTCACGCGGGTCCGCTCCAGGTCGCGTTCAGCCTGCGCCAGTGCCGCCGTGGCCTGACGCTGGCCCGCGCGGGAAAGATTGAGCTGGTTCAGCGCCTTGTCTAGATCGGCCTGGCTGACCGCCTGGGTGGCTGCCAGTTCTTCCGCGCGGTCGAAAGTGATTTCGGCGTTGGCGAGTTCGCTCTCGGCGGAAGCGAGCGCGGCCCGCGCCTGCTCCAGGGCGGCTTCGTAGTCGATCCGCTCGATTTCGAGCAGCACGTCGCCCCGCGAGAAAAACCCGCCCGACACCATGGAAGGAGAAACGGCGACAATCCGACCCGCCACTTCGGCGACCAGATTGCTCTCGGTCTTGGGCACGACGGTTCCGTGCGCTCTGACGCTCAATTCCCCGGGGCCCTTGAGTGCCGGAATGGTCAGGACCGAGGGAGCGTCCGGCGGCCGCGCCTGGCGGTCCGGCCTGGGACCCGTGGCAATGATGGCGATTGCCAGCAGGAAGCCTCCCGCCACGATGAGTACGGGGCCGAGATAGCGCTTCAACAGGGCCAGGAAGCTCATCCGGCTGCTCCCGCAACGGTTCTTGGCGTGTCCACACGCACGGTGACGATGTCGGTATCGTGGTATTGCTGGTGGTGGACGGACGAAGCCAGGCCGCGCAGCAAGCGCAGCGAGACTTCATGTTCCGGCGCCTGGCTGGAGCTCTGTTCCACCAGCAGGGCCATCCGGTCCTCCACGTTGCCTTCGCCGGGCGCCGCGATGAGTTCCAGGACCGCGCCGTCGCCTTCCTTGTGCGCTACCAGCAACAGCCGTCGCTTTGCCTGGTTTTCGTCGTCCTGGTGGTCGAGCAGGGTCAGGAGGGTTTCCTCGCTGGCGGCCTGAAGCCGGCCGGCCATCGCGTCCGACCAGCCGCTGCGCTTTGTGAACGACTCCAGGAATTCCTGGATCCGGGGCAGGGCGGACACCGCGAACTCCGCCTCGAGACGTCGGCGGCGCGGCGCCGTGAGTTCGAGGAACAGGGTCATGAGCACAGCCGTGAGTCCACCGGCCGTCATGCCGTTCTCCATCATCCCGCCGGCAAATTCCGAGAAGAACTCCGGGAAGATGACGCCGGCCTGGAAACCGGTGCCGATCCAGAAGGACACGCCGCAGATCAGGCCGTTGCGGGCGTTCATGCCGTCCTGGATCACCAGTTTTATCCCGACCATGAACAGCATCGCCATGAGCACGATGACGTAGGCCGCCACCACCGGTCCGGGTATGGCCAGGATCATGGCCAGCGCCTTGGGAAGAAACGCCACCGCCAGGAAGATCGCTCCCACGGCGATTCCCACCCTGCGCGCCCCGACGCCGGTCAGCTCGGTCACCGAGACGCTGGTCGAGTAGGTGGTGTTGGGCACCGTGCCGGCGAGGCCCGACAGCAGGTTGCCGACGCCGTCGGCCGCCACGGCGCCCTGGACCGCCCGGAAATCCGGCGCGCGCGGTTTGCGCCACGACACGCGTTGAATCGCGAGCCCGTCGCCGATGGTCTCGATGGCGCCCACCAGGGTGGCGAAGATGAAGGCCGGCAACAGGCTCCAGAAGACCGGGCCGAAGTCGAGGTTGAGCCCCGGCCAGTTACCGGCGGGAAGCCCGACCCAGCCGGCTTCCGCAACCAATTGCGTGTTGTAGAGGCCGTAGAAGCCCGCAAGAATCGAACCGGCCACGACGCCGATCAACGGCGCCCACAGGCGCAGCACGGCGTTTCCCCGCAGGGCTATGGCCACGATGATCAGCAGTGTCACGACCACGGTAAGCGGGGTGGCGAAGGACGGCGCGCCCTCGGGGAGGTCCTTGAGCATGTCGAATGCGACCGGCATCACGGTCACCGCAATCAACATGATCACGGTGCCCGATACGGTCGGGGTCAGCACCCGGCGCAGCAACGAAAGCCGCCCGGACAGCAGGAACTGGAACAGGGAGGCGATGATGACCAGCGTGCCCAGCATGGCCGGTCCGCCCTTGGAGATGGCGGCGATGCAGACCGCGATGAAAGTCGCCGAAGTGCCCATGACCAGCACGTAGCCCGATCCGAAGCGCCCCACCCGAACGGCCTGAAGGATGGTCGTGACGCCGCTGATGGCAACCGCGGCGAATACCGCCCAGGAGAGGTAGGATTCCGCGCCGCCCGCGGCCCGGATCACGATCGCGGGGGTCAGGACGATGCCGGCAATACAAAGCACCGCGAACTGCAGGCCAAGGCCGAAGGCGAGCGGCTTCGGCAGCTTTTCGTTCGGCTCGTAGCGAACGTTGGCGACGGAATCGGGCGTATCGGCCATCATGCAGCTCCGGTTGGGTGCGGGGCGCGGCGGGTCGGTCCAGTGTCCATGTGGCGTTGCTCGTCCGGCGCCGCGGTCAGTTGCCGATCAGGCGCTTGACCGTCAGCATGAGCGTCCAGCTGCGCGTTCCGCTGAAGGTATTGGTGTTGGTCAGGTCGGGGTCCAGTTGGTGCATGGGGTGGTATTCGTAATCGCCTATGTCCTCGAAGTCGCCGGTGGCCGACCAGGTCAGTTTCAGGCCCACGCGCACCTTGCCTCCCGGGTTGTAGTCGGCCCCGGCGTGCAGGCGCCAGACCATGACCGTGTCGTTGAGATCGTTGTTCTGGGCGCTGTTGTAGAACGAAAGCGGCGGGTCGTACGTTTCGCCGCCGGCCGAGGTGTCCTGGTAATCGCTGGCGTAAAACACGTCGGCGAACTCCACCGACGCCAGGCCCAGCCCCACTCCCGCGTACGGTGTGATCGCGCCCCATGCGCCGGGGAAGTCGTAATACGCATCCAGCGAAACGGAACGCACGCTCAGGTGGTCGATCATGGCGCGTCCGTTGGCCTCGACCGTGCCGCCGGGCCGCGGCCGGATGGCGGCCCCGTCGTAGTAGGTGATGTCCCTGAACATCTGGTTGGTGTCGTTCCTCTGTTGTGCAAGCGCCAGCTCCAGGCGGGTCCGGCCGAAAAAGCGTCCGGCGGACAGCTCGAAAGCGGCGCCGTCGTCCAGGCCGACGTCGTAGTGCCAGCGGTATCCGGGAGCCAGGGGAACGGGGTCCTGATCGAAGCAGGCGGCGTCGGGATAACAGAAGCTCTCCCGGTTCCAGCCCTCCTGATCCAGGGTGGAGCCCCGGTTGGCTCCGAGGCCGGCCCCGATGTACCAGCCGGCGTCCGCGCCGTCCCGGGCAGAGTCCTGCGCTGCCGCCGGGCAGGCAAGCGCGACCAGCGCCGCGACACCCGCGACCGGAGCCAGGAAAAACCTGCAACGCCCTGAAATCACTTCTCCAACCCCCGCCGGAACCCGACCGCGAAGTATGCTATCAAACTTGCGTGCCGCGCATGCCCGGCTCAGGACCGGCCCTGGGCCTTGTGCCGCGCAAGGCGCTGTTTCTCCCGCTGCCAGTCGCGTTCCTGGTCCAGCCGGCGTTTGTCGTACTGCTTGCGCCCCCTGCCCAGGCCGATGCGCAGCTTTACCTTCGATCCGCTCCAGTACAAGGCCAGCGGTATCAGGGTGAGCCCGCGCTGCTGGACCTTTCCGGCCAGCCGGTCGATCTGGTTGCGGTGCAGGAGCAGCTTGCGGCTGCGGTCGGGCACCGGGGGCGGGTGGGCGCTGGCGTTCGGCAGCGGCGCGAAGTTGGCGCCGGTCAGCCAGGCTTCGCGATCGCGGATGGCAACAAAGGCCTCCGCGAGGCTGGCGCGGTTGGCGCGCAGGGCCTTGACCTCCCAGCCGAGCAGCGCGAGTCCGGCATCGAGTTCCTCGAGGATCTCGAAGTTACGGTATGCGCGGCGATTTGCCGCGATTCGTCCCGGTTGTGGTTTGCGCGCCATGTCTTCGGATTCGGTGTCGCAAGGCGCAACGGGCGCCCCGGCCAGGACACGAGTGCCGTGTCAGGTTCATATTGTCGCATCAGCGCGCAGGCGGCATCATAAAACGAATGCGTGAAATCTCGAGAGAGGCCCTGACGCCGGGTTCGCCCGAGACTGTTTTCGATCTCGTGGCCGCGGTGGAGGACTACCCGCGTTTTCTTCGTGGCTGCGCCGGCGCCGAGATTCATCGTCAGGACGAGGACGAGGCGCTGGCCAGCCTGGACCTCAAAGGCGGTGTGTTCAAGCAGCGACTGACCACACTGAACCGGATGGAACGGCCCCGCCGGCTGGTCATGAACCTGAGCGAGGGGCCTTTTCGTCATCTGCGCGGGGAGTGGCGATTCGAACCGGCCGGCTCGGGCTGCAGGGTTTCGCTGCGCATCGAGTTCGAGTTCTCCAGCAGGGCCCAGGACTTGTTGCTGCGGCCGAGCTTTGAGGCCTTGTGCGACCGTCTGGTCCAGGACTTTCTCAGACGGGCGAGGGAGATCGCCTCCCGTCATGGCTGACGAAATCGCCATTGAAGTGAGTTATGCACTGCCGGGAGCGCAGCGTGTCCTGTCGCTGTGCGTGCCAGCCGGCTCGACGGCGCGGCGCGCGGTCCTGCTGTCCTGCATCGACGCGCTTTTCCCGGAGATCGACGCTGCGAACTGTCCGCTCGGCGTGTTCGGCACCGCGGTGGCCGACGAACACCGGCTGGAGGACGGCGACCGGCTGGAGATCTACCGGCCGCTGGAAAACGATCCGATGGAGGCGCGGCGCCTGGGTGCTAGCCGGCGGGCAGGGGCGTGATTTCTATCGAGCTTACGCCTTCGTCCGAGAATTCGATCATGACGATGCGGCGCTCGCCTTCGAGGGTTCCGGGCGTAAACACGTAGTCCCAGCGATCGGCGTGAAACGGGTCGCGCACCGTCGGGGTGCCCAGCAGATAGGCGACCTGCTCGCGGGTCATCCCCATCTCCACCTTGTCGATATCGCCGGGATCGGTGATCCATCCCTGGTAGACGTTGACCTTGTAGACGCAGCCCGCCAGCAGCGCGCCGGCTGCGGCGATCAGGGCCAGGCGGCGCAAGTGACTGCAAGGCTTCATTGCGGAGGCGGAGTATAGCCGTTCGGGTCAGCGCCGTTTGCGGACGTACAGGACCAGGCTGTGGTCGATCAGTTCGTATCCCGCCGAGCGGACGACTTCTTCCTGCAGGCGCTCGATGTCCTCGTTCACGAATTCCATGACCTCGCCGGTGTCGACGCAGATCATGTGGTCGTGGTGATCGCCCGAGTCCAGCTCGAACACGGAATGCCCGCTTTCGAAGTTGTGCCGCGTAACCAGGCCCGCCTGTTCGAACTGCGTCAACACCCGGTAGATCGTCGCAAGTGGTATTTCGTTGTCGTCCGCCGCCAGCCTGAGATGGATGTCGTCGGCGCTCATGTGCCGCTCGCTGCTTTGCGCCAGCACGCGAAAGATGCTGAGCCTGGGCTGGGTGACCTTCAGGCCCACTGCCTGCAGGTTCTTGCGCGGCACGCTCCTCGTCACTTGCCCGCCGCTCCCGCATGAGAACCGCCGCCCGGCGCCTGCCGGACGCGCCCGCGCGCCAGCATCTCCTCGGCGTGGGCCAGGGTCCGGGGCGTGATCTCCACACCCCCAAGCATACGCGCAACTTCCCGTATCCGTTCGCTTTCGGCCAGTTGCGCGGACACCGTTCGCGTGCCGCCGTCGCGCACGATCTTGCTCACCCGGATCTGCCGGCCGGCCTGGCTGGCGACCTGCGGGAGATGGGTCACGCAAAGCACCTGTCCGCGCTCGCCGAGTTCCGCCAGACCGGCGCCAACCACTTCGGCTACCCGGCCGCCGATTCCGGAGTCGACTTCATCGAAAACCATGGTCGGCGGCTGTCGTGCGCCCACTGCCGCCAACTGGATGGCGAGTCCGATCCGGGCCAGTTCGCCGCCCGAGGCGCAGCGCGCCAGCGGACGCGCGGCCTGGCCGGGATTGAGCGCCACCAGGAATTCCACCCGGTCGCGGCCCCGGCGTCCTGCAGCGTCGGTCTCGCCGAAGCGAACGGAAAGCGATCCGCCTTCCATCGCCAGGCCCTGCATGCGATCGGATACCGCGCGGGCAAACTCCGTTGCCGCCCGCCGGCGGGCTTCGGACAGGGCGGCGGCGCCGTCCTCCGTTGTACGCCGCAATGCGTCGCGGCGCCCGAGCGCCCGCGATAGCTGTTCGTCCAGCGATTCCAGGCTTTCTTTCTCTGCTTTCAGTTCCACGGCCAGCCCGGGCAGTTCCTCCTGGCTGCTGCCGTGCTTGCGGGCTACGGCCAGGAGCGCCTGCCGCCGCTGCTGGACCTCGTCAAGATTGCCGTCCTCTTCTTCCAGGTCCATGCCGACATGCTGAATTGAGGCCACTGCCTCGTCGACCAGAACTTCCGATTCGCCGATCAGGCGGGCCGCCTCCCTGAGGCCCGGCTCGAATTCGCCGGCGCTCTCGAGCGCCTGGCGGGCGGAAGCCAGCGCGCCGCCGGCGGAGTGCTCGCTTTCACGCAGCGCATCGAGGGCGCTGCCTGCCGTTTCGAGCAGGCGCGCCCGGTTGGCCAGGCGCAGGCGAATGCGGTCCAGTTGTTCCAGTTCGCCCGCCCGGGGCTTCAGGGCCTCGAGCTCGCCGATCCAGCTGTTCAGCAGGTCCTGGCGCGCCGCGCGCTCGCCGGCGCGCTGCTTCAGGGAGTCGCATTCACGTTCCGCTTCGCGCAGTTCCTCGTAGCGCGCCGAGAAGTCTTCCACGGATTTCGACAGCCCACCGAACTCGTCGAGGATGCGCAGTTGCGCGCCGGTATGAAGCAAGGCCTGGTGCGCCTTCTGCCCGGAGATGTCCACGATGCAGGCGCCCAGCTCGCGCAGGCGGCGGGCGGGAACCGGTACGCCGTTCAGCGAGCCGCGCGAGCGCCCGTCGGCGCGGATGACCCGCCGCATGATGCACTCGTCGGCCAGGTCGTAATCGCCGGCCCATTCAGGCAGAGGCGTTGACTCGGGGACCTCGAAACAGGCGGTAACGTCCGCCTGCGTCTCGCCGGTACGCACCTGGTTCGAGTCCGCTCGCTCGCCGGTGGCCAGCGACAGCGCCTCCACCAGGATGGACTTTCCCGCGCCGGTCTCCCCGGTCAGCGCGGTGAATCCCGGCTCAATGTCCAGTTCGGCGGAATCGACCACAGCCAGGTTACGGATGGCCAGGTGGGTCAGCACGGATCTAGCCGCCTTGTGTTGCCGGCCCCTTGGCCCAGTTGAGCTTCTCGCGAAGCACCGAGAAATAGTTGTAATCGGACGGATGGATCAGCTTGAGCCGGCGCGAGGAACGGGAAACATGCAGCGTATGGCCGTATTCCAGGACGCCCAGATCGATTCCGTCGCAACTCACGGCCGCGCTGATCCCGGTGTCCGCCGGTATCGCCAGCGCGAGCTTCGCGGCGCCCGGAATCACCAGCGGCCGGTCGTCCAGTTTGTGCGGACAGATCGGCACCAGGACCGTGGCGTCGAGGCGTGGGTCCACGATGGGCCCCCCGCAACTCATCGCGTAGGCGGTGGAGCCGGTGGGCGTGGCGGCGATGAACCCGTCGCCGCGGTGCGTGGCGATATGCCGCCCGTCCACCGTGGTCGAAAGCTCCAGGATGCGCGCGCCGCCGCTGCGATGCGCCACCACGTCGTTGACCGCCGTGGCGCGCAGGGCCTTGCCCTTCCTGCGGGTCAGCCGGGCGCTCAGCAGCATGCGGCGTTCAGAAAAATACTGGCCGGCCAGCAGCGCCGAAAGTTCCGATTCGAATCGTTCCTGGCCCAGGTCGGCCAGGAACCCGAGCCGGCCCAGGTTGACGCCCAGCAGGGGAGTGTTCCGCTGCACGGCGACCTGGGCCGCGCGCAGCATGGCGCCGTCCCCTCCCATCGCGATGATCAACTGGGCTTCGCGCGCCGCCGCCGGGTTCTCCTGCCCGTGCGAGAGCGTTGCCGAGCATCCGAGTTCGGTCAGATGGGCCGCCAGTTCGCCGGCCGCCCGCGCGATCGCGCCGTGCCCGTCGCGGGCAAGAATCGCCACCCTTTGGAACTGGATATTCGGCATTTGCGGGACCTCTGTTCGGCGGCAGTCCAACAGGCTGTTGCGGCTTGAAAAAGAGGAATAATGCACCATAGTACTCCCGCATGGAATACATGGGAGCAGGCCCGTCCCGCTCCCGGCAGCAAAGGGGAAACCGTTGATGAGTGAGCGGAAGCAATCCGAAGAGCCGCAAGAGGCAGACGCGCCGGATGCGGCGGACAGTGCCGAATCCGCCGAACCGGAGGATCCTGCGAAGCAGATCGAGGGCCTGAAGGCCGCGCTCAACGAACAGCATGAGGCGCATTTGCGGGCGGTGGCCGAGGCCGAGAATGTTCGCAGGCGCGCGCAAAGGGAAATCAGCAATGCATACGGGCGCGGACAGCGGCAGATCGCGCGCGAACTCCTGGCGTCCATCGACAGCCTGGAACTGGGCCTGAGCTCCGCCGACGGCGCCACCGCCGACACTCTCCTGGAAGGTCAGCAGGCCACGCTCCGCCAGCTCCTCAAGGCGCTGGAGCAGTTCGGCGTCGAGGCGGTGGACCCCGAGGGCGAGCCCTTCGACCCCGAACGCCACGAGGCGGTGAGCATGCAGCCGTCTGATTCGGTGGCTGCCGACAGCGTGATCGCCGTCATGCAGAAGGGCTATCTCATGCAGGGGCGGCTGCTGCGCGCGGCACGCGTCGTGGTTTGCTCCGGACCTCCCGCGGCGCAGGACCCTGAGGACGGCTGAAGCGCGGCGGAGCCGTTGAATTGCGGGGTGTGAATCCTCATATCGGGTAGAGGTAACAAATATGTTGAAGTTCATGGAGAAACACGCATGAGCAAAATAATCGGAATCGATCTGGGGACCACCAATTCCTGCGTGGCCGTCATGGACGGCAAGCAGGGCAGGGTCATCGAGAATTCCGAAGGCGACCGCACCACGCCTTCCATCGTCGCTTTCGCCAAGGACGACCAGGTCCTGGTGGGCCAGTCCGCCAAGCGCCAGGCCATTACCAATCCCACCAACACGCTCTACGCGATCAAGCGTCTGATCGGGCGCAGGTTCAAGGACAGCGTCGTGCAGCGCGATGCCGAGATGGTGCCGTACAAGCTGGTGGAATCGGACAACGGCGACGCCTGGGTGGAGGTCAAGGGGCGCAAGATCGCCCCGCCCGAGATTTCCGCGCGCGTGCTGCAGAAGATGAAGAAGACCGCCGAGGATTTCCTGGGCGAGGACGTGACTGAAGCCGTGATTACGGTTCCGGCCTATTTCAACGACTCCCAGCGCCAGGCCACCAAGGACGCCGGCAGGATCGCCGGGCTCGAGGTCAAGCGCATCATCAACGAGCCCACCGCGGCCGCGCTGGCCTACGGCATGGGCCAGCAGCGCGGCGACCGCAAGATCGCCGTCTACGACCTGGGCGGCGGCACCTTCGATATTTCGATCATCGAGATTGCCGAGATCGACGGCGAGACGCAGTTCGAAGTGCTGGCCACCAACGGCGACACCTTCCTGGGCGGAGAGGACTTCGACAACCGGCTGATCGACTACCTCGCCGGCGAGTTCGAGAAGGAGCAGGGCGTGGACATCCGCAAGGACCCGCTGGCCATGCAACGCCTGAAGGAGGCTGCGGAGAAGGCCAAGATCGAACTGTCCACGCAGCAGCAGACGGAAATCAACCTGCCGTTCATCACCGCCGACGCGGACGGTCCCAAGCACATGAACATCCGGGTCACCCGCGCCAAGCTCGAGGCCCTGGTGGAGGACCTCATCAACCGCACGATCGGGCCCTGCCGCACGGCGCTTTCCGACGCCGGTCTGTCGGTGGGCGATATCAACGACGTGATACTTGTGGGCGGCCAGATCCGCATGCCCAAGGTCCAGGAAGCCGTGCGCGACTTCTTCGGCCGCGATCCGCGCAAGGACGTGAATCCCGACGAGGCCGTGGCGCTGGGCGCCGCCATCCAGGCCGGCGTCCTTTCCGGGAGCGTCAAGGACGTATTGCTGCTCGACGTGACCCCGCTGTCCCTGGGTATCGAGACGCTGGGGCAGGTCATGACCCGGCTGATCGACAAGAATACGACGATTCCGACCCGCGCCAACCAGGTGTTTTCCACCGCCGAGGACGGACAGTCCGCGGTGACGATCCACGTGCTGCAGGGCGAACGGCAGCGGGCCGCGGACAACAAGTCGCTGGGGCGCTTCGACCTGACCGACATTCCGCCGGCGCCGCGCGGCGTGCCGCAGATCGAGGTGACCTTCGATATCGACGCCAACGGCATCCTGAACGTGTCGGCCAAGGACAAGGCCACCGGACGCGAGCAGAAGATCGTGATCAAGGCTTCCAGCGGGCTGTCCGACAAGGAGATCGACCAGATGGTCCAGGAAGCCGAGATGCATGCCGAGGAGGACCGCAAGTTCCGCGAGCTGGTGGACGTGCGCAACCAGGCCGACGGGCTGGTGCACTCCAGCGAGAAGGCGCTGTCCGACCTGGGCGAAAAGGTGCAGCCGGACGAGCGGGCCGCCATCGAGTCGGCGATCGCCGACCTGAAGACGGCGCTTCAGGGCGACGACAAGTCGGTGATCGAAGCCAAGAGCCGTGCGCTGTCCGAGGCGGCCGCCGGCCTTGCCCAGCGCGTCTACCAGGAGCAGGCGCAGGCCGAGCAGGGCGCCGCAGGCGCGGAACCGGAAATGGACTCCGGCGGCGATGACGCCGACGTCACCGACGCCGAGTTCGAGGACGTCACGCCCGACGACCAGAAGAAGTCCGCCTGATTGCTACGCACACCGTAGCCGTCTCTTTGCCTCCTCCGTCCGGGAGTATTGGAGGCAGGGATGCCGGAGCAAGCTACAGGGATGTATTCATGCGTCTCCCGGACGGAGGAGGCAAAGAGACGGCGGACTCGAAGGGAGTAACCTGAATGGCTGAGCGGGACTACTACGAGGTTCTCGGCGTGGACCGCAACGCGTCGGAAGCGGATGTCAAGAAGGCATTCCGGCGCCTGGCCATGCGCTATCACCCGGACCGCAATCCCGACCAGGGCGAGGAAGCCGCCAATCGCTTCAAGGAGGCCAAGCGCGCCTACGAGGTCCTGAGCGACGAGCAGAAGCGCGCCGCATACGATCAGTTCGGCCATGCCGGCGTCGAAGCGGGCGCCGGCTCCGGCGCGGGAGCAGACCCTTTCAACACGATCTTCGGCGACATCTTCGGCGAAGTGTTCGGCGGCAGGCGCGGCGGCGGGCGCCAGTCCCGCCGTGGCGCCAACCTGCGCTACCGGCTTGACCTGGAATTTACCCAGGCCATATTCGGCGCCGATATGCGGATCACCATTCCGCGCACGGTGGCCTGTTCCACCTGTTCCGGCTCCGGAGCCCGGCCCGGGACGGGATTGAGCACCTGCGGGCGCTGCGGAGGCACGGGGCAGACCCAGGTGCGGCAGGGAATCTTTTCCATCCGGCAGACCTGCGGCGCGTGCGGCGGCGAGGGGCGCGTCGTGTCCGATCCCTGCGGGGATTGCTCCGGCAACGGCGCGGTCCGCAAGAGCGAGGAGATTTCGCTCAAGGTGCCGCCGGGCGTGGACACGGGCGACCGTTCCCGCGTGCGCGGCAAGGGCAATGCCGGAAAACGCGGCGGTCCGGCCGGCGACCTGCTGGTGGAAATGAATGTCCGGCCGCATGCCTTGTTTGAGCGGGACGGGGCCAATCTGCACTGCCGCTTTCCATTAAGCTTTACCACCGCTGCCCTGGGTGGAGAGGTGGAAGTGCCGACACTGACCGGAAACGTGAAACTGAAGATTCCCGCCGGCACCCAATCCGGGCGCACTTTCCGCCTGCGCAATCGCGGCGTCAAACCGGCCCGCGGCGGACGCAAGGGCGACCTCTTCTGCCATATCGAAGTGGAAACGCCCGTGGACTTGAACGGCGCGCAAAAGCGGCTGCTCAAGCAGTTTGCCCGGGAGCTTGAGAGCCAGGGCGACCGCCAGCAGCCCCGCCGGGCGCGCTGGCTCGAATGGGCGCGGGGCAAGGGAAGCGAGCGGCGCGCATCATGAAGATCAGCCTGCTGGGAGCCAGCGGCCGCATGGGCCGCGAACTGATGACACGGGTGGCCGCCGCCGGCGACCTGGAGCTTGCCGGCGCCCTGGCGGCGCCCGACGATGCCTGGATCGGTCAGGACGCCGGGCTGGCCGCAAACCTTCCCGCCGCCGGCGTCGAGGTTACGGCTTCGCCGGCCGAAAGCATTGCCGGGGCTGATGTGGCGGTCGATTTTTCCTCCTCCTCCGCGACCGCGGAGATCGCGTCGGCCTGCGCCGAGGCCGGCTGCGCGCTGGTGGAGGGCGTGACCGGAATCGGCGAGGAGGGCCAGGCGGCCCTCGAAAGGGCTGCCGGGCGGATCGCCGTTTTGCAGGCCAGCAACATGAGCCTGGGCGTGTACGTGCTGAATGAACTGCTCAGGGTAGCGGCCGGGCAGCTCGGTGAGGACTACGATCTCGAAATCGTCGAGACCCACCATCGAGGCAAGGCCGACGCTCCGTCGGGCACCGCGCTGCAACTCGGCAGGACGGCCGCCGCGGCGCGCGGACGGGAATTCTCCGACGTTGCCGTATTCCAGCGCCACGGGCAGACCGGTGCGCGGGAGAAGGGCTCCATAGGGTTCAGCGCGGTGCGCGGAGGGGGTTATTCCGGCAATCATTCCGTGTTGCTGGCCGGCAACGAGGAAGTGCTGGAATTGCGGCACCAGAGCCTGAGCCGCGGCGTATTCGCCGCCGGCGCGCTGCGCGCCGCACGCTGGCTTGCCGGACGACCGTCCGGACTGTACGATTTGTCCTCCGTAATGGCGGCTTCCGTGACCCGGTGAAATCTGCGGTGCTAGCCTTGGCGGGCGGGGCCGTGTTCCGTGGCTGGTCGATCGGCGCCGATGGAGAGACTCAGGGCGAGGTGGTGTTCAACACCGCCATGACCGGCTACCAGGAAATCCTCACCGACCCTTCCTATTGCCGGCAGATCGTTACCCTGACCGTGCCCCACGTGGGCAACACCGGCGCCAACCGCGAAGACTACGAGTCCGACCGGGTTTACGCGGCGGGCCTCATCATCCGCGACCTGCCCGTGGTCGAAAGCAACTGGCGCAAGGACACGCCGTTTACGGACTTTCTGCGCGACGAGGGCACGGTTGCGATCGCCGGGATCGATACCCGGCGGCTGACGCGCATCCTGAGGGAAGAGGGCGCGCAGCAGGGCTGCATCCTGACCGGCACGGACCGGTCCGACGAGGCGCTGGCCAGGGCCCGCGCCGCGCCGGGCATGGTCGGCATGGACCTGGCCCGCGTCGTGAGCGTCAACTCGGCCTATGAATGGCCGGTGGATGCCGGAGATCCGGAAATTGGCTGGACCGGCGGCGCGCAAGGTCGGAAGTTCGACCGGATCGTGGCCTACGACTACGGCGTCAAGCGCAACATTCTCCGCTCGCTGGCCCGTCTGGCCCGGCGCGTGACCGTGCTGCCCGCCGAGGCGCCGGCAAGCGAGGCCCTTTCGCTCAAGCCGGACGGCATTTTCCTGTCAAACGGTCCCGGCGATCCCGAGCCCTGCACCTATGCGATCGAGGCGGTAAAGGAGATTCTGGACTCGGGCACGCCTGTTCTTGGCATATGTCTCGGGCACCAGATTCTGGGTCTCGCCTGCGGTGCACGCACAATGAAGATGAAATTTGGACATCACGGGGCCAATCATCCTATTGTGGACCTCGAAAGCGGAGAGGTGGCCATCAGCAGCCAGAACCACGGCTTTGCCGTGGAAGAAGAAAGCCTGCCCGATTGCCTGCGGGCCACCCATCGCTCGCTGTTCGACGGAACCCTGCAGGGCCTGGCGCACCGCTCCCGTCCCGCCATCGGCTTCCAGGGCCACCCCGAGGCCAGCCCGGGCCCCCACGATCTGGGCTACGCCTTCGAACGCTTCGCCGGACTGATCGGGGACTCTTGACCCCATGCCTCGCAGGGACGATCTCGAAAGCGTGCTGATCATCGGCGCGGGCCCGATCGTGATCGGTCAGGCCTGCGAATTCGACTATTCCGGCGTTCAGGCGTGCAAGGCGCTGCGCGAGGAGGGTTACCGCGTGGTGCTGGCCAATTCCAACCCGGCCACCATCATGACCGACCCGGAAACCGCCGACGCCGTCTATATCGAACCGGTCAACGCCCGCTCCCTTGCGGCGGTGATCGAGCGCGAGCGTCCGGATGCATTGCTTCCCACGATGGGCGGACAGACCGGCCTGAATACCTCGCTGGAACTGGACCGGGAGGGCGTGCTCGAGCAGTTCGGGGTGGAACTGATCGGCGCGCGCGGCGACGTTATCGACAAGGCCGAGGACCGCGAGCGCTTTCGCGACGCCATGCTGTCCATTGGCCTGGAAACCCCCCGTTCGTGGATGGTCCGCAGCGTTCCCGAGGCGATGGAGGTGATCGGCGAGATCGGTTATCCGGCCATCATCCGCCCGTCCTTTACCCTGGGCGGCGTGGGCGGCGGCATTGCCCGCGACGCGGCCGAGTTCGAATCGGCGATGGCGCGGGCGCTGGACGCGTCACCCAGCCACTCGGCGCTGGTCGAGGAGTCGGTGCTGGGCTGGAAGGAATTCGAGATGGAGGTGGTTCGCGACCGCCGGGACAACTGCATCATCGTGTGCTCGATCGAAAACGTCGATCCCATGGGCATACACACCGGCGACTCGATTACCGTGGCGCCGGCGCTGACGCTGACCGACAAGGAATACCAGCGCATGCGCGACGCGTCCATCGCGGTGCTGAGGGAGATCGGCGTGGACACCGGCGGCTCCAACGTGCAGTTCGCGATTCATCCCGATGACGGCCGCATGGTGGTGATCGAAATGAATCCGCGGGTTTCGCGCTCGTCGGCGCTGGCGTCCAAGGCCACCGGCTTTCCCATCGCCAAGGTGGCGGCCAAGCTGGCCATCGGCTATACGCTGGACGAACTCAGGAACGAGATTACCGCGGGACTGACGCCGGCCTCCTTCGAGCCGGCGATCGACTACATCGTGACCAAGGCGCCGCGCTTCGCGTTCGAGAAGTTCCCGCGCGCCGATGCGCGGCTGACCACCCAGATGAAGTCGGTCGGCGAGGCGATGTCGCTGGGCAGGACCTTTCAGGAATCGCTGCAGAAGGCCCTGCGGAGCCTGGAGATCGGCATCGACGGGCTGTGCGAACGGGTGGACTCCTCCGATCCCGACGCGCGGGCGCTGGTGGGCGAGGAACTGCGCACGGCCGGTGCGGAACGCCTGCTGTACGTGGCCGACGCGCTGCGCCTGGGGATGTCCGAGCGCGAAGTCTTCGAACTGTGCCGGATCGATCCGTGGTTCATAGGCCAGATCGCCGACCTGGTGCGCGAGGAAGAGGCCGTGAAGACCGCCGGAATGGAGGCCCTGGGCGATGACCGGCTTCTGCAACTGAAGCGCAAGGGCTTTGCCGACAGCCGCCTGGCGCATCTGCTCGGCGTGAGCGAGCGGCAGGTGACGGAGCGGCGGCGGTCGGCGGGAATAGGGCCGGTCTTCAAGCGCGTCGACAGCTGCGCGGCGGAATTTCCCACGTCCACGGCCTACATGTATTCCAGCTACGAGGAGGAATGCGAGGCGGAACCTTCCGACCGGGCCAAGATCATGATCCTGGGCGGCGGGCCCAACCGGATCGGGCAGGGCATCGAGTTCGACTATTGCTGCGTGCACGCGGCGCTGGCGCTGCGCGAAGCCGGTTACGAGACGATCATGGTCAATTGCAACCCCGAGACCGTGTCCACCGACTACGACACCTCCGACAAGCTGTATTTCGAGCCCCTGACGGTCGAGGACGTGATGGAGATCGTCGGGCGCGAGAAGCCCGAGGGCGTGATCGTCCAGTACGGCGGCCAGACGCCGCTTCGGATCACGCGGGACCTGGACCGCGCCGGCGCCCCGATTATCGGGACGCCCCCGGACGCCATCGACCGGGCCGAGGATCGCGAGCGCTTCAAGGACCTGCTCCGGGAACTGGGCCTTAAGCAGCCGGAGAACCGCACCGCCCGCTCGGTCGATGAGGCCGTGAGGTTGGCGCGGGAACTCAAGTACCCCTTGATGCTCAGGCCTTCCTACGTGCTGGGCGGGCGCGCGATGGACGTGATGCACGGCGAGGAGGAACTGCGGCGCTACATGGCCGAGGCCGTGTCCGTGTCCAACGAGAGCCCGGTGCTGCTGGACGAGTTTCTGCCCCGGGCGGTGGAATTCGACGTGGACGCGATCTACGACGGCGAACGGGTACTGATCGGCGGAATCATGGAGCACATCGAGCAGGCCGGCGTCCACTCCGGGGACTCCGCCTGCTGCCTGCCGCCCGCGACGGCCGGCGAGGAAGTGCAGGAGGAACTGGCGCGCCAGACCGGGCTTCTTGCCAGGGCCCTGGGCGTGCGCGGGCTGATGAACGTGCAGTTCGCGATCCAGGACGGCGACATCTATGTCCTGGAAGTGAATCCCCGCGCCTCGCGCAGCGTTCCCTACGTCTCCAAGGCCGTCGGCATCCAGCTCGCCAAGGTCGCGGCGCTGGTCATGGTGGGGCGCACCCTGGACCAACAGGGAGTAGGCGATCCTCCGCGGCCGGCGTATTTCTCGGTCAAGCAATCGGTCTTTCCGTTCTCCCGTTTCCCCGGCGCGGATCCGATACTCGGGCCGGAAATGAAGTCAACCGGCGAAGTCATGGGCGTGGGAACCAGCTTTGCCGAAGCCTACGCGCGCGCCCAGGAAGGCGCCGGTGTGGACCTGAAGCGCGGCGGGGCGGCGCTGTTGTCGCTGCGCGATCCGGACAAGGAGGATTCGGTGGACCTGGCGCGCATGCTCCAGATGAAGGGATTCGACCTGGTGGCCACGCACGGTACCGCCAGCTTCCTGGCCCGGCACGGGGTTTCCTGCAAGCGCATCAACAAGGTGCGCGAGGGGCGCCCGCATATCGTGGACCTGATCTGCAACGGCGAGGTGGACCTGATCGTGAACACCACGGAGGGGCGCGCCTCGATCCTGGAGTCGCACGAAATACGCGCCCAGGCCGTGGGCAACAACGTCACCTATTTCACGACCCTGGCGGCTGCCGACGCGGCCTGCCGGGCGATCGACTATTACGGCGCAGGCGCGGTATCGCGGCTGCAGGATCTGCACGAGGCAATGGCGACATGACCCAGGTTCCCATGACCCCCGCCGGCGAACAGGCGCTGCGCGAGGAATTGAAGCGGCTGAGGAACGAGGACCGTCCGCGCCTGGCGCGCGCCATAGGGGAGGCCCGCGAGCACGGCGACCTGCGCGAGAACGCCGAGTACCACGCGGCCAAGGAACAGCAGGGGCTGGTCGAGGCCCGCATCCGCGACATCGAAGGCCGCCTGGCCCACGCCCGGGTCATCGACCTCGACCGTATCCCGCATGACGGACGGGTCGTGTTCGGCGTAACCGTGGAACTTAGCAGTCTCGACGGCGGAAAGCAGGTCCGCTACCAGATCGTGGGCGAGGACGAAGCGCGGGTGCGGGACGACGCCATATCCTTCGTATCTCCCATGGCCCGTTCATTGATCGGCAAGTACGAGGGCGACGAGATCACGCTCAATACGCCGGGCGGGGTGCGCCGCTACGAGATCCTGTCCGTCAGTTACGGATAGCATCGTGTGAATGGCGAACCGGTGCGCTGAATGCCATGAAGTCGAACGGCTGGACGGACCATTGGGCAAGACGCGCAAAGTCGGAAGGCTGGCGATCGCGCGCGGTTTACAAGCTTGAGGAACTGGACCGGAGAAGCCGTCTGTTCCGCCCGGGGGACCGGGTCGTGGACCTGGGGGCGGCGCCGGGAAGCTGGAGCCAGTATGCCGAGCGCAGAATCGGCCCGAAGGGACAGGTCGTGGCCGTTGATATCGAACCGATGGAATCGCTGGGAAATATCGTGGTGCTGCAGGGCGACATTACCGCGGAGCAAACGCTGAGTCGGCTGGACGAGGTCCTGCAAGGCCCCGCGGATGCGGTCATCTCGGACCTGGCGCCCAGACTCAGCGGGAACCGAGACCGGGACCAGGCCGTGTCCCTGGAGCTGGCGGAAATCGCTCTGGTGACGGCCCTGGCTTTGCTGCGTCCCGGCGGAGTGTTCGTAACCAAGCTCTTCCAGGGCTCCGGCTTCGAGGAATTTCTGGCCGAAGCGCGCGCAGGCCTTGAGAAAGTGCAGTTGCGGACTCCGGCCGCTTCGAGGAAGGCCAGCCGCGAAACCTACCTGGTGGGCCGGGCATGAAACCGCAGGTCGAAGGATTCTGGGACCCTGTGACCCACTCCGTTACCTATGTGGTCAGCGATCCCGCCACTGGCCGCGCCGCGCTCATCGACCCCGTGCTCGGCTACCGTCCGGCTTCGGGCAGGACCGATTACGGCCACGTCGATCAGGCCATGGCGGCCGTGCAAGGGAGCGGGCTGACGCTCGACTGGATCATTGAAACGCATGTGCATGCGGACCATCTGAGCGCGGCGCAGTACGTACAGGACCGGCTGGGAGGGCGCCTGGCGATATCCAGCGGCGTCGTCCAGGTGCAGCGGCACTTTGCCGGCGTCTTCAATTCCGGCGATGGTTTCGCTGCCGACGGGTCCGACTTCGACCACCTTTTCTCCGACGGAGAGCGTTTCGCGCTTGGCGGGATCGAGGCCTGGGTCCTGCATACGCCGGGACACACGTCGGCTTGCGCCTGTTACGTTATCGGCGACACCGTCTTCGTGGGCGACACGCTGCTGATGCCGGATACGGGCTGCGGGCGGTGCGATTTCCCGGGCGGCTCGGCGGCCGTCCTGTTCGACTCCCTGCAGCGCGTTCTGGCGCTCGATCCCGCGACGAGGGTGTTCGTGGGTCACGACAGCGGCGCATCGGGCAAGCGCGCGGTCGCCTGGGAGACGACGGTGGCCGAGCAGCGCAGCGACAATATCTATTGCGGCCACGGCGTCTCGCGCAGCGAGTTCATTGCCCGCCGCGAATCGCGCGACGCGGAGCTCTCGACCCCCCGGCTCATGCTTCCGGCCATGCAGGTCAATATTCGGGCCGGCCGCCTGCCGGCGCCGGAATCCAACGGCAGCCGCTACTTGAAGATTCCGTTGAATGTCCTCAAATCATAGGGTGTCGACATTCCACGCCGGCGATTACAAATACCCGCTTTGGTACAATTTCGGAACTGATCCGCATCGGAATGCAGCGGTCCCAACGAATTATGGAGAGGCCCCATGAGCTTGAGGATTAACGACATAGCGCCCGACTTCACGGTCGAGACCACGGAAGGAGAGATCCGGTTCCACGACTGGATCGGCGACGGGTGGGCGATTCTGTTTTCTCATCCGAAGGATTTCACGCCGGTCTGCACAACCGAGCTGGGCTACATGGCGGGGCTGATGCCCGAATTCGCAAAGCGCAATGCCCAGGTGATCGGGCTCAGCGTCGATCCGGTGAGCGATCACCGCGAATGGGTCAAGGACATCGAGGAGACCCAGGGGCACGCGGTCACCTACCCCCTGATCGGCGATTCCGATCTCGCGGTCGCCAAGCTGTATGACATGCTGCCGGCTTCGGCCGGCGACCAGTCCGCGGGACGGACCGCGGTCGACAATCTCACCGTTCGTTCCGTGTTCATCATCGGGCCGGACAAACGCATCAAGGCCATGCTGACCTACCCAATGAGCACCGGGCGCAACTTCGACGAAGTGCTCCGGCTGCTCGATTCCTGTCAGCTCACCGCCGCCCACCAGGTCGCGACTCCGGTGAACTGGAACTGGGGCGAGGACGTCATCATCGTGCCCGCCGTGTCCAACGAGCAGGCCAGGGAGAAGTTCCCGGACGGCTGGAAAGCGCCCAAGCCCTATCTGAGGATCGTGCCGCAGCCCGAATGAAACTTGATGCGTATTCATGCGATAAGCGGACGCCGGCCCGCCCCGCTGCGTTTCGCGCGCCGCGGCCCTTCATGTATGGTTGTATGGCCTGACGGCGCCGGATAATGAACAAGTTCACCAAGAATATCTTCCTGTGGCTGGTCATAGCGCTGGCCCTGATGATGTTGCTGCAGCCCCTGAACAACCGGGGTACTCAGGCCGAGGAGATCAGTTTCTCGCAGTTCCTCGAACTGGTGGGCAACGGCGGGATCAAGGAAGTCGAAATACTGGAAGACCGCACGATTCGCGGCGAACAGGTCGGCGGACAGAAATTCGTAACCTACAGCCCGCCCTCCACGGACAATTCCGAACTGGTTCGAGAACTCACCGCGAGCGGCGCGGAGGTGCATTCGCCCAAACCGAAGTCGGAGAGCGCCTGGGTCTCCTTCCTGCTCAACCTGCTGCCGTTCCTGCTGCTGATCGGCATCTGGCTGTATTTCATGCGCCAGATGCAGGGCGGTGTGGGCGGCCGTGGCGGGGCCATGTCCTTCGGCCGCAGCCGCGCCCGTCTGCTCAACCCGGACCAGACCCCCGTGACATTCGAGGACGTCGCCGGCATCGAGGAAGCAAAGGAGGAGGTTGCCGAGGTGGTCGAGTTCCTGAAGGACCCCTCGAAGTTTCAGCGGCTCGGCGGCAAGATCCCCAAGGGCGTGCTCATGGTGGGCCCGCCCGGCACCGGCAAGACCCTGCTGGCGCGCGCGATCGCCGGCGAGGCCGAAGCTCCCTTCTTCACCATTTCCGGCTCGGATTTCGTCGAGATGTTCGTGGGCGTGGGCGCATCGAGAGTGCGCGACATGTTCGAGCAGGCCAAGAAACAGGCGCCGTGCATCATCTTCATCGACGAGATCGACGCGGTCGGCCGCCACCGGGGCGCCGGACTGGGCGGCGGACACGACGAGCGCGAGCAGACGCTGAACCAGCTCCTTGTGGAGATGGACGGGTTCGCGGGCAGCGAGGGCATCATCGTCATCGCCGCCACCAACCGGCCCGATGTGCTGGATCCGGCGCTGCTGCGCCCCGGCCGCTTCGACCGGCAGGTGGTGGTGCCCCTGCCGGACATTCGCGGCCGCGAGCTGATTCTCAAGGTCCACATGCGCAAGGTCCCGATCCACGACAGCGTTTCCGCCAGCACGCTGGCGCGCGGAACGCCCGGTTTTTCCGGCGCCGACCTCGCCAACCTGGTCAACGAGGCGGCCCTGCTGGCCGGCCGGGTCGGGAACAAGTCCGTGACCATGGAGGAGTTCGAGAAGGCCAAGGACAAGATCCTGATGGGCACCGAACGCAAGTCCATGGTGATGAGCCCCGAGGAGCGCAAGCTCACCGCCTATCACGAATCCGGGCATGCCATCGTGGGCCTGAACGTGCCCGAGCACGACCCGGTGCACAAGGTCACGATCATTCCGCGCGGCCGCGCGCTGGGCGTCACGATGTTTCTGCCGGAAGTCGACCGCCACAGCCATTCGAAGCAGCGCCTGACCAGCCAGATCACCAGCCTGTTCGGCGGACGAGTGGCCGAGGAGCTGATCTTCGGGAAGGACGCTGTGACCACCGGGGCCTCCAACGATATCGAGCGCGCCACCGCGATCGCGCGCAACATGGTCACCAAGTGGGGCCTGTCCAGCCGGCTGGGCCCGCTGACCTACAGCGAGGAGGACGGCGAGGTGTTCCTGGGCCGCACGGTCACCCAGCACAAGCAGGTGTCCGACGCCACGGTGCACGCGATCGACAAGGAGGTGCGCGAAATCATCGACACCGCCTACGAGCGGGCGAGGACCATTCTTGTCGACAACATTGAGTTCCTGCACGCCATGGCCGACGCGCTGCTCAAATACGAGACGATCGAGCAGCTCCAGATCGGCGAGATCATGGACGGCGAGGAACCCACCCCGCCGCCGGGTTGGGGCAAGACGGGCAAGAAGAAGAAAAGGGCCGCGCGCAAAAAACGCAAGCGCCCCGCCGCCGATATCGGCAAACCCGCCGAACAGCACTAGCTATCTTTTCAGATATCTAACTATCTTTTCAGATAGTTAGACAACATTATCATATAGATAGCGCGATTTCCTGAATTGTTTTCCAGGCTGAGCGCACGTGCTCGGCCTCGGTGCGGGTCTGGCCGATGGAAAAGCGGATGACCATGCGGCCGTTCACGGAACCCCGCGTCAGGTACAGGCGGCCGTCGTCGTTGATCGCCTGCAGCAAGCGCTCGTTGAGTTCGTCCAGCGCCGCGCCGCTTACGCCCCCGGGGGCATAGCGCCAGGTGATCAGCGCGAGGTTGGGGCCGGTAACCAGTTCGAAATCGTCAGCGGCCTCGATTTCCCCGGCGAGCTCCCGGGTCCAGTCGATGTGCGAGCGGATCTTCTCGCGCAGGCCCTCGGCGCCGAAGGCGCGAATCACGAACCACAGCTTCAATGCGCGGAACCTGCGGCCGAGCGAGATGCCGAAATCGCGGTACTCGGTGATCTGCTCGTCGCTGGTGTTCTGCAGATAGACGGGGTTGATCGACAGCGAACGCTGCAGCGATTCGGGGTCCTTGAGAAAGTGCGCCGAGCAGTCGAAGTTGGTGAACATCCACTTGTGCGGATTGAACACGAAGGAGTCGGCGTGCTCGATGCCGTCCAGCAGGCGCCGGTATTCCGGCAGTATCAGGGCGCTGCCGGCCCAGGCTGCGTCCACATGCAGGTAGATGTTTTCGCGCCGGCATATCTCGCCGATCTCCGCCAGCGGATCCATCGCGCCGGTGCCGGTCGTGCCCAGGGTGATTACGACGCAGGCCGGGGTCAGTCCCGCCGCCCGGTCGGCCTCGATCGTCTGCGCGAGCGCATCGGGCTTCATTGCCTGGTGCTGGTCCGTGTCGATGCTGCGGATGCAGTCCAGCGGGAATCCGGCGATCCGGGCGCCCTTGTGGACCGAGGAATTGGCTTCGTCGGAAGTATAGAACGCAAGCCTGTCGACCACCGTGTTCTCTCTCTCCCGCTCGCGCGCCGCGAGCATCGCGCAAAGCGTTGCTCCGGAAGCCGAGTCCTGGATCACGCCTCGCCATTCGTGCGGCAGACCGAGCAACTCCTGCAGCCACTCCATCATGCGGGCTTCCAGTTCGTTGGCGGCTGGAGAGGTTTCCCACAGCATGCACTGGGCCGCCATGCCGGCGGTGAGCATCTCCGCCAGCACCGATGGCGGGCTGGAGTTGGCGGGGAAAAACGCGAAGAAGGACGGGTGCTGCCAGTGCGTCATGCCCGGCGGAATCAACTGCCGGAAGTCCGCCAGGATGCGCTCCATCGGCTCGGGCCGTTCGGGCGCGCTGGAGGGCAGGGCGGCAAGCAGGTCGCCGGGTTGCGCCCGCGAGCGCACCGGGAATCCTTCCACCTCCTCGAAATAGTCGGCAATCCAGTCCGCTACCTCGTGGGCGTGCCGGCGGAACGCGCCGGTGTCCAGGCTTTCAGTCATCGTCGAACCAGTCGTCGAGCTCCGAGCCTTTCAGTTCCATGATCGCGTGTTCGTTGAACGCGCGATACGCCACCCAGTGGCTGATCCTGTCCTGTATCGCGAGGTCCTGTTCGTCGTCCGCCCCTGTCAGGGCCGCGCGGTAGTTCCGAAGCTTGTTGTCGGAATAGTCGTTGCAGCGCTTGAGAAAATCCTCAACGATGCGCTTTTTCTCTGCGGCTGTGGCCATTCGATCCTCCTTTCCCGGCTGGCCGATATACTACGCCGTGCCCGCAAGCTTGCCAGCCCATGACTGCCTATCCCGACCTCGACACCTACCGCCGCAGCCTGTTCGACCACGAGGACAAGCTGCTGGCCGGGATCATGCCCGCAGCGGTCGCGCGCGGCATGCCCGACATCTCGGTGAACGCCGAAACGGGGCAGGCGCTGAATCTCCTCGCGCGGCTGATCGGCGCGCGCAGGATCCTGGAATTCGGCACCCTGGCCGGCTATTCGGGAATCTGGCTGGCGCGCGCGCTGCCCCCGGGCGGCCTGCTGGTGACCAACGAGTTCGAACCGCTGCACGCCGAAGTCGCCGGGGAGAACTTTCGCCGCGCCGGAGTGGAGGACAAGGTCCGCATCGTACTTGGCAGCGCGCTGGACGTGCGGCCCGAACTGGCCGAGCACGGGCCCTACGACCTGGTGTTCATCGACACGGGCAAGGAGATTTACTCCGACGCGCTCGATTTCGCCCTTGAGCACACCCGGCCGGGCGGGCTGATCCTGGGCGATAACACCAACTGCTTCGGCCAGGGCCACGAGGACCTGGCGCCCGATCATCCGGCCTACGGGATCCAGGTCTTCAATCGGCGCATCGCAACCGAAAAAAGGCTGCAATCGATGATCATTCCGGTCGGCTCCTGGCTTTCCGTATCGCGCGTGCTCGAAAACCCCGAATGACCGCCCTCCGTTGGCGGGGGCGCCTGGCTGGCATGGCCGCCATCCTTGCAGCGCTGGCGTTTCTTTCCGCCCCGCGCGGCTGGGCCGGGGAAGTGATCGAGGTCGCCGACGGCGTCTACCTGGCGACCGGCTTCGGGCCGTCGAACTCCACCCTGATCGCCGGCGAAGACGCGGCCATCCTGGTCGACGCGCACCACTCCGGCGCCGCGGCCGAGAGGGCCGCCTCCGCCTATCGGCAACGCGTGGAACTGCCCTTCGCCGCCGTGATCTACACCCACGGCGACCGGTCTCACGTGGCCGGCGCGGCGGCGTTCACCGGAAGCTACTTCGCCCCCAATGTATACGCGCGTTCCAACTTCAGGCTCAGGCGCAGCGTGACCGGCGTGGAGGCGCGAAAGCGGCGCCAGCGGCAGAAGGGCCTGCTTCTCGGACAGGAGCAGCGCGCCGTTGCGGCGATCGACCCGCTGCCGGCGGAAGAGGATACGGGGGACCGCTACCTGCCTCCCGACAGGCTGTTTTACGGCGACCGCTACCGGCTGCGGATTTCCGGCGTGATGGTGGAGCTGGTCGCGGCTCCGGGCGAGACCCAGGATCAGCTCTACGTCTGGCTGCCCGAACGCAAGGTGCTGATTACCGGAGGCAATTTCTACCAGGCCTTTCCCGGCGACCTGGACGGGATCGGCGACCAGGCGGCGGATTTCGAGCAGTGGGCGCGCAGCCTGGACCGGATGCGGGCGGAGAAGGCCGAAGTGCTGATTGCCGGCCACCTTCAGCCCCTGTTCGGCGCCGCCGCGATCGACCGGGCGCTGGCCGACTATGCCGCGGCGCTTCGTTTTGTCCTGGACGAGACCCTGCGGGGCATCGACGCAGGCCTGGACCCCGGGGAACTGGCCGCTGCAATCCGCCTGCCCCCGAATCTGGCCTCCAGCCCGGTCCTGGCGCAGTCGCACGGCACCCTGGGCTGGGCCGTACGCTCCGTCTATGCGCGCCATATGGGTTGGTTCGACGGCAAGCCCGGGAGCCTGGCGCCGCTCGCGCCGCGCACGCTGGCCTGGCGATTGCACGAACTGGCTGCCGGCGGCATCTCGCTGGACGAGGCGCTGGACAACGCGCTGCTGCTGAGGGATTACCGCTGGGCGGCCTATCTCGCGGACCAGTTGATGCTGATCGAGCCCCTGGAAGCGCGTCACGTCGAGCGCAAGGCCAGTGCGCTTGAGGGCATGGCCCGGGACCTGGAGAACCCGCAGGCGCGCAACTACCTGCTGTCCGCCGCCAAAGAACTGCGCCTCAACGGCCCCTAACAGCTAAAGGCGAGGGAGGCACATAACGGCTACGGTGGCAGAGTATTCTTGGGGCGCTAAACTTGAAGGTTCCTCTATAGAGTACGAAGATGGTAGAGCAGAGCCTGCGCGATAAGACCTGCCTGATTACGGGAACCGCACGCGGCATGGGACGGATCGCCGCGCGCGAGCTCGCGAAGCTGGGAGCGCGGCTGATCCTGGTCGACATCAAGGACGAAGAGGGGCGCGAGGCGCGCGATGAAATCGTCGAGCTGACCGGCAACGATCAACTGGAGTTCGTGCACTGCGACGTTGCCTCGTTTTCGCAGGTGCGATCGCTCGCAAACCACGTGCTCGAGCGCTACGACCGGCTGCACGTGCTGATCAACAACGCGGGGGTCGTGAATCCCGTATACCGGCTCACCGAGGACGGCTTCGAGCAGCACATGGCCGTGCATCACCTCGGCCATTTCCTGCTGACCCGGCTGCTGCTGAAGCGCATGAAGGAGTCGGCCCCGGCCCGCGTGGTGATGATTTCCTCGGACGGGCACAAGGCCGGCGGTCCCCTCAACTGGGACGATATGGAGATCAGAAGGCCCTGGGGGCGCCGCTCGATCTCCAACCGGGGCGCCTTTGCCGCCTACCAGCAGTCCAAGCTGGCCATGACGCTCACCACCTATGAAATGGCCCGGCGCCTGGAGGACAGCGGTGTGACGGTGAACGCGGTTTCTCCCGGCTATTTCGTCAAGACCACCGTGTACGACAACATGCGCGGCCTGTTCAGGCTGGGCTGCAAGCTGCTGCGGCCGTTCTTCAACGATCCGGAGCGCTCGGTGAGGACTTACGTGTACCTGGCGGCCTCGCCGATGCTGGAAAGGGAGACCGGCAAGTACTGGGAGCATCTGATCACGAAGGAAAGTTCGCCGGCCTCCTATGACCGCTCGGAGATGAAGCGGCTGTGGGACTGGAGCGAGCGGGCCGTCGGGCTGGACCCCTGGCCGGAGGGCGCGCTATGACGACTCCCGACCGGGCCGCCTCCCGCGAGGAGCGGGGATGGCCGCTGGCGGTGCTGGAACGGCCCGGCGTTCACGAGTTTCTGGGAGAGCGGGACGCGAACCGGGCGGCGGCGCTGTCGCTGCTTTTGTGCGGCGCCGCGTCCCTGCCGGGCGCCGCCGAAAGGCGCCTGGTATGGGTGCAGACGAGCGCCGCCACGCGCCGCTGGGGGATGCCTTGCGGCGAGGGCCTGAACGCTATCGGGCTGAACCCCCGCAACGTGCTTTTCGTCGAGCCGGAGAACGAGCGCGAATTGCTCTGGGCGCTGGAGCAGGCGCTGGATTGTCCCGGTCTGCTGGCGGTGGTGGGCTGCCTGCCCGGAGCGGAGCGGCATTACGGATTTACCGCGTCGCGGCGCCTGTCGCTGCGGGCGCTGCGCAACGGATCGAGGATCTTTCTGGCGCGCGGCGCCCGGATTCGCGAAGCCACCTCGGCGCAGACCCGCTGGCGGGTGGAACCGGCGCCCAGCGCGCCTTCCGGCCTCGTCTGGCGCGGCTTTGAACTGCCCGGCGCGCGAAGCTGGCGCGTGGGCCTGGAGCGGGCCCCCGGCTGGACGCCCGGCGCCTGGAACATTGAATGGAGCGAGCATGAGAATCGCCTGCGTCTGGCTGCATCGCCTGAACGAGCGAACCCCGTCCGGGCCGCCGGCTGAATCCGCGCAGCGATTGCTCGCGGAACGCCTGGCGCGCCTGGCGCATGCCTGCTGGCGTTTTACCCCGAGAATCGCGCTGGCGCCCGGCGACAGCCTGTTTCTGGACGTTTCCGGCTCCATCGGCCTGTTCGGCGGAGAACGCCGGCTGCTTCGCAAGGTTCTGGCCGAGCTTGAGGAGCGGGGTGAAGCGGGACGGATCTGCCTCGCGGACACGCCCGGCGCCGCCTGGGCCGGAACCCGGGCCGCTTCGGAGCCCGTAACCATTCTTGCGCCGGACAGCGGTCTTGAGTCCATGAGCGCATGGCCGGTCGAAGCGCTGCGGCTGGACGCCGAGGATTGCGGCTTGTTGCGGGAACTGGGGCTGGACACGATCGGCGCTCTCGGCGGCATTCCCCCCGAGTCCCTTCAGGCCAGGTTCGGCGCCGGAACGGCCTTGCGCCTGAAGCAGGCCGCGGGCCAGGCTCCCGAGCCCCTGGACTACCTGCCGCCGCCGCGGACATTCAAGGCGCGGATGGAATTCGAAAGTCTCGTGGTGCTGCGGCAGGCGATTGCCGCGGCGGTTGCCGAACTGGCCGTTCGGCTTTGCGATCAGCTGGCCGCGGCCGGCATGGGTTCGCGGCGTTTCGAACTGCGCCTGCACCGCTCGGACGGCAAATGCGTGGCGTACGGCCTGCGCACGGCCCGGCTCATTCAGCCGGCGCCGCAACTGGCCGAACTTCTGGACGAGAAGCTGCAGGCGGGCGCGCCGGGCAGGGAGCGCGGAGTGGGCTACGACGCGGTCAGCCTGGTTGCCCGCGACACCGAAGACGTGATGGCCGAACAGGCGGACTGGCTTTCCGGCGCCTCCGCGGGCAACCTCAAGGGCGATTTCGCGCGCCTGGTGGACCGGCTCTGCAGCCGCCTGGGGGCCGATGCCGTGCGCGTCCCGACGCCGGAAGACAGCTATTTGCCCGAGCGGCGCTGGCGGTTTGTCTCCGCGCTGGACGGTCCTCCGCCGGAGCATCGATTCGAGGCGCCGCACGAGGCCATGCGCGCCCCGCTGCTGTTGCTGGAGCAGGCCGAGCCCGTGGAGGCTGCCGCCGCGGCGGCCGGCGGCCCGCCGGCCTGGATACGCTGGCGCCGCAAGCGGCTGTCGCTGCGGCGTGCGCAAGGTCCCAGGCGCGTGCTGGCGGAGTGGTGGCGCGGCGAGGAACGCGGCGGCCGCGAATACTGGCTGGTGGAGGATGAGCAGGGGCGCTCCCTGTGCCTGTTCCGCAGGCAGCCGCCCGCCGATGAGGCCTCCCGATGGTACGTCCAGGCGCTGGCCGCCTGACCCGCTGACCCATGAGGCCGTCCTACGCCGAACTGGCGGCGGCAAGCAACTACTCTTTTCTTCGCGGCGCCTCCCACCCGGCGGAAATGGTCGCCCGGGCCGCCGAACTGGGCCTTGCGGCGATCGGGCTGGCGGATTGCAACAGCGTTGCGGGCGTGGTTCGGGCCCACGTTGCGGCCCGCGAAGCGGGTATCAGCTTCCTGCCCGGGGCGCGTCTTCAGCCCCGCGACGGTCCGGACGTTCTCTGCTATCCCGGCGACCGCGCCGCCTGGGGAAGGTTGTGCCGGCTGCTTACCCTCGGCAAGCGCCGCGCGGCGAAGGGCGAATGCGATTTCAGCCTCACGGAACTGTGTGCGCACGCCGCCGGCCAATTCTTGCTTGTTGTGCCGCCGCGCAACCCGAATGACATTCCCGGCCTGTCCCGCCTGACCAACGCGGGCGCCGGGCAGGTGGGCCTGGCCGCGCCGCTTTGCTTCGACGGCCGGGACGCAGGCCGGCTCAAAAGGCTTGAGGCCATCGCCGGGCAATGGTCGATTCCGCTCGTTGCCGTGGCCGACGCCTGGATGCACGTGCCGGACCGCAAACCGCTGGCCGACGTGCTGACATGCGTGCGCGAGGGCGTGACCATCGATACCGCGGGGTTCCGGCTCGAGGCCAATGCCGAACGTCATTTGCGCAGCGCGCAGGAGATGCTGGGCCTCTACGAAGGCTGCGGGCACGCCGTTGCCCGCAGCCTGGAATTCGCGGAGGACGTGCGCTTCAGCCTGGATGAACTGCGCTACGAGTACCCCGAAGAGCAGGTCCCCGAAGGTTACTCGCGCCAGGAGTGGCTGGAGCGCCTGACCTGGGAATCGGCGGCCGAGCGCTACCCGGAAGGGATACCCACGCGGGTCCGGGAGATGGTTTCGCGCGAACTGAAGCTGATCGCGGAACTGGATTACGCCCCGTATTTCCTGACGATTTACGACCTGGTCCGGCATGCCCGAAAAGAAGGCATTCTCTGCCAGGGCCGCGGCAGCGCGGCCAATTCCGCCGTGTGCTTCTGCCTGGGCATTACGGCGGTGGATCCCGAGAAGATCGATCTTTTGTTCGAGCGTTTCATTTCCAGCGACCGTGGCGAGCCGCCTGACATCGATGTGGACTTCGAGCACGAGCGGCGCGAGGAGGTCATTCAATACGTGTATCGGCGCTACGGCCGGGAGCGCGCGGGGATGACCGCCACGGTCATTCACTATCGGCCGCGCAGCGCGCTGCGCGAGACCGGCAAGGCGCTGGGATTGCCGCATTCGACGCTGGATGCCCTTGCCGGGCGGATCTGGGGCGCGGGCGGCTGGCCCGACGAGGCGCGCCTCAGGGCCCTGGGCCTGGATCCGGAACACCCGCGGCTGAAGGCGGCCCTGGCCCTGGCAGCGGAGCTGGTCGGGTTCCCGCGGCATCTGTCCCAGCACCCCGGCGGAATGATCATGACCAGCGGGCGGCTGGATGAGGCGGTGCCCATAGCCAACGCCGCGATGGCCGATCGAACCATGATCGAGTGGGACAAGAACGATCTCGACGACCTGGGCATGCTCAAGGTGGACGTGCTGGCCCTGGGCATGCTCACCTGTCTCAGGAAGTGCCTGGACCTGCTCGCGCGGCACCATGGCCGGCCTTTGACGCTGGCGTCCATACCGGCCGAGGATCCCGAGGTGTACGACATGCTCTGCCGCGCCGACGCCGTGGGCGTGTTTCAGGTGGAGAGCCGGGCGCAGATGAACTTTCTTCCGCGCATGCGGCCGCGCTGCTTCTACGACCTGGTCATCGAGGTGGCCATCGTTCGCCCGGGCCCGATACAGGGCGACATGGTCCACCCGTATCTGCGCCGCCGGCACGGCAAGGAGCCGGTGGAATTTCCGTCGGATGAACTGCGCAGGGTCCTTGCCAATACGCTGGGCGTGCCGCTGTTCCAGGAGCAGGCGATGCGGATCGCGGTGGTCGCCGCCGGTTTCAGCCCGGCGCAGGCGGACGCCCTGCGCCGCTCCATGGCCACGTTCCGGAACACCGGAACCGTAAAGGCGTTTCGCGAGAGATTCGTTGCCGGAATGACCGGCCGCGGCTATTCCCTGGAATTTGCCGAACGCTGCTTCAGCCAGATCGAGGGCTTCGGCGAGTACGGGTTTCCCGAAAGCCACGCGGCCTCGTTCGCGATCCTCGTGTACGCCTCGGCGTGGTTCAAGCGCCACTACCCGGAGGTGTTCGCCTGCGCCCTGCTCAACAGCCAGCCGATGGGCTTTTACGCGCCCGCCCAGATCGTGCGCGATGCGCGCGAACACGGCGTGAACGTCCTGTCGGTGGACGTCAATTCGAGCGACGTGGACTGCACGCTGACCCCGGACGGAGGCGGGCGGCCTGCCCTGAGACTGGGTCTGCGGCAGGTGCGGGGCCTGGGCGCCGCGGCGGCCGGGCGCCTGGTAGCGGAGAGGGAAAGCGGCTACGCGGACATTCCTTCACTCAGGCGGCGGGCGGTCCTGGACAAGGGCGCGCTGCGCTGCCTGGCGCGCGCCGACGCCTTCTCTTCCATGGAATTGACCGGACGGCGCGCGCTGTGGGAAGTGGAACGGCTGCCGGTCGGCAGGCCCTTGCCCCTGTTTTCCGTCGCCGGACTGGACGAATTGCCGGACGAGGAGTCCGCGCAACTCCCGGTCGAGCCGCCCGGCGAGCGGGTGCTGCGCGACTACGGTGCGCTGGGCCTGAGTCTCAAGGGCCACCCGCTGGCCTTTGTTCGGGCGCAACTGGGAGAACTGGGGTATGGGACCGCGGCGATGGTGACGGAAGCCGGCCATGGCGACCTGTGCGCGGCAGCAGGCCTGGTCCTGGTCCGCCAGGCTCCCCAAAGCGCCGAAGGCGTCGTGTTTCTGACGCTGGAAGACGAGACCGGCGTGGTGAACGTGGTCGTCTGGCGCGATGTATTCGAACGCAATCGGGACACGCTGATGTCATCCATCCTGCTGGGCGTGCGCGGCGAAGTGCAGCGGGAAAACGACGTCATCCACCTGGTGTCCCGGCGCATGGAGGACCTTTCCGACCTGCTCGGCGCCCTGGCTTCCTCGCAGGTCGCGGCGCCGCATACGGCCCGCTTAAGCCCGCGCCTGGGCCGGGCCTGACGTGGCGGTTGCGCCGCCATCTTTGGTACAATTCGCGGGTTTGGCGAGCGGCGTTGCCGCGGGATCACTTTCAATGGTAGGCATACGGCTATCCCGGCATGGGGCCAAGAAGCGGCCCTTCTATCACATCGTCGTTACCGACCGGCGCAACAAGCGCAACGGCCGGTTCATAGAGCGGCTGGGTTTCTACAACCCCATCGCGACCGGCGGCGAGCAGCCCCTGAAGCTGGCCCTGGATCGCGTCGATTACTGGCTGGGGCAGGGCGCGCAGCCCTCCGAGCGGGTGCGGCAACTGATTCGCCGGCGCCGCATGGAAGGCGACCTGGCGGCGAAGGCGGCCGAGGAAGCAGCCGCTGCGAAGGAAGCCCCGGAGGAAGAGGCTGCGGCGGAAGAAACATCGGCGGAAGAGGCTGTGGCCGAAGAGGCGCCAGCGGAAGAGTCCGCCGTGGAAGAGGATGCCGAGGCGGATGGCGGACCCGCGGCTGAGGCCGTCGAAGCCGAGGAGACTGCCGCCGAGGCGGAAGCGCCGAGCGAAGAAACCGCCGAAGAGTCCGCTGCTCCTGAAGAAGCTGAAGAAACTGCCGCGGCCGAAGCCGAAGCCGAAGCCGAACAGGCCGCGGCGGAAGACGAGGCAGAACCCGGCGAGGTCGCGGCAGAAGACCAAGCAGAACCTGACGAGGCCGCGCCGGAAGACGAGGGCGCCGAGGAAGATGGCGAAGACGCCACCACGACCGGGAAGGAATCCGGCTGAGCCGGACCAGCCGGAGAACCGTACGCCGGAAGCGAAACTGATTCCCATGGGCCGGCTGGGCGCCGCCCGGGGACTGAAAGGCTGGCTCAGGGTGAAGTCCTTTGCCGACCCGCCGGAACAACTAGAGAATTACCGTGCCTGGAATCTTCTCGTGAACGATCAGTGCAGGGAAATGACCTTGCGGCGCTTGCGGACCACACCCCGGGGCCTGGAGTGCCTCCTGGACGGAATAGATACGCGCGATGCGGCGGAAGCGCTGCGCGGCGCGGAGATCCGGGTGAATCGCGCGGATTTGCCCCCCGCCGGCGAGAATGAGTGGTATTGGGCCGACCTGGAAGGCCTGGAAGTGCGGAACCTGGAGGGCCGGTCCCTGGGCCGGGTCCACGGCCTGATGGCCACCGGCGCCAATGACGTGCTTATCGTGCAGGGTGACCGCAGGCGGTTGATCCCCTTCGTTCAGGGCAGCCGGGTCCGCGAGGTTGACCTTCGGGCGCGCCGGCTGATCGTGGACTGGGACCCGGCGGATTAGGGAGCGGCAGGTCCACGATGCATATCACTACCGTATGCCTGCACCCGGAGATGGTGCTGGACGCCTTCAAGGGAGGCGTTTGCGGCCGGGCGCTGGAAGCCGGCGTGGCCAGTCTGCGGTGCGTCAACCCGAGGGACTTCGCCGCCGGGCCGCACCGCAGCGTGGACGACCGTCCCTACGGCGGAGGCCCCGGCATGGTCCTGAGCCCCGAGCCCCTGCTGGCGGCGGTGAGGGCCGCCCGCGCCGGGGCGCCCGGCGGCGCACCGGTCATCTTCCTCACTCCGCAGGGCGGACGCTTTACCCAGCGGCGCGCACGGGAACTGGCGGCCGGCCCCGGCATGGTCCTGGTGGCCGGGCGCTACGAGGGGATCGACGAACGGGCGGTGGAGCTGGAAGCCGACGAGGAGTTGTCGCTGGGCGATTTCGTCCTGAGCGGCGGCGAACTGGCCGCTTGCGCGGTCATCGATGCGGTGGTGCGGCTGTTGCCCGGGGCGCTGGGGGACGATCGCTCGGCCGAGGAAGAATCCTTTTCCGTTGGCCTTCTTGATTTTCCGCAGTACACTCGGCCCGCCGTGGTGGAAGACCGCGAAGCGCCGGAGGTGCTGCTGAGCGGCGATCACGAGCAGGTGCGGACATGGCGCCTGAAGCAGTCGCTGGGCCGCACCTGGGCGCGGCGGCCGGAATTGCTCTCCGGGCGGGACCTGGATGAACGGGAAAGCCGGCTGCTGGCGGAGTTCCAGGCGGAATACGACATTAAAATACGAGACGCGAAAGATGACCAACCTCATTGAACAACTTGAAGCGGAGCAAATCCGCACCGACCTGCCCGATTTTTCACCGGGCGACACGGTGGTGGTGCAGGTGCGCGTACGCGAAGGGCAGCGGCAGCGATTGCAGGCCTTCGAAGGCGTCGTGATCGCCAAACGCAACCGGGGTCTCAACTCCTCCTTTACCGTGCGCAAGATTTCGCACGGCGAAGGGGTCGAGCGGGTGTTTCAGACCCACAGCCCGATGATCGCCGGGGTAAAGGTCAAACGCCGCGGCGACGTGCGGCGCGCCAAGCTCTACTACCTTCGGCAGCGGCGCGGGCGGAGCGCGAGAATTCGCGAGAAGCTATGAGGCTCAAGGGCCTGGCCCTGGCTTTAGTTGCGATAGGCCTTTCCGGCTGCGATTCGCTGATTCAATCCGCCACCAGCGGCCTGACCGAACAACTCGGTGACGCCGTCCTGGGCCACGACGACCCCGAACTCGTTCGCGAGGCCACCCCCACGCTGCTCATCCTGATCGACAGCCTGGCCGGCGAGGACGCCGGCCCCGCGGTCCTGGGTTCCGCCGCGCAGTTGTACGCCGCCTACGGCGTGGTTTTCGTCAACGATCCCGAACGCGCCCACAAGCTCACCGAGCGGGCCTACGGTTACGGCCGCAGGGCCCTGTGCGCCGCCGACGAGGCAGGATGCGGCGTGCGGGAACTGGGCTTCGAGGAATACGAGGCCCGGATCGGCGCGTATCCCGCCTCCAGGGCGCAAGCGCTGTACGACTACCTGATCGGCTACCTCTCCTGGGTCCAGGCCCGCGGCGACTATGAGGCGCTGGCCCGGCTTCCGCGGCTGCAGGTGGCGCTGGACCGGCTGCTGGACGTTGCGCCGGCGGACATTCGCGGCCGCGCGCACATGTACATGGGTGTCCTGCAATGCCTGCGGCCGCCTTCGCTGGGCGGCGAACCGGAAGCCGGCATGCGGAATTTCGACGAGGCGCTGCGCCTGACCGGGCGCAGGGACCTGAGCGTGCAGGTGGAATATGCGAGAAACTGCGCCCGCTTGCTCTATGATCGCGAACTGCACGACAGGCTGCTTGAAGAGGTGCTCGACGCCCCCGCCGACCAGCCGGGCCTTACGCTTTTCAACAATCTTGCCAAGGCCGACGCCCGTGAATTGCTGAGTACTGCCGATGAATACTTCTGAGTCTGGTGTTTTGGGACGCAACTCCGGTCCGCTGCGGTTCGCCGCGTTGATCGTGGCCGCGCTGCTGGCGGCCGGTCCGCTTTCGGCGCAGACGCTGAAGATCGCGACCGTTACGCCGGAGGGGTCGGCCTGGATGCGCGACATGCGCGCCGCTGCCGCGGAAATTCGCGAGCGCACGGGCGGACAGGTGCAGGTGAAGTTCTACGGCGGCGGCACGCAGGGCGACGACCTCAGGGTGCTGCGCAAGATTCGCGTCGGCCAGTTGCAGGGGGCGGTACTCACTTCGAGCGCACTGGCCGGCAGGTATCCGGACGTGCTGCAGTACGGGCTGCCGCTGTTGTTCCGCTCGCGCGACGAAATGCTGTTCGTGCGCGAGCGGTTTGACCCGGTGCTGGCGGACGGCCTGCTCGACAGCGGATACGAGACTTTCGGCTTCGGCAGCCTGGGTTTCGCCCGCATCATGTCGGGCAAGAATCCGGTGGTCCGGCTGGAGGACGCGCGCGGACTGAAGATCTGGGTGCCCGAGGGCGACGACATCGGCCTGCGCTCCATGCGTTCGGTGGGCCTGGCCCCCGTCCAGCTTCCGATCTCCGACGTGCTGGTCGGGCTGCAGACAGGCCTGGTGGAGGTCATCGTGACGCCGCCTTCGGGCGCCATTCTGCTGCAGTGGCACACACGCTTGCGCTACGTCACCGACTTCCCCGTGGTATTCGCCTTCGGCCTTTTGGCGATGGACAAGAGGGCTTTCGGCCGAATGTCGGAACCCAACCAGGCGATAGTCCGCGAGGTATTCGGCGCGCTGGCGGCCCAGCTTGACCGTCGCGACGCCCAGGACAACCTGGAAGCCGGGCAGGCGCTTAAGAATTCCGGGCTCGAATACCTGGCTCCGACGTCCGACGAAGTTCTCCGCTGGCGCCAGGCATTCGGTCAAATCTACCCCGAACTGGTGCGTGAAGCGGGGATGTCACGCGACATGCATGAAGAAATCATGCAGACGCTGCACGATTTCCGCGGCGAATCGGGATCCGGCTGATCCACGTGCCGCACTGGCGCTGACGCGAGTATCCAGTGACGGGCAGGGCGGGAAAGAGGGCCGGGCTGCTGCTGACCGGCCTGCTGGCCACTTTCCTGGGCGCCATGCTCGTTCTGGCGGCGGCGCAGATCCTTTGGCGCAACGTCTTTCGCATGTCGATTCCGTACAGCGAGCAGGTGCTGGAATGGTTGGTGCTCTGGATTGCGTTGCTGGGCGCGATGGCAGCCAGCATCGGCAGCCGCCACATCACGATAGACGCACTCTCGCAGGTGCTCTCGGAATCGGCCCGCAGATGGGTGGGCGTGGCGGCGCAGTTTTTCGCACTGGTCGCCTGCGTGGCGCTGTTACTGATCTGCGGGGCCTATTGGCTGGACACCATGAGCTATGGCGAAACCACGCTGGGCGGACTCCCGCGATGGGCATTTGAGGTCATTCTGCCGGTTGCCTTTGCCGTGATGGCGGGCGCCCACCTCGCTCACATGGTTTCGCTGCTGCGGCACGGGCGCCTCGCCGGGGGCGCGGGAACGGCCGTCCCTCCGAAGGCGGATTGAACCCATGCACTGGCTTGTTCTGGGGTTGCTGGCCATTTTGGGAGTGCCGCTCTTCGCGATCATCGCGGGCGGAGCGATGCTCGGCTACCTGAGCGCAGACATTCCCCTGGCCTCCATCGCCATCGAAATACTGGGCGTGGCGACGCTGCCTGCGCTGGTCGCCATTCCCCTGTTCTGCTTCGCCGGATACGTGCTGGCGGAGAGCCCGGCGCCGAAGCTGCTGGTGCGCCTGAGCGAAGCCCTGGTGGGGTGGATGCCCGGGGGCCTGGCGGTTTTCGCGTTGGCCGTCTGCGCGCTGTTCACGGCATTCACGGGCGCGTCCGGCATCACCATCATCGCGATGGGCGCCTTGCTCTATCCGGCGCTGAAACAGGCGCGCTACCCGGAGGGATTTTCCCTAGGGCTGGTCACCACCGGCGGCAGCCTGGGGCTGCTGTTCGCGCCTTCCCTGCCTTTGATTCTCTACGGCGTCGTCTCCGAAACCCGCATCGACTCGCTGTTCAGGGCCGGCGTGCTGCCCGGCCTGGCCATGATCGTTCTCCTTGCCGCGTACTGCCTGTGGGTCAACCGCAGCGAACGCCGGCCGCTTTCCAGCTTCGATTGGCGCGAGGTCGCCGGCGCGGTCAGGGCCGCCGGCTGGGAGCTGCCGTTGCCGGTTATCGTGCTGGGCGGCATCTATTCCGGCTACTTCGCGATTTCCGAGGCGGCGGCGGTCACGGCGCTCTACGTCGTGATCGTGGAAGTGTTCATCCGCCGCGCCATTCCGCTTTCGCGCCTGCCGCTGATCATGCGCGATTCGATGACGCTGGTGGGCGGGATACTGCTGATCCTGGCCGTATCGCTGGCGTCCACCAACCTGATGATCGACGCCGAGGTGCCCCAGCGGCTGCTGGCGGTGGTGGGCGAGGTCGTGAGCGGACCCGTGACCTTCATGCTGGCCTTGCTGGTGTTCCTGCTGATCCTGGGCGCTTTCCTGGACATCTTCTCCGCCATCGTGCTGGTCGTGCCGCTGATCCTCCCGGTCGCGGCCCAGTTCGGCGTGCACCCGGTCCACCTGGGCATCATTTTCCTGGCGACCATGCAGCTGGGTTACCTTACGCCCCCCGTGGGTCTTAACCTGTTCATTGCGAGCTACCGGTTCGAGCAGCCGATCGTTCGCGTTTACCTGGCCAGCCTGCCGTTTCTGCTGGTGCTCATGGCAGCGGTGCTGCTGATCGCATTCTGGCCCTCGCTTTCCCTGTGGATGATCGGAACATGATTCGTAAAACAACCCTTGCATTGTGCGCCCCTGCGGTGCTCGCGTTCGCCGCCGGAGGGGCGCACGCGGACCTTGATTTGCGTGAAATACGCCTGCCGCCGGGCTTCGAGATCGAGGAGTACGTGAGCGGCTTGCGAAACGCCCGCGGGCTCGCGATCGGCGAGAACGGCACGCTGTTCGTCGGCACCCGCAACGTCGGTAAGGTGTACGCGGTGCGTAATCCGGGCGGACCCGGCCAGGAGACCATCGAACTGGCCTCGCGCCTGCTCCTGCCCAACGGCGTGGCGGTGCGCGGTTCCTCGCTGTTCGTGGCGGAAGTTCACCGCATTCTGGAATACGAGAACATCGAACAGCGGCTCGGGGAGGACATCAGCCCCACGGTGTTTCATGACGGCCTTCCCACCGCCCGGCATCACGGCTGGCGGGCCATGGGCTTTGCGCCCGACGGCTGGCTGTACGTGGCGGTGGGCGCTCCCTGCAACGTTTGCGACAGCTATGCGACGATCGAGCGTATTCCGGCGCAAGGCGGCGAACGCGAGGTCTATGCGCGGGGCGTGCGCAACAGCGTGGGTCTGGCCTGGCACCCGGAAACCGGCGAGCTCTGGTTCACGGAAAACGGACGGGACCTGATGGGCGACGACATTCCACCGTGCGAGCTGAACCATGCCCCGCGGCCCGGCATGCACTTCGGTTTCCCTTTCTGTCATGGAACGGACATCCCCGAACCTGACGCAAAATGGGCGGCGCTGGGCGAATGCGCTTCGGCCACGCCGCCGGCACAGGAACTGGGGCCTCATACCGCGCCGGTGGGCCTCACTTTCTACACCGGCGACGCCTTTCCCGCCGGATACAAGGGGCGGCTGTTCATCGCCGAGCACGGCAGCTGGAACCGCAGCGAGAAGATCGGCTACCGGGTGATGATGCTGGAGCTCGAGGGCAATGAAGTCGTGAGCTACGAGCCGTTCGCGGAGGGCTGGCTGCGCGGCGAGGAGACGCTCGGACGGCCGGCTTACGTCATCGAGGATCGCGACGGCAATCTGCTGATCAGCGACGACCACCGCGGCGTCGTATACCGCGTCCGCTACACCGGCGCCTGACGGGGCGTATCCGGTACACTAGGCGCCGCAATTCTGAGGAGTAAAAGCTCATGATCGGGAAGATATTTCGTGCTATCTGGACGGGTGTCGACGGTTTTCGCAAGGTCATCCACCTGGTCCTGATGATTTTCGTGTTCGTTTTGATGCTGGCGGCGCTGGGATCGGGCCCGACGGCAGTGAATATCAAGGACGGCACCGTCCTGCTCCTGAATCCCTCGGGCGTGCTGGTGCATGAACTCAGCGCCGGAGAGCTTGATCTGGAATTGCTGCGCATGAACGACGACCCGCCGCCCGAAACGCTGGTAAGGGACGTGGTGCGGGCGCTTCGGCACGCCGCGGGAGACGACCGGATCGCGGGCGTGCTGGTGGACATCGACGGCCTGGCCGGCGGCGGCTTCACCAAGTTGCAGGACATCGCCGCGGCGATGCGCGAGTTTCGCGAGTCGGGCAAACCCATGATCAGCTATTCGAGCTGGTACGGACAAAGCGGCTATCTGCTGGCGTCGCAGGCGGACGAGGTGTTCGTGCACGACTACGGCGGGGTGGACATCCGGGGCATGGGCCGCTGGCGGATGTACTACGCCGAAATGTTCAAGAAACTCGGCATCGATCCGCACGTGTTCCGGATAGGCGAGTACAAGTCCTTCGTCGAGCCTTATTTCCGCAACAGCATGTCCGACGAGGACCGGCAGAGCGCCGAGCAGTGGCTGGGCGCGCTTTGGGGCGAGTATCAGCGCGAGGTTACCGGGGCCCGGGAGCTGGCCGCGGACGCGCTGGACCAGTACGCGGCGAACCTGACCGAGGCCCTGGAGGCCGCCGGGGGCGACCTGGCGCGGGTCAACCTCGAGGCCGGCCTGATCGATGCGATACACAACGATGAGACCTTCACGGAATACATGAAGGAGCGCTTCGGCGATTCCGACGACGGCGAATACCACAAGGTGGGGTTCGCGAACTACCTTACGGTGGCCGACCGCGAGAACCCGCCGTACTCCGACGACGAAAACAAGGTGGGCGTGGTCGTGGTGGCCGGTCCCATCATTGACGGCAGCGCCGGTCCCGGCGCCGCCGCCGGCGACAGCATCGCCAAGCTGGTCCGCCATGCCGCCGAGGAGGACGATATCAAGGCGCTGGTTTTGCAGGTGGACAGCCCCGGAGGCAGCGCGTTCGCGTCCGAAGTGATTTCGGGCGCGGTCGCGACCGTTTCCGCAGCGGGCAAGCCGGTCGTGGTTTCCATGAGCAGCGTGGCGGCATCCGGCGGTTACTACGTGGCCGCGGAGGCCGACGAAATCTGGGCGTATTCGGGAACCATTACCGGATCGATCGGCGTGGGCGCGGTGTTCTTTACCGCACCGAAACTGCTGGAGCGCATCGGCTTTACCGAGGACGGCCTGGGAACCACGCCGTTGTCGGAACAGGGGCGCATCGGCGCGGACCTGGACGAAGGCCTGCGCCGGCAGGTGGACGCGCAGATCGGCAGGGTCTACGATCGGTTCGTGGGCCACGTATCCCAGGGACGGGGACTGACGTTTGAAGAAGTGGACGATATCGGCCGCGGCCGCGTCTGGATCGGCTCCGACGCCGCGTCCATCAACCTCGTTGACCATATCGGCACGCTGAAAGACGCGGCCGAGAGCGCCGCCGGGCTGGCCGGCCTGGAAGAGGGCAATTACAGCGTGGAGCGGATCAATCGCAAGCGCCCGTTCTTCACCGGCCTGAGCGAATTCTTCCAGTTGCGGCTGGCGAGGCTCCAGCAAAGGCTGGGCATGGGTTCGGAGCCGGACCGGTTCATGGACGCGGTCCAGCAGGCGCGAAAGATATTGAACGCCGAACTGGACCAACTCGCGCAGCTCAACGATCCGCGCGGCTTCTACTACCATTGCGGAACCTGCGCCGCCTATTGAGCAGCGACTGACATGCTGGTAGCCGACAACGTCACTTACAGCTACTGGGGACAGGCCCGGCCGGCCGTGGCCCAGGCGAAGTTGCAGGTTGCGCCCGGCACGATCGTCGCGCTGGTTGGCCCCAACGGCGCAGGCAAGACAACGCTCATCCATTGCCTTGCCGGCCTGTTCGAGCCGGAAGCGGGTTCCGTACGCAGTGAAGATGGCGATGTGCGCGCGGATTTGCGCCGGCACCGGGCGCGGACCGGGTTTCTCTCCGAGCACTATGGCCTGTATTCCGGGCTGACGGCGCGCCAGAGCATGGAATACGCCGCTCAGTCACGGGCGCGGGCATTCCCCGAGTTGCTGTTTCCGGCCGCCCGTAGCGAAGCGATCGAACAGGTGGCGGAAGAGTGCATGGTGGCGGACCTTCTGGACATGGAGCTGGACTCGCTTTCGCGCGGCCAGCGGCAGCTCCTGGCAATCGCCGAGGTGGAGGTTTCCCGTCCTCCGCTGCTGTTGCTTGACGAGCCGGCGTCGGGCCTGGACCCGGACCACCGCGAACGACTGGCCGCCAGGCTGGGACAGTTGAGGGAAAGCGGCCGGGCCGTGCTCGTGTCCTCTCACATCCTGGCGGAACTGGAGGAGTACGCGACCGACCTTGTCGTGATGCAGGAAGGGGCGACGCTGCCCCAACAGAGCGGGTTGGCTCCGGGCAGTCTGCGGGACGTGTATCACCAGGTGCGCGAACAGGCGCGTGAAATTCCCCATGACTGAGTTGCTTGCCCGCGTGAATCCGGAACTGCTGCGTGGATGGCGTGCCGAGGCCACCCGATTGCGCCTGGCGATCACGCTGCTTCTTTCGGCGGGAGTGGCCTGGTGCATCCAACTGGCCTGGGACTGGGGCGCCCTGGGACGTGCGGGAGCTCTTGCATTCGGTGTCCTGAGCCTTGTCGTTACCCCAATCCGGATCGTCGGCGCCATAGCGGAAGAACACAATCGCCATACCTGGCAGCGTCAGCGCATGAGTGCGCTCAGCCCGGCCCAGTTGATGCTGGGAAAGGCGTTCGGTTCCACCGGCCTCACGGACCTGGCGGCGCTCTGCGCGCTGGTCTGCTGGGGTCTCGGCGTGTACATGCCGGCGGACAGCTTTCCGTTGCTTGGCGGGCAGCCCGAGGAGATGATCCGGGAAGTGCAGCGAGTGATTCGCGAAGGCTTCCCGCTGGACGCATGGCTATTGGTTTGCGCGAATATGTTCGCGCGCTTTCTGGCCCTGGCGCTGGCAATACGAAATTGTGACCGTTCCACGGCGGCTCGCGGCCGGTCGTTCGTCGTTGCCATTCTGCTGTCGCTACTCCTGACCAGCCCGCTGACAGCGCTGAAGGAGGGACTGACCGGACGGCTGGCGCAGGATATGCCCGACTCGCCAATGTGGTTTGGCTTGCTCCCAATGGACAACGACGCCTTTTGGGCGCTCAGCGGGCTTGTGTTCGTCGCGCTGGCCTCCTGCTGGTGCTGGTGTGCGGCCCGCGAAACCCTGAGCGGCGGCCGCTTCGCAGTCGAAGCCGTTGCGGTCAGCCTCGGCCTGGGGCTGTGGTGGGCCGGCACGGCTTACGCGGCCGGAGCCACAGCAGATTTCGTCTTGATCGAGGCGGGTTACGGACCCGGGAGGATCGCGACCGCGGCCTTGCTGCTGGTCCTGGTTGCCAGCGCATATCTTTGGGGTGTGGCGGAACGAGTGGACCGCCGCCGGGCGCGGGAATTTCTCGCCGCGCCGAGTCTCGTCTCCGCTCCGGCCTGGCTGCTGATACTCCTGATGGCGGCCGTCACCGTTGCGGTGCACCTGGTTACAGGGGCCTTCTCGGAATCCGACGAACTTGGCTACGTGCAGCTCAATTTCTGGGCGGTGGGTCTGCTGGGATTCCTGGTGAGGGACATGGGTATTCTGTTCCTGGTGCTGGCCGGGCGTGTAAAGCGCTGGCCGGAGCTGGCCGCGCTGGCCTCCTGGCTGGTTCTCGGGCTGTTCCTTCCCGGCGCCCTGGCCGGCGCGGATGCCGTGGTTGGGGATTTTGAGCTGTACCTGCTGTTCTCGCCCATTTCGATCGAACAATCTACCGGAAGTCTCGTTATTGCGGCGCTTTCGGCCTGGACTCAGGCTGCCCTGATGGCCGGATGGCTGGTCTGGCGCAGCCGCTCATAGGGGAGCAGCGAAGATGCCCACGGCTACACGACGAGCATTTGTTGGGGCGGCCATAGCGGCCGCGGGACTGCAGGGTGCGGGGGCGCATGAGCGTCCTGAGGACAGTGTCCTGTTCGTGCTGGTGCACGGCACCGGCCACGGCGGCTGGTGCTGGAAGTTCGTTCGCGACATCCTTAATGAACAGGGGCACCGTGTCTACACGCCCACGTTGACCGGCTGCGGCGAACGCTCGCACCTGCTTCATCCCGACATCGGGCTGGAGCTGCACATACAGGACATCGTGAACGTGCTCGAATGGGAAGAGCTCGAAAACGTGGTGCTGGTGGGTCATTCCTACGCCGGGCTGGTGATTTCCGGCGTGGCGGACCGGGCCAAGGACCGGCTGCGCCACCTGGTCTATCTGGATGCAATCGTTCCCGGAGACGGAGACAGCCTGCTTTCGGCGCGCCGCGACGCCAGCGCCGAGGAAGTAGCTGCCAACAAGGAGATCTGGGGCCGAATTGCGCCGGACGGCGAGTATGTCATGGGCTTCTCCGCAACGATGTTCGGAATTCCCCCGGAGTCATCCAACGCGGCCTGGGTGGAGCGCAGACTCACGCCGCACCCGATCAAGAGCTGGCTGGACCCGGTGAAGTTCGAGAACGGCGGCGAGGAAGGCGTGCCCTGCACGTTCATCGAATGCACCGAGCCGGCCATGCCGGGCGCCGGCCTCAGCGCCCACGCCCAACACGCCAAAGACCATCCGGGCTGGCGCTACGTGGAGCTGAAGACCGGCCACGACGCCATGGTGACGGAACCGCAGGCCTGCGCCGACCTGTTCCTGGCCGCCGCCCGTTCTTCCTGAGCCTGGAAACGATAACGTTCGTCCTCGTTCACGGCACCGGCCATGGCGGCTGGTGCTGGAAGCTCGTGCGCGACATCCTGGAAGGGCAGGGACATCGCGTCCACACGCCCACGCTGACCGGCTGCGGCGAACGCTCTCACCTGCTCCGTCCGGACATCGGGCTGGAGACGCACATTACCGACATCGTCAACGTGCTCGAATGGGAAGAGCTGGACGACGTGGTGCTGGTCGGCCACTCCTACGGCGGATGCGTCGTTTCCGGTGTGGCGGACCGGGCCAAGGACCGGCTGCGGCACCTCGTGTACCTGGACACGGTCATTCTGCGCGATGGCGAAAGCCTGGTCGGCTCACGCCGGCAGATGAGCGATACCGAGGGGGATGCGGATATCGAGCGCCGCCGGAGCATGGCGCCGGACGGCAAATACATCCTGGCGCGCTCCGGAGAGTTCTACGGAATTCCGCCCGAGCCCGCGGAAATCCTCGGGTGGGTGAACCGTAGGCTGACTCCGCATCCGCTGAAGAGCTGGCTGGAACCCGTGAAGTTCGAGAACGGCGGCGAACAAGGCATCCCCAGGACCTTCATCCGCTGCACAGACCCGGAAATGCCGTTCAGCGGAATAAGGGACCACGCGATGTTCGCGAAGGAGCACCCTGAATGGCGGTATGAGGAACTGGCCACCGGTCACGATGCGATGGTGACCGAGCCGCAGGCCTGCGCCGACCTGTTCCTGGCCGCCGCGCAGTCGTCGTAACCCTCGCGGCGTCCCGCCCTCGCTCCCGTGATTACATGTTGCGGCGGTACTGGCCTCCGACCTCGAATAGCGCATCGGTAATCTGCCCGAGGGAGCAGCACCGTACCGCCTCCATCAGGACTTCGAACACGTTCTCGCCCCCCATTACGGCCTGCCTGAGGCGGTCCAGCATGGCCGGCGCCTCGTCGGCGTGCGCCTCGTGAAACGCGGCCAGGCGGCGAATCTGGCCTTCCTTTTCCTCCTCGGTGGAGCGGGCCAGCGGGATGGTCGTGGCGGTCTTCTCCTCCGGGTCGTCCCGCAGATAGGTATTGACTCCCACGATCGGCAGGCTGCCGTCGTGCTTGCGCTGCTCGTATTCCAGCGATTCGTCCTGGATCCGGCCACGCTGGTAGCCGGTCTCCATGGCGCCCAGCACGCCGCCCCGTTCCGAGAGCCGTTCGAATTCCCTCAGCACCTGTTCCTCGACCAGGTCCGTGAGTTCCTCGATGATGAAGGAACCCTGGTTCGGGTTTTCGCTGCGCGCCAGGCCCCACTCGCGGTTGATGATGAGCTGTATCGCCACCGCCCGCCGGACGCTTCCCTCGGTCGGCGTGGTGATGGCTTCGTCGTAGGCGTTGGTGTGCTGGCTGTTGCAGTTGTCGTAGGCGCCGATCAGGGCCTGCAGAGTCGTGCGGATGTCGTTGAATTCGATTTCCTGCGCATGCAGGGAGCGGCCCGAAGTCTGCACGTGGTATTTCAGCTTCTGGCTGCGCTCGTTGGCGCCGTAGCGGTCGCGCATGGCCACGGCCCAGATGCGCCGGGCGACCCGTCCGAGCACGGAATATTCGGGATCCATCCCGTTCGAGAAAAAGAACGAGAAATTCGGCGCGAACTCGTCAATCTTCATGCCGCGCGCCAGGTAAGCCTCCACGTAGGTAAAGCCGTTAGCCAGGGTGAAGGCCAGTTGGCTGATGGGATTGGCGCCGGCCTCGGCGATGTGGTAGCCGGAGATGGAAACGGAATAGAAATGCCGGACCTGCTTGCTGATGAAGTACTGCTGGACGTCGCCCATCATCCGCAGGCTGAACTCGGTCGAGAAAATGCAGGTGTTCTGCCCCTGGTCCTCCTTGAGAATGTCGGCCTGCACCGTGCCGCGCACGCGTTTCAGCGCGTCGGCCCTTATTTCCGCGGCTTCTTCCGGACCCGGGGGACGCCCGTTCGCGTCTGCAAACGCATCGAGCTGCTGGTCGATCGCGGTGTTCAGGAACATGGCGAGGATGGTGGGGGCCGGACCGTTGATGGTCATGGAGACGGAGGTCGACGGGCTGCATAGCTCGAAGCCCCGGTAGAGCACCTTCATGTCCTCCAGCGTGGCGATGGAAACGCCGGAATTGCCGACCTTCCCGTAGATGTCCGGGCGGTGCCCGGGGTCGAACCCATAGAGCGTGACCGAATCGAAGGCCGTGGAAAGGCGTTTGGCCTCGGAGTGCCGCGACAGGTAGTGAAACCGCCGGTTCGTGCGCGCCGGATCGCCCTCGCCGGCGAACATTCGCAGGGGTTCCTCGCCGCTGCGCTTGAAGGGAAACACGCCGGCCGTGAAGGGAAAGCGCCCCGGCAGGTTTTCGCGCATCAGCCAGCGCAGCAGGTCGCCGTCGTCGCCGTAGCGGGGCAGGGCCACCTTGCGCATTTCGTTGCCTGACAGCGTCGTGTAGCTCAGCGAAGTGCGGATTTCGCCCCTGGAGGTGACCTGACGGTGCTCCTTGCCCGAATAGGCCGCGCGAACGGCCGGCCATTCCTCCAGCAGCGCGCGGCATTCGTCGTCCAGCGCGGCTTCGCGCCGCCGGATGAGCGATCTCAGCCTGGATCCCGTTTTCCCGCCACTGTCGTCGCCGGCTTCCTCCAGCATGCGCATCGCATCGCCAAGCCTCTGCCGTTCTCTGGCGGTCTTGGCTTGACGCCCGACCCGTTCGTGGAACGCGCGGACGGTCTCGGCGATCTCGGCCAGATAGCGGACGCGCGCTCCCGGAATGACGGCGTCGGAGCGGGACGGCGCCCTGGTCTCGACCTCGGGAAGCAGCGCCTCGCCCCAGCCGTCCAGCGATTCGCCGAGGCCCTTGTCCCGGAGCGCATCCAGAATGCCGTGGAACAGCGCCGTCACTCCGTCGTCGTTGACCCGCGACGCGATCGCCCCATATACAGGCATCGCCTCCGGTTCGGTCCCGAACGCCTCGCGGTTCCGGATCATCTGCTTTCGGACGTCCCGCAGGGCGTCGGCGGCGCCCTTGCGGTCGAATTTGTTGATCGCGACGACATCGGCGAAATCCAGCATGTCGATCTTCTCGAGTTGGGTCGCCGCGCCGAATTCCGGCGTCATGACGTAGAGGCTGGCGTCGGCATGGGACGTGATCGCGGCGTCGCCCTGGCCGATGCCGGAAGTCTCAACGATGATCAGGTCGAACTCCGCGAGTTGGGCGGCGCCGAGGATCTCGGGCAATGCTGCGGGGATTTCGCGGCCCGAGGCGCGGGTGCCCAGCGATCGCATGAAGATGTGGGGGTGGCCGATCGCGTTCATGCGTATGCGATCGCCCAACAGGGCACCGCCGGTCCTGCGGCGGGTCGGGTCCACCGCGATGACCGCGATTCGCAGGCGATTCCCGAAGCAGAGACGGAAGCGCCGCACCAGTTCGTCGGTGAGCGAGGACTTGCCGGATCCGCCGGTGCCGGTGATGCCCAGGACGGGCGCGGCGCGGGCCGGTTTTGGCCAATCGACGTCACCCGTCAAACCGCGCTCGATGCAGGTGATGGCGCGGCTCAGCGCGGCAAAGTCCCCGAGCCGAAGGCGTTCCGGCTCGACCCGCAGCATGTCTTCGGTCAATGCCTTGCGCGCTTCGCGGAACACGTCAAGCACCATCCCCTTCAGTCCCATCTTCTGGCCGTCGTCGGGCGTGTAGATGCGGGTTATTCCATATTCGTGCAGCTGCCGGACCTCTTCCGGGATGATGACGCCGCCGCCGCCGCCGAAGATGCGGATGTGGCCGGCGCCGCGCTCGCGGAGCATGTCCAGCGCGTAACTGAAATACTCGAGATGGCCACCCTGGTAGGAACTCAGGGCGATCGCGTGCGCGTCCTCGTGGATGGCGGCGGTGACGACTTCCTCCACGGAACGATTGTGGCCGAGGTGGACGACTTCGGCGCCAGCGGCCTGGAGCAGGCGCCGTACGACGTTGATGGCGGCGTCATGGCCGTCGAAGAGGCTCGCGGCGGTTACGAATCGAAGCGGGAACCGTTTCCTGGTTGAAGCTCGCTCTATGCCTTGTTTCTGGTCGGATTCTGCATGCGTGTCCATTTTCCTGCCTTCATATACCCTCCTCAGCGTCCTCACATCACACGCCTATCCTAGCAGGGTTACATGAGGCCGGCTTCGAGCTGGGCGGCCTCGGACATCATGCTCTGGTTCCACGGCGGGTCGAAGACGAGTTCGACGGCCACGTCCCTGATCGTGGGGATCAGGGCGATCTTCTCGCGCACGTCCTCCACCAGGATTTCGCCCATGCCGCAGCCGGGGGCGGTCAGCGTCATCTCCACGGCCACGTTCCGGCTGCCGTCGTCGCGCCGTCTGACCTCGCAGGTATAGACCAGGCCGAGGTCAACGATATTGACCGGGATTTCCGGGTCGTAGCAGGTCTTCATCTGTTCCCACACCAGCGCTTCTACGTCGGAATCGCCGGCGTTGGCCGGCAGTTTCGGCGGCTCTACGGGCTTCTTGCCGAGCGCGTCGGCGTCGACGCCCGCGATGCGGTACAGCCAGCCGTCCACATATACGGTGAAGCTGCCGCCCAGCGACTGGGTGATGAACACGAGCTGTCCGGCGTGAAGTTGCGCCTCCTCGCCGGCGGGAATGATGACCGCCTTGCAGTCGCGGGTCAGGGTGACGGGTTCGCTCTGGTCGCCGAACATAACGCTTACTCGGTGCTCACGGTGTTCGGATCGCCTTCGAGCGCCGCTGTAAAGGTCTTCCAGGGCAGGGTGACGCAGCGGATCCGCGAAGGGTAGGCGCGAACGCTGCCCAGGGCAACGATTTCGCCCAGATCGCCCAGTCCGTTCTCGGCCCCGGGCTTGAACGCTTTCAGGACCTGCTCCGCCTGCTGTCTGGCCTGATCCGCGGTCTCGCCATCAATAAGTTCGGTCATCATCGATGCCGAGGCCAGACAGATGGCGCAGCCCGCCGCCTCGAAGCTGATCTCGGCGATGACCCCCGGGAGCGAGGGCATCCCGTCCTCCTTTCCGGGTGTGCGCAGATACACGGTGACCTTGTCGCCGCACAGGGGGTTGAATCCTTCGGCCACCCGGTCGGGCTCGTCCATGGCGTGGAAATTTCGTGGCGAACGACAGTGTTCCAGCACCGTGCGCTGATAGAGGTTTTGCAGTTCGCTGCTCATCAGGCCTGGCCCAGCAGCTTGCGCGCGGTCCCGATTCCGGCAACAAGACGGTCAACCTCTTCATGGGTGTTGTAGAAGGCGAAAGAGGCACGGGAGGTGCCGGGCACGCCGAAGCGGTCCATCAGCGGCATGGCGCAATGATGGCCGGCGCGAATGGCGACGCCTTCGTGATCCAGCACGGTGCCGAGGTCATGCGGATGAATGCCGTCGATCACGAACGACACGACCGCGGATTTCGGCGAGGCCGTGCCGATGATCTTCAGCCCGGGTTCGTCCTGCAAGCGCTCCGTCGCGTACTCCAGCAGGCCGTGCTCCAGCGCCGCGAGACGTTCGAGCCCGTGTCCGGCGAGGTAGTCCATGGCGGCGCCAAGGCCGACGGCCCCGGAAATATTGGGCGTGCCGGCCTCGAACTTGTGCGGCGGATCGTTGTAGGTGGTGCCGTCGAAGCGAACTTCGAGGATCATTTCGCCGCCGCCCAGAAACGGCGGCAGATCGTCCAGCCAGGGCTTGCGCGCGTAGAGCGCGCCTATGCCGGTGGGGGCGTACATCTTGTGGCCCGACAACGCGTAGAAATCGCAGCCCAGCTCCTGCACGTCGAGCGGGATATGCCCGGCGGCCTGGGCGCCGTCGATCAGGATCGGCGCGCCCGCGCGCCGCGCCAGTTCGCAAATCTCCGCGACCGGGTTGATTACGCCCAGGGCGTTGGACACATGGGTTACCGCCACGAGTCGTGTGTTGCCGCCGATCAGCCCGGACAGAGCGGCCATGTCGAGCGCGCCCGAGTCCAGGACCGGCGCCACCCGGATTTTCGCGCCGGTGCGTTCGCAGAGCTGCTGCCACGGCACGATGTTGGAATGGTGCTCCATGCCCGTGAGCACGATTTCCGAGTCCGCATCCATGCGGCCGTCCATGCAGCGCGCCACCAGGTTGATGGACTCGGTGGCCCCGCGGGTAAAGACGATCTCGTCGGCGGATAAGGCGTTCAACCAGCCGCGGGTGCGCTCACGCGCTCCCTCGAAGGCCGCGGTCGCTCGGTCGGAACGGGCATGCACGCCCCGGTGCACGTTGGCGTGCATCTCGACTTCGTAGGTGGTCAGGGCGTCCATGACCGCGCGCGGCCGCTGGGTGGAAGCCGCGTTGTCCAGGTAGGCGAGGGGCTTGCCGTGCACGGTCGTGGCCAGGCCGGGGAAGTCCGCACGCAGGGTTTGCGCCGACAGCGGTCCGTGGACTGCGGCGAGGCGGGCGGTGGCGCTGCTCATGGCGTTCAGGCCGCCAGCCTTTGCGGCGCAAGATCCCGAAGCGCGCGGCTGAGCATTCCGCCGGCCATTTCCTGCGCCCGGGGCATTTCGATGTCGTTGCTGATCGAGGAGGCGAACGCCCGCACCAGCAAGGCCCGGGCCTGATCCGGCGGCAATCCGCGGGTCCTCAGGTAGAACAGCGCCGCCTCGTCCAGCGCGCCGGTGGCGGCGCCATGGGCGCACTGCACTTCGTCGGCGTAGACCTCCAGTTCCGGGCGAGTCTCCATGCGGGCGGATTCGTCGAGCAGGAGATTGTCGTTCCGCAGCCGGGCGTCGGCGCCCTGGCCGTCCGGGGAAATCAATATCCTTCCCGCGAAGCCCCCTTTGCTCTCCGCGCCCAGAACGCAGCGGCACAGGCTTTCGCTCTGGGCGTGACGGGCATGGTGGGCGATTTCCAGGTCCAACTCTGCGCGCCGTCCGGTATCCGCCATCATGAGATGGCCGTGCCGGAAGCGGGAACGGGCGCCCATCAGGCCGGCGCGCAGCGATTCGCGATCGAGGCTTGCGCCGGAACCCACGCGGACAAATTCGAGCCGCGCCTCCCGTGCAAGGCGAACCTGCCGGTTGATCTCGATCCGGCCTTCCCCTGAATCGTCCACGACGGCAACGTGGCGCATTCGGGCGCCGCGACCCAGTTCAACGTCAACCTCAAGGTGCGCGGCGAAGCCGCCGCGGCCCTCGTGAAGCTCCTCGAGGTCCAGCGCGCTTCCCGGTTCGAGCACGATCCGCAGGGCATACGGTGACGGAGCGTCGGCGCGGTGGTTCAGGCGCAGGGTCTCGGCGCGCCGCTCCCCGGCCTTCACGACGATATCCATCGCCTTGCCGCTCACGCCGCCTCCCTGAGGAACGGTTCGTACCCCGAAGCCTCGAGTTCGCTGACCAGTTCGGCGCCTCCGGACCGGGCGATGCGTCCACCGGCCAGCACGTGCACCCTGTCGGGCGAAACCAGGTTCAGGATCCGCTCGTAGTGCGTGATCAGCACGAACGCCCGCTGGCCGTCGCGCAGTGCGCGGATCCCCGAGGCGACAACCTTCAGCGCATCGATGTCCAGCCCGGAATCGGTCTCGTCCAGTACCGCCAGGCGCGGCTTGAGCACGGCGAGCTGCAGAATTTCGTTGCGCTTCTTCTCCCCTCCGGAGAAGCCTTCGTTCACGCCGCGCTTGAGCAGCTCGGGCTTGAGTTTCAGCCGCGCCGCCTCCGCGCGGGCCTGCTTCAGGAAAGCCGCGGCGTTGATTTCTTCCCTGCCCGCCGCCTTGCGCTGCGCGTTCACGGCGGAGCGCAGCAGGTACATATTGCTCACGCCCGGTATTTCCACCGGGTACTGGAAGCCGAGGAAAAGTCCCTTGCAGGCGCGCTCTTCGGGGCTCATTTCCAGCAGGTCCTCGCCTTCCAGCAGCACGCTGCCGCTGGTGACCCCGTAGCCGTCGCGCCCCGCCAGCGTCTGCGCCAGCGTGCTCTTGCCGGCGCCGTTCGGCCCCATGATGGCATGCACTTCCCCGGCCCGGACCTCAAGCGACAGGCCGCTCAGTATTTCCTTGCCGTCGACGCTGACCCTCAGGTCGCGGATGTCCAGCAGCGGCGCGCTCATCCTATGGCGCCCTCCAGGCTGACGTTCATCAGGGCCTGCGCCTCGACCGCGAATTCCATCGGCAGCATGTTGAACACCTGCTTGCAGAAGCCGTTCACGATCAGGTTCACGGCGTCCTCCTCGTCCAGACCGCGCTGGCGGCAGTAGAACAACTGGTCCTCGGATATCCGGGACGTGGTGGCTTCATGCTCCACCACGGCGTGCGGATGCGCGATGTCCATGTGCGGGAACGTGTGGGCGCCGCAGTCGTGGCCGATCAGCAGCGAGTCGCACTGGGTGAAGTTGCGCGCGCCCTCGGCCCTCGGGAACACCTTCACGAGGCCGCGGTAGGTGTTCTGCGCCTTGCCGGCGGAGATGCCCTTGCTCAGGATGTTGCTGCTGGTGTTGCGGCCGATGTGGATCATCTTGGTGCCGGTGTCGGCCTGCTGGAAGTTGTTGGTCACGGCCACCGAGTAGAACTCGCCGGTGGAGTTGTCGCCGCGCAGGATGCAGCTCGGGTATTTCCAGGTGATCGCCGAGCCCGCTTCCACCTGGGTCCAGGAGATCGAGGAATTTTCGCCACGGCAATCGCCCCGCTTGGTGACGAAGTTGTAGATCCCGCCGCGTCCTTCCTCGTCGCCGGGATACCAGTTCTGGACCGTCGAGTACTTGATCCGGGCGTCCTTGAGCGCCACCAGCTCCACGACCGCGGCATGCAGCTGGTTCTCGTCGCGCATCGGCGCGGTGCAGCCTTCCAGGTAGCTGACTTCGCTGCCTTCGTCGGCGACGATCAGGGTGCGCTCGAACTGGCCCGTGTTCTGCTCATTGATGCGGAAGTAGGTGGACAACTCCATCGGGCATTTTGTGTTCTTCGGAATGTAGACGAACGATCCGTCGGTGAAGACCGCCGAGTTCAGCGCCGCGAAGTAGTTGTCGCGGTACGGCACCACGCTGCCCAGGTATTTGCGCACCAGGTCCGGATGTTCGCGCACCGCCTCGGAGAACGGGCAGAAAATCACGCCGGCCTCGGCCAGGCGGCTCTTGAAGGTGGTGGCGACCGAAACGCTGTCGAAAACCGCGTCCACTGCCACGCCCGCCAGTCGCGCACGTTCGTGCAGAGGGATGCCGAGCTTGTCGTAGGTTTCCAGCAGCCGCGGATCGACTTCGTCCAGGCTCTTCGGCGCGTCCTTGGCCGCGCCGGGCGCCGAGTAATAGGAAATGGCCTGGTAATCGATCGGCGGGATGTTCAGCTTGGCCCAGCACGGCTCTTTTGCCTGGCGCCAGTAGCGGTAGGCCCGCAGGCGCCAGTCCAGCAGGAACTCCGGCTCGTCCTTGCGCGCGGAAATCACGCGGATCACGTCCTCGTCCAGCCCCGGGGGGAGGGTGTCGGACTCGATGTCAGTGACGAAGCCGTGCCGGTACTTGCGCTCGAGAAGCTCGCGCACTTCCGGGTTCTGCTCGGCAGCGCGGCTCATCGTCCCATCCTCGCGTTCAGGTCGGCCGACAGCGTGCGGGTCCTGAAGCCGGGAGCGGACCGCCGCAGGTCGCTCAGCGTGACCTCGGTGAGCGCGCCGCGGATCGCGCGGTTGATCTGCCGCCAGGCGCCGCCCACGGTACAGAACGATTCCAGTTCGCACTGGCTTTCCGCGTGGCTGCATTCGGTGAGCGCCATCGGTCCTTCCAGGGCTTCGAGTATCTCCACCGCGTTGATGTCGCGGGCCGCTCGCGCCAAGCGGTATCCGCCCAATGCGCCGCGCTCGGAGCGCACCAGCCCTCGTCCCGCAAGCTGCTTCAGCAACTTCTGCGCGGTCGGCAGCCTCAGCCGCGTGGCGGCGGCGATTTTCTTGGCCGAAAGCGATCGGCCCTCGGACTGCGCCAGGCAGCCGAGGATCATGGTCCCGTAGTCCGTAAGCCTGCTGACTCTGAGCATCTGTGCACGCTCCTGATGGAAACAGGACTATTTTAGTCCAAAATAAACCGAAACCGATACATCGCCGGAAGCATGGGCTTATCGGCTGCCGGGTGGGCCGGCACGTCGGTGGATCGGGTAGAACTTGCCTAATTCAAAAGTCGGGTTGATTTCGAGCGGATCTCAAAACCACCGTTGAGCGCGGGTTCTACGGAGTAGTGCGCAACGACGGTATCGTTTTCGAGCACGTAAAGCTGTGCCCTTTCCGTAGCTACGTATAGCGCGTCCTTGTGTTGCAGGATATCGGTGATGACTTCACTGATCGGGTAGATGCGCACATCGCCGGTTTCCATTTCGTATCGAAGCAAGCCACCGCTATAGTCTGCTCCTTCCGGGTGGCCGGTAAGCCCTATCCAGACCCGGTCGTTCTCGATCAGGATCGCCGACGTGGACCAATCCGCGATTTCCGGCAGCCTTATGAGTTGGTAGCTGCGACGCTCAATATCGAAGTAACCGAGCGATCCCACTCCGGTCAAACCTTCGCCATCGTAGAAGCTCTTGCCGAACCACAGGCGATTTCGGTGGACTGCGAATGCCTCGATCGATTCCAGGATCGTGAAACTGTCGATGTTTCTGGCGTAAGCTGGCTGTGTTTCTGCAAAACGGGATCGGTACAGTCCCAGATCTTGCGGTGTGGACTGAGATAGCGGGAACGCTCGATAGGATTCCCCGTCCTGAACGACGATACCGGACAAACGTTCGTAGTGACCGCGAGCGTTGTAGTTGTCCAGTGGAAAATCAAATGTCCAAAGCGGAGGTGACGAGGCCGCCTGCACGAAACAACTCGGGTCGGTCTTTGGCGTTATCGACGAATCCAGCAGACTCCCTGCGCGGATCGGATTCAGTCTCAAGGTCCGGCATTCAGCTATTGGGCCTGGAATGGTCGCGATAGCCGTCTTGCGCTCGTGTCCGAAAACCAGTTCCGGCCCTCCCGGAGAGAAACGCGCCACAATGGCCTCTATCCAATCGCGACTGTTCCATAGTCGTTTTGTTGCAAAGTAAACCGCATTACCGATTTGCAGCAAGGCACTTTCGCCCAACGGCTCGAATTTCACCTGACCCAATGCTCTCCTGGCATCGGCATCAAAAAACTGCTTGATTGACGTGCAGTAAATTCCATACATGTCGTCGCAATTCGTTAGAACAACGGAATCTGCATGAATTGCCTCCACCCTGGTAAAGCTAATGTCCCCCTGCTGACGAAGCACGATCGGAGGGAAGGCCACCTTCTCCCATCGTGAACCTGGCTCGTCTTTGTCCATGATCGAAAGCACGATCAAATCGTCGTCTCGGTGCAGTTCTGTGGGCCACCATTCGGGACGCGGCTCTTTTCGGTGGATCTCGATCGCAATTGCCCGTCCACCGTCCTCCGAAACGGCGGCAAGCTGTTCTACGGTACGCGTATCCGGGGATTCTTCCGTTTCGGGACGTTGGACTTCAGGCGCCGAAGCCTCCACGGCAGGCAACAAGCCGATCAGGAACGCCAGGACTCCCGTATAAAACGCACGTACCGCAGATTTGGTCAAAAATACTGCTGTGCTTCCAAACATGCCAAGAGTATAGGCACAACGAATGCAGCCGTGCTTATGGGAGAGAAAGCACAAGCCGCAGTCCTTCATCAACTCTGCGAAGGACGCTTTGCGCAACACGACCCGCGCGTTTCTGCAGAAACTTGCGGTCCAGCGTGACGATTTGCGAGAGGTTGACAACGGACCTTTATGTAATAATTGGGGCCATAAGTACCTTTATGAAGAGGAAAAGGTATTAATGGACCTATTGAACGATCTGATCAAGGACTCTTTTGGGGCCGCCGCGGCCCGCGAGTTGTGCCGCAGTAGCGGGCTTTTTGAACCGGGCCGGCTGTACAGGCGTATCGAAATCAGCGAGACGCTGCGCAAGGAATTTGTCCGGCATGGCGGGGATTCCGGCACCACGAACGCGGCCGTGGCTACCGTGCTGAAGAAGTGGCTCCTGACGCGCGCCAGCCCCTTTCGCAGAGAAATGCGGGGGCGCTATCGGTTCCTGGGTCTTCAGAGAGAGAACAGGGAGTACCCGGGTGCGGGCGTTGGGGGGTCCCCTGTGCGCGATGCTCCCATGGATTACGTGCCGACTCCCGAACGTGAAATCGGCGCAGGCCCCTGTGAAGTGTACGCCTGGTGCATGCCCGGGTATGGGGCTACCCGAGACGGCCGCTGGCCGATAAGAATCGGCAGGGCCGGAACCGAAGGATTCAAGGGCCAGTTGCGCGACTTTCACGAAAACCTTCCGGAACGGCCCCGCTACCTGCTGAGGCTGGGTTGCGCCGACGATGCCGAAGCCCGCAGGCGGGAGTCGCTGCTGCATGCCTGGTTCACGGAACGTGGGCAGCAGCGTGAGGAGGCGTCGGGAGATGCATGGTTCCTGACCAATCCCGGCCAGATCGACGAAGCGATACAACAACTGATGGAGGGGGAGATGCATGGCCGCGGCATAACTCTTGAGGAAATGGACAAGCTATTTGCGGAAGCGACCAAGGACGTTCCGGACGAGGAATGGGCAAACCTGCCCGACGACCTGATCGACCGGCTTGACGAGTATCTGTACGGCGTGGACCGCTACCGCCAATGAAGACCGTATTCGCTGACACGGCCTATTGGGTAGCCGTATTCCGGCCGCGCGATCAATGGCGCTCCGCGGCCCGGTTTGCGCTGCGGCAGTTGGGACCAGTCAATATCGTAACCACCGACGAAGTCCTGACCGAGTTCCTTGCCAGTGCGTCCAGGGGAGGGCCAGAGGTTCGTCTGAGCGCCGTTCGCAGCGTGCGGGAGCTGCAGAACAATCCCAGAGTGCGAGTCATGCCGCAGTCCAGGGAGTCGTTTTGCAAGGCGCTGGACCGCTACGCGGCGCGTGCCGACAAGAGCTACAGTCTTCAGGATTGCGTGTCGATGAACGTCATGGAGGATCAGTCGATTACGGATATTCTCACCAGCGACCGCCATTTCGAACAGGAAGGATTTACCGTGCTCATGAATCGGGCCAGCGCGCGTTCGAAGTCGGTTCAGGACGACTTCCCAAGGCCGGGATAATCGCTCACCCGACGGCGAGGTGGCGGCTTCTCCGGGTAAGGAATACACTACACGCCACAAGTGTCCGGACCTTGGGAGATCCACAGATGACGAACGCAAAACTCGCTGAAATCGCACAGGCCATGGTGGCGCCCGGAAAGGGCATCCTGGCGGCCGACGAAAGCACTCCAACGATCGGAAAACGCTTTGCGGGCATCGGGGTGGAATCGACCGAGCCGCTACGCCGCGACTACCGCGCCATGCTGTTTGCCGCACCGGAGGCCGACCAGTACATCAGCGGCGTGATCCTCTTCGACGAAACGTTGCGGCAGACCATGCCGGACGGCGAACCGATACCTCAATACCTGGCGGGCCGCGGCATGATTCCCGGAATCAAGGTGGACAAGGGCGCCAAGCCGCTGGCCGGCTGCCCGGGCGAGAAGGTGACGGAAGGGCTGGACGGGTTGCGTGAGCGGCTGGCGGAGTATCGAAGCCTGGGGGCGCAGTTCGCGAAATGGCGGGCGGTCATCGCCATCGGCGAGGGTGTGCCCAGCGATTGCTGCGTGCACGCCAACGCCCATGCGCTGGCGCGCTATGCGGCGCTATGCCAGGAGGCCGGCCTGGTGCCCATCGTGGAGCCGGAAGTGCTGATGGACGGGCCGCACCCCATTTCGCGCTGCGAGCAGGTGACCGGCGCGGTGCTCGACCAGACCTTCGATGAACTGGAGCGGCACCGGGTGGAACTGGAAGGCATCGTGCTGAAGCCCAATATGGTCGTCTCCGGAAATGAGTGTCCGGCGCAGGCCGGCGTGGAAGAAGTCGCGGAGGCCACCCTGCGGACCCTGAAGGCGCATGTGCCGGCGGCGGTGCCGGGCATCGCTTTTCTGTCCGGCGGGCAGTCGGCGGAAGAGGCGACCGCGCACCTGAGCGCCATGAACGCGCGGGGACCGCACCCCTGGCAGGTGTCCTTCTCCTACGGTCGCGCGCTGCAGGCGCCGGCGCTGGCCGCCTGGCAGGGCAGGGCGGATCAACTGGGCGACGCGCAGCGGGCCTTCGGCGAGCGCGCCCGGCTAAACGGCCTGGCCCGCACCGGCGACTACCGCCCCGAGCTGGAAGCCGCGTAGCGGGGTCAGGGCGGGACGCCGCGAGGGACATGCCCTCGCTCCCTGGATCAGGCTTTCGCGAGGCCGCGCAGCGGTGGTACCAGGTAGTACAGGACCAGGTAAGCCACCATCGAGCCCGCCAGGCCTGACAGCGCCGGCACCAGCCAATCAGGGGCATTGAAGTAGCTGACCAGTCCCAATGGGTAAGCAATTAGTGCCGCCCAATTGATGAACGGCAAGGCCACTTCGTTATCAGGATCCATCTTGCCTCTCGCCACCAAATAATAATGAGCGATAACCGGGCCGATCAGAGGAGGCACAAGCGCCGCCAGTGCAGCAATCCATTCGCCAAAAAACTGGTAGATCACCAATCCCACGACGGTGCCCAAGAGACCGCAAATGACCGTCATTACTCGTCTGGGACGGCGCATTATGCTGGAAGTCTGAATTACGGGTAGATACAGGTTCGCGTCACCCGTTGTCCATAACGCGACGCTCATACCAATCACGCCGAGCCAGGCAATCAATCCTGCCTGTTCGCGCAAATAGGACGTAAAGTCTCCGTCCCCCCCGTACATGACGCTGCCGAGGGCGCCAACGATCTGGAGAAACCATTGGGCAACTATCAGCACTATGAATGGAATGGCTAGCGCTACCCAGGCCCTTTTGGCAAAACGCGTGTATTCGGCCATGACAACGGCGCCAACAATCCACGAGCCAATAACCAGATTCGCTCCAGACAGGACGCTCCTGGGCTCGTCCAAAGCTGCCGCCTTGTCCGATGAAATTGCAAGAAACGCGTCCCATCCTCCGGCTTGGCCAACGTTCAGTTCAATTGTGTACAGTCCCACGCCGACGAGGATTACCACGGATGGAATACTGACCCACTCCAGTGCCTTGACCCCGTAGTAGGTAGTAACGGTAAACAGCAATCCGGCCAGTATTGCGACGGCATAGAAGGCCGGGGAGTCAAAGGACTGCGTCCAGGCAAAGCCGAAGGCGCCTACGACAATTCCTTGCCAGATGATTGTCAATAGCGCAACGAAAAGAACCGGGACGTAAGCACCAAGTCGACCATATACAAGACGGTAAAGCAAACCGCTGTTGCATGCAGTCTTGTAGCCCATGTAGCCGACAATTGCGCCAATGACAAAGTTGGCCAGGTTGCCGAAGAAAGATGCCTGGACCGCATCCGGCCAGAAGCTCATCCCCTTGCCAAGCTCGCCGCCGGTCAGCAGGCCGGTCACCAGAAAACCCCAGCCGAAGGCCAGCGTCAACAGCGGCAGCGTATTGCGCCGTTGCGCGTCGCTGAGCGGCGTCAGCGGGTTGTCGGCGCTTTGCCGCTCCTCCTCGGGCTGCAAGGTCCACCATTCCCGTAGTCGATTCGCCATAGTCGGTATCCCCTCTATCCCCGTTGCTCCGACGATTCCTCATCGGATTCCTCGTCTCTGTTTTGGCGCCTGCCGCCGTCCTCGGCCATCATCTCCACTTGCTCCAGGCGCGCCTCGATACGGCTGCGCCGCACGTCGTCTGCATGCTCGGCGGCCTTCAGGGCCAGCTGGAGCTGGGTGTGCGCGCCGTTCAGGTTGCGGCGCATGAGTTGGTACTCGGCCATGTAGTAGTGCGCATCGGCCGTCTGGCCCGATTCTCCGCTTGCCTGGGCCAGCAGCCGCATGGTCTCGAGATCGAGCTTGTCGTCCAGCAGATAGTCCATCAGCAGCTCGCGGGCGAGCGGCGCCTGTCCCTCGGCCAGCAGGACTTCCGCATAGCGATGCCCAAGGCTCACGTTACCGGGGAACAGCGCCAGCGCCTCATCAAAAATCCGCCGTGCCGTGCGGCCGTCTCCCGCAACCGCGTGGGCCCGTGCAACCGCGATCCGCAACGGGATGGAGTCCGGATAGTCCGTCAGCAGGTTATTCAGAACAGCCATCGCCTCATCGGCGCGTCCCATGCCCAGAAGGGCCAGGCCCTGACCGTAGAACCTCCCGACATCCGCCTCGGTCTCCGTGAGCGGTTGCGAGCGGAACTGCCGCATGGCTTCTTCCGGGCTGTCACTCCCCAGCAGCCGGGCCTGGGCGCGGGCCAGGTAGTAGTTGAGGCTGTTGTCGACGTTGCGCATCATGTCCGGTGTGATCCGGGCGCGCGCCTCGGCCATGCGATTGACGTTGACGGGATGCGTGCGAAGGATTTCCGGTATCGCCCTTGCGGAAAGCGATTCCGCGCGCGACATCGTCTCGAAGAAAGCGGGCAGGCCGCGCGGATCGAAACCGGCTGCGTAGAGCGTGCCTATGCCGATCCGGTCGGCCTCGTGCTCGTGCGCCCGGGTGAAATTGATCTGCTGCTGCTGCGCCATGCCCGTGCCGGCCATCAGGGCGCCCTGCATGAAGTCGCCGCCGCCGCCCATCAATCCGCCCACCAGCAGGGCGGCGAGCATCGTGGCCATGGTCATGATCGAGGTCCCGCGCATGGCCTGAATCTGCCGCGAAATGTGATTCTGGGTCACGTGGGCGATCTCGTGGGCGAGAACTCCGGCCAGTTCGCTCTCATTGGCGGTCGCGTCAATCAGGCCCGTGTGCACGCCGATGTAGCCTCCCGGCAGCGCAAACGCGTTGATGGATTGGGCCTTGACGACGAAAAAGTGGAACTGGTGGTCGCCGTTCTGCGCCCGGTAGGCCAGCCGCCGGCCCAGGCTGGATACGTACTCGTTGATTTCCGGATCGGTCACGAGTCGGCCGGCGCTGCGGAACTGCTCGATGACGCTCAGTGCGATCGCCCGCTCCTGCTCGCGCGTCAGCACCGTGTCGGCCGGGCTGCCCATGTCGGGCAATTCCGCGCCGCCTTGCATCTGCGCGCCCGCCGGCAGGGTCTGCAAGGTAAAGGCCAGCATGAGCGCTGCGCTGGTCGCGCGCATCAGCGGTCTCGCTGGCGGGGGCGCGTTCACAATTCGCGGACGGCCTCCAGCACTTCTTCGGCGTGTCCCTTCACCTTGACCTTGCGCCACTCGCGCCGCAACACGCCCTCTTCGTCGATCAGGAAAGTGCTGCGTTCGATACCCATGTACTTGCGTCCGTACATGCTCTTTTCCTTGATCACGTCATAGGCCTTGCACAGCGTTTCCTCCGGGTCCGACAGCAGGTGGAACGGAAAGTCCTGCCTGGCGCGAAAGTTGTCGTGCGAACGAATGGACTCGCGCGAAACGCCCAATATGATCGCGTTGGCGGCCGTGAATTCGTCGTGCATATCGCGAAAATTCTGTCCTTCCAGCGTGCACCCGGGGGTGCTGTCCTTGGGATAGAAGTAAAGCACCAGTTTGCTGCCCTTGAGATCACCCAGCGTTTGCCGGTCGCCTGCAGTGCTGGCGGAATCGAAATCCGGCGCCGGCGCGCCCACTTCAGTCGTGCTCATTCTGGTCCTCCTTGCGGGTCCTCCATTGCCGCCTAGCCGTGTATCGGTTCGATGACCGCGTCCAGGTTGTTCTTGTCGCAGAAATCATGAAAGTCTTCGCGCAGCACGGCAATGCCCACCTCGCGCGGCACATGCACCTCAAGGCGCACCGCCAGCATGGCCGCACCGGTACTAGGAGCATTGTAGCGCCGGGCGTGGACCTCGGCGACGGCCAGCTCGCGCCGGGCAAAGAAACTCACCAGCGCCAGCACGAGGTTGTCCCGTTCCAGCGCCACCGCCTCCACGTGATAGGGCGCCGCGGGCGCCTGCGGCTCCCGCGAGGCCGTTTCGCTGACGGAAATCTCGCAGCCGGTGCGCTTGGCATAGCGCTCCAGCGCCGTGCGCACCTTGTTCATAGCATGCCAGTTGCCGTTCACCAGCAGCAGGGCGCCGAAGCTGTTTCCCAGTTGGGTCATGCGGGCGTCCCGGATGTCTCCGCCCGCCTCGCTGACCACTTCGCTGAGTTCGCGCGCGGACGCCTCTTCCTGCGGGCCCAGGGCCGATATCGCCAGTAATTTTTCCATGTTGCGGCTAGCTTACACGCGGGAGCGATAAAATGCCGCGCCGTTATGCGCGGAAGCCTCGTAGCCCTGGTGACGCCCATGGACGCCGCGGGCGCCGTGGATTATCCGGCCGTGGACCGGCTGATCGACTGGCACGCGGATTCAGGCACTGCCGCCCTGGTCGTGGCCGGAACCACGGGCGAATCGGCAACGCTGACCCATGACGAGCACGCGGACCTGATTCGCTACGTCGCCGGGCGGGCCGGCGGCAGGATTCCGGTCGTGGCCGGCACCGGATCCAATTCCACGGCGCAGACGATCGCCCTTTCGCAGGCCGTGGCCGGCTCCGACATCGTCGCCTGCCTGGTCGTTACGCCGTACTACAACAAGCCCACCCAGGAAGGCATGTTCCGGCATTTCACGGCGATTGCGGACGCAGTCGAACAGCCCCTGATCCTCTACAATGTGCCGGGCAGGACAGCGGTGGACCTGTTGCCCGAGACGGTGGGCCGCCTGGCGGAACATCCCCGGATCGGAGCCTTGAAGGAAGCGACCGGCGAGGTCGAACGGGTGGGACGCTTGAGAGCGCTTTGCGGAGAGAGGTTTGCCTTGTACAGCGGCGATGATGCGACGGCGAGGGCCTTTATGCTGGCCGGCGGCGACGGCGTGATTTCGGTGACCGCCAATGTTGCGCCCCGGGCCATGGCGGACATGTGCGACGCCGCGCTGGCCGGAGACTCCGCGCGCGCCGAGGAACGCGACGCGCCCCTGGCCGCATTGCATGACGCTTTGTTCGTGGAATCCAACCCCATTCCGGTGAAATGGGCCCTGAATCGCATGAACAGGATCGGCGACGGCATCCGGCTGCCGCTCACCCGGCTGTCCGGGCCGCATCATGCACAGGTGCAGGCTGCGCTGGACCAGGCGGGAGTGTCGTCATGAGCAAGATGGCGCCTTCGGCCGGACTGGCCGTGCTTGCCCTGGTCCTGCAGGGTTGCGGCGTGGTCGGTGGCGTGTTCGGCGGCGGCACGCCCCCGTGCGAGATGCCGCAGGAGTACCTGGACGCCGAAGCCGCCAACCCGATGGTTGCGCCCGAGGGGCTGGAGACGCCCCGGGCTTTCGGAAATCTCGAAATTCCCGAAGGTGAGATACTTGACGGCCAGGCGCGACGGAACAACGGTTCCTGCCTGGAAGAGCCTCCGCGGATCGAACAGCCCTAGCAGCCAGGCGCGATAATGGCGCATTGCCGGAGAGGTGGCCGAGTGGACGAAGGCGCCTGATTGGAGATCAGGTATACGGTCATACCGTATCGTGGGTTCGAATCCCACCCTCTCCGTTTTTCCTTATATTGAAAGCATGCGCAAATTCTTCCGCATCCTGTTCCTTGTTCTAATTTGGCCGTTCAGTTTCGGGCCAAAGGAGAAGCGGTGATACGTCGTCGAGCAGGCGGGTAAGCGCTCGGGGGCGGTACTTCTCCAGCAGCGCAAACAGGATGGCGGCCGTTTCGGCGTCGGGCTGTCCGGACCAGTCCGACGGCCTGAAATGCATCTGGAACGCCGTGAGCACGGCCTGCGTCCGTGGATCGTGCTCGCCGGTCTCGTCCACGTCGTAGCCATAGGCACTTAGGGCCCGCTGGATTAGCGCCAGGGTTGGCGGCTGCGCCTCGAAGCGTTCCCGGTACCGGTCCACGGTGTCGTCGTCGTGCCAGGCCCCGATGCCGCGTTCGTATAGCCTGCGCCAGGGGAATGTCGGGCCGGGGTCCAGCCTGCGATCGGGCGCAATGTCGGAATGGCCGACAATGTCGGCCGGGTCGATGCGGGGATGGCGCTCGAGGATGTCGAGCACGAGTTCGATGACGAGATCGATCTGTTCCGCGTCGAAATCGTAAAATTCGCAGCGATCTTCCGGCGGGTCCGGTTCAGTGCCCAGGGGCACCGGGGAGCAAGCCGACCGATTCACGATTTCGATGCCGATGGAACTGGCATTGAGTGCGTCGTCGCCGTTCCAATGGCTGCGTCCGGCATGCCAGGCGCGGTGTTCCTCGTCGACGAGCCGGTATACCCGAAGCCGCCGGTGCGGATAGGTCGGGTCACCGTTTTCCGGAACCAGGTAGTGCGCGCTGACGGGACGCTCCCCGCGTTCGGTCAGCATGCGCATCGAACGAGCGAAGTCGACACTCGTGAAATGCATGACAAGGTGCTCGATGCGGCTGCTCTGGTTCTCGGACGCCACATCGACGAAGCGCAGGGGAGTGCAGGCGAGAAGGGCGAACGCGGTCAGGAAAGCAACGGCCGCTGTGCGCGCCAGCGTGACAAAAGGGTTCGGGTTGCCCGCAGGCAACGTGCCCGGCGTGATCGGCGCAACCGTGCCGATCACTTCCCTTTGGGTCTGAACACCGTCGCCACGATGCCGTCGAGCCGGTTGCAGCGGTCCATCCAGGCCCGCACGTGTGGAAACGGGCCGTAGTCGATCGCCTGCCCGTGCCGGCCGAGCAGGTACGGGGCAATGGCGAAATCCACGATGGACAGCTCGCCTAGGACGAATTCCCGCCCCTTGAGCTGACCGTTGAGGACTCCGATATTGAGTTCGACGTCCTTCTCGGCAGTTTTGCTCTTGGCGCGCACCGCGATGACCGTATTGATAAGGTGGAACGCCTGCCAGTAGAGCCAGCGGTCGCAGTCCGCCCGTCCACCGGGATCGCTGGGCAGCATGCCGGTTTCCGGGTGCAGCGTGGCGAGATAGCAGAGGATCGCATTCGACTCCCAAAGGCAGAAATCGCCGTCCACCAACAGCGGAGCCTTGCCCATCGGGTTCATGCGCCGATAGGCCTCCGTCCTGTTCTCCTGTTCGCGGAACCCCATCGAGTGGATCTCGACCGGGAGGCCGAAGTGCTTGATGAACGCCTCGACCTTGCGGTTGTTGGGTGTCGGCGAGAACGAATAGAGCTTCACTCGGAATCTTCCCCCGACTGCTAATCGCTGGCGGCCTGCTCTGCGTATTCGGCTCTCCAAGCTTCCTTTACCTTGCGCGAGCGCTCGATCAAGGGTGTGAACTTATCGTGATCCACGTCCCGCTGGAAGAGCTTTTCGATATAAACCATGGCCGTTATGGGGGACTCGGCCCAGTGGATATAGCGCCATCCCTCCGGCTTCTTGCGCATGACCGCGCTCACTCGGACGTCCTCTCCTATCGGGGGGCGGCCCCGCATCTTCATTTCGAAATGCATGTACCAGGCGGCAATAGCCAGGTCATCGGCGATGATCTTGACTGAAATGTCTCGCATCTCCTCGCGCAGACCTTCCATCACCGGGCTCGGGAGGGGTGGAGAAAGATAGGCCTTCAGCGGCTCCCAGCCGATGAACCAGCCGTCCTGCTCCTCGGCAAGGTAGAAGGGCACCTCTTCGTCGGGGTCCCAAAGTTCCAGGACTGTTCGGTAGTCCTGCGAGTTCCATCGTTCCGCGGTCTCGTGAACGAGCGCCTTTACGGCCTCGATATCGTCCTGCTCGGCGGCATGGGCCGAGTGAATGGCAAGTGCGGTCATGGTCAACGCCACCCCCAATGCAAAATTCGCCCGCAGCGACGCTAACACAGTTGAAGACACAATCACCTCTCTTGCAGTCACTAGTACTCCTCATCGTATTCGATCAGGTCGAAATGGGCGTTCATGTATCCGCCCACGGTAATCTTGACGAAAAGGAACCCGTCCGGAGTGCACCACACGTCCTCGGTCGGGTGATAATCGAGCAGGAACCGGTAATGGTCGGTTTCGAACGTCCCGGCCGGCACGGTGATCTCTTCGCGCCCTACGTATTCCAGGTCGAAATCGGTGGTGCACAGGTTGGGTCCGGAGCATCCGTCGTGTTCGCGTGAAGACATCAGCACGCCGCGGCACGGTTGCGGGTTCTGTTTCGAGGAGTGGATGAAGCGGGCGCAGTGGATCGCGTCGCAGGACACGGGATGCGCTCCAAAGGACAGCGGCGGCGTGGTTAGATCCATGCGCTGGCTCGTGCGTCCGGTCGTGACATTGACGGCTTCGCACTCGGCTCCGCCGTCCGTGAAACGGAACCAGCCGCTGCCGAGAAACTTGCCGCTCTGGTGCAAACGGACAAAACAGTCCAGCGGACGGTAATCAGGGTCGGTCGTATAGACCGTTTCCCGCAAGACGGACCGGTCGGCGACCACACCCGGTTCGATTTCGCAATGCGCCCGCAGGGTGCGCTGGCCGTCCTCGTGGAAGGTGACCGACCACCATTCCCGCCCGAAATCGCGCCGTTCTCCCTCCGGATCAAAAATATAGGCGATTTTGCCTCGTACGTTTCGATGTTTCATTCCGCAAACCTAGCACAGTAATGTTGACGGGGCGTGTTTAAGGCATCATGTGAGCTCGCCTCAGGGACTCCCCTCTACCAGATCTCTCCGGGAAAAATGCGCAAGCGGCAACAGGCACGGTTCGGTGCGGGCATAACGCGGCGCGACTTCGTCAACGGGGTGGCGGCCGGCGCCGGCACCGCTCTCACGGCGGGCGCTGCTTCGGCCTATGGGCAGGCGGTATCCGATCCGCTGGTGCTGTCGCTTGGCGACGACTGGTACGGCTACGGCGGGGTCGGACCCTACCGTCATTCGCACGGCAACTCCCCGGAAGTCGTGGAAGCGGCGCATCGCATTCTCGACGGTCGCTTCCCGGTCGATTTGGACCAGCTGGAATCGGTCGAGGAATACGATCTGGCGATCGTGGGGGGAGGGATGGCCGGCCTGGGCGCTGCGCTTGAGTTCTCACTCAGGCGCGGGAACGGTCAGACCTGCATCCTGCTGGACAACCATCCCATGATCGGCGGCGAGGCCAAGGAAAACGAGTTCCTGGTGAACGGTGAACGGCTGATTGCGCCGCAGGGAGCGAACGGTTTCTTCGTGCCGGATGCGCCGGGCGACTTGAGCGCCGCCCGAGGGGACCCGTATTACTACGCCGAGCTTGGCATTCCGCGGGAGTTCACGTTCGCCTCCTGGCCAGAAGACAAGAAGCCCCTGCGTTTTTGCCGCGACAACTACGGCTACCTGGTAGTCGGACTGCAACGCAACGCCAGCGTGGGACACTTCTTCGAAGATGGAGGCGGCGGCGAGGGCTCCTGGGCCGTCGACATGTTCCACAATCGGCTTGCCGACACTCCGCTTGGGGAAGCATCGCGAAAAAGCCTGATGGCGTGGTTCGAGTCCGGCGCCGCCCGCCGTTTCGATTCGCCGGATCGGGCGCGGCGGGCGCTCGACACGATGTCTTACGAGCAGTTTCTCCGCGACGAACTGGACCTGGGCGAGGAGGGGATCCGTTACGCGGACCTGTTCCTCGCTTCCGCCTGCGGCCTTGGGAGCGACTGCGTGTCGGCCTATGCCGCATACCAGATGCCCATGCCCGGACTGTTCGGCCCCATGCCGGACGGCATGCGGCGGGTCTCGTTTCCCGGCGGAAACTCCGGGTTCGTCCGGTACTTTCTCAAGCGGCTGGTCCCGGACTCGATCCGGGGCGGGTCCAGCTTCGAGGACATCATCACAATGCCGGTGAACACGGCCGCGCTGGACCGGCCGGGCCAGCCGATCCGCATGCGCACGAACGCTACCGCAGTTCATGTCTCGCATGAAGGCGCCGCGGCAGACGCGGGTTCCGTTGCCGTGATCTACACGCGCAACGGGGGCTACCACGGCATCCGGGCGAAGGCGGTCGTGATGGCTACGGGGAACTGGATCAATCGGTTGATCGTGCGCGATATGCCGCCTTCGTACCGGGAGGCCTGCGCAAGCTTCCTGCATGCGCCCTTCCTGGTGGCCAACGTGGCCCTGACGAATTGGCGCTTTCTCTACCGGCTCGGCATTACCGCCGCGATCTGGGACCGGCAGGAAGACGGATTCGGCTTCACCTGCAATATCCGCAACCCGATGCAGGTGGGCGACTACAGGCCGCCGCTTGATCCCGACAAGCCGGCCGTCCTGTCTTTCTATACGCCCTTTCATTCGCCCGGCCTCGACCCGAAGGTGCAGGTCACGCTGGGCCGGGCGGAACTGCTCGGCGCCTCCTATCCCGAATACGAGGCACGGATCCACCGTCAGATGATGCGTCTGTTCGCCGCCGCCGGATTCGAGCCGGCGAAGGATGTTGCGGGCCTCATACTCAATCGCTGGGGGCATGCGTATTCGGTGCCGTATCCCGGGTTTTACGGCGGCGCGAACGGCACGGCGCCGCGCGATACGCTTCGGAAGAACTACGGGCGCATCGCGTTCGCGCACTCCGAACTCGACGGCAATCAGCATTACGGGCCGGCCGCCGACGAAGGCCGCCGGGCGTACCGTCAATTGGCGGACGCGCTTTGAGCTGAGCCCGCGTCGTCAGACGCGGTCGGATCGGCCGCCGTCCATCGTGATATTGGCGCCGACGACGAACCGCGCCCGGCGCGAACAGAGGAACACCACCACGTTTGCAATCTCTTGCGGCGTAGCCATGCGGCCCAGCGGGATCTCTTCGGCCTTCCTGCGAACGTATTCGGGGTCTTCCGCCTCCAGTTGTGCCCAGATCCCGTCTTCGGACCAGGTCGGGCCGGGCGAGACCACATTGACCCGGACGCCGCCGGTCGCGAGCTCGTGTGAGAGACCCTTGGCGATGTGCGCCAGCGCAGCTTTGGTTGCCCCGTAGGCGTCCCGCTTGCGCGACGTAGCGGCCGAGGTCGAGCCGATGACGACAACGGCGGCGTCGCCGGATTCCCGGGCGGAGTCCTCGAGGTGCGGGGCAACGAAATCGACGATGCGGCTCAGCGCGGCGATCTCGACTTGAAAGTTGCTCTGCCAAGCTTCTTCGGTGTCGCCGGCGGCCATGGCACTGGCGTTGAGCACGAGCAGGTCGAGGCCGCCCAGGCGGGCGATGGCCTGGTCCAGCCACTCCAGCGTCGAGCCGGATTCCTCCAGGTCCACGGCCGTGCCCTGAACCGCGGCCGAGGAAGCGCTGCCCGACGGCGGCGTGGCGGACAGCGAACGGGCGCAGTACTCGACACGGCACCCTTCGGAAGCCAGTCCTTCGACGATGGCGCGTCCTATGCCGCGGGAGCCGCCGGTGACGATTGCCCGCGATTGGCCGAGGTTCAGGTCCATTTCGGTTGTGTCCGGGCGGCCGAGGTCGAGGGCCCCTCAGGCCGGATCGACCTGCTTCAGGGCTTCAAGGGCGATGGAGATGAGCGTGCGCTCGGCTTCGGCGTGCTCCCGCTTGCCGATTTTCTGCTTCCTCAGGCTGTTGACGGTGGATGCGCACATGCTTCCCGCCTTGCAACCCAGGGCCTTGCCGACCGTAAGAATCGCGGACGTCTCCATGTCGACGGCCAGCACGTCCTGCCCGGCCAGTCGTTCCAGGTTATTGCGAACCCGGTCTTCGGTGTCTTCGTCCAGCGCGAACATGTCCTGGTAGAAACCGTCGAAACTCGCAAAGGCGCCGACATGGTGGGTGGCCTCGCGCCGCGACGCCGCGCGGGTCAGGGCGCTCACCAGCCCGGGATCGGCGCTGGAGTTTCCGGCGCCGTGAGCGTATGCGGAGGACGTGCCTTCGAACGACCTGGCGTTCCGGGCGATGATCATGTCGCCGATGTTGACGGGAGAGAGCCCGATGCTGGTGCCTATGCGCAGGAATACCGAAGCGCCCAGGTTGGCCAGTTCGTGCAGCACGATCGCGGCGATGGGGGAGCCCATCCCGAACGCCGACAAGGTGATCCGTGTGTCCCCGTACATCCCGGTCACGGTAGCGAGCCCGCGGTTGACCGGCATCGCCTCCACGTCGCTCAGGTATTGACTGAAACGGGGCACCCGGCCCGGGTCGCCCAGCAGAATGACCCGTTCGGCCACCTGCTCGGCGCTGCATCCGATGTACCAGGCCTTTCGCGAATTCATATCCCGCTACCCATATGAGCGTTCCCGTAACAGCGATGCGGCCGCGTCGATGCCGCTCGCGACAACGGTCCGCAAGTCCGATTCTCCGGCAAGCAGCGCCGCCAGGCAGCCGCCCGCCAAAGTATCGCCGGCGCCCGAGGCATCGTCGAAGGACAGGGGTTCCACGTCCACCCGAACCGTGATGCCGTCCCATTCCGCCTGGACGGCATCGCCACCGGCGGTTTCCACGATCACGGGCCGGCGGTGCCCAGGAGTTGCCGCCAGCCCTTCATCGACCCACTCGCGCTCCTGGCGATTGCAAAAGATGTAGTCGGCGCGCGCGGCCAGCGCCGTGCGAAGTTCGATCGGATACGAGAGCGGATCGTTTTTCATGACCCATGCCACCTTGCAATCGCCGTCGATCAGGTCCAACGCCTCGCGGGCGATCCCGGGAGGCCCCACGGTGACGCACAACAAATCGGCGGCCGCGATTACCTCCTTCTGCCGGCCGGTCAGCGTCTCCCGTCCCAGCATGCCCGGATCGAACAGGCAGCCGCAACTGCCGTCCTGCTGGTAAATCATGAAACACACGGGCGTGTTGCCCGGCTTAATCGTCGCGATCGCTTCCACGCCGACGCCGTCGCCTTCGGCCCAGGAAGTGAACAGCTCGCCGTGATGATCCGCGCCCACCCAGGTCACGACGGAAACTTCAATGCCTTCCCTGGCGATCGGGCGGGCCACATAAAGCGGGCAACCGCCCGGGCGGGGAAAGGCGTCGGCGGGGCGCTGCCGGATCATGACCGTGCGGTCACCCGAAAAAAAACCGTCGAGCACCGCGGGAAAGTCGATCGACGCATATCCGATCACCGCCACCCTGTTCACGACAGCAGCCTGACGCCCTCTTCAAGCGGCACGACCCAGCCCAGGTAGCGTTCGATGTCCTCCAGCGATGCGTCCGCCAGGTGCGGGCGATTGGAGTTGACGGCGTCGCGCACGACGTGGCAGCGATACCCCAGCGAGAAAGCATCCTGAACCGTCGCCCGCACGCACACGTTTGCCTTGACGCCGCCGATTACAAGTGTTCCTACGTTGAGTTCGCGCAGCAGCAGGTCAAGGTCGGTGGCCTGAAATGCGCTCATGCGCCGTTTCGGCAGCAGGATTTCGCCCTGGCCCCGGGGCGAGAAGCCCTCGACCAACTGCGAATCGAATTCGCCGTCCACACAATGGACCGGGAGCTTGGCCTGCTCGAAGTCGGTCAGCCCGGGCCGGTGCCGCTCGGCTACGAAAATGACGGGGCGTTGCGCATTTCTGGCGCTTCGAAGCAACGCCCGCAGAGCGGGGAGCAACTCGGCGCTTTCGGAATAGTAGTTCTGACCGTCTTCATGAAAGAAGGAATTCTGCAGGTCGATGAGCAACAGCGCGACGGCTGTGGCGTTTCCCATGTGCTCGCTCACGAAGACTTGCGCGGGTCGTTCGGCTCTCTTTCATGGTACAGCACCGACAGCGGATTCGAGCGCACCAGGCGAGCGTCGTACGTATAGCAATCCTGAAGATAGACGGCTTCGATCAGCTCGATGAGATTGCCTCTTTGATCGAAGCTCTTTCGATGCACGAGCATTACCGCGGACGGCAGCTCGATGCCAAGCTGTTCGGCTTCCTTGTCGGTGGCCAGACGGACGTTGATGGTTTCGTCGGCATGGTCAATCTCGAGTCCGGCTTCATCGAAGGTCTTGTAAAGCGAGAAATCCGAATCCGCCACGCGGCTGTCAGGTCCTGTCAGCGCCGCCACGTCCGCGGCAATGCGCATGGGCACGAGCGCCGTATGTATGGCCCACGGCAGGCCATCGACATAGCGGATTCGCTCCAGCAGCAATGCCGGCTCGTCGCAGCCGTACTGCAGGGCCTCGCTACGGTCAAGCTGCCGCTGTTCCATCAGGCGGTGCGAAGGGACCCGTCCCTGGCGCCGCACGGTTTCCGAGAAACCGCGCAGGTAGCCGGGAGAGCGGTGCAGGGCAGGGCGCGACACGAAGGTTCCCACGCCCTGGCGACGCTGCAGCAGCCCTTCGGCGAGCAACACGTCGATGGCCTTTACGACCGTGCCCCGGCTCACGCCGAACTTGAGGCAGAGTTGCGCCTCGCTGGGCAACAGGTCGCCCGGCACCCATCTGCCCGCGCGAATGCCGTCACGAAGCTCATCGGCCAGGACCGCGTAGCGCGGTTTTCCTGCGTTCCGGTGTGGGGTCATCGGGAGTATTCCTCGTGTGGAACTGCGATTGTGCAAATGACTACTTGACTAGTCAACTGAATCATTATATTTTCATTCCGTACCGGTGCTTCAATTGCTGTCGGGTCATGCGATAAATCCATCCATCAAGGGGACACGCCATGCGAAAGATTTTATTGATCCTTACCGCCGTCTCGATCCCATTCCTGATTGCGGACATCACGGTTGCACAGGAATCAACTGCGGTTCTCGAAGAGATCGTCGTCACCGCCCAGAAGCGTGAGGAGTCGCTTTCCGACGTGGGCATTGCGGTGGACGTGATCAGCGGTGACCGGTTGCGTGAGGCCGGCGCCCTGTCGCTGATCGAAGTCGGACGGTTCTCTCCGGGCCTCAACATACAGACGCCGTTCGGGGAATTCGGCTATCCGCTGATCGCGATACGCGGCGTGAACACCGACGGCTTCATCGAAACGCTGCCTCAGTCCACCGGCGTCTATGCCGACGGAGTCTATGTCTCGCAACCGCCCATGCAGGCTTTTCGGTTGCTCGATCTGGAACGTATGGAGGTATTGAAAGGGCCGCAGGGAACCATTTACGGGCGCAATACCATCGCCGGAGCCATCAATCTCATCTCCAGGCGTCCCACTTTCGAGCCGGAAGGATATGCGACCGTGGGATTCGGCCGCTACAGCAGGGCATCGTTCGAGGGGGCCTACGGCGGCCCGATCTCGGACACGGCAGCCGGGCGGATTGCCGTGAAGTACCTGCGGCAGACGGACAGCCCCCTCACCAACCTGGATCCGAATCTGGACGATGGTGGCGAACTCGATCAACTGATGGCGCGCGGGTCCCTGTTGTTTCGGCCGAACGATGATGTCGAGTTGCTGGTGCGGTTCTACGCCGGGCGCGACGATTCGGACGTCTGGCCCTGGGCGGCCATCCCTGCGGGTCAGGACACGGATGGGGACGGCATTCCGGACCAGGTCTGCCCCGAATATGCGCGCGGGGACGTTGCCGCGGCCCAGGTGAATTGTCTTGCCAGGGACCCGTTCGTCAGCGGTAACACGTTCAACGATACGGACGGAGATCCATACACGATCAACCAGAATGCGATCGGTAACCACGGATACCGGTCAAGCGGCATTTCCGCGGAATTGAACTGGAGTCTCAGCCGGATGACCCTGACCTCGGTGACCGGTTTCGACGATTTCGAACGGCACGACATACTGGACGAGGACGCCGGGCCGACCGTGGCCCTGGACGATGTCCGGAAATCCGACGTGTCGCAGTTCTCGCAGGAAGTGCGGCTTGCATCCGACGCCGGCGACGGAATGCAGTGGCTGGCGGGGATTTACTATTCTTCCGACGAGATGGAAGGCGATCCCTCCTTCGATTCGGGCGGCCGCCAGGATTACTCGACTCTGGAAACCGACACTCTCGGCGTGTTCGGGCAGATCGAATACCCCCTTGCCGACAATCTGGCCCTGACCGTGGGCGGCCGGTGGACCGACGTGCAACGCGATTTCGACTATCGAACGACCGGTTTCTTCGCCTCCGCCGAACTCAAGGCCGGTGCGAGCAGTTCGTTTTCGGACAGCGACTATTCCGCCCGGGTGGCGCTGGATTGGAACTACAACGACAACACACTGATCTACGCCAGCATTTCCCGTGGATTCAACGCCGGCACCTTCAACAGCCAGTTCCTGGCGACCGTCGACAACCTGGAGCCGACAAAATCGGAATCGCTGACCGCCTATGAGGTCGGTCTCAAATCGACATTTGCCGGCGGGCGGGCGAGCGTCGAGGCTGCCGTCTACTACTACGACGCCACCGATCCGCAGGTGGTCGCCGTTGAACCCCTGAGTCTTATATCGGCCAATTTCCTCATCAATGCCGATGACTCGAAGATGCAGGGCGGTGAGATTCAGCTTCGCGCACTTGCCGCGGACTGGCTGGAACTCAGCTTCGGCGCGGCGTACATCGACAGCGAATACGGCAACCTGGTGACTTCCGTGGCCGGGACGGGCACGGGCAGCCCGTACCCGGACAATGCCCCGGTGTTCGGATCCACCCTCGCGGACCTCACCGGCAACCGCATTCCGAACACGCCCGAATTGAGCATCAATTCATCGGCCACGGTCGAATGGCCCGTAACTGACGGGTGGCGCTTCATCGGCCAGCTGGACTTTCTGTGGGAAGACGACATACCGCGGGATCTCCGCGCCTCGCCGGCTTTGTTCACGGAATCCCATATCGACGTGGACCTGCGATTGGCCTTGCGGTCCGCGGACGACAAATGGGATGCCGCGTTCTGGGTGCGTAACCTGACGGATGAGACTTACCTCACCGAAGCGTACGAAGTGCTCGGATTCGGCTTCTACATCGCGGCCGGCAACTACAGCTATCCCAGGACCTTCGGGCTCGAACTGACCCGAAATTTCTAGGCCGGGGGCACGAAGCACCAGAGGGAACGCCTGCCATGCCGGAGGAAAAGCCGAAAGTCGCGATTTCGATCATCACGCTGGGCGTTGACGACGTCGAGCGCTCGGTGCGGTTCTACACCTCGTTCGGCTGGGAAATGTCGCCGGACTCCGACCCGGCCATGTGCACCTTCATCAATACGCCTTCGACGGTTCTTGGGCTGGTCGGGTACGAGTTCCTGGCCAACGACGCGCTGCTGAAGGCCAAGCCCCGCGCGCAATACCAGGGCTTCACCCTGGCCGTGAACGGCTCGTCTCCCGAGGAGGTGGACGCGATATTCGAGAACGCCATACGCAACGGCGGCACCGCGCATCAGCAACCGCAATGGAAGGACTGGGGCGGGTACGACGGCTATTCCGGCTATTTCCTCGATCCGGACGGTTACCCCTGGGAAGTCGCCTACGCCCCGTTTCTCGAACTTACCGACGATGGCCGGCTGATGCCCAAGTCCGCGTCCGAATAAGGGGAATTGCGCAGGCGTGGCAACGGAGACCTCTCGCGGACTGGCGATCGTCACCGGCGCCAGCCGCGGCATCGGACGCGCGCTGGCGATCGGACTGGCTGAGGCCGGTTACGGGCTGGCGCTGGTGGCGCGCGACGAGGGCGCGCTCAACGGCGTGCGGGCGGAGATTCAAGACGTCGATCCGGGCATTGCCGCGAGTTGCCATTCGCTCGACGTCACCGACGCGGCGGCGGTCCGCAAACTCGTTTCCTCGCTGGCGTCCGAACACGATGCGATCGACGTTCTGATCAATAGCGCCGGCCAATTCCGGCCCGGCAGCATTGAAGCGGAGGTCGAGGACCTGGAAACGGTTGTGGACACCAACCTGAAAGGCGCGTTCCTGATGCTGAAGGCGGTGGTGCCCGTGATGAAGGCGCAAAAACGCGGCCACATCATCAATCTGTCGTCGATTGCGGGGAAGTGGGGCTACGCGGGATATGGCGTATATGCTGCATCCAAGTTCGCTTTGCAGGGCCTGTCGGAAAGCCTGTACAAGGAGATGCTGGAGCACGGCGTGAAGGTGACGGCGATCTGTCCCAACTGGGTCGCGACGGAAATGGCCGTCGCCGCCGGCGGAACCCTGCCTCCGGAAGACATGAATCAGCTTGACGATCTGGTCGGGACGGTGTCGTGGCTCTTGAGCCTTTCAAAGGCCGCCTGTCCCCGCGAAGTGGTGATCGATTGCATGGGGCATCCGTATGACAGGAATACGCAATGAAAGTGGACAACCGTAATTTCGCCGGCGCGCTGGGCATCTACACGATCGGGGGCCTGTTCTGGGCGTTCCTGCCGTTCTTCGTGGGACTGAAGGTGTCGACCGGCGGGTTCAGCCAGACGCAGGCCGGCTCGCTCGGTTCCGCCTACCTGATCGGTTTTTCGGTCGCATCCATGACCGCGCTGTGGTGGGCGGGGCGTTTCAACTGGCGGAAACTGGCCGCGGTCATGGCCGCCGTCGTGATCGCCGCGCTGCTATTGCTGGCGAGGGTCGAAGGCTTTGGAATGAGCCTCATGATCGTTCCCGTCGTGGGGCTCATGATGGGCGCGTTCTGGACGGTCGCGTACCGGATATTCAGCGGCTCGGCGAACCCGGAACGTGCCTTCTCGATCGGAATCGTGGTGTCGTACAGCGCGCTCGCGCTGGTGACCTTCGTCATCGGCGAGTACGTGGTCGCCGACTTCGGGCTGAGCGGTTCCAGCTATGTGCTGGGCGGCGTCGTCCTCTTGCTGGCGCTATCGGCGCTGCTGCTGCCGCGCGCCCTGGCATCGGGCGGCGAAGACTCCGGCCAGGCCTCGTATCGTCCGTCCATGCCTGTGGCCCTGGCGCTGCTCGCGATCCTGGGCACCAGCTTCGGCTTTGCGGCCGTGTGGGCCTTTACCGAGAGAATCGGCATCGACGCGGGGTTCAATACGTCGCAGATCAGCCCCGTCATCGCGTCCAACCTGCTGGCGTCGGCGGGCGGTTCGGTGCTCGCGACCCTGCTGGGGATGCGGGTCGGACGCATGCTGCCGCTGTTCGTTGGAATGCTCGCGATCCTGGTGTCCATCGTCAGCCTGGCCGCGGTGGACAGTTTTTCGACCTATGCGGCCGCGGTCGCCGGCCTGGGTCTCTCCATAGGCTTCGTGATGCCCTACCAGATGGGTTATCTCGCTGCGTTGGATCGCGACAACCGTTTCGTGCTGCTGATTGCCGCCGCGCAGGGCATAGGCTCCGCCGCCGGGCCGTTTGCCGGAGGCGCCGCGGCGGACGCGGGCGGATACCGGTTGCTGGTGATCGTGGCCGGCGCCGTCGTTGCCGCGAGCATGCTGGCCATACTGATTTCATCAAGGGTGAAGAACGAATCATGAGCATTATTCAGGACTACCGGCGATTGCTGGAAGAGAAGCTGGCCCTCGTTTTCGACAACCAGGAAGATACGATCGACAGCGCGGCGGAGATCTGCGCCGCCAGCATCGGCAAGGGCAAGCTCGTGTTTACCTTCGGAACGGGCCATGGCTCGTTCGCCGCGCTGGAGATGTTCCCGCGCACCGGCACCGCGGTCGGGTTCCGGCCGATTGTCGAGAGCACGATGATTTCGTTTCATCGGGTGCTGGGCGACATGGGCGCGAGGCAATACCGGTTCATTCACGCCCAGGAAGGCTACGGGAAGGCGATACTGTCCTCGCATCAGACCGACCCGGATGACGCGATGCTGATCTTCTCGCATTCTGGAATCAATGCCGTGACCATGGACATTGCCGTCGGCGCCAGGGAGATCGGGATGAAGGTCATCGGCGTAACCAGCGTCCCGCATTCCTCGCAAGTCCCGTCCCGGCATTCTTCCGGCAAGCGCCTGTTCGAAGCGGCCGATGTCGTTATCGATACCGGCGCCCCGCTGGGCGATGCCGGCATTTCCATAGACGGCCTGGAAGGCAGCGTCGGCGCCACCTCGACCAGCGTTGCCATTGCGGTGGGACAGGCCATCAACGCCGCCACGGTGGAAAAGCTGGTGGAGCGTGGCGCGCAGCCGATGATCATGGTCAGCCCGAACACCACCGAGAAAGCCAGGGCGAACCAGCTCAACGATCTGAACTACGAGGAGTTGTGGCGACGCTTGTCCTCGCGGTAATCTCCCGCGAATGCCACCGTCACTAAAGTGTCTGCCCTTCTACGGGGGCGAATTTCACGCCCCGGCGTCCGATGAGTGGCACGTTGTAGCAGATCCCGCGGACGGTTCGCGGGTCGGGCGCTGTGCGCTTGCGAACGCCGCGGACATTGACCGGGCCGTCGGCCATGCGTTGCGGGCCAAATCCGCCTGGGCGGACATGCACGCCGATGCGCGCGCCGCGATCCTTCATCGTGCGGCGGACCGAGTCGAAGCGCGGACCGACGAGATCGCGGAACTCCTTACAAGGGAGCAGGGCAAGCCGCTTTGCGACAGCCGCAAGGAGATCGGCTTCGGGGTCCAGGTGATCCGCTATTACGCCGAGGAAGGCCGGCGCAAGTTCGGTTCGCTGCGGCCTTCGTCGCTGCCGAACGTCAAGAACGTGGTTTCGTATTTCCCGGTCGGCGTAGTCGGTGCAATCGTGCCCTGGAACTACCCCGTGGACCTGTACTGCTGGAAGGTTGCGCCGGCGCTGGCGGCCGGCTGCCCGATCGTCGTCAAGCCGCCGCACGAGACGCCGTTCGCCATTGCCGTGGTGCTGGAGTGCTTCGTGGAGGCGGGCGTGCCTTCGGGCGTGCTGGCCAACGTGCCGGGCACCGGGCCCGAGGCCGGCGCCGCGCTTGCCCGCCACCCGGCCGTCGCCTGCATTTCCGCAACCGCCTCGGTTGCGGCCGGACAGGACATCATGCGAAACGCGGCCGGCAATCTGAAACGGCTGTCGCTGGAACTGGGCGGGCACTCCCCGTTCATCGTGCTGCCGGATGCGGACATCGAAGCGGCGGCCAAGGCCGCCATGCGCCGTTCGTTCTCCAACATGGGACAGATCTGCATCACGGTGAACCGCGTCCTCACCCACCCGGACGTCCATTCGCCGTTCGTGGACGCGCTGGTCGCGGAAACGGAAACGATCGAACTTGGTCCCGGCCTCGACCCCGGCAGGCTGTACGGTCCGGTCACGACGGCCTCGGTGATCGAGCGCTCGCAGCTCCACATCGACGACGCGGTTTCCAAAGGCGCCAGGGTCATCATCGGCGGCGGCCGCGCCGCAAGCAACAAGCTGGACAAGGGCCTGTTCTTTCAGCCTACGCTGCTCGATGGCGCGCCGCTCGACAGCCTTCCAATGACCGAGGAAACCTACGGGCCGGTGGCCGCCATCAGAAGTTGCGCGTCGCTGGATGAGTTGCTGGCCGTGTCGAACAGCCTCAACTTCGGGCTCGCCGCCTACGTCTACTCCGAGAACCTGGAGCTGGCCTGGGCCTTGGCGGACCGCCTGGAATTCGGGGCCGTGGGCATCAACGTGTCCGACACTTCGGAACTCCAGGCGCCGTTCGGCGGCTGGAAGCTCAGCGGTTTCGGTCGGGAGCTCGGGCCGGAGGGCCTGGACGCGTTTCTTGAGCCCAAACATGTCAAGATGCGAGTGAACCCGCTGGGTTCCTGATCCCAGGGAGGAGTATTAGTGAGCATTCACCCGGAACTGCTGCCGTTTCGCGATCAATTCCCGACACTGGAATTGACCGGCGAAAACCTTGTGCAGACGCGCGGGGAACTGAACCGTATGACGCTGGAAACGGCGGCGACGATAGAGGGATTCGATCACGTCGATGTCGCGGACAGGCAGATCGACGGTCCCTCCCCCGGCCAGTCACTCAGGCTCCGGCTGTATTCAAGCGGCAGTTCACCGGGCTTGCGGCCGTGTATTTTGTGGATTCACGGCGGCGGCTACATCCTCGGCTGTCCCGAGATGGACGAGCAGCTTCTTTGTCGCAAGGCCGACGAGCTGGGCTGCCTTGTCGTGGCCGTCGATTACCGCCTGGCGCCCGAGCATCCGTACCCGGCGGCCCTGGACGATTGCGATGCGGCCCTGGGCTGGATTCTGGAGAATGCCTCGGTGCTGGGCGTGGACACGAGCACGCTTGTGCTGGGCGGGGCCAGTGCCGGCGGGGGCCTTGCGGCGGCGCTGGCGCTTCGCGCGCGGGACCGCCGGCCCGGCGCGATCACCTTTCAGTGCCTCATCTATCCCATGCTCGATTACCGTACGGGCTCCGCGGAGGCGGAAAGCGCAAGGGATTACTGGCTGTGGGGCGCCGATCACAACCGCTTCGCCTGGAGCGCCTACCTCGGTCCTAACGACATGACTCACGGCGTCCCGCCGTTGGCCTCGCCGGCGATGGCCAAACGGCTTGACGGCCTGCCGCCCACTTACCTGTGCATCGGCGACCAGGACCTCTTCTACGAGGAAGATATCGACTACGCGCGGCGCCTCCGCGACAGCGGAGTGGCGGTAGAACTCGAAGTCGTCCCCGGAGCGCCGCACGGGTTCGACAAATTGCCCGCGCCCTTGTCCGAACAATCCCTGCAGCGCCGTTTCAGGGCGCTTTCCCGGCACTTCTCGGCGCAATCCTGAATCGAGGGAAAGATGCGCAATCTTCCGCACAACCGGCTGCCGTTGATGCTGGCGATACTGGCAGCCGCCCTGCTCGCCGGCTGTGGGGATAACGGCAGGCAGCCGTTCGAGGCGCGCCCCGTCGTTGAGGATCCGGGCTGGCCCACGTACGCGGGCGCGGAAGGGGGAACGCGCTATTCGCCGCTGAACCAGATCAACCGCTCCAACGTGGAGGACCTGGAAATCGCCTGGACCTACAACACGGGTCACCTGGATCTCGCGCCGCAGTTGCGGCCGATGGTGGGCTTTCAGGTGACTCCCATTCTCCTGCCGGACGAGGCCGGGCGGCACCTGGTGTTGTGCGATCCATTGAACCGGATCATGGCGCTGGACCCGGAGACTGGAGAAGAACGCTGGCGGTTCGATCCCGAGATCGATCTAAGACCGTTCGCCGGGCGCTTCAACTGCCGTGGCGTGACGCACTGGCGCGACCCCGAGGCCGCCGAAGCGGACGCTTGCGCGCACCGTCTCATTCTGGCCACCAACGACCGCCGCCTCGTCGCCGTCGATGCGCGTACCGGCCAGCCTTGCGCGGAGTTCGGCGAAGACGGGTTTGTTGACGTAACGCCGATCATTCTCGAACTGCAGCCGGCCAACCAGCTCCTCACCATGCAGCTGAATTCCCCGGCCGCGGTGGTCAACGGCGTCATCGTCATCGGCGGGACCGCCGACAAGTTCAAGGACGCCAGTTCCATGAACGGCGCCGTGCGGGCCTTCAGCGCCCGGACCGGCGAGCACCTGTGGACCTTCGACACGCTGATCCGCGAACCGGCGGACGATCCCGAGAGCAGCGCCTGGCATGTCGGCGGCGCCAACGCCTGGATCAACATGACCTGGGACAGCGAACGCGACCTGGTCTTCATCCCCACCGCCAGTCCCGCGCCGAATTTCTACGGCGGCAAGCGTCCGGGCAACAACCTCTATGCGAACTCCGTCATTGTTCTTCGCGCCGCCACCGGGGAACTGGTCTGGCACTACCAGGTCCTGCATCACGACCTTTGGGACTGGGACCTCCCGACCAATCCCATACTGGCGGAGATCACGCGTGACGGCGAGAAGGTCCCGGTTGCGATGCAACTGACCAAGCAGGGAATGATCTTCACCTTCCACCGCTATACCGGCGAGCCTTTCTTCGGGATCGAGGAGCGTCCGGTTCCGACCGACGGCATGCCCGAGGACGACGTTTCGCCCACGCAGCCGTTTCCGGTCAGACCGCCGCCGCTGGTCAAGCACGGGATCGGCCCGGAAGACGCCTGGGGGTTGACGCCCTATGACCGGAACAAGTGCCGCGAACTGATCGAGTCGATGCGCTACGGTCCGATCTACACGCCGCCGACCACGGAGTTCACGCTGATGATGCCGAACGTGGGCGGAGGCATGAACTGGGGCGGGGGCGCCTTCGACCCGAACAGCAACATCCTGGTTACGCCGGTGGGCGAGTCGCCTTATTCGCTGCGCCTGGTGCCCAACGCGGACATGGATCCGGAAGCGGCCGGAGCGCCGATGGCGGGGCTGCCGACCGGACCGCCCGGATACATTGAAGGAACCGACTACGGTCTCGAGCAGGGCCCCCTGTTCTCGCCCTTCATGATGCCGTGCACGGCGCCGCCCTGGGGCAAGCTGGTGGCCGTGGACATGGCCGCGGGCGAGATCCTCTGGGAAGTTCCGCTTGGACTCGTCGACAAGCTGTCGCCGGTCCCCATACCGCTGCGCTGGGGCACGCCGTTCGCCGGCGGGCCGATCGCTACCGGGGGCGGCCTGGTCTTTATCGGCGCCACCGCCGACGAGCGCTTCCGCGCCTACGACACCGAATCCGGCGAATTGCTCTGGGAGATCGAAGGCCCGACATCCGCCAACGCCACGCCGATGACCTATATGGCCGGCGGCAGGCAATACGTCGTTGTCGCCACCGGAGGGCACAACTGGGTCTATCCCTTCAAGAAAGGCGACTCGCTGATCGCCTACAGCCTCCCCGATTGACGCGCATGAAAGCGGAATTCTGGCTGAACAAATGGGAATCGGGGGAGATTGCGTTCCACCAGGAATCCATCAACGAGTCGTTACAGGAACATTGGCCGTCGGTGCGGGCGCCGGCCGGCGGCGCGGTTTTCGTTCCGCTGTGCGGCAAGTCGCTGGACATGCGCTGGCTGGCGGAGCAGGGCCACCCGGTCGTTGGACTGGAAGTGAGCGCGCTGGCCTGCGACGCGTTTTTCGATGAGCTTGAAGCCAGACCGGTCATCGAAGAGGCCGGGGCCTTTCGTTGCTACAGCGCCGGCTGCTACCGCATCCTCCAAGGCGATTTCTTCACCGCGACGGCCACGGACCTGGGCGAGATTGCGGCCTTCTACGACCGTGCGGCGCTGGTCGCCATGCCGCCGGACCTGCAGCCGAAATACATGCGCCAGTTGACGAGCCTGCTGCCGCCGGGCTCGGTTGGGCTGATCAACAGTCTCGAATATCCGCCGGAGGTCATGGAGGGGCCGCCATTTTCCATTGGCGAAACACAGCTCCGCGAACTGCTTGGGCCCCGTTGCCGGCTAAGCCGTCTTGCGGCCCGCGAAATCAATACCGAGGGAACCAGCCTGGAACAAAAGGGCCTGGTTGGTCTCGCCGAAACCGCGTACCGCGTGCAAATCGGCGATTGAGCGCTAGCCGTCGCGCTACAGCTGATCCGTCAGCATCGTGTCTTCCGGGAAGCTCACTTCATACTGGTGGGCGATCCGCCAGCGCTCGCCGGGTTCCAGCGTCTTCCGCCAGACAATCACGCCCGGGCGTTCGTCGATGTTCTCCTCGTCCGGTTTCGTGGCGCTGCGCGGAACCGACACCTCGATACGTTCGTCGCGGGAGACCGGATAGTAGTCGACCACTTCAACGGTCGTTGGCCTGGAATGACGGTTGACGACCTCGAAAAGGAAATCGGCCAGCTGTGTATTGCGCGAAGTGAGGAAGCCTTCGCTGCCTTTCCCGCCTCCCTGATCCGTGGCGCTTACCTCGACCTGCCGGTCCGGTCCCATGGGAAGCACGGCCTCGGCGCCGGGAAGCAGATCCGGCAGTAGCGCCAGACCGGCGAAGGCGCCGTCGACGAAGACACGCATGGGCCCGCCCAATAGCGGCGTCTCGCTGTCGTGTGTGTATCTCGCGCTGAGAAACGCACGCGCGTTTTGGCGAGGTGTGGTTCGCGTCACCAGGGAAACACCCACGCGATACTCCGCAAGCGGCACGCCCTGGGCCTGATCGGCGACATTGGAAATACTAGTGCGTTCGGATGCCCGGTAGAGGACCGCATACCTGCCGGAAGGCAACCGGGCCGATGAGACCACAACATCTTCCATCATCTGGGCCGCCTCGAACCTCCGCTCGGCTCTGGGCAGGGCCATCCTTGCGCCCATCCGGGGTTCGTAAAGATCGAGAAACCGGCTGTCCTGCTCGGGCGCCTGCATAGCGCCGCCGGGATTACTGGTGGACAGCGTCAATTCGACGTCATTCCAGTCTTCGCTGGAAGTCTGGCTGACTTGCGCCTCGTGCGTAAGCCGCAGACGATTGGCCTCCGTGTCGAGATAGGCCGCATAGGACGAACTCCAGCTCGCCTGCCGCTGGAAGTAGGTGACACGCAGGTTGGATTCCAGCGAAGATTCCGAATCCAGGGAGATCCGCAACACAGCGGAATCCTCCCGGCGATCCCGCTTGTTCTCCAGTTCGCGCTCCAGCATCGACAGTTCCGCCTCCTGATCGCGACGCGACTTGCGGGCATTGCGGATCTTCTCCATTGCCGCGCCTGCGCCGCTGCCGATCGAATCCATCGCCTGCTGCCAGGACGCGACATCGGCCTGGCCCGATACCGCCTCGCGGCGTTCCCGGCCCGCGGAATCCTGTACGAGTCCTTCGAGGAACTTCAACTGGAATTCCGCTATGGCGATTTCATCGTCGATTGCCTCGATTGCGTCGTTCACTTCCGTAATGGCGGCCTGCAGGCGACGAACTTCCGCGTCGTAGGCATCGCGCTGTTCCCGCACGTCCAGCCGTATGGATCGCACCTCGACCGTCTCATCCTCGACCATGGCGGTCAGGCGGCCCAGGTCGATATCGCCCGGGAAGCCTTCCAGCAGCACGCTGTTGGCGCCCGGCGTCAGGGAAACGCGCGCAACCCGGGTCACATCCGCGCCGCGCGGGTAAACGGTCACCGCGTCGATGCGCGATTCAAGCGCCTGCGCCAGTGGCGCGGCCAGTAGAGATGTTGCCAGGAGGGTGGCGGCGATGGCCGGATTCTTGAATCTCATTGGTATATCTCCCGCTGCGGTGCGCCTGGCCCTCGATGGGGTTCCGCCGTTTGCTCTTGCCTTACAGGGCCTGCAGCGAAAACGAAACGGGGAAGTCCACGCGAATCTCATCTTCAGTCATTGATGCCGGAAAGGCCGGCAAGGGTTGCGCGCGCTCCAGCATTCGCAACACCGCGGCGTCCAGCGCCTCCGAACCGGAACTCTTGCTGATCCGGAAGTCCTTGACGCTGCCGTCGCGCAGAATGATCAGCGTGAGCGTGGCCGTGCCTTCCTCGCGGGCGCGGCGCGCGGCCATGGGGTAGTGCTTGTAGCGATTCACCTGTGCGGCCAGGGTCGCCGCGTATGCCGCCTGCCGGCCTCTCGAACCGCCCGCGCCGGGGGAATCTCCCGCGCCGGAACCCCGGCGTCTCTGTGTGACGGCGTCATCGCCGGTGCTGCCGCCGGTCGACGGCGCCGCCGCCTGAACCCCGGTTTGCGGTCCGAGCGCGGGAGCGTCGGTGACGGGTTCCACTGTCTGCGGTTGCTCCACCACCGGGACGGTTTCCTCGACGGTATTGGTCTGCACCGCCACTTCGGTAACCTGCTGCGGCGTATCCGGGACCGTCGGCGGGGGCTGGAATTCGGTCTGTACAGGCTCCGGGGGCTGTGGCTCGGGAGGCTGTTCCACGGGCAGTTGCATCGTTTCGGCTGCATCCGCAGTTGCCAGCGATTCGCCCATGTCGCCCAGCATACCCAGGCCGATCTCGATTCCGCCCTGGCCCTCGCCGGCCGCGCCGTAGGGATTCAGGCCCATATATCCCACCACCAGCAACAGATGCGCGGCAAACGCCACACTTACGGCAACGCTCCAATGCAGCATCTTTCGCTGGGGATGCATGCGGTTCAGCCGGGTGACGCAACCCCCAGCGCTTCGGTCGCCAGCGAAACGCGCAACAGGCCGGCGGTCCGCAGCCGGGCAAGAACCAGCCTCAGCTCGGTGGCCGGCAGCGTGGCATCGGCCTTGACCAGCACCCGCACACTTTGGGGGTCGGCGGCTGCCTCGAGAATGCGGCGGATTTCACCGGCCAGTTGCTCGCGCCGCAGCGGCCGGTCGTTCAGGTAAAGGGACTGTTGCGCGGTAATCAGCAGCGTGGCCGCGTAGTCGCCCTGGACCTCGAGGCTCAAAGAGTCCGGCGGGTCGAGCCGGACCGCGTCCGAGCGCTCGATCTGCCCCAGGATCATGAAAAACGCCAGCATCAGGAACACCACGTTGATCAGCGGAATCATGCTGTTTTCCTGGGCTTGCGGTTTGCGCTGCCTGTAGAGGTTCACGATGTTTCCCCCATCAGGGACAGGTTCCTGGCACCGGCCATGTTCAGGCGGTCCAGCAGTGTGACCAGGGCCTGGCTGCTTACGCCCGGCGCCGTGTCGAGGGCGTAGGGGGCCGCCGGATCTGTCGCAACCAGGCTTTGAAGCGCCTCAGGATCCGAGCCCGGGTATTGAAGCCCCTCGAACGTGAACGACCCGTCTTCGGACTCCAGGCGAATGATCCTGACCTGCTGGGCCGAGGGTTCCGCGTCGGGGGTGGGGAAGTCCACGGGAATTTCCCGCGCCCGAATCAGGCTGGTGGAAAGCATGAAGAACAGCAGCAGAATGAAGACGACGTCGATCAGCGGGACCATGCTGATGGCGCGTTTGCGCCGCCGAACCAGGTGGTCAAGCCGCATGCGACCCCGACGTGGATGGTTCGGCCGTGTCCTGGGCGCCCCGGCTGTTGTAGAGCGTGAACACCTGGGTGACGGCGTCGTTGATCTGCTCCGACACCCGCTGGGTCTTGCGGTCCATCCAGTTGTAGGCGGCCATCACCGGGATCGCGATGGCCAGCCCCATCGCGGTCGTCAGCAACGCTTGCCAGATCCCTCCGGAAAGCACCGAGGGATCCACCTGGCTGCCTGCGACCTCCATGGCGCGAAAGGCGGCGATCATGCCCAGTACGGTGCCCAGCAGGCCAAGAAGCGGAGTCAGAGTGCCGATCACCTCCAGCGCCGGCAGTTGGGCGCGCAGACCGTTCAGCTTTGCCAGGGCGATGCGCTCCAGTTCCTCCCTGAGCGTCGCCTGGTGCGCGTTCCCCTTGGCCAGCTCGCGCATGGCCAGAGCGACGATCTCCGAACTGAATCGGTCGGTCTTGAGCATGCGCCAGGCCTCTTCATGCCGACCTTGCCGCCAGGTCGTAAGGGCCTTCGGCAGCTCCTCGTTGTGCTCGGGCCTCAGCTGGAAAAACTGCCAGAGCTTCATCAGCAGAATACTGAGCGCGGCGATGGAGATGGCGAGCAAAATCCACACCACCGGCCCGCCCGTTTCCAGAAACGCGGCAAGCCGCCCCAGACTGCCCTCGGCCCCGTTCATGGCGCTGGGAGTGAGTTATTCTCGCGCGCCGGGGCCACGCAGAGAAGCAAGAAACCGTTCATCCGTCCTTTAGAAGTAGCGCATCCCTACTTCCATCCAGAACCGCCGCCCTTGGGTGTTTAAACGCCTCATTTGCCTTACGGCTATTGGGCGAGTTTGTGTGTCCACGACCCGGTCAAGTAGATTGTGAATCTCGAAGCGGGCGTAGACTTCCGATCCATTGGTCAATGGACGGGTCCATTGAATGCGCGAGTTGATCGTAAACAGGCTGCCGAACTCGTGATCTTCATAGACGTCATAACGCACGCCCGTATCCGGGCTCGTGTAATCCTCACCGAAATCTACGGCAACAGTTCCACCACGGCGGATGACGTAGAAATTTGACCAGGTGAGTCCCCAACCGGGAATCGCCGTTACGGAATTCAACCGAAAGCTCAACGGTATGTTGTAGTCCCACGCAGGGAGTTCTTCAGGAGGAATCAATTGATCCTTGTAATAGATCAGGTCGGTTTCCAGTTCTTCATCGTAGCTGTCGTCGTCGTAGCGATTACTTTCCGAGTCGCGCCAGCCCAGACCCATCGTAAAACGTGTTTCCGTCGGACCGAGGACCAGTGGTGTGCTGTTGGTCAATTCCAAAGTGGCGCTCCGCGTCGAACTCCGGCCTTCGTTGTTGTAGTAGTAAAGCCCGTCGTCCTCGCGCCGCCGGGATACGCCCTTGCGGCTCTCGCGCGTCAGCAACTGCAATTTGCCCTCGAAAGGACCAATTCTTTGACGCCAACCCAGTGATATCTCGTCAGAATATGGCGTGTCCAAATCCAGAAGGCCACTGCGATTGTCAAATGTCCGGTGCGTACATTGCGGAAACTCAGGTCTGGAGCAAGGCCTCTCCTGGCCGGGCCGACCGGAAAATCGCGTGAGGTATGAGTAGATTTCCCGCCAGCCGTAAATTGCTTCGTTCAATTGGTAGCGAAAGAAGCTCCTGCCGTAATAGCGGCTGGCACCTGCGGTGAGTTCTCCACTGCCTTCTTCAAAAGGCGACCAAGCCACACTGACGCGCGGCGAGACATCAAAGTTTTCCAGGAAACTGCCCCAATCGCCGCGCAGTCCCAGATTGACCTGCAGGTTGCCGAGATCGATTTTGTCTTCAGCGTAGATCGAAAGTTGGTTGTAATCCAGATCAACCTTGCCCGCGTAAAAGAACTGAAGCGCGCCGTACCTTTCATCTCCTGTATCGCTCTCCCCGCTTCCGTCCTGGTCCACACAACCAAGGCCTGGCCTGCGGACGTCTATGATGCAGTCGTAGCGCTCAAAGGTAATGTCTTCCGGGCGTTCGTAGTAGGTGCTCGTGTTGCGATACTCACCCCCAACCGTGATGGTATGTTCACGACCAGCCAGATTGATGGGATCAAGGCTCCATTTCGGCTTGAGGGCGATGCGGGTTTGCTGTTGATTCATGTCCCCGAAGGCGCCTTCATACTGGAGTTCCGTGCGCTCATAGGCTTCGTGGGCGGTGAAGTAACTTGTTTCGCTGTCGAGTGAGTCGGAAGTTAGATCAACACTGAGTTTCAGGTCCAATACCCCTGTGGCTACGGGTCTGTCCAGATCCACGGTGAATCCGTAGCTCTGGTGATCCTTCTTGAATGCGCCGGTGTAGTTTGTGCCCGTTATGCCATCGTGCCGGCGGTTTGCGTACCGAAAAGAAAGTCCGGCATTGGTGTTGCCCAACCTGGTGTCCAGGCGGCCCATCAGATTGTCGATATGGTCTTCATATTCGACCATCCGCACGATGTCCGTTAGTCCCACCTCATATTCTTGGGTGAAACGGGACTGGCGCCGCGTTAGTCCCAGCGTAAGCCCGAGATTCTCGCCAAGGCCCTGTTGCATACTGATACCGAAGTTGGTTTTCTGGTAGTCGGGTGTATAAACAGCGTTAATGCGGTCATTGGCGGTAATGTCGTCTTCGGAGACATGAAACCTTTCCCACTCATCCCGCTGCATGCCGAAATGCCAGGAAAACGTATCTTCTCCCTGGTATGACTTGACTTGGGCTGAAACCACCCCGCCTGTGAAGCCCCCGAACTCCACCGGGATATTGCTGTCGTACACCTCCACTTTGTCGAGCAATTCGACATCCAGGTAGTAGCCCTGCGGTGAGCTCCCATTGATCGGGGCAAAAAGGCTGGGAATACTGAAGACATCGCCGGTGTGATTACTGTTCAAGAGCCGTTTCGCAATCGCGGGATCAATGTCGCTGGTCGTGTCCGCGCCATCGATGAGGAATAGATTCTGGTAGTACAACTGGCCATGAATCGAGATTTCGTCGGGTCGGAGCGTCCCTGTGCCGACACCAAGATCGGCGGTACGAGAGAAGTCCACTGCGGGGTTCATGCGCAGCAGGTCGGCCAGGTCGCCCTGTCCGGTGGGCATGGTTTCGATGAACTCGGCGTTGTATTCGCTGCGACCCTGCTGAACGCGCAGCTCGGGTGCTTCGACTTCGATGGGCACAACCAGGGCCTCTTCCTCCTCCTCTTCAGCCTCGGAGTCCTGCGCCAGGACGGGTTGTGCGGCCAACGAAAGCAAGGCCAGGCAAAGGGCCGATCGTTTGAGTATGTCCATGGTGTGCCCCCTCATGGTCACGGGGTTCGGATAGTCCCCGCGGGTAGTAATTCTGTTGTGCCGCCGGAATCGGATGCGGACTCGGCCAGGCCGGGCAGGGCGGGTGGTTCGACGAATGCCGGGCGCCGGCCTATGGCGCCGAGAAATGCTTCGAGTGCCTCGATCTCGTGGTCGTCCAGATCGAGAGGCCGGATCAGCAGCGATAGTTTGGGGGCGCCGGGCCGCGCCCGAGCGCCGACCGGGATGCCTCGGTTATACATGCGCAGGATGCCCGTGAAATCGTCGAACAGCCCGTTGTGCATCCAGGGTCCTGTGTGCCGTACGTCGCGTAGCGTCGGCGTTCGGAACTTGCCGCGGTCTTCGGGGTTACCGGTAACGTCGTACCTCCCAAGGTCCTCGAACCGCCTTCCATAGTAACTCAGGCCCGTGTGGTGAAACTGCCCGTCGGAAAAGCGCGGGCCGTTGTGGCAGTTCATGCATCGCGCGCGGGTGCGGAAAAGATGCAGGCCCTGGATTTCCTGGTTGGTCAGGCGCCTGTAGTCCCCCTGCGCGAAGCGGTCGAAGCGGCTCGTCGATGAAACGATGGAGCGGACGAAGGAGGCGATGGCCCTGGCGATTCGCTCCCCGGTCACGCCGGGCGAGCCGAACGCTTCTTCAAATGCCTGAAGATAGCGTTGCGTACCGCGAATCCTCGCGATGACCTGTTCCAGGTCGGCATTCATTTCCGCTGGACTCTGGATCGGCTGAAGCGCGAGGTCGAGCAGGCCATCCGCCCGGCCGTCCCAGAACAGGCGGTCGAAGTAGGCCGCGTTGAGAAGGGTCATGGCGTTTCGCCGTCCGGCGCGCCGGTCATGGCCCGCGGCGACGCGCCTGCCGTCGCCCCAGCCGAGCTGTGGGTCGTGGCAACTGATGCATGCAAGCTGGCCGGAGCCCGAAAGGCGGGGATCGAAGAAAAGCAGCTTGCCCAGTTCTTCGCTTTCGGGCGTGTGCCATGCAACGGGCGGCAGGGCGGGCAGGGGGGCGATGTCCTCGGCCTGCACGCCGTCGTCCACGACAAAGGCCGGCCATTCGGATGGCGGACGACGGTATTTCTCCGCCAGGTCAGCGGGCTCTTCCGCCCTCGCGCCGTTCAGCATGAGCGCGCAAACCAGCAACAGTATCAGCGCCATCCCGCCCGCAATCGTAAATCATCGCCCCGTTATCCGGCCGTAAGGTTCGCGTAACCGATACGATGCAAAATACGAAACGAGGCAGGAAGGTGAGAATCAAACCTTCAGCATGATTTTGGGAGAAGTTCAGATGCGCAGATTCCACACACTGATCGTTACCGCGGCGCTTGCCTTTGCTGGCGCGGCGCACGCCGACGAGATGAGTTTTCCGAAATTGACGCCTGCGGCCATTCCTGGCGCGCCCGGTCTCAGTGAGCCGTTCCTGGTGATGGCCGGCGACGGCCCGGTGCTCACCGAAAAGCACGGGCTGGCAGCGCCGGCGCTGTGGGACTGGGACGGCGACGGCAGGCGCGACCTGCTGGTGGGTGAGTTCGAGACCAACAGTTCAGACTTCCCCATGGGCGCGGACGGATCAACGATTCGTGTCTATCTGAACGTGGGGACCGATTCAAACCCGCAGTTCACCGAGGAATTCCAGTGGGCGCGCGATACCGAAGGCACCATCATGGAAGTCCCGCAATGGTGCTGCATCGGCTTTACGCCGATGTTCTACGACCTGGACGACGACGGCTACAAGGACATGATCACCGGCCAGTATCACCCGGGCGAGGTCACGTGGTTCCGTGGCAGCGCCGAGGGGTTCCTGCCCGGCGAGAAGCTCCCGCAGGAGGGCGACCCGGCGGCAGACGCCAATCCGGCCTTCGATGCGGAGCGGGTGAAATTTGATGCCACGTTCCAACCCTATCCCGGCGAGCCTGGAGACATAGGAACGTTTGAGTACTGGGTATACAGTTCCGCGACCTTCGGCGACCTGGACGATGACGGCGACTACGACCTGATCGTCGGCGGCAGCGGTGGACTGCGGGTTAGCGAGAACATCGGCGGTCCAAAGAATCCAAGCTTCGGCGTTCGCGAGCTGCTGCTGGACGTCAATGGTCAGCCCTTGCAAACCCGCTCTTATACGCAAAGCGAGGTCCAGTACATGCAGACGGGCATGCGCATGGCGCCGTCCGGCGACGGCAAGCCCAACCCGCTGGCGGTGGACTGGGATCAGGACGGCGTTCTCGATCTGCTGGTGACCGATTCGTACCGCGCCTCCAACAGCCGGGCCGTTTCCTTCTTCCGCGGCGTGAAGACGCCGGATGGACATCGCTTTGAGCCGGGCATCGACCTGTTGCCGGCCGAGAGAGGCGCCAAGGCCATCCCGGGCAGCGGCCAGCGGGTCTATGTGGACGACTGGAACGCCGATGGCGTGAACGACCTGATCATCGGCGCCAGCGTAGCCACGGTGAATGACGGCGAATTCAGCGATGAGCTGTCCTGGGAGTGGGAGGACGTGAACAAGGTTGAAAGCGCCGGCAAGGATCCGGGACTGTATCCTCCGAGACCTCGCCCCACGCTGGAATCCCAGCGCGCCATGTACCAGGAAATCGCCGCCGACCGTGCCGCCGAAGGGATCACTATTCAGGTCCCCACCGATGAAGAGTTGATGCAACAGCTGTCGATGCAGCAGGAGTGGTGGGACAAGGACATCGGCAGACTCTACGATGCGGGCAGGGAGCACTGGCTCACCATGCGGCACCAGGGACGCATTTACGTGATGCTGGGGAGTCGCGGCGCCGAACAGGATGCGATGATTGCGTCGAAAGCTCCGGTAAACAGGGAAACGGCAAGCGACGGCGAGTTGCGGACCGCTGATTCGGAAACCGATAACGTGGCGTTATCCCCGGTTTCGATCCGGGTCGAACCCCTTACGATTCTGGAGCCGGGAAGAAGCGTGGACATCGAGGTTCAGCTCGACATGATGGACGGCTGGTACGTTTATGCGCCTACCGGACGGAACGTCGGACAGGGCATGAAGGAAACCAGCGTGCTTTTTTCATTGCCTGATGGCCTGAAGGGGGCCGGCGCGGTCCGGATGCCGCCCTACGGGTTCAAGGGCTCGTACGACATTTTTTCAGGCAAGGGAGTCACCTGGGCGAAGCCGATAGAAGCGATGGCGGGAACCTTGCCCGGGCTCTATGAAGTGAATACCGAGGTGACTTACCAGACTTGCAAGGATGACATCTGTTTGTTGCCGCAGACGGAAACCGTCGTTTCGCGGGTGCTGGTGCAGTAGTGGATCCGGGCTAGAACTGCAGGGCGAAGGTAGCGCCGCCGCCCTTCTGGTTGGCGGCTTTCACGCTGCCGCCGTGCAGGGCCATGATGGAACGGGTGATGGCAAGGCCCAGGCCGTGCCCGGGCCGATTGGGCGGGTTCTTGGCGAACGGCTGAAAGATGCTGTCCAGCTCTTGCGCCGGGATGCCGGGGCCCTCGTCCCGCACCGTGATGTTCCTGTCCCGGCTCACCTGCACCAGGAGACGCTGGCCGGTGTCGCTGAACGAAAGCGCATTGTCCACCAGGTTGGCCAGCGCGATCTGGAGAAGATACTCGTCACCACGCACTTCGACCGGCTGCCCGTCCGCATCCAGGTCGATTTCCACGCCCTTGCCGATCACCAGCGGCGCCCGTTCTGTCACGACGCTCTTCGCAATGGAGACGAGATCCACGGCTTCCGAAGGCGTGCCCTGGTTCCGCACGCTCATCAGGCGCAACAGCTGATCCACCAGCCTGGACATTCGGCGCAGATCGTCCTTCAGTTCCTCCTTGTCCTCCCCCTCCGGCAGGTTCTCGACGCGCGTACGGACTATGGCCAGTGGCGTGCGCAATTCGTGGGCGGCTGCCGCGAGGAAAAAGGCCTGCTCCTCATTGGCCTTGTCGATTTTCCGAATCATTTGGTTGATCGCCCTTACCATGGGCAGAATCTCCGTTGGCATGCCGGTCTCCGGCAGGACGTGGCTGGGAGCCTGGGGATCCAGCGAGTGAGCAATACCGGCCAGACGCCGCAATGAGCGGACCAGTAAGAGAATCAGGCACAGGGCTCCCAGAAATATTGCGCCGCCGACCGCCAGGAGTCTCTGCGAACCCATCCAGAAGACGATGGGTTCCGCGCCTCTGAGCAAACCGGTCGCCTTTGCGATGGGCGTCTCGATCCCACCGATTTCCAGGTACCACGCCTCTCCGTCCCGGAGGCCCGTCCGGATCAGGGCGCGGCTTGCGCCTTCATCGATCCGGACAAACGAAGAACCGAACTGTTCCTCGACGTTGGCGCCCGACGCCAGTTGCGGAAAGTCCGATGCTCCCTCCCACCTCGGTTCCTCTCCTATCCGAATTTCCTCGCCGCCGCGCCGCATGTACAGGCGAAAGCTGCTGTTGGCCGCTGCCGCAGACTGGACGTCCTCCGATTCCGCAATCGTGCCCAGGGGTATTTTCGGATCACTGGCCAATGCGTCCCAAACAGGGCGCAGGACGAGAGCTTCGGTGCGTTCCACGGGATCCCTTTGCATCTCCATGAACGGCAGGAAAACGAAATAGGCCAGCGCCAGCAGCAACAAAGCGCTGGAAAGCAGCGTTATCTGTCCCACGAGGGAACGGTGGACAGGCGGTATGCGCCATTTTCCGCTCATGACTCTTCCCTCAGCATGTAGCCCACGCCGCGCACGGTGTGGATCCGAACGCCGCAGCCGCGGGCGGCAAGCGTCTTGCGCAAGCGGGACATGTGCGCCTCCAGGGTGTTGGACTCGTATTGCTCGTCGTAGCCGTACATGGAATTCTCCAGCGTGTCGCGTCCCACCACGCGGTTTGCGCCGTGCATCAACTCCTCGAGTATGACCATTTCACGCCGCGGCAGGATCATCGCTTCCGCATCGACATAGAAGTTGCGCGTATCGCAGTCCAGGCGCAAGGAGCCGATTTCAAGCACCCGTCCGACTTCCGGAGTGGGGCGTCGTTCGGCAGCTCTTATCCGGGCCAGCAACTCTTCCGGTTCGAATGGCTTGACCATGTAGTCGTCGGCGCCCAGATCCAGCCCTTCGACTCGCTCCTGCAATTCTCCGAGCGCGGAAAGCACGAGGAACTTGCAGGCATGATCATGCTTCTGGGCGAAACGAATCAACTCGATACCGTCGCCATCGGGCAGCCGCCGATCCAGGAGAACGACCTCGTATCCGCTGCCCAGGAGTGCGGAGCGGGCCACCGCCAGGTTCTCCGCGATATCAACGATGTAGTTGTGGCGCCGCAACAGGCGTTGCGTGACTTTCGCCAGCTCCGGGTCGTCTTCAACCAGCAGGATCTTCATGACATTAGGATCGCGCCCTTTGATTATCCCAACCTTACGCGACGCACTGCCTGAGGTGCGGTGCAAAGTACAATGCCCCGGCGCAGGAATCGGGCCGAATCGATGACGAAAGTACTTGTTATCCGCAACGTAAGCTATGAAACCGAAGGCATGCTGGAAGCACTCCTTCGCGATCAGGGGCTTACGCTGGACATCGTCGATTTTCAGCAGGACCCTTCCGCCGAGCCGCGTCTCGACGGGTACGGCGGTCTGGTGGTCATGGGCGGCCCGATGGGCGCCAACGATACCGATCGTTTCCCGTTCCTGCTCGAGGTGGAGCGCCTCTGCTCGGAAGCGATGGAACGTTCCGTTCCCCTTGTGGGCGTGTGCCTCGGCGCACAGATCATGGCCAAGGTGCTGGGCAGCGAGGTGTATCCCAACCCAGTGCGCGAAGTGGGCTGGTACGACCTTACGACGACGGAGGGGGGCGCGAGCGACGCGCTGTTCTCGGAACTGGACCCGATTGAGGTAGTCCTGCAGTGGCACGGCGACACATTCGACCTGCCCAAGGACGCCGTCCTGCTGGCGTCGTCGCCGGATTGCGTCAACCAGGCATTTCGTTACGGCGAAAACGGCTACGCGGTGCAGTTTCACCTCGAAATCCTGGAATCCATGATCCGGGAATGGGTCCGGAGGGACGCGGCGCGCGGGTGGCTGGGCGAGGAAGGCCGCATCAGCGCCCCACGCATTCTTGCCGACACGGACACCTACATGAGCCGCTCGGAAGAACTGGGCCGGCGTGTCTATACGCGTTTTGCCCGCATGATCGCCGCCTGAGACCGGCCGGGGCGGGGTCATGCATGTCCTGATCGTCGGTTGCGGCGTCATCGGCGTCAGTACCGCCTGGTATCTTGCCCGGGGCGGCGCCACGGTTACGGTCGTGGAGCGCAGGGAGGGACCGTCCCTGGAGACCAGCTTCGCCAATGGCAGCATGCTCACTCCGAGCCTTTCCGCACCCTGGAATTCACCGGGCGTGTGGCTGACGGTTCTCAAGTATCTCGGCCGCGAGGAGGCGGCGTTGCTGGTCCGGCTGGCCGCATTCCCCGCACTGTTGGCCTGGAGCTACCGGTTTCTGCGGAACAGCCGGCCCGACCGCCACGAGGTCAGCTTTAGAAAGAATCTTAAACTATGTAATTATTCCATTGAAATAATGGCGGAAATACGATCCGAAACCGCTATCGAATACGAGGCTGCCCTCGCCGGTGTTATGGAAGTCTGCCGGGATGAGGCGGCAATGAGACGCGGGCGGGAGCATTCCGCCACACTCGCGACCCACCGGGTGCCGGTGGAGGAATTGGGCGCCGAGGCGGTGGTGGATATGGAACCGGCCCTGGAGGCGATTCAGCATGAACTGGCCGGCGGATTCTTTTATCCGGCCGATGAAGTAGGGGACGCCTACAAGTTCAGTTGCCGTCTGCAAGCGCAGGCGGAACGCCGTGGCGCCGCCTTCCGCTTCGGTGAATCGGTGGAGCGTTTGCTGACGCACAGTGGGCGCTTGCGGGGTGTACGCTTGCGCGGTGGCGAGGAGATTGAAGCCGATCAGATCGTGGTGGCCGCCGGCAGCTATACGCCGGGGCTGGTGCGGCCGCTGGGCGTTCGCGTGCCGGTTTGTCCGGCCAAGGGTTACTCGCTCACCGCGCCCATGCCGGAAGGATTGCCCGTACCGGGTCACGCAGTGCTGGACGACCGTTACAAGGCCGGCGTAGTGCCGCTGGGCGGCCGTCGGATCCGGGTCGGGGGAACGGTGGAGTTCACCGGCTTCAACCTGGAGCTTTCGTCCAGGCGCGTAGCAAACCTTCGCAGGCTGCTGGCCGGCGTGCTGCCCCGGCACGCCGAGCGTATTCCCGTTGACGAAATGCGGCCCTGGTGCGGCCTACGCCCGGCCTCGCCCGATGGCGTGCCGATCCTGGGCGCCGGCGGCATGGACGGATTGTCCCTGGCGACCGGGCATGGCCACCTGGGCTGGTCAATGGCGGCAGGAACGGGCAAGGCGCTGGCGCAGCAACTGCTGGGCGGGCGCCGGGATTTTCCGCTCGCCGGATATGAACTGTCGAGGTTCGGCTGATGTCGCGCAAACTCGATCGCTGCTACAACCTTGAGGACCTGCGCAAGCGGGCGCGCAAACGCCTGCCCGCGCCCATGTATCACTACATGCGCGGAGGCGCCGACGACGAGTGGTCGCTCAACAACAACACCGCGGCATTCGACCGCTACGAGCTGCTTCCGCGCTACCTGGTCAACGTGGAGAAGATCGACGCGGGGGTCACCGTGCTGGGCCAGGAGCTCGAGTGGCCGCTGTTCCTCTCGCCCACCGGGATGTCGCGCATCTTTCATCACGAAGGCGAGATCGGCGCGGCCAGGGCGGCGCACCGCTCGGGCACGATGTATTCGCTGTCCACCCTGGGTTCGACGAGCATCGAGGACGTGGCGGCGGCCAGCGACGGACCGCGGATGTTCCAGATCTACGTGCTGAGGGACCCGGGGCTGAACCGGGAGTTCATCGAGCGTTGCAGGGAAGCGAAGTATTCCGCGCTGTGCCTCACGGTGGACGTGCCCGTGGGCGGCAATCGCGAACGGGATTTCCACACGGGCATGACGGTGCCGCCGAAGCTGACCTTCATGAGCAAGCTCGACGTGGCGCGGCACGTGAGTTGGACGTATCGCTACCTCACCTCGGGCGAGGCCGAAATGGCCAATTTCGCCCACCGCATACGCGATACGGAGGACACCAACCTGATGAGCTATGTCGGGCGCCAGTTCGACATGACGGTGGACTGGGACGATGCCGCGCGCATGATCGAACAATGGGGCGGGCCCTTTGCCATCAAGGGGGTGATGTGCGCGGAGGACGCGCGCCGCTCGGTGGAGGCGGGCGCCAGCGCGGTCATGCTGTCGAATCACGGCGGGCGGCAGCTGGACGGCGCGCCCGCTCCGGTCGATCTGGTGCGCGAGGTCCGCGACGCCATCGGCGACGCCGCGGAGGTGATCGTTGACGGCGGAGTGCGGCGGGGAACGCACGTCCTGAAAGCCCTGGCGCTGGGCGCGACCGCATGTTCCACGGGCCGCGGCTATCTGTATGGCCTGGGGGCGGGCGGCGAGGCCGGCGTTGACCGGGCCCTGAAAATTCTTCGTGACGAGGTGGAGAGAGATCTGGCCCTGCTGGGCTGTGTGCGCGCCCGCGATCTCGACGGGCGTTTCGTGCGGGAGGTCGGACATCAAGGAGCAAGGAAATGACTGTTCAAGACCCCCCCTCACTTGCCGAGATTCGCGCCTACCGGGAAGTTGTCAGAGACCGTATCGTGCGCACGCCCGTACACGAATGGCGCGGCACGGAGGTCAGCAGACGCGCGCCGGACATGCGCATATCGATCAAGTTCGAGCTGTTGCAGATGACCGGCACTTTCAAGGCCAGGGGCGCGCTGGCCTGGATGCTGTCCCTGCCCGAGGAAAAGATAAGAAAAGGCGTTACGGCCGTCAGCGCCGGTAATCACGCCGTTGCCGTTTCCTGGGCGGCGCATGTGATGGGCGCGCCGGCCCACGTCGTGATCATTTCTCCCGCCAACCCGGCGCGGATCCAACAGGCGAGGGCCTGGGGCGCGAAAGTGGAACTGATCGACAACGCGGAAGCCGCCTTTCAACGGGTCCTGAACATCGAGAGGGAGGATGGGAAGACGCTGGTCCATCCGTTCGAGGGACGTTCGATCGCCATCGGCACGGGCGCGCTGGGAATGGAGTGGCTGGAGCAGGCGCCGGACCTGGACGCGCTGGTGATCCCGATCGGCGGAGGAGGGCTGATCGCCGGTGTGGGCGCGGCCGTCAAGCGAATTCGTCCGGAGATCGCCGTGTACGGGGCGGAGCCTTTTGGCGCCGATTCGATGTTCCAGAGCCTGACCCGCAACGAGCCAGTTCAGGCGAAGCGGGTGGATTCTATTGCGGACAGCCTGCGGGCGCCCAACGCTCGCGAGTACAGCTTTGATCTGGCACGACGCCACATGGACGATCTCGGCCGGGTCGGCGACGATGAGATCCGCGAGGCGATGCGGCTGATTCTGCGGGAACTGAAGATGATGGTGGAGCCCGCCTGTGCGACCGCGACCGCCGCGGCCCTCGGACCGTTGCGCGAACGCCTGGAGGGCAAGCACGTGGGCGTGCTGCTGTGCGGATCCAACATCGACCTGGCCACCTTCAGCCGCCTGATCAACTGACGGAGGGGTGAGGGCGTTCCGCTCACCAACCCCCACCGGCGCTTCGATTTCGCCGTTCTTCGCCCTCAGTAATTAAGGACGAGGGTTCGCGGCTGACCGAATGAGGGCAGGCTGATGAGGTGAATTCGTCCCGGTCCGAATTCCGCCAGGTCCAGCGCGGCGGCGTCCCATTCGGCCAGCAGCGCCGAAGCCAGTTTCGTGCCGGCCACGATTATCACGATTTTTCCGCGGTGCTGCCGGGCCAGCCCGCGAGCGAAGGCGGCGGGGTCCTCGATCAGCACGTCGGTAATGGGCTGATCGAGGCGTTCGGATAGCACGCGGACCGTTTCACGCTCGGGCTCTCCGCCGGCGCTGAAGATGCCGGCCAACAGGTCGGGGGCGGCAAGATCGCCCGCGAGCCGGCTGAGCGCCTCGGCGCGGGCCCGGCCGGCGTTGCTGAGCGAGGCGGAGTCGCCGTCCTGACGCTCGGCGGATGTCACGAGCAGCACCGTTGTAGTGGCCTCACTGTCCTGCAGTTGCCAGACGACGATCAGCACGCCCGCCAGAAAAACGGCTGCCAGCAGGTTGCGGTAGCGCGGGCGCATCAATTCCCACTAAGGTCGGCAAGCGACATGGCCTCGATAGTACTACTGCGATCTGCGTAAAATAAAGTCTGTTGACGACACCCTTTCGCGCATGTGAGGCGAGTTACAAGTGGACATCTTCAGCTTTTTCTTCGACAACGTGGGCGCGCTTTTCGCGCTCGCCTTTGTGCTGTTCAACCTGGCAGCCTGGGTCATGAGGCGTATCCGGCAAAAGCGCGAGCAGGAACGGTACGGGCACTATCCGCCCGCCGTGCGGGCCGGCCGGCTGAATTACGAAGATTACAGCAAGCGACGCGATGGCTGATTGGCGCATCAAATACCCCAAGGGCTGCGTGCCCTGCCGGTGGTATGCTAACCAGTCATGCTGACGGCACGTTAGTTTGGAATGTGAGGGTGGACTTACTGCGATGAAAGAAACAGTGCGTATTTCAGGGTTTTGTGTGGCGCTCTCCGCAGTGCTGGTTTTAGCGAACTGCCAAACGCCTCGAGGCGTTTCGTCGCCATCCGGAGGCCCTCCGGTCTCGATGCCGTCACCTGGCGGCAGTTCGGGTTCCTCCGGCGGTTCTATGGGTTCCTCGGGCGGTTCCATGGGTTCTCCGAGCGCCTCGGTCGGTTCTCCGAGCGCCTCGGTGGGCT
>WTGP01000026.1:126558-246262 GCA_011523505.1 Gammaproteobacteria bacterium
CTCCGAGCGCCTCGGTGGGCTCTCCGAGCGTTTCGGTCGGTTCCATGGGCGGTTCCTCGGGCGGTTCGATGGGCTCTCCGAGCGCGTCGGTGGGCTCTCCGAGCGCGTCGGTGGGCTCTCCGAGCGCCTCGGTGGGCTCTCCGAGCGTTTCGGTCGGTTCCATGGGCGGTTCTTCCGGCGGTTCGGTGGGTTCTCCCAGCGCCTCGGTGGGCTCTCCCAGCGCCTCCGTAGGTTCTCCAAGCATTTCGGTCGGTTCCATGGGTGGTTCCTCCGGCGGTTCGGTGGGTTCACCGAGCGCATCGGTGGGCTCTCCCAGCGCTTCCGTAGGCTCTCCGAGCATTTCCGTCGGTTCCATGGGCGGTTCCTCCCGCGGTTCGATGGGTTCACCGAGCGCGTCGGTGGGCTCTCCCAGCGCTTCCGTAGGTTCTCCCTCAATATCCGTAGGCGGCGCCACAGGCAGTACGCCGGGAACGGGAGGCGCCACGGGCAGTACGCCGGGAGGCGGTATCGGCGGCGCCCAGGGGAGCGGACCGGCAGGCACAGGCAACGGAGGCGACCCGGAAGGCGCTCTGCGTGAATCCATGGAAGGTTACGATCGCGAAATTGCCCGTGAGCGCGGCGCCATGGCGTCGGCCGGACAGGGATCGGCCGCCGGCTCCGGAGGCGCGGGCGGAATGATCGGCGAGCCCGGCGGCTCCGGCGGCGCAATGGTGACCATTCCCAATGCGTCCGGCGGGGGTATTGGCGGCGACGGCCAGGGCTCGGGCAGCGCATCGGCCGGCAGCAGCGCAGGCCAAAGCACCGCGGGCGGCAGCAGCGCGGGCGGTGGCGGCGGTTCCGGCGGAGGCGACGGAACAGGCGGGCCGGCCGAAGACGGAACATCGGGCGAGCGGCCGGAGACGAAGATCGAGATTCCGGAAGATATTGCGGAGGCTACCGGCAAGGAAGACCAGGTGGCGCGGCAGATTCGCGAAGCGGCGGAGCAGGAAGAAGACCCCCGCATCCGCGAGGCATTGTGGGACGAATATCGCAAGCACATGGGACTGAAATCAAAATGAACCGGTCGATCACGACTATCGGCCTGGCTGCCTGCATCGTTGTGCTGGGCGCCTGCACGACTGCGCGGGAAGTCCAGTACACCCAGGTGGGGCTGCAGCGGGCGGAGGCCGAGATTGCGCCGGAAGCCCTGCTCAACGTAGGCATTCTGGTTTTTGATGCGGGGCTGCCCGAAGGCGCGAGCGACCAGGAACTCAACGAGCAATTCATTTTTCCGGAGATTCGCCGCGCCGAGGCGCGCTACATGCCGTACCACCTCAAGAGCACGCTTGAGACTACCGGCTATTGGGGGGCGGTAAGCGTCCTTCCCGAGTACAGCCCGGTTGCGGATGTCGTGATTTCGGGCAGGATCGAAGAATCGGACGGCTACAGCGCGCAACTCCGTGTCGGCGCCTGGGACTCTTCCGGCCGGCGGTGGTTCGAAAAGAACTATGAAATGCTGGTCTCGGAGCAGGCCTATATTCGCGACACCGGTCCAGGCCAGGATCCTTACCAGAACATCTATAACCAGATCGCCAACGACCTGCTGCAGGCGCGCGCGCAGTTCAGTCCCGGCGATATGCAGCGCATTCGCGAGATCAGCGATCTGCGCTACGGACAGAGCCTCGTGCCGCAAGCCTTCAGCGGCTACCTGGAAGAGACCGGCAAGGGGCAATACGAGGTGAGGCGCCTTCCGGCTGCGGACGAGCCCATGGTCAGCCGCATGCGCGAGGTGCGCGAACGCGAATACGCCCTGATCGACGCCGTCAACGAGCATTACGCCAACCTCTACTACGGCCTGGACCGGCCCTACACGGACTGGCGGCGGATGGCCCGTGAAGGCCGACTGAGTTACGAAGAGATGCGCAGGGCGGCGAACACGCGCATGCTGCTCGGCATTCTCGGGATCCTCGGCGCGGTTGCATACGAGGCCAGCGGCGGCGACAACATGGGCGTTACCGGCACAATGATCCAGGGCGGCTTCATGGGAATACAGGGGGGCCTTGGCCGGCGCGAGGAGGCCAGGATGCATCTCGAGTCGCTGCGTGAGGTGGGCGAGTCCTTCGATGCCGAAGCCGAGCCCATGGTGGTGGAACTCGAGGGTCAGACACGGCGTCTGACCGGGACCGCCGAGGAAAGGTTTCGCGAATGGCGCCGCCTGTTGCGTGAAATCTACGTCATTGAGACCGGCGACCTTGCAACACCGGGTGTGCAGCAGCCTGAGGGCACGTCCCTGTCACGTCCCTGAAACGGAAGCGGGAGCAGCGTCCCGCCCGTATCATTTGAAGTCGGGAGCACCACAAGCACGCCCGTGCCCGGCGATTCAATGACCGATCGAAGAAAAGGCGAGACGCTGGCAGACCGGTTCCGCCTGGACCGCCCGTTGGGCTCCGGCGGACTGGGCGAGGTCTGGCTTGCGGAAGATGTGCGGGAGGGCCGTGAGCTTGCCCTGAAGTTGCTGGCGGATAAACATGCGCGGCATCCTGCCCATGTCGATCGCTTCCGGCGCGAATTCTCGGTCGCCCAGTCGCTGGTCCATCCGGCCATCGTGCGCCCGGAGGAGTTCGTTTCCGACGGCGACAGCCATTTCTTCACGATGCCCATCCTGCCGGGCGGCCATGCCGGGGAGCGGTCCGGCCAATCCTGGAGCGCGGCTGCAAGGCTCCTGATGCCGGTTTGCGACGCGCTGGCCTATGCGCACCGCAAAGGCGTGGTGCATGGCGACATCAAGCCGCAGAACATTCTGCTGGACGATTCGGGCGCGGCCTGCCTGACGGACTTCGGCGCCGCCGTGCTGCCGGATGAGGCCGACGACGGGCGGGTCCGGCGTCCCGGAGGCTCGCTGGCCTACATGAGCCCGCAACGGCTTGAGGGCCGCCCCGCCCGGACCGGCGACGACGTGTATGGGCTGGGCTGCGTGATCTATGAGTTGTTATGCGGTTTTCCGCCGTTCGCGCCGGACATCGGCGAAGAGGCCATCCGCAGCGCCGAACTGGCTGCCCCGGCCGCCCCCGAAGGGAAGCCGCCGATTCCCGATGCGCTGGCCGAGCTGGTTACCGCGATGCTCGCGCGCGACGAAGACCGGAGGCCGGTAACCATGCAGGCCGTTCGGGCGGCACTGGAAGAGATACTGGCGGAGTCCGCCGCGCCGGAAGCCCCCTCACAGGCCGCCGCCATCGTCGCGAGGGCCCGCGCCAGCACCCGCGTTGATGCTCCGGACGCAGCGCCCCCGCCGGCGCTGCAACGCACCACCGGCGTGCCCGTCTGGGTGGCCTACGCATTGGGCGGCCTCCTGCTGGTGGCGGCCGCGGTACTGTTCTTCGCGTTGCCCCGCTTCGCCGAGGAACGCGCAAGCCGGCGTCCGCCGCCCGAGCGCATCGTTCGGGAAACCGAGGCGCCCCGCCAGGATATGCAGATGTTGAGAATACAGCGTGAGGCGGCCGACGCGGCCATGGGCGACATGTTGCAGGACCGGAATTACCTGTCGGCCCTGCAGCCGTCCCTGTGGTCGGGCGGCGCCTGGGAACAGGCCATGGCCGAGGAGCGGAAAGGAGACGACTTCTATCGCCGGCGCGAGTATCCGGACGCGCAGGGCGCCTACGGAAAAGCGGGTGCGATGCTGCGCGAGTTGCGCGAGCAGGCGCCGGATATTGGCCGAGGGGCGCTGGAAGAAGCGCTGCAGGCCATCGAATCGGGCGACCAGGCCACCGCCCTGGCGGAACTCGAAAAGGCCGGGATTCTTCTCGGATCTACCGATCCGGAGGTGCAGTCCGCGTCCCGGAGGACGGCCCGGCTGCCGGAAATCATGCAAGCGGTGGCCGAAGCGCGGGCCAGCGCGCGTGAGGGCAGCCTGGAGGAGCAGCGGACCGCCTGGCAGGCGGTGCTCGGGATCGACCCTGAACGGCAGTCCGCCCGCAGGGAGCTGTCGGCGGTCAATGCGCGGATCGACCGGCAACTGTTCAATTCGCGAATGTCGCGGGGCCATGCGGCGCTGGGAGAGGGCGACGTCGAAGCGGCCCGCACGGCGTTCGAGGCCGCCCGGAAACAGCGTCCGAACGATCCCGGGCCGGTCGAAGCCCTTGCCGCGCTGGAGCTCGAGGAACGCGGGCAGCGGCTGGCGCAACTCCAGGCGGCCGCAATGGCGGGCAGGTTCGCGGAGGACTGGCGCAGGGCGGCCGACAATTACCGCGGCATGCTGGAGATCGACTCGAATATCCTTGCAGCGCAGCGCGGGCTGGCGGAGGCCGAGCAGCGTGCGCGGCTGGACGACGCGTTGGAAAACACGATCGCAAACGCCCGGATGTTGAACCGGGACGATGCCTGGCAACGCGGCAAGCGCCTGCTCGACGAAGCTGCGGCCATTCCCGCACCCGGCGCTCGCCTTGACGGGCAGATCGGCCGCCTCGAGCAGGTCCTGGCGGTGGCCGCCACCCCGGCGCCGGTATGGCTGCGTTCCGACGGTCTTACCGAGGTGACCATTTTTCACGTCGGCCGCCTGGGAAGTTTCGACAGCCGCATGCTTGAGCTTCGGCCCGGCGCCTACACCGCCGTGGGAACCCGGGACGGTTATCGGGACGTGCGCCGCGAGTTCATCGTCGCGCCGGAAGGATTGCCGGAACCGCTGGTCCTGATCTGCACGGATCCCATCTGACGCGGGAGGCGTGAGACATGGCGCGTGATGTGATTCTCGTGCTGCCCGAGGGCGAGCGCAGCGTGGCCGCGGACAAGCTGCCCGTGCTGCTGGGCAGCGGTGCGGGCGCGCACATTCGCCTCCCCGGACCGGCCGGCGCGCCGCCGGCGGCCAGCATCAATCTCCTCGACGACCGCGCGCTGGTGCAGTGCTATCCGGGCATATCCGGCCTTCTGCTGAACGGCGAGCCGATCAGCGGCGCCCGGTGGCTGGAAGAAGGCGACCGGCTCGCCATTGCCGGAGTGGAGGTGACGCTGGATTCGCTTTCGCCCGAAGCGATGCGTCTTGACGTGAGCTACCTGGCGCAGGCCTGGGACACGAGGCCGCCCGAACTGGCCGACGACGAAGAAACCCCGGCGGCGATAGCGGTTCGCCGGCCCGCCGGTGAATCGCGCACCCTGCCGGCGCAGAAGGGCCGCTTGTGGCTGCGCCTCACGGTGGGCGTTCTGCTGGCGCTCCTGGGCGGCAGCGCCATCTTCGTGTTCACCGCCGAAGGCGTGCTGATTGAAGTGGAGCCCGCCGAAGTTGAAGTTGAGGTTGACGCGCTGTTGCCGACTCCGCACGTGGGGTCCCGCTATCTTCTCTGGCAAGGCAGGTACCGCGTCCGGGCGGAACTGGATGGCTATTACCCGCTGGACGAAGAGATCGAGGTGGGCGGCGAGGACGGTCAGGAGTTTCGCTTCGCGATGCGGCTGTTGCCCGGACGGGTCGTCGTCGATGCCGTCGCCGGCGCGGAGATCCGTATCGAGGGAATGGACGAGGTGTTTTCGCCCGGGGAGGAGATTTCACTGGAGCCTGGCACGTACGCCCTCAGCGTAAGCGCGTCCCGCTACAAGGAACTGAACGCTCCGCTGGCCGTGAAGGGCGGCGGCGGTGTGCAGCCGTTCGCGGCGGAACTGGAGCCGGACTGGGCGGAGATCACGGCCAGCAGCGATCCACCAGGGGCCGAATTGCGCTCGGAAGGGCAGGTCCTGGGGACAACGCCGGCAACCGTGGAATTGCTGTCCGGCGAGCGCGTGCTGTCGTTTTCCCGGCCCGGATTCGCCACGCATCGCGAACGGCTGACCGTGGTAGCGGGTTCGCCGCAGGCCCTGCCGACCATCCGCCTTCAGCCTGCCGCCGGCGTGCTTCGGGTCCGGACCGATCCGCCCGGCGCCAGCATTACCGTGGATGGGGACTTTCGCGGAGGATCCCCCGCAACCGTGGAAGTGAGCCCGGACCGGGCGCACCGGGTCGTGGTGTCGCGGGCAGGCTATGAATCGCAGGAACGCACGGTGACGCTGGGGCGGGGCGCCGAGCAGTCCCTGAACATTCGCCTCGAGCCGCGCCTGGGAACGATTCGCGTCTTGAGCCGTCCGGCCGGAGCGCAGGTCAGCGTCAATGGGCAGCCCGTGGGACGGACCCCGCTGGAACTGCAATTGCCTTCAGCCGAACAGCAGCTCGAATTCAGCCTGGAAGGCTACGTGGCGCAGTCGCGCGAGGTGGTGCCCCAGCCCGCCTATCCCCAGGAGGTGCAAGTCGAGCTCCTGACGCCCCAGCAGCAGATGCTGGCCGCCCAGCCCACCGAAATCGAAACCTCGCAGGGCGCGGCCATGATCATGCTGTTCCCCGGCGAGTTCGAGATGGGATCGCAGCGCGGTTCGCAGGGATGGCGCAGCAACGAGGTGCGCCGCAGGATCAGGCTCACGAAACGCTATTACCTGGGCGTGAACGAAGTCACCAACCGGGAATTTCGCGCTTTCATTCCCAATCACACCTCCGGAGCGGAGCGCTTCCGGTCGCTGGCGGCCGACAGCGGCCCCGCGGTAAACGTCGAATGGCAGGCTGCCGCGGCCTTCTGCAACTGGCTGAGTTCGCAGGAGAACCTGCCGCTTCAGTATCAGAGCCGCGCCGGCCGGCTGATTCCGGTAGATGAGCCGGGCACCGGCTACCGCCTGCCGACCGAAGCCGAGTGGGTCTGGGCGGCCCGCTACCGGGGCGGCGCGGGGAACTCGCGCTACCCATGGGGCGAGCGCATGCCTCCTCCGGAGCGCTCGGGCAACTACGCGGACCAGTCGGCCGGCAGCCTGGTTACCAACGTGCTGAGCGCCTACAACGACTACTTTCCCTTCACGGCCCCGGTCGGTTCGTTTCCGGCCAACTCGCTGGGCTTTCATGATCTCGGCGGCAACGTGGCCGAATGGACGGGCGATTACTACGGCACCGATACGCTTTATCCCAATTTCGAGGTGGACCCGCGCGGACCGCAGGAAGGGCGCTTTCACGTGATCCGCGGTTCGGGCTGGCTGCACGGGACGCTGCGCGAACTCCGCTGGGCCTTCCGCGATTTTGGCGCGGAAGAGCGGCTCGATGTAGGATTTCGACTGGCGCGCTACGCCGAAGTGCAGGAACCGGAATGAAGAAGGTCATCGCAGTCGTCGCCGTCATCGGCCTGGCCGTGGGCCTGACCTGGGCCGCCGAACAGGTGGGCGGCTGGCTGGGCTTCGCCCAACAGGACACGGCGAGCACCGAAAATCAATCCGCCGAAAACGATGAAGTCTCCCCCGGGAACGAGGGCGTCCCGCCCTCAGAGATGGCCGGAATCGCGGCCGAAGCCCAGACCGAAGGCGACACGCCGGCTCCCCCCGTGCTGTCCGAAGAGGTCGCCTCCATCGAGGAGGACCTGGCGCGAATCGAGGAAGCCCTCCAGAGCGAAGAGGTCCTGGAAGAGTTCACGCCCTCCGAACCGCTCTCCGCAGACAACCCCATCGCGATGCCCACCGACATATGACCCGTGAAAAACGAGACTTCGGCCCAGCCCTAAACAATCTCCGCATGGAGAGTTGTGATCCAGGGCCTCCCGCCGGGGGAAGGCCCTGGATGTCTGCCGGTCAGTCGATTCTGCCCAGTTCGTATTGCACTTCCAGGAACAGGACACGGGCACGCGCGTCCCATTTGGTGGAATCGTAGGGCAGGTTTTCCAGAGGCGTGATGGATCGCTCGTCAAACAGGTTGCGTGCGCCGCCCCGCAAGCGCAATCCGTTATCGAACTGCCAGGTCAGAGTGAGGTCCACAGTCGTCAGGGAATCCGCCGTAACGGTGGGCAGGTTCTGATACAGCCGTTCACACCGCCCCACTACGGTAAAGCAATAGCCTGCGCGGTCGTTTTCGTAGCTGGGGATGTGCTCGATGAACAAATCCGCCGCGAGCGGCCCGCGAATCCACGTCAGCGAGCCCTGCCACTTGTATTTGCTGGAGCCCTTGATCGTTCCGGCGCGGTGAACCGGCTCGGTGCCGGGGGCAACCGTGAAGTACTCATCCAGCACGCGCGTATAGGTCAGCCGCGGATTAAAGGCGCCCAAGGATGTTTGGAAAGCGTACTCCGTATAAAGGATCAGGAGTTCACTGACCTTTTCGGACACGTTTATCTCCTGCAGATTGACCTGCGTGATGTAGCCGTCCGCATCCCGCTCGACGATTGACGGCAGGGAGAAGGCGATATCCGGGTGGTTGAACAGCAATGTGCTCGCGTATTCAAACTTGTCCTTGAACTCCGTTTTCGACCAGTCCGCCGACACCGTTAAACCCGGCGCTGCGTCTGGTGTCCAGTCCAGCGCAACGCGGTAGGTATCGGAGGTTTGCGATTTTATGTCCGGATTGAAGCTCGCAAACAATGCCGGCGGGCGTATATAGCCGGTTTCGCCGTCCGGGTGAAAGGGGTCGATGTAATAGCCCGGGAATGTTCTGGGGTTCGAGATGTCGAACAGTGCGCTGGGCGTTGGGGGTTTGAATGCGGTCTGCCAGGACACGCGAGTCGTAAATTGGCGTGCGGGTTGATAGTACAGCCCGGCGCGGTAGGTGGTGTCCGTTTTCTTCTCTACGATCAGATTCGGATCACCGGTGGGTACGAAACGTATCCAGGGAACGTCCGTCCAGCCCTGGCCCGGCACCCAGACTGTGCGCGGCGCCGGTTCGCGAACATCGGTAACGCCGCCGCTTGCGCCCTCGAATTCGTAGCTGTCTTTGCGCACCTGCAGACTCACCTGCAGCGCGTGCAGCCCTGGTCTGGCATTGTCTGCCGTGACCAGCGGCAGGCCGAGTTCGGCGTACCACGCCGTGTCAACCACGGTGGGTTGCTCGACGCCTTCGTAGGTCTCGCGGCCATAGGCGCGCACCTGGCCTTCAGCCCCCCAAACCGTGCTGTGGCTGTAGGTTTTGGTAGTTTCTCTTTCCGCGCCGATTACGTAGCGCACTGCGCCTCCGCCCCCCCAAAGGTCAAACAGTTCGCCCCGCAATAACGGCTTGACAATGTTTTTGTCCGTGAAGCCCAGCGACGGCCCCAGGGCGTTTGTAAACAGTTCCTCGAAGGCGGCGCCCTGAGCCGTACCATCGCCAAACAGGTTCAGCGCCACGTTGGGGTCGGAGCTTTCCAGAGCCCGGTAAAAGGTCTCCGCGCTGGGGTCCCAGCGGCTTCGCCGCCAGTCGGTTCTGATCTGCCAGCCGAATCTCTCCGATTCCGAGCGCGAGAAATCCACCTGTACCTGGTGTTTGCCGCCGAGTTCCCAATAAAAACCGGCGGCGTAATTACGCTGCTTGCTCTCGGATTCGGTATACGACCAGGGTATGCGTCCCTCCTGAAGTTCCCTGAGCGGATAGTAGTTCACCACCACGGTCCTTCCGAATGGGTTGTAGGCGTTGCTGGCGGGCACTACATAGCTGCTCATGATCGACAGGAAATCCTGCCGTGATTCCAGGTCGGAAATAAGCGCGCTGGCGTAGATCCGGAGATCATCCGTAATGTACTGCTCGGCGTTGAATTGCAGGGATTTGTTTGTCGAGTCCGCGCCATTTTGCGGGGCCACGAAATCGAACGGAGCGATGTCCGTGGTGAAATCATCCGGCGTGGCGCCTACGCCGCTCTGCCCTTGCGGAAGCTGGTAGTAGTTCGTAACGAAAGAAAAGGTTGCAAAGTCGAAGGTTCTCCGACACCCCGGGAAAATGTAGCTGCCGTTGAAGTCGCACACGATTCCGGGCTGGTTGTAGGCGGTGGTGACGCGCTTGTCGAACTCAGGGCCGTGGCTGTCGCGCCAGTCATTGGTGGTCCAGATTTTCCGGTTGTTTATCGGTTTATCCTTGGTCATGGAAAGGGTGGCCGTGACGTTGCCGCTGCCCCAGGCAAAGCCGCCCACCGCACTGAGCTTGTTGCGGTCCGCGTCGGTGCCGCTCCATTCGTTGCGGGCGGTGGCGGTGAGCCCGCTGAAGTCCTTGCGCAGAATGAAGTTCACCACGCCGCCGATGGCGTCGCCGCCATACACGGCCGAGGCGCCATCCAACTGGATGTCCACCCGCTCAACGGCCGCCAGGGGAACGTTGAGAATGTTGGCGAAGTTGCTCTGGTTGCCCGCGTTTCCGGCGATCTTACGCCCGTCAATCAGTACCAGCGTGTTGGCGGAGCCCAATGCCCGCAGGTTCACCGTGGATGTACCCAGGCCCAGCGCGCCCAGATTGGTGTCGGTATCCTGCGCACCCCCGCCGAACATCATATTGGTTTGCGTCGTGATTGAAGCAAAAGCGTAGGGCAGCGTACGGAAAAGATCCTCCAGGTTCGATATGCCCCTGCGAGACATTTCCTCGGCGGTGAACGAGAATACTTTGGCCGACGGGTCGCCGCCGATCATACGTGAGCCCGTGACTCGCTGTTCTTCGAGTTCGAGCGGTGCCTCTGCGGTTACAGGGGCTTGCTCCCCCTCTTGCTCGTCCGCGTCCTGCGCCAAACCCAGCATCGGTGTTGCGAAAGCCAGCAGTAAACCGGCCGCCCATGGGCTTTTTGTGGTGGTTTGCATTGACATAGTCCCCTCAAGTGTGCGTACAACGTGAGGCTGCTTAATGCGACGTTTCCCCCAACGCGTCAACTCCCAGCCCCCAATTCAGGGGGCAAATGTAACACTTTTTAGCTTGCGGAAACCTTACGCGCCTGTCGTACCGGTTCACTGCAAAGGCAAATTGATCAGTGGTCACGGCTTCTTTGCGGGGGGCCACAAGTCGGCTAGATTGAACTCGATGGCGTCGAAGGGCGGGAGCGACACGGGATCATCGCCGCTGCGCTTGCCGATCAGGGTGTAGCGTCCGCCGCGCAAGGCGAAAGCGGCCAGCGAACGGGCGTCGGGATCGACGAACCACAGGTGGGCCACACCTTCGCGGGTGCAGATAGCTTGCTTGGGGCCTTTGTCCAGCGCGCGGGTGGAGGGCGAGAGCACCTCGCAGGCCCAATCCGGCGCCTGCGAGAAGTAGGCCGCATCAGGAAGCTCCGGCATGCTCTCCCGCCGCCACCCGGCCAGGTCGGGCACCACGATGTCCTCGCCCAAGTGCAGTTCCGGTTCGTCAATGAGCCACCAGCCGCCGGGACCGCTGCTGCCGCCCCGGTCCGAATCGAAGGGAGCGCCAAGCCGGACGCCCAGCCTTGATGAGGCGCGCGCGTGCGGCACCGCAGGGCGGGGATGGGTGTAGAGCGCGCCGCCGACCACCTCCGCCACCATGTTGGGCGGTGCGTCCAGCACATCCTGGTAGGTGGCGCGCTCGTCCTTTTCCGGGGCATGCGCACAGCCGTCCTTACGGGGCGGCGCGCCGGAATCGTCGCTTGCGTCGCTGGCCATGAGCATCTACTCCTTGAAATACAGGCCGTTCCCTGCGCCGGATCGTAACACGCGCCAGACAAGCGCACGCGGTGCACGCAGTGAAACCGCAGTATCGTACTCAGGGGGTCAGGCGCAGTGCGTGGTCCAGGCTTAGATGGGCGGCGAGTGCGCGCAGCCGGCGCTGCACCGTGTTGCCGACCAGGATGTGTGCGTCCTCCGGTCCGGTCAGCACCAGTTTCTTCTCCGTGCGTTCCAGCCGGAATTGCTCGAGAACGCTTACGGCCCCGCCCGAGATCGTGTAGGCGAGACGCATCGCCAGGCCGATTGCGGTCGCCTGTCTTCTCTCGCCCTTGCTGATCAAACTGCTCAGACCCAGGCGTTTCAGCGTCCCGCGCAGAGCGGCGTGGCGCGATGCCACGGCCAGGCCGAGCATGATCCGTTCGCGGTGATCGGCGCCGGTCAGCGGCATGCGCAATATGCGCAGGAACACCTGCTCGGCCCTGTAGTCTGGGTGTTCGGACCAGCCGATGTCGGACAGGTGGCAGGCGGCCTGCCTGAGCTTGTCCGGCACGAGTCCTTCCAGCGCCGGCGCGATCCAGCCGGCCAGAATGTCGCCGCCGGAACCGCCTCGGCCCATGCGCCGGGCGGCACTCTCGCATAGCCAAAGCAGGGGGTCTATCTGCTGTTCGAGCGGCGTCAGGACTTCGTACAGGCAGCCTTCGCGCAGGCCGTTGGCGGAGAACACGACCCGCTCGGCGCCGCTGCGCTCCAGCAGGCATTCCAGGGCGACCGCCGCAAAGGGCAGCGATTCCAGGCGGTCGGCCCGCAGTCCCTTGGCCGATTCCAGGCGCGGGCGGGGCCAGCCGGCCAGCGTCGCGCAGAATTCCGAAGCGTTGCGAGCATCCAGCGAGTAGTGATGGATGACATGCAGGGGGTAGCCGGACTCGTCCATGTGGATACGGGCCAGGGCCCGCCAGGAGCCTCCTACCAGGTACAGGGACTGCCCGTGTGCCCGCGGCAGCCAGTCCAGTCCACCTAGCTGGCCCCGAATGGCCTTCCGGCTCGCTCCGATGGACTCCCCGCCATTTCCGCGCACCGTGCCCAGCGGCAGCGAAACGCGCTCGGCCACGCTCCCGTTGTCCAGTAGCGTCAGTTCCAGGCTGGCGCCGCCTAGATCGGCCGCAACGCCGCTCGCCATGGGAATCGCGCTGAGGACTCCGCCGGCCGAGACTTCGGCTTCCCGTTCGCCCGTCAGCAAGCGCACGTCCAGGCCGCATTCGCTGCGCACGGTCTCCAGGAACTCCGGCCCGTTGCTGGCCTCCCGGACCGCCGCGGTCGCCACCGCCTGCACGTCGAGAACGCCCATTTGCGGGCACAGGCGGGCGAACCGTTGCAGGCTTTCCAGGGCCATCGCGATGCCGTCTTCGGGCATTCTTCCGGTCCGGTCCAGTCCGCGGCCCAGCCCGCACAGTACCTTTTCATTGAATATCGGCAGGGGCGCACGTCCGCCGTTCTCGTAAACGACCAGGCGTACGGAGTTCGAGCCGATGTCGATCACGGCTACCGGCGCCTCGCTTGGTGTCGCGGGGCTGGTTCTCAGTACGCCCGGCACGGGAACTTAGACGGCGGCTTTGACCAGTGTCGGGCGGGGTTTGTCTTCCGCGGCCGCGGAATCCCCGGTGTCGGGAAACAGTTCGCCGGGCATGGCGGGCCGCGATTCCCGCAGGGCGCTGCCCCGGCCGGAAAGGCTGGGGTTGGTCATGAACCAGGTATGGGCGCTGAAATCGCCGGGTTGATGGTCCAGGCGGCGGTAAGCGCCGTCCGGCCCGAGCTGCCAGCTCTGCATCACGTCGAAGCGGTTCGCCATCAGGACCTGCTCGACAAGCTGCCGCTTGACCGTCTCGTTCTCGATCGGCACCAGCGTCTCCACGCGATGGTGCAGGTTGCGCGGCATCCAGTCGGCGGACGACACGTAAACCTTGCTCTCGGTGGAGGGTAGCCGGTGGCCGGCGCCGAAACACATGACGCGGGAGTGCTCAAGGAACCTGCCGACCATGCTGCGCACCTGGATGTTCTCCGACATGCCGGGCACGCCCGGGCGCAGGCAGCAAATGCCCCGGACGTAGAGTTCGATCCGCACGCCGGCCTGGCTCGCGCGGTAGAGGCAGTCGATGATCTCGGGGTCCACGAGCGAGTTGAGCTTGGCCCAGATCTCCGCCGGACGCCCGGCACGGGCATGGGCGACTTCATCTTCGATCAGTTCGACCAGGCTGCTTTTCATTTGCGCGGGCGCGTAAACCAGCTTTTCCATGTCCTCCGGAGTCGCGTAGCCCGTCATGTAGTTGAACAGGCGCGCGGTGTCGCGCCCCAGGGCAGCGTCGCAGGTAAAGAAGCTCAGGTCCGAATAAACGCGCGCGTTGATGGGATGGTAGTTGCCGGTGCCGAAATGCGTATAGGTCCGCAGCTCTCCGGCTTCCCTGCGCACCACCAGCGAGACCTTGGCGTGGGTCTTCAGTTCCATGAAGCCGTAAACCACCTGCACGCCGGCGCGCTCCATCTCGCGCGCCCAGCGGATGTTCGCGGCTTCGTCGAAACGCGCCCTGAGCTCTACCATGGCGGTGACCAGCTTGCCGGCCTCGGCGGCGGCGATCAGCGCCTCGACGATAGGCGAGTCCTCGGAGGTGCGGTACAGGGTCTGCTTGATCGCCACGACCGCCAGGTCTTCGGTGGCGCGGCGCAGGAATTGCACGACCACGTCGAAACTCTCGTACGGATGCTGCACGACGAAGTCCTTGGCGCGAATGGCGGCGAGGATGTCGCCGCCGTATTCGCGGACCCGTTCGGGGAAGCGCACGTTGAGCGGCTCGTGCTGCAGGTCGGGGCGCTGGTCCGTGACGATCTGGTTGATGTCCGCCAGGCCCAGCATGCCGTCGATATTGAACACATGCGCGTGCGAGGCATCGAACGCCTTGAGCACGAACCGGCGGAAGTTCTTCGGCATGCCGGCCGCCACCTCTACCCGGATGACGTTGCCCCGGCGCCGCCGCAGCAGGGCGGACTCGAAGGTCCGCACCAGGTCCTCGGCTTCCTCGTCGATTTCCAGATCGCTGTCACGGCTGATGCGGAAAATACCGTGGCCGAGGATCTCCATGCCAGGGAACAGCAGCCTGAAGTTGCGAGCGATGATTTCCTCGACGGCGACGAAGCGCAGGGCCTTGCCGGGCACCCGCACGAACCTCTCGATCTGGGGCGGGACCAGCACCAGGCCGTTGATCTCGTGCTGGTCCGCGGGTCGCATCAGCCGCAGCACGTACACGAGGCAGCCGGTCTGGATGAAGGGAAAGGGGTGTGCCGTATCGACCGCCTGGGGGGTCAGTACCGGAAACAACTGATTCTCGAACCATCGTGAAAGCCACTCGCGGGCCCGCTGGCCCAGTTCCTCGGGGCTGACGACCGACACTCCGGACTCGCGGCATTCGTCCAGCAACTGCGAGCTGCGCCTGGATTGGGCCTTGAGGAGCTTCTTTACCCGTTCGCGTATGGCTTCGAGCTGTTCGCCGGGCGTCAGTCCGTCATGGCTGGTCTTGGTGACGCCCGCCGCCACCTGGGCCATGAGGCCGGCCGCCCGCACCATGTAGAACTCGTCGAGGTTGCTGGCGGAGATGGACAGGAACCGCACACGCTCCAGCAGCGGGTGGTTCTCGTTGCCGGCTTCCTCCAGCACCCGCGTGTTGAATTCCAGCCAGGACAGCTCGCGGTTGATCAGGCGGCCGGCGACGCGCTCCGCCTCGCTCAGCGCCCGCGGCTTGCCGGACGCAGGCGTCATTCGGGTGTTCCCGGATGGCGTGGAATGTGCCTCATGATCGGAGTAGCATACAGGAGTCATGAACAATTCCTGGAAAGGAGGGCGTGTCGCCCGTGTTACGGCATGAAGCGCCTGTGGCTGCTTCGGCACGCCAAGGCCGGGCCGTATTCCGCCGACGATTTCGAGCGGGCGCTGGCCCCCAGAGGCCGGAAGAACGCGCCCGCGATGGGAGAGAAACTGGCGGGCGTGGGATGCGCTCCCGAAAGGATTCTCTGTTCCGCAGGACGCCGGGCGGTGGAGACGATGTGCGGTGTCCTGCCCAGTCTTCCCGCCGACCTCAGCATCGAGGTGATGCGGAGGCTTTACACCTTCAGCCCGGGGAACGTGCTGCAGTGCCTGCGCGAACTGCCGGAGGATACCGGCGACGTCATGGTGGTGGGTCACAACCCGGCACTGCAGGAACTGGCGCTGTACCTCGCCGGCAGGGGCGAAGAGGATGCCTTCGCGGTGCTCCACGGAAAGTTTCCCACCTGCGCGGTGGCCGAGCTGGAGTTTCCCGAGTCGCCGCACACGGCGGACTGGGACCAGGGCAGCGCCTATCTTCGCCGCGTCCTGACGCCCCGCCCCCCGCGAAACTTGCCCGCCCCCCTGGTCGACTAGCGAGCAATCGATGAGAAGACAGTTACCGGTCGAATTCGTTTTTCAGATTTTTTCGCTGTTTCTTTCGGTGATCGTGGTGCACGCGATGTACGTTGCCTGGATCCGCCCGCAGGCCAACGCGGTCATGGAAGAGCAGCGGATCATGCTGGAGCAGGAAGCCGACTACGTGCCCGAACGCTCCCTGTACGTGATCGTGCGCGATTTCGAGCAGGAAGCCTGCCTGATTCTCGCGCTTTGGGCGCTCGCGATCATGGGCTACAAGGCCCGCGGGGCGCTGCGCGAGCGCTCGCTGCTGCAGCGCGACCTCCTGCCGCTGGCGGAAGGGGTGCGCATCCTGCCGGAGGACACGCGCGAGCACGCGCGCCAGTTGCGTGCGCTGCCGGAATCGCAGCAGCGCCTGCTGTTGCCGCGCGTGCTGCTCAGCGCGCTGCAGCGGTTTGGCGCCACCGGCAATGTGCAGGACGTCTCGTCCGCCACCCAGACGCTGGTCAACGCCGAGGCCGAGCGGCTGGAGTCGGAACTGTCGATGATCCGCTATATCGCCTGGGCGATACCCTCGATCGGTTTTATCGGCACCGTGCGCGGAATCGGTCAGGCGCTGACGCTGGCCTACCGGGCCGTGGAGGGCGACATCAGCGGCGTGACCGAGAGCCTGGGCGTGGCTTTCAATTCCACCTTCTTCGCCCTGCTGGTCAGCATTTTCATCATGTTCCTGGTCCACCAGCTTCAATTGTTGCAGGAGCGACTGGTCTTCGAGACCTCGGATTACTGCGACGAACGGCTGATCCGCCGCCTGCAGGGCGACTGAGCCGGGGGGGCGTCGACACATGGCGCTGGTCGCGCTGGAAGTCAATGGAGCGGCGCTGGTGGGCGCTACCTCCGCCGGAGTGCTGTTCAACGAGCCGGGCGTGGCGCTGGTGCAAAAGCGCCGCGTGGCGTTCGGCCGCGAAGCGGCCGAAGAGGCCGAGAGCCAGCCCGCAAGCAGTTACCGGAATTACTGGGAACTCCTGTCGGACGAACCGCTGCCCCGGCCGGCGCGGGGATTTCGCAGCTATGCCGACCTCGCCCACGGTCAAATGCAGGAGCTTTGGAAGCGCTTCCGGGATTCCGTGGGAGACATCAGCGGTGTGGTCCTGGTCATTCCGGCCGGCGTTGCGGAAGACCGCCTTGCGCTGCTGCTGGGGATCGCCGAGGAAGCCGGGCTGCCGGTGGCCGGGCTGGTCGAAAGCGGAGTGGCCGCGGTGCGGGGCGCCGCGGGGGGCCGCGCCTGCCTGCACATGGAAGCAACCGCCGAACGTCTGGCGGTGTCCCGGCTCGTGGCGGGTGACGGGCGAATCCGGCGCGAGGAGATCCTGTTCGACGGCCGTCCCGGATTGCGGCATCTGCGGGCGGCCATGACCGGCTACGTTGCCGGCCGGTTCGTGGCGGGCTCGCGCTTTGATCCGCTTGACCTGCCCGCAACCGAGCAGGAGCTGGCGGGGCGACTGGATGCCTGGCTCCAGGCGGTCCTGTCCGGCGGCGAACTCAGCATTCAACTTGAAGCGGCTCCGGTGACCGCTACCGCTGTCCTCACTCGAGATGACTATCTTGCTTCGATCGAGCGGCTGCTGGGAGCCGCGGGGAACCGCCTGCGATCGTGGTGCACGGGTCCCGGGGCCGCGAACGTATACCTGTCGGGAGCCCTGGCGGAGGCCCCCGGCTGCGCCGAGGTGTTTGCGCGCCTGCTCGCCATGGAAGTCCAGATCCTGCCGGCCGGCGCCGCGGCGCTGGGAGCGCTGGAGCGGTTCACACCCATGGCGGGCGCAAAGGACCGATACGTGCTGCTCAAGACCCTGCCGGCCATTGACTCGGCGGACGGCCCGGGCACGGCGCGCACGGCCCGGCCGGATGCCGGCGCTGCGCCGGCCGTAGGAAACGGGGAAACGGCAGAGCGAACTCCCACCCACGTCGTGTTCGGTGGCCGAGCCTGGCGCATCGGCGTGGAAGGCCTGCATCTCGGATCGTCACCGCAACCCGGGGGCCTGTCGATCGTGCTCTCTCAGGAAGGCGGGATTTCGCGAAACCACTGCACCGTGGTGCTGGAAAACGGACAGGCGGTATTGCATGACCACAGCCGTTACGGAACCAGCCTGAACGGCGCTCCGGTGGCTGATTCGGCGCCGTTGCGCGGGGGCGACGTGGTGGGCGTGGGACCGCTGGAGTTCCTGATCGCGCGTGAGGTGGGCGGCGATGGCTCGTAGGCGCTTTCACGTATTCAGCATGTCGTTTCTGGACATCATTTCCTGCGGCTTCGGCGCGGTCGTGCTGTTCTTCGTGATCATTAACGCGCAGGTGCGTCTACGGGCCGATGCCGAGCGTATCGATCTGCTCAGCGAATCCACACAGCTTGAAGAGGAGGTCCTCGAAGGGCGCAAGGACCTGCTGCAATTGCGCGGCGAGCGCGACACGCTCGACGAGCGCCGCGCAACGGCAATCGAGGAATTGAGAAAACTGCGCGAACGCCTTGCCGCACTGCTGGCGGAGCTGGCGGAATACGAACGCCTGGGCACACAGAGCGAGGAGTCGGTCGAGAAGCTGCGGGCCGACGTGGACCGGCTCAGGGAAATGCAGGAGGAACTGGAGGCGCGGGTCGCCGAGGCGGAGGAAGGAACGGGGCAGCGCGTGCGCGGCTTCGAAGGCTCGGGCGCGCGGCAATACCTGACGGGCATGCAGATGGGTGGCGATCGCGTACTGATCCTGGTGGATGCGTCCGCCAGCATGCTGGGGCGCACCTACATCGATGTGCTGCGTTTTCGCCTGATGGACGAGGAACTCAAGCCCCGCGCGCCCAAGTGGGTCCAGGTCGTGAACTCGGTGGACTGGATCACGACGCGGCTGGAGCCGCAGCAGAGATTTCAGGTCTACATCTTCGGAGTCGAGCACAGGAGCATCCTCGAGGACACGGACGGCCAGTGGCTCAGCGTGGCCGACGGGGCGCGGGTCACCGAGGCGATCGAGGCGCTGCGCAAGTACGCCCCCAAGGGCGGGACCAGCCTGCATGCGGCGATGCGCGCCATCCGCGCCATGGAGCCGTTGCCGGACAATGTGTACCTGCTGACCGACGGACTGCCGACGCAGGGCGCGAGTCCTCCCTCACGGGTCGGATGGGTGGACACGCGGGCGCGGGAACGTTTCTTTGATCGCGCGCGGCGCGATCTACCCTCGGGGATTCCGGTCAACGTGCTGTTCTACCCGATGGACGGTGACCCGCGCGCGACCGGCTATTTCTGGCTGATGGCCTCGCAGTCCCGTGGGTCCTTCGTCAGCGTTTCCCGCGACTGGCCTTGAATCCTGGCCGCCTGGCGCACTGAAGCAAAAACTGCGGGATAATGCGCGCGCCGGGAGAACGGCGATATGGACTTGCAGTTGAACGAAAAGGTTGCGTTGATTACCGGGGCCACCGGTGGCCTGGGTGCGGCCTGCGCGCGTGAACTGGCTCGCGAAGGCGCCAGATTGTTTCTCTGCGCCCGCACGGAGAGCGATCTGGAGGACCTGGCGGCGGAGCTGGGGAAGGCGGGTTGCGACAGCGTACGTTGGCTGGCGGCGGACCTGACTTCCCCCGAGGCGGCGGGCGAGGTTGCGGATTCCGCGGTAAAGGCCTACGGCCGGGTGGACGTGCTGGTGAACTGCGCCGGGGCGTCGGCAGGCGGTCTGTTCTGGGAACTGCCGGATTCGGCCTGGGAGGACAGCATGGCGCTCAAGTTCATGGCCACCATCCGGATGATCCGCGCGGTCCTGCCCGGCATGATCGAGCGGCGCTACGGGCGAATCGTGACCCTGGTGGGCAATTCGGGCCGCGAACCGGACCCGCGCATGCTGCCGGGCGCCGCGGCCAACGCCGGTTTACTTGCCGTTACGACCGGACTGGCGCGGGAAGTGGCCGAACACGGCGTGGTCATCAATGCCATAAATCCCGGTCCCACGAGGACGGGCCGCTGGGAGGGCATGATGGAATCGTTCGCCGCCCGCAGCGGCAAGACGCCCGAGGAGGAGGAACGGAGTTTTCTGAATGCGATTCCCCAGAAGAGATTGGGAACGACCGGCGAAATCGCCCGTCTGGTTGCCTTTCTGGCCAGCGATGCCGCGCCGCACGTTACCGGGCGTTCCATTACGGCCGACGGCGGGGCTGCCCGCGCAATTCTTTGAACTCCGGCGGTATTGAAGCTAATGGATAAGGAACAACTGATCGAAATCCGGGAGGCCGTGCAAGCCGTATGCGCCGACTTTCCCGGCGAATACTGGCGCGATCTGGACCGTGAGCGGGCCTATCCCACGGAATTCACGCGGGCAATGACCGAGAGCGGCTTTCTGGGCGCGCTGATCCCGGAGGAATACGGCGGCAGCGGCCTGGGCCTGGTGGCGGCCACGGCGATTCTGGAGGAAATACACCGCTCCGGCTGCAATGCCGGCGCCTGCCACGCGCAGATGTACACGATGGGCACGGTGCTTCGTCATGGCAGCGGCGAACAGAAGCAGCGCTGGTTGCCGGGCATAGCCTCGGGCGATCTGCGCCTGCAGGCTTTCGGCGTCACCGAACCGGGCAGCGGCACCGACACACTGGCGTTGCGCACGACCGCCCGGCTGGAGAACGGCGAGTACGTCGTGAACGGCCAGAAGATCTGGACGTCGCGGGCGGAGCACTCCGACCTGATGATCCTGCTGGCCCGGACCACTTCACGCGAGGAGGTCATGCGCCGAACGGACGGCCTGTCCGTGCTGATGGTGGACATGCGCGAGGCGCCGGGCCTGAGCATCACGCCGATCCGCACGATGATGAATCACGCCACCACCCAGGTCTTCATGGACGACGTGCGCGTGCCGGCGGAAAACCTGATCGGCGAGGAGGGGAAGGGCTTTCGCTACATCCTGGACGGGATGAACGCCGAGCGCACGCTGATCGCCGGGGAATGCATCGGCGACGGACGCTGGTTCATCGACAGGGCTTCGGCCTACGCCGGCGAGCGGGAAGTGTTCGGCCGGCCGATCGGCCGCAACCAGGGGGTGCAGTTCCCGATCGCCCGGGCCTATGCCTCGGTTGAAGCGGCTGCCCTGATGGTCACCGACGCGGCGGAGAAATTCGACCAGGGCCTGTCCACCGGCAAGGAGGCCAACATGGCCAAGCTGCTGGCTTCCGAGGCCGCCTGGGAGGCGGCGGAGGCCTGTGTTCAGACTTTCGGCGGATTCGGATTCGCGGAGGAATACGACGTGGAACGCAAGTTCCGCGAGACGCGCCTTTACCAGGTCGCGCCAGTGTCCACCAACATGATCCTGAGCTACATCGGCCAGCACGTCCTCGGCATGCCGCGCTCGTACTGACGCAGTCCCCCGCACCGCGCCCTGTGCTTGTTCCCGCCTAGTGGGAGACGCATAAACCCATCCATGGGGCTCGGCGGCGGCTCCTGCCGCCGACGCTCCCACAAGGCGGGAACAAGCACAGGGCTGGAGCTGTCGCTCAGGGCGCGGGGCAGGCCGAATCGCCGAGGCGCTGGTCGAGCACGATGAACTGATTGGCCGCGACATCCGCGCAAACGAGTTCGGCGCCGCCGGGCCATTCCACGCGAACGCTCTCGGCCACCGCCGCCTGCCCCAGTCCGAAATGCAGGTCCGGGGGGTTCTGGCTGTTGTAGTTGCTGTTCGCCTGGCTCAGCCTGAGCTGCGTCTGCGTACCGAAACCCTGGCCGACGTCGGCCGTGACGGTCACCTGCGCGCCGATGGCGTCGGTGTTCGGCACGGCGCCCACCAGGCGGATGTTCAGGAAGGCGCGGCCCGAGGCGCTGCCGGACTGGTTCTCGTAGAACTGCAGGCCGGTCGAATGGTCGAGCAGAACGATGTCGATGTCGCCATCGCGGTCGTGGTCGAAGCAGGCGAGGCCGCGCCCTTCGGACGGGGCGTCGATCCGCCAGTCCTGCGCCGCCTCGGTAAACGTCCCATCTCCATCGTTGATGAACAGCCGCGAGGGTTTGGCCTGGAAGATGTCCTTGGTCAGGTTGTCGTATTCGGTCTTCGTATCGTCGTCAAACGGGAAGTAGCCGAAACCGTTGACGTGGAAGATGTCGGCAAAACCGTCGTTGTTGAAATCCGCCGCGCAGGCGCCCCAGCCCCACAGGCCGTTCCGTACGCCGGCCGCGTCGGTGATGTCCTCGAACGCGATCCCTTCCGCCGTGCTCGCATTGCGGTAGAGGCGATTGCCGGTCGTGCCCCACATCCCGCGCGGAACGGTCACATCGTAAATCGACGTTACGAACCATTCGAGATTGCCGTCGTTGTCGATGTCGAGCAGCGCGCTGCCCATGCCGTTCTCGTCCGTGATCACCGCGCGGTCCGTTTCGTTGACAAAACGCGGGCCGTCCGAAAGTGAACCGGCATTGCGCAAGGTCTCGCTGGTCTCAAAATCCGAGGCGATCACGAGGTCGGTAAGCCCGTCGCCGGTGAAATCGGCGAAGGCCGGCGTGAAGTTGAACTCCTGATTCAGGTCGTTCGAAGTCGTGCCCGCCTGGGCGTCCCAGGGATAAAGCGCCGCGCCGTCGTTCTTCCACAGCGCGGGCGCCGTTCCCGCGGTCCCCAGGCCGGACCAGTGGCCAAGATAGATATACGGGAAGCCATCCGCATCGAGCGGGGCGGCCGAAAATCCGTATGTCGGGCGCGTCATGGGCAGGTTGGCGATCGCTTCGTAGCGCCCTGATTCTCGCCTGGCATAAATGGGCACAGCGTCGTTGAAGAGGTTGCCGAACACAAGCTCGCGGCGATAGTCGCCATTGAGATCAACGCTGGCGGCGCCCGTATAGCTCTTCTCGGTAAGGCCGTCGAGCCATTCAACCGCCTGGAACCACGAACCCTCCATGTTCCGATAGGTCCGTATGCCTGTTCGTTGGTCGCCGCCGGCAAAGACGATGTCGGCCCAGCAATCGTCGTCGAGATAGGTTGCCGTTACGCCGCCGGCGATCATTGCAACCTCCAGATGTTGCAGATCGTTGGTCCAGGTTTCGAACAGGTAACCGTGGCCGTCGATGAGTCCGAAGCCCGTATCGCTTCTGCGCCGGAACGCCAGGTTGCCGGTGTTTTGGGCACTCGCAAGTCCGTTGCCGCAGTTCTCGACATCGGCGAAGGTCGCGAGCGGCCGCGTTGGGGGGAACGCGAGCGGGACTTCCTCCGGATAGTCCTCCGGGCTGCTCGGATTGAAATAGGTCGGCGCGCCGGACGAACGGTCGCGCACGAACAGGTTGCCGTCCGGGTCTTCGTCCGCGGACGGAGTCCACGCATCGATGCAATCCTCGTCGGTTACGCAGTCGTCGCTTAGTGTTTCGAGGAAGGCGACCAATTGATCGACCTCGCCGCCCGGCAAGTTCTGCGCCGGAAGGACGGATTCGCTTGCGGCAAAGCTGGACGCGGCAATCGCAGCGCGCGTGTGCTGTTCAGCGTAATCGTATTCCATCCCGAGCCGGCTGAACTGGTCGAGCTCGAGCAGCATGAAATCGAAGCTGTTTACGCCTGCGCGTGGATCGGCATGGTAGGCGATCGCGTCGGCGAGTGTCGCGAAGCTTCCCGCATGGCCATACGGCGCGGTTTCCGCCACGTTGAGCAGGCTCGGTGTTCGGAAGGCGAAGCGGTCGGCCTCCGCCAGCGTCTCGAGCCAGCGCCCAAGGTCGGACCGGTCGGCGCGCACGAACCCCCGGCCGAGTTGCGGAAAACCGACATTGTGAAACTTCTCGTCGGTAAAGCGGTCGCCCGCGTGGCATTGCGCGCAGCCGAGTCCGTCGTCGTCCGGATCGCGCAGGAACAACAGGGCACCGCGCTTGGCGTCATCCGAAATGGCGCCGTTATCGCCGCCCAGGAACCGGCGCCACGGCGTATCGACAAAAATCTGCGAGCTCATGTAGGCGCCCAGCGCGCGCTGCATATTGGGCATGGTGATCACTTCGTTGGCCGCCGCCTCGGGCGTGTCGAAAGCGAGCCGGAACTCCGCAAGCCAGTTGGCGGGGCCGTCCGGATCCCGATTGAGCGCGGTATCGACCTCGCCGCGCAGCCGGCGGATCACGTGTCCCCGGTATTCGTCCGCCGTGCTGTATTCGGTGTAGCGGAATCCGCGCATCTCGTTGTTGTTGTTGAGCGGCAGCTTGGCCGAGAATTCAAGCAGACCCGACACCGGGCTCGAGTCGCTGCGCTGCCGGGATTCCGGAGTCTGGATGTGCTGACCGCGTCCGCCGGGCATGGTTTCGTCGTCGAGCACCGCAATTCCGCCGTCGAAGGTCAGCACGCGGTCGAACAGCGCGGCGTTGAATGTCGTGGTCGAGTTCCGGTGCACGTTGGGGCCTCCGTCGGCCCGAGGGTCAAGGTCCTGCTCAGGATCGACCTGGCGGCCCGGACCCAGCGTGGCGCTGTCTACAGCCGCCACGCCCACTGCCAGAGACAGCCCGTCGCCGCCGGCGAAATCGGGATGGTGGCAACTGCCGCAGGACACGTCGAAGCTTGCCGAGAGCGTCTGCGAGAAGAACAGGAGCTGCCCCAGTTTCACGAGCGGGTCGTCGTCGGGCCGGGTACGCACGGCATCCCTTGGCGTTGCCGGATCGCCGGTGAGCTCCAGAGCGGTCACAGCAACGGCGCGAACGTCGTCGTTCAGTGTGTTGACCGGCGGCGGGGGCGGTTGTGTGGGAGGCGGCGGCGGACTCGGCGGCGAACTACCACCACCGCCGCCCCCGCATGCCGCAAGCGTTACCGCCAGCAGTAATCCAAGCGCCGTGCCAGCCGCCCCATGCGGCCGCCTGTTCGTTGATTCACTGATCGGAGGATGAGGGAGCACCGTCGATCAGTTCCGCCAGTTTTTCGTCGAGTTTTTCGCCGCGCAGGTTCTTTGCAACGATGGTTCCTTCAGTGTCGATCAGGAAGTTCATCGGTATCGCGGTCACGCCGAATTGCGCGGGGACGGGGCTGTCGTAGGCAAGCAGGTCGCTGGTATTGATCCAGGGGATTCCGTCTTCCTCGCTGGCTTCCACCCAGTCATCGCGATCGTCATCCAGTGAAAATGCAAAAATCTCGAAACCCTTGGGCCCGTAATGTTCGTAGCTCGCTATGAGGTTGGGGTTCTCCGCGCGGCAGGGTCCGCACCAGGAAGCCCAGAACTCCACCAGCGTGAAATCGTGCGCCGTCCGCGAGTCCTGCAGGTGATAGTCAAGTTCGTCCAGGCCGATACTCGAAAAGTCCTCGACCTGCGCGCCTTCCTGCATGGCCGCGTAGGCTGCCCGCAGCTCGATCCCCTTGTTGACCCGGCTGCGCATGGCCACCAGGGCAGGGTGGGCGCCTAGCTCAGCCTCCAGAGCGTCCAGGCGCGACAGCGCATCCTGACTCCCGAGTCCTCCGAGTTGCACCGCGTAAAGGCTGGCCAGCGGATCCTCGTCCGATTCCGCGATCGCGCGCAGGGCGTCGAAGCGAATCCTGTTCTGTTCGTTGTAACGGTCCCAGGATTCTTCCCGGAGTTCTTCGTATCCCTCGTCGCCTTCTTCCAGTCCCTTGCGCCGATCCATGACGTCCCGGTAGGCATTCAGCGCCTCGTCGTATTCGTCGCTGTCCTGCCAGCTGGAGACAACCTGCTGCTGATACGGCCCGCCCCGCGCCCGCAGCCCGGCCACCTCGCCCGCATAGACAATCGTGATGTCCACCGGCTCGAGGATGAACTGCACCGATCCCTTCGATTCCTCGTCGGCGTCCATGATCGCCAGCCGGACCGCGCCGCCCTGGTCGAATTGCCCCTGCAACTCGAACTGCCCGCCATTGACCTCGGCGCGGCCGATTTCATCGGAACCCCCAAGCACCGAATTTCCGCGGCTCAGCACTGCTTCGCCTTCCTCAAGCAGTTCGATCAAATTGCCGGAGATGCTGTATTGCGGCGTGGCATCAGTGCTCGGGGCAGGTTCCTGTGAACTACCGCAACCCCAAGTTGTCAGCGCACAGCAGGCGACAAACACGGTCGTGGGAAATTGCTTTTTCGAGACTGGGCGCCCAGGGTAATTGTTTTTCATACGTGTTCTCCAGCCGAAGGCTTGCGCCTTGACGACCGCGCCCGGCGCCGCCAGGAAGGCGGCGCCGGGCGCGGCATTTTTCGACAGTTCCTTATTCTCAAGCGGTCAGGCCATTCCTCACGATCAAAACGACTTATGTACGTTCAGACGGTAGGAGCGTCCCTGGGTCCATTCCGTGAGCGGATTGATCTGATTCGTGGCGCGTTCGCCGGTTGACTCTGTTATCCGCGTGTACTTGGAAAAGGCGTTGGTCAGGTTGTTCACCGTTAGCGTCAACTCAACGCCCCTCAGCCAGTTCGGGGATGAGAAGAGAGTGTTGTCGTCAAATCCGTAACCCAGTACCAGGTCGTAGAGCGTTGCCGGCTCGTCTATATAGGAGAAAAAGCTTCCGATGCGCCGGGTTTCGTCACCTCCCTCTACGTCGAGGCTGAGGAACAGGCTCCCGCGCGACCAGGTGAACTGTGCGGTGGTCTTGTGTTTGGGAACCGGTGGCAAAACGGTGTCTTCCGGCCCGGAATCGTCACGGCTTGTCACCAGGTCATGCACAATGCCGCTGGCGGGATCCACTTGTACCCTGTGCTTGTTGGTGTAGGTGCGTCGAACGGTGATGTTGTATTCGTTAAGTCCCATCTCCCACTCGTAACGGAACTCGTAGTCAATACCCGAGCGTTCGAGCGCCGAGACGTTGATCCAGCGGTCATCCAACACGTAGATGTCATCCGCTTCGATATACATCACGTTGGACGGCAGGTCATCGAGGTAGATGATCGGCACCGGCAGCTTGTAGATCCGGTCCTTGTAATCCGTGTCGCTCCAGGCCACCTTGAAGAAAACGCCGGGCAGAAAAGCCGGAGAAAATTCACCCGACAGGCTCAGCGTGTCGGCGGTTTCGGACTTGAGTTGATCATTTCCGCCGCTGTATCCGAATACCTTGTCGCCAGGCAGCGTAGTGATCGAGCCGCTCCCGCCGGGTCGGTAATACCACAATGACCGGGGGTTGCTCTCGTACAGGGACTTTTGCAGCAACTGATTCAGTTGCGGCGCCACAAAAGCAGTCGAAACGTTTGCCTTGAACAGCATGCTGTCGTTCGGGCGATACACCGCCCCCCCGGACCAGGTGAATTCGCTGCCCGGATCCTTGGCTTCGACTGACTCGGCTGTCGCGGATTCCGTTTGCCGGTAATCGACTTCCACGTTCGAGTAGGAGTCGTAGCGCCCGGAAAACGTAAGGTTGAGGCGCTGGATGCCGGACATGGCGTTATCAGCGCCAATCAGCGGTATAAGGCCTTCCACAAAGGCGGCGTGGTTATCGCGGCTGATCTGGGTGTTGAACGGAGAACTGCCCGTTGCTGTGGCGCTGGCCAAATAGTTGGCCATTTCATTGAAGGAATCCAGCGTGTCCTGGCGGTAGTCGTAGCCCACCACCAGCGCTATCGCGCCGCCCGGAGCGCTGAACAGTTCGCCCCGCGCCAGGGCCTCGAACTGCAGCTGCTCGTTCTTCGCCCCGGAGTAGACGTCAGGGATGATGTACGGGGAGATATCGCCGAACGGGTTGATGGGATCAGGCGGAGCGCCGTAAACGGTGCAGTTGCCGCCGAAGAAGGAGCTGTATCTGTAGCGGGTGCCGCCCAGCTCCGTTACCTTGTCAGCGCATGCCGGTTCCAGGATGCGGCTGAAGCGGCCTATGATGGCCTCGCTTACCCCATCGGAATTGACTCCCAGGCCATACGCCGGATCCCTCACGTTCAGGCGCTGGGTGTCCGTTTCGGAGCTCGAACTGCTGAAATCCGCCTGCCAGGACCAGGTGCCGAGCGTTCCTTCGATGCCCAGGCCCACATATAACTCGTCCCTCGTCGATTCATACGTGGTGGGCGGATAATCGGGTGTCGTGCCGGTCAGCGATACCTGGGTCCCGAAGGGATTGAAGGGGCTGTTGGCGTGCAACGTTCCGCCCACCTGTATGAGACCAGCTTCCTGTTCGGCGTCCTTGCGCGTGGCCCGGATGTTGCCGTGCAGAACCAGCGAGCCGGCCAGATCCTGGTCAACCCCGAGAAAAACCGAGTGGCGCTGGCGTTCCGGCCGCAGGCTGTAGCCTTGCTCGGCCTCCTCGCCCCAGTGCGGCTCGCCGACAATGTCGAGAGAACTCAGGCTGTCGGTGTGCTGGAAGCCGGCCGGCAGCGTGAAGTCATTGACACAGGTGGCCATGCCTTGCTGCTCGGCATCCAGAGCGGCGTATTCATCCCGGGTGATGACTCGGCCACCAAGTTCGTACACCACTGCGCGCCGTCGATCCCAGATTGGGGCATCGGAGTTGCAGCCATCATCGAAGAAATTGGTCCACACGCGAATCTGCGGGCCGGCCGCGGTGTTCTTCTGATTGGTGGTCAGCAGGGTGCTTCGGTTAGAGACTATGATCGAATCCCGGTTGGAAGCGTCTAGGCCGGAATCGCGGAAGTACTCGTAACCGGCGTTCAGGCGCCCGCTTCCCCACGAAAATCCGCCGCCGATATTGCCCTGCGTCTCGCTGTAGCCGCTCTTGTGCGGCCGGCCGTAGTTCAGGTCCAGTTCCACTCCGGCGTAGTCGCGGCGCGTAATGATGTTCACAACGCCGCCCACTGCGTCCGAGCCGTAGATGGCGGACGCGCCGTCGAGAAGGATTTCGATGCGATCCACCATTGACAGCGGAATCGTGGAAATATCCGTCACTCCACCCAGAATTCCGCTGTAACCCACTCGCCTGCCATCGATGAGAATCAGCGTGGATTCGCTGCCCAGACCGCGCAGGTTCACGGTGGACGCGCCGGTCACGTTGCGCGCACCGTTCAGCGTGGAACCGTATGTTTCGTTGGTGGAGTTAACGTTTTGCGGCAGTTGCCGCAGTACGCGCGCCAGCGTGAGTTCTCCCGAAGCGCGGATGTCCTCGCGATCCAGTACGACAAGGTTGCCGGACAGCTCGGAGGGTGGGCGGTTCAGGCGGCTGCCGGTGACCCGCACGTCGGCCAGTTCCAGGGCCTCTTCTTCGTCCGCATCGCCGGCCTCTTCCTGGGCCGTTGCGACGCCAATGCTGAGTGCCAGTCCTGCAATCATTGAAAGAAGCCAGGCAAATCCGGGTTTTTGCCAGGTAAGGCCGGGATGTTCGGTGAATCTGTTCATGTGCGTTGCCCCTCGGTGTCTCGGGAAGCGAAAGAGGCGCTTCCCACCAATCGGCCTACTATACACCTTCGAGACCTACATTTTGGCGGGATTCCCGAACGGCCGGGAAGCGCGCAAAGGCGCCAAATTGCGCCGCCCGGCCATAGGGAAAACAGGGCATCGGTGGTAGAATTGACAGCGTAGAAACCGCTATGCGCCGCCTTTGACGCGGCGCATTTTTTGCATGGCCGGGCCCGCCCCTGAAATCGTACCGGTAAAGCTCGAAGAGGAGATGCGCCGGTCCTATCTGGACTATGCGATGTCCGTCATCGTGGGCCGGGCCCTCCCCGACGTTCGCGACGGCCTCAAACCCGTTCATCGGCGCATCCTGCACGCCATGCGGGAGCTCGGGAACCTGCATGACCGGCCGTACAAGAAGTCGGCCCGGATCGTCGGCGACGTCATAGGCCGCTATCACCCGCACGGCGACACGGCCGTGTATGACGCGATCGTTCGCATGGCGCAGGATTTCTCGTTGCGCTACCCGCTGGTGGACGGTCAGGGCAACTTCGGTTCCATGGACGGCGACGCGCCCGCTGCGATGCGCTACACCGAGATCCGGATGGCGCCGATCGCCGCGCTCATGCTCATCGACATCGACCGCGATACGGTGGACTTCGCCGACAATTACGACGGGGCGGAACAGGAGCCGACGGTGCTGCCGGCGCGGCTTCCCAACCTGCTGGTCAACGGCGCGTCGGGGATTGCCGTGGGCATGGCCACCAATATTCCCCCGCATAACCTGCGCGAAGTCATCGACGCCGCTCTGGCCCTGAGCCGCGAGCCCGATATCGGCATTGCCGAATTGATGGAACACGTGCCGGGGCCGGATTTCCCGACCGCGGCGCAGATCGTGGGCGAAGCCGGCATGGCCGAGGCCTACCGGACCGGCCGCGGGACGATTCAGCTCCGGGCGCGGGCGGAGATCGAGGAGGGTAAGACGCGCGATTCGATCGTAGTCACGGAACTTCCGTATCGCGTGAACAAGGCCCGCTGCGTGGAAAAAATCGCAATGCTGGCGCGCAAGAAGGAGATCGCCGGTATCCAGGAAGTGCGCGACGAGTCCGACAAGGACGGCACCCGGGTGGTGGTGGAATTGCGCCGCGACGTCAGCGCCGAGATCGTCCTCAACAACCTTTATCGACGCACGCCGCTGGAATCGAGCTTCGGCATCAACATGGTTGCGCTGTGCGGAGGGCGCCCGCAGTTGCTGAACCTCAAGCAGATGCTCGAGCATTTCCTCGACCATCGCCGCGACGTGGTCACGCGGCGCAGCGTCCACGATCTGCGCCGGGCCAAGGCGCGCGCGCACGTCCTGGAAGGCCTGACGGTCGCGCTGGCCAATATTGACGAGGTCGTGGCGCTGATCAGGGCTTCGAGCAACGCGCAGGAGGCGCGCGAAGCGCTCATCGCGAGAATCTGGGCGCCGGGGGCGGTGCGGGGGCTGCTCGAGCGGGCCCAGGCCGCGCTGACGGAACTTCCCAATCTCAGCGATCGGGGCTACCGCCTCAGCAACCGCCAGGCGCGCGCGATACTGGAATTGCGCCTGCAGCGCCTGACCGGACTGGAGCAGGAAGCGATCCTCGACGAATACGCCGAACTGTTGCGGAAGATGGAGGAGTTGACGGAAATCCTGCGCGATCCGGACCGGTTGCTCGAAGTGGTGCGCAACGAGCTGATTGAACTGCGCGGCGAGTACGGCGACGAGCGCCGCACCGAAATCATCGCCGACTACACGCGCACGGCGGACGAAGACCTCATTCCGCGGCGCGAGGTGCTCGTGACCCTGTCGTGGCGCGGCTATGTGAAGACGCAGGAACTGGAGACCTTCCGTACCCAGGGACGCGGCGGGCGAGGCAAGCGCGGCGCCTCGGTCGGCCAGGAGGACTTCATCGACCAGTTGTTCGTGACCAATTCGCACTCGACCCTGCTGTGCTTTACCGACCGGGCCCGCGTGTTCCAGCTGCGGCCCTTCGAGATACCCACGCAGAGCCGTGCAACGCGGGGACTGCCGATCGCCAACCTGCTGCCCGGGCTCGAGGAGGGCGAGCAGATCAATTCGGTCCTGCCTGTCGATTCCTTCGATCATGGGCGCTTCGTGTTCATGGCCACCCGCAAGGGGCGGGTCAAGAAGACCCGGCTGGACGCGTTTGCGAAGATCCGCCGCACCGGGATCTATGCGCTGAGCCTCAAGAAGAAGGACCGCCTGGTGGAAGCGGCCATCACCGATGGCGACAGCGACGTCATCCTGCTGGCGAGCAATGGGCGGGCCGCGCGCTTCTCCGAATCCAACGTGCGGCCGATGGGCCGTACCGCGGCGGGCGTGATCGGCCAGCGGCTCAAGAAAAAGCACCGGGTCGTCGCGGCGCTGATCGTGAACGGCGAAGCCGACGATGCCTGGGTGCTGCAGGCCACGACCAAGGGTTTCGGCAAGCGAACGCCCGTAAGCGAGTTCCCGCGCAAGGGCAGGGCGGCGCAGGGCGTGATTTCGATCCGCACCGAAGGGCGCAACGGCAAGCTGATCGGCGCCGCCCTGGTTCGCGAGGGCGACGAGGCCATGCTGATGACCGCCGGAGGCACCCTGCTGCGCACGGCGGTCGGCGACGTTTCCATTCAGGGGCGCTATTCGCACGGCGTGCGGCTGATGCGGCCCGACGAGGGCGACCACGTCGCCGGCTTCTGCACCCTGGCGGGGGATCAGGACGAACCTGTCTCAACGCAATAGGCATGGATCGGATCTTCAACTTCAGCGCCGGTCCGGCGAACCTTCCGCTTGCCGTGCTGGAGCAGGCGCGCGAGGAACTGCTGAGCTGGCAGGGCCGCGGCCTGTCGGTCATGGAGGACAGCCACCGGGGCCGTCAGTTCATCGAGCTCGCCGAGCAGTCCGAACGGGACCTGCGCGAGCTGCTCGGGATTTCCGATGAATACGCCGTGCTGTTCATGCAAGGCGGCGCCACGCTTCAGTTTGCAATGATTCCGATGACCCTGGCCCGCGAAGGGCAGGGCGTGGACTACCTGATCACCGGGCACTGGGGCCGCAAGGCTTCGTCCGAGGCGGCCAAACTCCGGCCGCTGCGTGTCGTTGCCGATGGCGAGGCGCTGCAGTACCGCTCGGTGCCGGCGCGCGGCGAATGGGCGCTTGGTGGCGACGCGGCCTATTTCCACTACACCGCGAACGAAACGCTGCACGGACTCGAGATCGACCCGCCGCCGGACGTGGACCATGCCCCGCTGGTTTGCGACATGTCCTCCACACTGCTTTCGCGGCCAATTCCGGTGGATCGCTTCGGGCTGATCTACGCCTGCGCGCAGAAGAACCTCGGCCCGGCCGGCGTAACCGTGGTCATCGTTCGCCGCGACCTGCTGGAGCGCGTGCCCGAGGATACGCCGCTGGCCTTCAATTACCGGAGGATCGCCGCCGCCGGGTCCATGCTCAACACGCCGGCGACGTTTTCCTGGTACGTGGCCTCGCTGGTGTTTCGCTGGGTTGCGGGTCAGGGCGGAGTGGCCGGGATGGCGGAACGCAACCGGCGCAAGGCGATGCGCGTGTACGACTACATCGACGGCTCCGATTTCTACGCCAATCACGTTGCCCCGGAATGGCGCTCGTGGATGAACGTGCCGTTTACGCTCGCCGACCCCGAGTTGAACGGCGCCTTCCTCGAAGATTCGGAGGCCCAGGGCCTGTATGGCCTGAAGGGCCACCGCGCGGTCGGAGGCATGCGCGCCTCGATCTACAACGCCATGCCGGAAGAAGGCGTCGAGGCGCTGGTCGGCTTCATGGAGGAGTTCGAACGGAAGGCCTGAGGCGGACGCCGGGGCGGACGCCCATGGGCGTTCCCCGTGGGCTTCGTCCTTACTGGAAACAAGCAATGTTCAACATCCGGATTTACAACAGCATCGCCAACGAGGGCCTCGCGCGCCTGCCCGCGGAGCGCTTCAAGGTCCCGTCCGGGTCCGATTCGCCCGAAGGAATCCTGCTGCGTTCGCATGACCTGCACTCGGAAACGATTCCCGACAGCGTCGAGGTCGTGGCGCGCGCAGGCGCCGGCGTCAACAATATCCCGGTGGATGCCCTGGCAAAGCGGGGGATCCCGGTGTTGAACGCGCCCGGCGCCAACGCCAACGCCGTCAAGGAACTGGTCGTGGCCGGCATGCTGATGGCGGCCCGCAACCTGTTGTCGGCCTGGGACCACCTGCGGGCCATGGACCTGCCCGCCGACGAACTGCGCAAGACCGTGGAGGCGCACAAGAAGCGCTTTGCGGGCCGCGAACTGGCCGGCCGGGTCATGGGCGTGGTGGGCCTGGGAGCGGTTGGCGTGAAAGTGGCCAACGCCGCTATCGGGATGGGGATGAAGGTGTTCGGCTACGACCGCGCCCTGGCGCTGGATCGGGCCTGGGAGCTGTCCTCGCAGGTCGGCAAGGGACAGAGCCTGGAGCACGTGTTCGCCGGTGCGGATTTCGTCAGCGTGCACGTTCCGCTGGTGGACGAGACCCGCGGGCTGGTGGGAGGAAAACTGATCAGCAGCATGCGCAAGGGGGGAGTCCTGCTCAATTTCGCCCGCGGTGGCATCGTGGAGAGCGGCGCCGTTCTCGAGGCCCTGGATTCGGGCTGGCTGTCGGCCTACGTCTGCGATTTCCCCGAGCCCGAACTCATGGGCCATCCGGGCGCGATCCTGCTCCCGCACCTGGGCGCTTCCACGTCCGAAGCCGAGGTGAACTGCGCCGTGATTGCGGCGGAGAACCTGCGGGCCTACCTGGAAGACGGCAATGTGCGCGGATCGGTGAATTTCCCGGTGATCGACCAGCCGCGCGGCGGCGGTTTCCGGCTGACGATCGCCAATGAAAACGTGCCGTGGATCGTGGCGAGAGTCTCCGCCGTGCTGGCGCAGGAGAACCTCAACATCGAGTCGATGATGAACATGTCGCGCGGCCGGCTTGCCTACACGATGCTGGACCTCAACGACCAGGCCCCCGACCCGGTGCTCAAGCGCCTGCGCGGCATGGAGGGGATCCTGCGGGTACGGGATCTGGGCGCGAGATCTTGAAAGGAGCACGCTTCTGAGGTCCTGGCGCGTCAGCCGCATTCCCGCCACGCCGTCGCCCGAACCCTTAACGGTACCGGGAGACAAGTCGATCTCCCACCGCGCCGTGATGCTCGCGGCGCTGGCGGAAGGCGAGAGCGAGATCGTAAATTTCCTTCCGGGGCACGACTGCGTCGCTACCGCAAAGGCGCTGGAAGCGCTGGGTGTGCGGATTTCCCGGCTGGCTCCGGACCGCTTGCTCGTGCGTGGCGGAGCGAACCTGAAGCCGCCTGGCGGCCCGCTGGACTGCGGCAACTCCGGGACTTCGATGCGGCTGCTTGCCGGCCTGCTGGCCGGCCAGGGCGTGGCCGCCGAGCTGCACGGCGACGACTCGCTCGGCCGCCGGCCCATGCGCCGGATCATCGAACCCCTGGCCCGGATGGGCGCGCGCATCGACGCTCTGGGCAAGGATGGGCGGCCGCCATTGCGCATTGCGGGCAATTCCGGGATCAGGGGCGTTTCGTACGAGCTCCCGGTGGCGAGCGCGCAGGTGAAGTCGGCGATATTGCTGGCGGGCCTGGGCGCCCGGGGCGAGACCTGTGTGGGAGAACCCGTGCCGACGCGCGACCACACGGAACGAATGCTTCCGAGCTTCGGGATGTCGATCGAGCGGACCAATGGCCGAACCTGCCTGACCGGAAGGCAGCCGCTGCGGGCTGCGCGGATCGACGTTCCGGGCGATTTTTCCTCGGCGGCATTCCTGCTGCTGGCGGGACTGATCGGTCCGCGGGAGATCCAGGTCGGAGCCGTGGGCGTGAACTCCACCCGCACGGGCTTTCTTCGGATGATGGACGCCATGGGAGGCACATTGCAGGTCGCCGCGCGGCGCACTTCGGGAGCCGAGCCGGTGGCGGACGTCATGGCGAAGCCCGGAATGCTCCAGGGCGCGCTGCTTCCAGCTTCATTGGTGCCCTCGGCGATCGACGAGATGCCCGCCGTGTTCGCTGCCGCGGCCTGCGCGATGGGGGAAACCGTGATCGAGGGCGCCGGGGAGCTGCGGCTCAAGGAAAGCGATCGGATTGCGGCCATGGTGGCCGGACTGAAAAAGCTGGGAGTGGACTGCGGGGAGACTCCCGACGGCGCGCGGATACTCGGCGGTCGCGTTCTGGGCGGGGAAATCGACTGCAAGGGCGACCATCGCGTGGCGATGGCCTTTGCGGTCCTGGGACTGGTGGCGAAGGGACCGGTGGTCATTCGCGACGTGGATTGCGTTGACACTTCGTTTCCGGGATTCGCCGACACCGCATTGCAGCTGGGCCTGAATCTTGAACCGATCGAATAATCCCGGGGCGGGACGCCCTGCCGCCCAGGCGCCGGTGGTTGCCATTGACGGACCCGCCGCGGCGGGCAAGGGAGTGATCGCGCGTTACCTTGCGGAGAGACTGGGTTGGCGGAGACTGGACAGCGGCGCCCTGTACCGGGCCGTATCGCTGTCTTTGCTGCGCGCCGGGCTGGTACATGCCGGGGAAGCCAGGATCGCCGCGCACCTGACGGATTCTCCTCCCGAACTGGAAGCCGCCCGCGACGGCGAGATGATCTACCTGAACGGAGAAGACGTCAGCAGCGCGATACGTGAAGAGGAAACGGGTGTGGCGGCGTCGGTCGTCGCCCCCTTGCCGGCGGTGCGGAACTTCCTGCTCAAGCGCCAGCGCGCGTTTCGCGGGGAGCCCGGACTGGTGGCCGAGGGTCGCGATATGGCGTCGGTGGTTTTTCCCGACGCCGAGCTGCGGATCTACCTCACGGCGACCCCCGAAGAGCGCGCCAGGCGTCGCCATAACCAATTGAAGCAAAAGGGAATCAATGCTAATATGCGCGACTTGATCCGCGATCTTACCGATCGCGATCATCGCGATTCGGCCCGCACGCTGGCGCCGCTGAAGGTAGTGCCTCATGCGGTGGTGCTGGACACCACGAAGCTGGATATCCGGCAAACCAGGAAAGCGGCGTGGCGTCTTGTAACGGAAGTGTGGCCCGAGAAGGCGGACCGATAGCGGAATTGGCGCCGGCCAGGACGGCAGGCGCGTGGAATGGCAACCGCGAGCGTAGCTGGATTGCACGCCCGCACTACATTGAGGCCCTTAATGGCAGAAAGTTTCGCAGAGTTGGTGGAAGCCAATCTCGCCGACAAGAATTTCCGGCCGGGAGAGATACTCTCGGCGCAAGTGATCGACATATCACCGGAGATCGTTACCGTGAGCGCCGGACTCAAGTCCGAGGCGCTGATCCCGGCCAGCCAGTTCATGGACGAGACCGGCGAACTGGAAGTGGACATAGGAGACGAGGTCGAAGTCGCCCTGGATTCGATGGAAGACGGGTTCGGCGAGACACGCCTGTCTCGCGAGCGCGCCAAGCGCACGCGCGTCTGGGAAAGCCTGGAGTCGGCGTTCGAGCAGGAAGAGATCGTGCAGGGCGCCATAAGCGGGCGCGTCAAGGGCGGATTCACGGTCGATGTCTCCAATGTTCGGGCGTTCCTGCCCGGTTCCCTGGTGGACATGCATCCGATCCGCGACACCACCTACCTGGAAGGCCGCAAGCTGGACTTCAAGGTCATCAAGCTGGACCGGCGGCGCAACAACGTGGTGGTGTCGCGCCGCGCGGTGATCGAGGAACTGCACAGCGCCGAACGCGCGGCGCTGCTGGCCAGCCTGGAGGAAGGCCAGGTGGTCAAGGGCGTGGTCAAGAACCTCACAGAGTACGGCGCTTTCGTGGATCTCGGAGGCATCGACGGCTTGCTGCACGTCACCGACATGGCCTGGCGGCGCGTCAAGCATCCGTCCGAAGTGGTTCGCGTGGGAGAGGAACTGGAAGTCAAGATCCTTCGCTTCGACAGCGAACGCAATCGCGTCTCGCTTGGGCTCAAGCAACTGGGCGACGATCCCTGGGTGGACATCGGGCGGCGCTATCCGCCGCACACGCGGCTGTTCGGCAAGGTCACCAACGTGGCGGACTACGGCTGCTTCGTGCAGATCGAGGAAGGCGTGGAAGGACTGGTGCACGTATCGGAAATGGACTGGACCAGCAAGAACGTGAATCCGGGCAAGATCGTTCACGTCGGACAGGAGGTCGAAGTGATGGTGCTCGACATCAATGAAGAGCGGCGCCGGGTTTCCCTGGGGCTGAAGCAATGCCTGGAGAATCCGTGGCAGGACTTCGCCAACAACTACAAGAGGGACGACCGCGTGACCGGCAAGGTCCGTTCGATGACGGATTTCGGAATTTTCATCGGGCTCGAGGGCAATATCGACGGGCTCGTGCATTTGTCGGACCTCTCCTGGGACCTGCCCGGCGACGAGGCGGTGCGGAACTACGAAAAGGGCCAGGAGGTCGAAGCCGTAGTGCTTTCCGTGGATGCCGACAGGGAGCGTATTTCGCTGGGCATCAAGCAGTTGCAGGGCGACCCGCTGGCCAGCTTCCTCAAGGACCATCCAAAGGGCAGCGTCGCGACCGCCGTGGTTACCAACGTCGAGCAGCGCATGATCGAACTGGAGGTCGGCGAAGGCGTGAAGGGACGCATGCGGGTGGCCGAGCTGTCACGCGAGCATGTCGATGACGCGCGCATGGTGGTCAAGCCCGGACAGTCCATCGAGGCGCGCATCGTCGGCGTGGACCGCAAGTCCAGGACGGTTTCGCTGTCCGTGCGGGCGATGGAGGAACAGGCCGAGGCGCAGGCCCTGCGGGACTATGAAGCCGAGGTCGGAGACCGGATCAAGGGAGCGACGCTCGGTGAACTCCTGCGCAGCCAGCAGCAAGAGGACGCCGAAGCCGAGGATTCATGAGCGCCTCCGCCGCCCGTAAAGCAATAACGCGCTCGGAACTGGTGCGGATCGTCACGCGTAGATTGCTCGAGGACGAACGCTTCAGCTATTTCTCGTCCTCCGACCTGGAAGCTTCGGTCAAGCACGTCATAGACCTCATGGGCCAGACGCTGGCTTCCGGAGGGGGCATCGAAATCCGGGGATTCGGCAGTTTCGGCCTCAGTTATCGGCGCGCGCGGATCGGACGCAACCCGCGCACCGGGGAGGCGGTGGCGCTGCCGAGCAAATACGTCCCCAAGTTCCGTCCGGGGAAGCGGCTTCGCGAACGAGTCAATGCCGCGCGCCGCTAAGGCCGTGACATGAAAGCCGGGCGCTGGCTGAAACGCGGCCTGTACATTCTGCTTTTGGCCGGAGTCGTAGCGATCGCCGGCATCCTCGCGCTGCTGAACCGGGGCACGGTGGAACTGGATCTCGCTTTTGCCGAGGTCGGCCTGTCCAAGCCGCTTGCGTTTACCGTCGCCTTCGGCCTGGGCTGGCTCTTCGGCTTGCTGTGCGCCGGCGGCGCCGTGCTCAAGCGGCGCACCGCCAAGAGGAAATCGCGCCAGGACGCCAAAGGAACCGCCCCGGCCGAAACCTAGTTAGTGCACTGATTCGCCATGCCTCCCGATTTTCTTGTGTCGATGGCAGGCGGTCTGATTCTTGCAGCCGCCCTGGGCTACTGGTATGCGCGCTCGGGCGATTCCGGGCGGGGCCTGCACCGGCGGTTCAGGGAATATGCCCAGCAACTTCCGCGGCGCTCGGAAAAGGCCGTAAGCGCCTACCTGGCGCAGGCGGAAGAGGAGAGCAGCGAACCCGGCGCGGCGTTTGAACTGGCCGCCTATTTCCGGTCCGGTGGGGACTGGCGCCGGGCCCTGCAGATTCACGAATCGATCGCGGCGCGGGAAGATCTCGACGCCGCTACGCGGGCCCACGCCGGACTGGAAATCGGTGACGACTATCGGGCCGCCGGAATGCTGGACCGGGCGGAGGAAGCCTACGTGCGCACGGCGGAATACCTGCCCCTGCGCCTGAACGCCCTGGAGCGGCAACTGGGGGTATGCGAGCAGTTGTCCGACTGGGAGCGCGCCGTCGGCGTGGCCGAACAGGTGCGCAGCGAGGACAGCTCCCTGGGGTCGAAATTGCGTTGCCATTACCTGTGCGAACTGGCGGCGCAGGCCGCGGGGGCAGGAGAAATGCGGCGGGCCCGCAGCTATTGGCGCAAGGCGGCGCGGGGGGGCGACGAAAGCGCCAGGCTGCTGGTTGACCCGGCCGTTCTGGACCCGCGCGATCCGTCCAGGAGCCTGGCTCTCGCGGCTTCCAATCCCGAAGCCGCCGTGCTGATCCTTCTGGGCCTGGCGGGGCGGCATGGATTTGCCGGGACGCAGATCGACGAATTGCTCGAGGGCCTGGTGGCGGACCATCCGGCGCTGGGTCCGGCCGTAGGCTGCGCCCTTCTGATGGAGCCCGAACTCCTGTGTCCGGTCTCGGCCCGCTGCCTGTTCGCCGCACTGGAGGAACGGCTGCCGGCGTTCGCGCGAGTGTATGGCGCGGGCGAGCCGGCGGAGTTCTCCATGGAGTCGCTCAATGCTCTGATCGACGAACTGGGCGCGGCAAGCGGTGGGCCGCCGCGCTGGCGCTGCACCATCTGCGGACATCGGGATGAAGCACATGGGTGGCGATGCAATGAGTGCGGCGCCTGGGAATCGGCCCGTCTAATCTCGGTCCTTGCGCCCTGATCGCCCCAGAACGGCCTAATTCGACAAACACGACCAATTACCTGCTTTCCCTGCGCTCCCGCTCGAAACAAACTCCTGCGCCGTCTGTGCTCCCCGATGGAGCGAAGCTTGGCTTAAGAGGAGACGCAAGCATGAACAAATGGATCGTTATGATCGTCGCGGCCCTGGCGCCGGTCTGGGTATTCGGCGGACCGGTGAACGTCAACGAGGCCGACGCCGATACGATAGCCCGCGAACTGCGGGGCGTCGGGCCCGCAAAGGCCCGGGCCATCGTCACCTACCGTGAGGAAAACGGCCCCTTCGAAACGGTCGAAGACCTTCTAAAGGTTCAAGGTATCGGCCCTAAAGTGTTGGAGGACAACAGGAAAGATATCCTCCTTGAGGACGAGAAAGAACCCGAATCCGGCGATTCCTCGTGATTGCCCGATGATCGCAACCTGACTGAATCCCCCCTCCCTGGTAAAGGGCTTGCGGCAGGTTGATCCTGCCGCTTTTTTATGTCTCCCCGCTCTTGATATGCAGGTCGCGCTGCGGATACGGAATCTTGATCCCGTGCTCCTGGTACAGCCGCCATACCTCCAGAATGACGGCGCTCTTGATGTTCGACACACCGCTGTCGGCATCCTGGATCCAGAACCGGATCTCCAGATCGATGGCCGATTCCCCGAAACCCTTCACCAGGCAGCGCGGCGCCGGATCGCCGAGCACCCGCGACTGGCTCTGCGCCGCTTCCACGCCCAGCCGCGTGGCAAGTTCCAGGTCAGTCTCGTAGTGCACGCCGATCGGTATCCGCAAGCGCGTATTGGCATCCGAATGCGTCCAGTTGGACACCGGCTCGGTGATCATCGTCTCATTGGGAATCAGGTGCTCGATACCGTCACGCGTAATGATCGAGACATAGCGGGCGCCCAACTTGTTGACCCATCCGTACGTCGCTTCCACCGTGATCACGTCACCCGGCTTGATCGACTTGTCCATCAGCAGGATCAGCCCACTGATCAGGTTCGAGAACACCTTCTGCAACCCGAAACCGATACCGAAACCAACTGCGCCGCCAATCACCGCCAGCGCCGTGAGGTCGATGCCCACCTGACGGATGGTGATCAGGATGGCGAATACGTACAGTGCAATGCGTAGCGTCTTGTTGAGCAGGACCCGGCCGGCTGGCGTCACCCAGTCAGCATCCCGCAACCGCCGCTCCGTGAGCCGGGATGCGAATGCCGCAAGGCTCAGCAGCACCGCTAGAAGCAGGGCGGTGGTCAGGACTTGGTAGACGCTCAGGCTGAATTCGCCCTGGGTGAACTCGAAGGGCGGACCGTCCAGGATATCGATCGTGGGACCGAGCAGGTCCCAGATGCTGAGCACGGCCATTCCGTAGGCGATGACCGCAGTGATGCGCGAAAGCATCGGATTGCGGATCGCCCTGGACACCAGGCGAACCACGATCCACGCCATCAGCAGACTGCTGAGAATCTCCAGCAGCCAGGTATCCTGCTGCGCCGCGATGTACAGGCCCAGCAGCAGGCTCAGGAACACCAGCCAGGTTACCGGCCAGATCAGCGGCTCCAGTATTCGCCGCGCTCTTTCCCAGCGCGGGCGGGTTGCGCACCAATCCACGATTGCGGGGTGCATTCGCCGGCGGATCAGCCACGCGCCCAGGCACAGCACGGCCGCAAGCGCAAGCTGCAGCAGGCTTTCCTGCAGCGTTACGCCGGACGGCACAACCGACAATACGGTGTCCAGGACGGTTTGAAAGAGTCCGCTGAGTTCTTCCACGGAATAGAGCGCTCGCGAGTAAGACTGCCCGCTATCCTAGCGCGAATCCAGCTCTTTCGGACAGAGTGTTGGCAAGTAGTACTTGGGATCCGTAATTGCCGCAATATGGTGAATCACCTATATTTGCGAATTAGAAACGCTAGGTTGAAAACCCCACAACCATACGCAGGGCGGAGAATAAAATTATGACTAAATCCGACTCGAATGTGGAACCCGGCAGCGGTAACGTCTTTGCAGACTTGGACCGTCCCGGATCCGACGCACACTTGGTCAAGGCGGAACTCGTCAGCCGCATCGACGCCCTGGTCCGCCGGCGTGGCATTACCCAGGCCGAGGCTGGGAGGCTTCTCGGCCTCGCCCAGTCCGACGTTTCGCGGCTGTTGCGGGGCGATTTCCGCGCGTATTCCCTGGAACGCCTGTTCCGTCTGCTGAACGCGCTCGGCCGCGACATCGACATCGTGATTCGCCCGCCGCGTTCGGCTGCAGGCGGGAAGCTGCGCATTGGCGCCACCGAAACGGGCTGACTCTTATTCCCGCTACTGGTGGTGCTGAGGCTGCTGCGGAGGGAGGGCTAAGTTGTGATGGTTGGCGATCGAACTTTTTTGGACAGGCGAAGGCAACTGTTCGCACCTGTTTTTTCAGCGGCCCTGCTTTTCTTCGCTGCCTGGAGCGCATCCGCCGAACCGGTCGATTGCGCCGACTGGAATACCAATGAGTTCTTCGCGCAAGCGCAGGCTGAGCAGGTAAGGGCCTGCCTGGCTTCCGGCGCCGATCCCAACGCCAGGGGCGAGCGGGGTATGACTCCGTTGCATCTATGGGCCACTTTCAGCAAGGAACCTGAAGTATTGGATGCCCTGCTGGACGCGGGGGCGGATCCGCAGTCGGTGGATGACAACAACATTAGTCCCCTTCACGAGGCAGCAACAAATGGCGGACAGCCCGAGTTGATCACCCGCCTGGTTGACGCCGGGGCCGATCCGAACGCGCAGGCCTGGTTGCGGAGAACTCCCTTGCATTGGGCCGCAAGCAGGGGCAGCAATCCCGCGATTGTCGCTGCACTCATAGATGGCGGCGCCGACCCCAGCGCTGAGGATGTCGGGGGTGAAACGCCCCTGCATGTTGCGCGGGATGGCAAGAATCCGCTGGTGGCGTCCGCGCTGCTGGCTGCCGGTGTGGATCCAGACGCCCGGGATGAGGACGGGGCGACACCTTTGCATACTGCGGCCACATGGGGCAATGCGGAAGTGATGGCCGCATTGTTGGAGGCCGGCGCCCAAGCGGTTGTCCGCGAAAGTGATGGCAAGACCCCGTTGCACCTGGCGGCGCAATCAGTGGACGATCCGGACATTGCGCGCTCTCTGCTTGCCGCAGTCGCCGACTTGCAGGCCAAGGATGATGATGGTGGCACGGCACTGCATTTCGCCGCATCGGCGGCCAATCTGTCCTTTGTCAGAGCGTTGCTCGAGGCCGGAGCCGATCCCCACGCGGAGGACTTGGAGTTTCGTACGGCCCTCCATGCGGCCGTCAATATTCGGGGTGGTTACCGTTTACCTGCCAATCTCGGCAAGATTACTCAAGTAGTTGCCCTATTGCTCAAAGCTGGGGCCGAATTGGAGCTTCGGGATAGGGACGGCAGCACAGCGCTGCACATTGCGGCGGCCAACGAATCAAGTCACGAGATTGTTGAATTGCTGCTGGAGGTTGGCGCCAGCCCGAATACGCGCGACAGATGGAGGGCAACTCCGCTTCATGCAGCGGCCTATAGGTCATTTGAAGTCGTCAATTTATTGCTGGAAGCAGGAGCGGACCTGAATGTAAGGGATAAGTTGGGCGCGACTGCACTGCATAACGCAGCATCGAGAATTGGTAATCGTGCGATTGTTGATGTGCTTGTCAGGGCCGGCGCAGATTTAAACGCCCGCGATAGACGCGGCGGCACCCCTTTGCATGCTGCGGCCTACAACAGCACGCCGGAGGTGGTCGAGTTATTGTTGAGTTCAGGCACAGATCCGAGTGCCAGAAACCACGACCAAGAGACAGTCCTGCATAGGGCTGCGTACAACGGGAACCCGGATGTTGCCGTGCTCATGATCAACGCCGGCAACAGTCCACTGACCCAAGATGATCATGGCGAGACGCCGCTTCACCACGCAGCCGCAACTACCGGGGGAGCTGCCGTAGTTGAAGTGCTGATTCGGGAGGGAGCGGACCTGCACGCGAAGGATGACCGTGGAAGAACTGCCTTGCACCATGCCGCTGAACGTCGTCTGCGAGCGGATTCATTTATCAAGTTGATCGAGCATGGCGCCGACCCAAACACGCGGGACGAGAGGGGGCAAACGCCATTTGAATTGGTGGCCAATGGTGGTACGGTGGCTGCCGTAGCTGCATGCCTGGAAGCGGGTTCTGATCCGAATCTATCAGGTTACGCCAAACAGACGCCGCTGCACCTGGCTGCGCGAAACTCGTATCCCATAATCATCGACATGCTGCTGGATGCCGGCGCTGATCCGCTCGCTCGTGATCATGAGGACCGTATTCCCTGGATCTTCGCTGAAGAAAACGAACACCTCAAGGGGACGGGACCGTGGCGGCGGCTGAGAGACGCAAGCTTCTGACCGCTTTTATGACGAATTGAATCTGGCTCCCCGGGCCGGACTCGAACCAGCGACCAATTGGTTAACAGCCAACCGCTCTACCTACTGAGCTACCGGGGAAGCGTGGCGCGATTTTAGCCGGATCGGGCGCTTCAGGCGAGCAATCCGCCGATACGGCTGATGGCTTCCTTGAGGTCGTCCATGCCGCAGGCGAAGGAGAACCTAAGGTGGCCTTCGGCGCCGAAGGCCGCGCCGGGCACCAGTGCGACTTCGGCCTCGGACAGGATCAGTTCGGCCATCTGCGTGTCGTTCTCCAGGCCCTTGGCGCGGATCGCCTCGCGCGCATCGGCAAACACGTAAAAAGCCCCCTGGGCCGGAGCGCAGCGCATTCCCGGAAGCGTGTTGACGGCCTCGTACATGTATTCGTAGCGCTCCCTGAAGGCGTCGCGCATCGTGACGAGGATCGACTGGTCGCCCTCCAGCGCTGCGGCCGCGGCGGCCTGCGAGATGCTGCAGGGGTTGGACGTGCTCTGGCTGCACAGTTTGCGCATTGCGTTGACCAGGTGCACGTGGGCCGCCGCATAGCCGATGCGCCAGCCCGTCATGGCGAAGGCCTTAGATACGCCGTTGATCGTGACGATGCGGTCCTGCATGCCGGTCCAGACCTGGGCGGGCGTGAGCCAGGGCTCGTCGCCCCAGTAGATGTGCTCGTAGATGTCGTCGGATACCGCCAGTACCTGCTCATGCGCGGCGAGGACCTGGCCCAGCGCTTCGAGCTCGGCGCGCGTGTAGCTGACTCCCGTGGGGTTGTTCGGCGTATTGAAGAAGATCAGCCGGGTGCGCTCGGTGATCGCCTCCTCGATCTGCTCCGGCGTCACCTTGTAGCCGGCTTCCAGTCCGGCGGACACGACCACCGGCTCGCCGTCGCACAGCTTGACGATGTCGGGGTAGGACACCCAGTAGGGCGCCAGCACGATGGCCTCGTCGCCGGGGTTCAGCACTGCCGCGCAAACGTTGTAGAGGACCTGCTTGGCGCCGGCCCCCACGCTGATCTGGCCGGGTTCGAAGCCGAGCCCGTTGTCGCGCTCGAACTTGTTGCAGATGGCCTGCTTGAGCGCCGGCGTGCCGTCGGCGGCAGTGTAGCGCGTGTCGCCGGATTCCATGGCCTGGACCGCTGCGGCGCAGACGTGCTCGGGCGTATCGAAATCGGGCTCACCCGCACTCAGGCTGAGCACGTCCCGCCCCGCCGCGCGCATTTCGCGGGCAAGGGTCGATACGGCAATGGTGGCTGAAGGCTTGACGCGTTGAACACGCTCGGAAAGCTGGACGGTAGTCATGATCGGGCTCGCTTGTTTCTGCGGGCCGTATTTTATCGGCGCGCACCGCCGGAAATGCTACAGTGCCGGCATGAAGACGGACCGCTTCGAACTGCAGGCCGATTTCGAGCTGGCCGGCGACCAGCCGCAGGCCGTGGACGGGCTTTGCGACGGGCTCGAGGCCGGGCTTGCGCGCCAGACGCTGCTGGGCGTGACCGGTTCCGGCAAGACCTATACGCTGGCCAGCATCGTGGCCCGGCAGCAGCGCCCGGCGCTGGTGCTGGCGCCCAACAAGACGCTGGCCGCACAGCTCTACGGCGAGTTTCGGGATTTCTTTCCGCAAAACCGGGTCGAGTACTTCGTTTCCTATTACGACTATTACCAGCCGGAAGCCTATGTTCCTTCCACCGACACCTATATCGAGAAGGACGCGTCGATCAACCAGCACATCGAACAGATGCGGCTGTCGGCGACCAAGGCGCTCATGGAGCGCAAGGACACCATCGTGGTGGCCACCGTTTCGGCGATCTACGGCCTGGGCGATCCGGACACCTACTTCCAGATGATCCTGCACCTGGTGCGCGGCGACCGGGTCAATCAGCGCGAACTGCTGAGGCGCCTGGCGGACCTTCAATACACGCGCAACGAGGCGGAACTGAGGCAGGGCACGTTCCGCGTTCGCGGCGACATTCTCGACGTGTTCCCCGCCGAGTCCGAGCGCGAAGCGGTCCGCGTCCAGCTCTTCGACGACGAAGTCGAGGACATCCGCCATTTCGATCCGCTGACGGGCGAAATGGGCCGCCGCGTCCCGCGTGTCACGATTTACCCCAAGACGCACTACGTGACGCCGCGCGAGACCCTGGAGGGCGCGGTGGACAAGATCAGGCGGGAGCTGAGGGAGCGCCTGACGGTACTGCGCTCGGAACAGCGGCCGGTCGAGGCGCAACGGCTGGAGCAGCGCACCCTGTTCGACATCGAAATGATGCTCGAAGTCGGCTATTGCACCGGAATCGAGAACTACAGCCGCTACCTGTCCGGCCGCAACGCCGGCGAGCCGCCGCCGTGCCTGTTCGACTACGTGCCCGCCAATGCGCTGCTGTTCGTGGACGAGAGCCACGTGACGCTGCCGCAACTGGGCGGCATGTTCCGCGGCGACCGTTCGCGCAAGGAAACGCTCGTGCAGTACGGCTTCCGGCTGCCGTCGGCGCTCGATAACCGGCCCCTTCGGTTCAGGGAATTCGAACGGATCTCGCCGCAGACCATCTACGTTTCGGCGACGCCCGGCCCGTTCGAGCACGAACATTCGGACGCGCTGGTGGAGCAGGTCGTGCGTCCTACCGGGCTGATCGACCCGGGTGTGGAGGTCCGCCCCGCGTCACGCCAGGTCGATGACGTGCTTTCCGAAATCGCGCTGCGCGTGGAGCGCAACGAGCGGGTCCTGATCACCACGCTCACAAAGCGCATGGCGGAGGACCTGACGGAGTTCCTCGAGGAGCACGGCGTGCGGGTGCGCTACCTGCATTCCGACATCGACACGGTGGAGCGGGTCGAGATCATCCGCGACCTGCGGCTGGGCGCCTTCGACGTACTGGTGGGCATCAACCTCCTGCGGGAGGGCCTGGACATGCCGGAAGTCTCGCTGGTCGCGATCTTCGACGCCGACAAGGAGGGCTTTCTGCGCTCCGAACGCTCGCTGATCCAGACCATCGGGCGGGCTGCGCGCAATCTCAACGGCATGGCCATTCTGTACGCGGACAGGCGCACCGGGGCGATCCGGGGGGCACTGGACGAAACCAACCGCCGGCGCGGCAAGCAGCTTGCGTTCAACGAGGAGCGGGGCATCGAGCCGCGCGGTATCCAGAAGGACGTGCCCGACATCATGGAGGGAGCGGTGGTTCGGGGCCGGAGACGCCGCGGGCCGGCGCGCAGGGTGGCGGAACGGGTTTCCGAGTACCGGGCGCTGACGCCGGAGCAGGTGATGAAGAAGATCAAGCAGCTCGAAAAGCGCATGTACCGGCACGCTCAGGACCTCGAATTCGAGGAAGCGGCGGCGCTGCGCGACGAAATCCTGCTGCTACGTCGCGACGGACTCGGCCTGCCGGACTCGGACCAGGCCCTGGCGTCGTGAACCTTGCCGGGCCGGAGCCGAATCTATAATTTCTGTCTGGACCATAGAGTGACAAACATGAAGACGAATTCCCTCAGCCGTATCGCTCCGCTGATACTGCTGCTTGCGCCGATCGTTTTGTATTCCAGCGACTCCACCGACACCGATGCCGATATCGCCCAACTGAAAGAGAAGTACGCGAACGTGGACGAAGTTCGTCCGACCCCGGTGCCGGGCCTGTACGAGTTACGGTTCGGCTACCGAATCGCCTACGTCGATGCAAGCGGGCAGTTCGGGTTCCTGGGCTCGGGCGACCTCCAGGATGTGTCCAGCGGAGAGAACCTGACCCAATCGCGCCGCGCCGAGGTGCGCCGCGAACTGATGGCGAGCCTGGACGAGTGGGACACGCTGGACTTCATGCCGGACCGGACCGAGCACGAATTGCTCGTCTTTACCGACGTGGATTGCGGCTATTGCCGCAGGCTGCACCAGCAGATGGCCGAATATCACGATCTGGGCATCGGGGTGCGCTACGTGGCCTTTCCCCGCTCGGGACCGGACACCGACAGCTGGACCACGATGCAGTCGATCTGGTGCTCCGACGATCGTCCGGCGGCGATGACCAGCGCGAAGGCCGGTGGATTCGTGCCCGAGCGGCAATGCGATTCCGCGTCCGTGGAGCGGCACTTCGAACTGGGCCGGGAAATCGGATTGAGCGGCACGCCGGCGCTCCTGACCCCCGGCGGCGAACTGATTCCCGGCTACGTGCCGCCCATTCGCCTGGCCGCGATCCTCAACGAGGAGGCGGCTACGGAGTAGGCCGGGTCAGCGTTCGAGGTACTGGAGTTTGTCCGGGGTCTCGCGCCAGTCGTCGGCGTCGGGCGGCGGTTCGCCCGCCTCGGTGATGACCGGCCATTCCTGCGAAAGTTCGGCGTTCAGTTCCAGGAACTGTTCCTGACCGGCCGGAATCTCGTCTTCGGAAACGATGGCGTCCACCGGGCATTCCGGCTCGCACAGCGTGCAGTCGATGCATTCCTCAGGATCGATCACGAGCATGTTGGGGCCCTCGTGGAAGCAGTCCACGGGGCAGACTTCCACGCAGTCCATCAGTTTGCACTTGATGCAGCTTTCCAGTACCAGGAAGGTCATTGATCAGTTGTTCCGAAGGTTTCCGGCGCCAATCCCTAATGATATTCAATCCGGAGCGCCGGGACGAACCGCATCGAGGACCAGACCCTTGTCCGGACCTTCCAGGTAGCGGCGCAACGCGATGATGCCGCTTCGAAACGCAATGCTGTCAAAGGGAATCTCGTCAGGCGCGAAGAGGCGGACGTCGAGCGATTCGACGCCCGGCTGGAATTGGCCGTTCACGACCTCCGCCCTGAAGAAGAAGTGAACCTGGCCCGCGCGCGGCACATCGACAATCGAAAAGAGTTCGCCCAGGCGGACTTCGGCGCAGGCCTCCTCGCGGGTTTCGCGCAACGCCGCTTCTTCCAGGGTCTCGTCGAGCTCCATGAATCCGGCCGGGACGGTCCAGTAGCCCAATCGGGGATCGATGGCCCGCCGGCACAACAGAATGCGCCCCTTGTACTCCGGCACGCAGCCCACGACCGGAATGGGATTGCGGTAATGGATGAAGTTGCAGACCGGGCACACCTCCCGTTCCCGGTCTTCGCCTGCCGGAATACGGCTGGTCACAGGCGCGCCGCACTGGCTGCAGAACTTGCTGGGAGGGGCAGGCACGGAGATTTCCTGGAGGCGTTTAATCGAGGTGAAGAATCTGATTTCGGACGGTGCCGGGAGAGAGACTCGAACTCTCACGGGTTTCACCCCGCCGGATTTTGAGTCCGGTGCGTCTACCAATTCCGCCATCCCGGCGCCGGAACGGAAGGATACACTAGTGCGTTGCAACGCAGTGCATTGCAACCATCCGTAAGGGAATCGCATCTATCCGAGCATGTCGGGGTTTGCAAACAGGACCATCGATCCGGCATTCGTCCGTGCCGCCCAGCGGGGCGACATGAAGGCGCATGAAATTATTTACCGCCAGTTCGCGGACCCGGTCTATACGCTCGCGCTGCGAATGACGGGATCGCCGACGGTGGCGGACGACATTCTTCAGGAGAGTTTCGTGGAAGTGCTGCGGGGCATTGCAAAATTCCGGGGAGAGGCTTCCCTGGCCACCTGGATCCGGCGCATCGCCGTCTCGCGCTGCCTGATGCACATGCGCGCCGCATGGAACCGCCGGCGCCTGCTCTTCTCCGAGATCGTCGGTGACGAAGGAACATACGAAATCCGGGCCAGGGAGGAAACGCCGGAGCTGGCCATGGACCTGGAGACGGCCCTGGACAGTCTTTCGCCTACGGCCCGCGCGGTCGTATGGCTACACGACGTGGAGGGATACACGCACAAGGAAATCGGCGAAATGATGAATCGCACCAGCAGTTTTTCCAAATCGCAACTGGCGCGCGCGCACAAGCGCCTGCGGGAGCGCCTGGCTCCCGCCGCCGAAACGTCCGCGGCGCCGGTGCGGCAGGCGATGATCGCCTGAAGGAGATCCGATGACACGCAGTCAATCTCAGAACAGTTCCATGCAAGGCGGCGGCATTGCCGAGGCCCTGAGGGCAATGCCCCCGAAGAAGGCCCCCGAGGGCGGCTGGAAGCGCGTGCTCGAACGGCAAGAAGCCAAACAGCAACTCGAGGCGCGCCGCCGGCGCTATTGGGGCGGCGGAATGGCGGTCGCGGCGAGTGTCGCGGTTGCCGTGGTCGGCTTGAGGCTGGGCGCAGGCTTCTTTGCGGGTCCCGGGATCGAAACCGACGCCGTCAACCCCGGTCCGGAGGCAGCGTCATTCGGGGAGGAGAGCTTCTCGTCTTCCCGGCAGGCGGAACCCCCTCCCTTCCAGGTCGCATCCGAGACGGCGGGCGGAATTACTGCGGAATTCGGGCAGCAGCTCGAGCAGATGGACATGGATGCGCTGTTCGCCTTTTCGCAGTTCCAGGAGGAGCGCCTGAGGTCGCTTCCGATGATTGACTTTTCTGGACCGGGACGGGTCGTGGAGGTGGGTTCCTTCGGACTCACGACCGAGCTCGAAGACCAGATTGCGCTGTTGGACGAGGGACTGATACCGGCTACGCTCAATGCAGGCGACGAGGCGGTTCCCCGCCGATTGCTGCAGGAGCGGGCTCTCCTGATGGAAGATCTTTTTGACTTGCGCCGCGCCGAGGCGGCGGAAGCCGGCTTTATTTATGCCGATTTCTAACGTATCCGATAAAGAGGACTGGAGTACCGAATCATGAGAATTCTTGCACTGACGCCATTGTTGACATTGATGCTGGCCCCTGTCGGGCTTCAAGCGCAACCGCAAGAGGGCGCTTTGCCCGTAGAGCAGTTGGCAGACATGCTCCGCCAGGGATACGTGACGTGGCAGGAACCCGCGAAGGGCGCACGCCTGGGCATAGGCCTGGGCAACTGGGCCGATGGCCCGGTTGAGGGGCTGAACGTGATGTCGGTATCGCCGGGCGGACCGGCCGAGCAGGCGGGGTTGCGGGCGGAAGACCTGCTGATCTCGATCAACGGGGAATCCCTGGCTGGCCCAAGCGGCGAGCAGTCCTATGGACATCTTCGCGACATGCTCGCCGAAACCCAGCCTGGCAGTGAAGTCTCCATCGGATACCGGCGCGACGGTGACGACCGGGAAGTCCGGGTCAAGACCGGTGCGTGGACGCAGATCGTTGCCGGCAGGGACGTCTTGGCGCCCCGTTTCGCTGAGCGTGCCGAAGGTTTGGCCCGAAGGCTGGCAAACAGTTTCAGCGGCGGCAATGTGGACGTGGAGGTTGAAATGGATGACGACGGAAGCCCGGCGCGCAGGGTTGTGCGCGTGCGCCGCGGTCCCGCCGACGCCCTGTCTTTTTCCGACATGGCCTGGCGGCTGGGCGGCTTGCAGGTTGCCGAATTGACCCCCGCCCTGGGCGAGTATTTCGGCGTTGAAGAGGGACTGCTGGTGGTTCGCGCGCCCGAGCACGTGGACATCGGGCTGGAGGACGGCGACGTGATCCGCAAGATCGGCGGACGGACTTTCAGGGACGCCCGCCAGGCCACGCGCATACTGCGCTCGTATGAGCCGGGCGAGGAGGTGGAGCTGGAAGTGATGCGGCACAAGCGAAGCCGCACGGTCCGTTTCGAGCTGCCGGAGCGGCCCGGCAGGATCACCCGCGGCAATTTGCTCAGTCCGCCCGCGGTCCCCGAAGCTCCGCCCGTTCGTTGGCCCGGGGCAACTTAGCCGAATCTCCCGCAGATTCGCGCCATGTCCCCCTAGCTTCCGGCAAGGAGGCAGGACACCCGCCGGAGCTTTCCCTACAATGCGCGCGTGGCGGCCGAAGACTTTTCCTACCACGCGCCCGAGGAACTGATTGCGCAACGGCCCCTTGAGAGCAGGGGCGCCAGCCGGCTGTTGCACCTTCCGGCCGGCGGTGGACTTCGGGACCGGCAGTTCGCGGACCTTCCACGGCTGCTCGAGCCCGGGGACCTGCTGGTTGTCAACGAAACGGCCGTCGTTCCGGCGCGCTTGTTCGGTACGAAGAAAAGCGGGGGCAGGGTGGAGATGCTGCTCGAGCGGTTTCTCGGCAGGGATCGGGCGCTGGCGCAATTGCGGGCCAACCGCTCGCCGCGCACCGGACAGGAGCTGGTATTCGAGGGCGGGGCCACCGCCCGGATCGCGGGGCGCGAGGACGCATTCTTCGTGCTTGAGTTCGACCGCGACCTCGACGCTCACCTTCGAAGACACGGACATGTGCCGCTTCCGCCCTATATTCGCCGCCCCGACCGGTCGGCGGACCGCGAGGACTACCAGACGGTGTTCGCCAGGCACGCCGGAGCGGTGGCGGCCCCCACGGCCGGCCTGCACTTCGACGATCCCCTGCTGGGCGCATTGGCCGGCCGCGGAGTGGACATTGCGCGAATCACGCTGCATGTCGGCGCGGGCACGTTCAAGCCGGTCACCGCCAGGCAGATCAAGGACGGGGAGCTGCATTCCGAACGCATGCAGGTGTCCGAGGACGCATGCCGGAGGATCAGGGCCTGCCGGCGCCGGGGCGGGCGCATCTGCGCGGTCGGCACCACCGTGACGCGCGCCCTGGAGACGGCGGCGTCCGACGGCGAAATCAAGCCGTTTCACGGTGAGACCCGTCTCTTCATCATGCCCGGATTCGAGTTTCGGGCAGTGGACATGCTGGTCACGAACTTTCACTTGCCGGAGTCCTCGCTGCTGATGCTGGTTTGCGCATTTGCGGGCCGGAAGCGCGTGCTCGACGCATACCGGCATGCCGTAAACGGGCGCTACCGCCTGTTCAGTTACGGGGACGCAATGCTTTTGGAAAAATCGGGGCGGGGCGCATGAAGTTCTCGGTTATGGCAACCTGCGGCGCTGCCCGGCGAGGCCGCCTCGACCTGGCCCGCGGCGCCGTCGGCACGCCCGCGTTCATGCCGGTAGGGACCTACGGCGCGGTGCGCGCGGTGTCGGTGGAAGACCTGAATGACCTGGGCGCGGACATCGTCCTCGCCAACGCCTTTCACCTGATGCTGCGCCCCGGCGCCGAACTGATCGAGGAACTCGGCGGTTTGCACGAGTTCGGCCGCTGGCAGGGGCCGATACTGACCGATTCAGGCGGTTTTCAGGCGTTCAGCCTGGCCGGCGGCAAGGGGATCAGCGAGGAGAGCCTCAAGCTGCGCTCGCCGATCGACGGCGCGCAGGTGCATCTGGACCCCGAGACCTGCATGAGGGTCCAGGCGCAGCTCGGCAGCGACATTCAGATGGTCCTGGACGAATGCACGCCGTACCCCGCCGGCCACGCCGAGGCGCGCGCGTCCATGCTGCGGTCGATGCGGTGGGCGGCGCGAAGCAAGGCGGCCTTCGATTCCGCCGGTGGCGCGGCCGTATTCGGCATCGTGCAGGGCGGCATGCACCACGATCTCCGGCAGGAATCCCTTGAACGGCTTGAGGATCTGGATTTCCCCGGCCTCGCCATCGGCGGATTGTCGGTGGGGGAAAGCGCCGATCTTCGCAATGCCGTGCTTGCGGAGCTGGCCCGGCACATGCCCGAAGGCAAGCCGCGTTACCTGATGGGCGTGGGCAAGCCCGAAGACATCGTGGAGTCCGTGCGGCTGGGCGTGGACATGTTCGATTGCGTCATGCCCACGCGCAACGCGCGCAACGGCCAGCTCTTCACCCGCAAGGGACCGATACGCATACGCAACCGCCAATACCGCAACGACCCGCGGCCGATCGATCCCGGATGCGAGTGCCTTGTCTGCCGCAACTACAGCCGCGCCTATCTGCGCCACCTGGACGCCTGCGGCGAAACGCTCGGCCTGCGCCTGAACTCGCTGCACAACCTGCACTTCTACCTTGACCTCATGCGCCGCCTGCGCGAAGCCATAGACGCCGGCGCCCTCGACACCTTCTCCCCCTACGACTCGTAGCTGACTCACAAAGAGAGGGCGGGATCGAAGCGTCCGGTGTGCGATAATTTACGGTCAGGAATGAGCCACAACCGGACCCACCCGTCATGCCACTCGACATACTGATTTCTCCCGCCTGGGCCTACCAGGGCGCCGAAGGCCCCAGCATGCTGCCGATGATCTTCACGATGGTGCTGATCTTCGCGGTCATGTACTTCATGGTCATTCGCCCGCAGAGCAAGCGCACAAAGGCGCACCGCGCGCTGGTGGCCGGTCTTTCGGAAGGCGACGAGGTGCTGGCCTCGGGCGGCATGGTGGGCCGCATTACCAGCCTGGCCGAACAGTTCGTGACGCTGGAAGTGGCCAGGGACGTGCAGGTCAAGGTGCAACGGCACAGCGTAAGCGCGGTATTGCCCAAGGGCACGATCAAGGGCATCTGACACTAACCGGGCGGCGCGCCGGCGCCGTTGCGAGCATGAATCGCTATCCTCTCTGGAAGAACCTGCTGGTACTGATCGCCATTGTCGGCGGCGGGCTGATTGCGCTACCGAACATTTACGGCGACGACCCCGCGGTGCTGATATCGCGCGAAGGCCAGGGCGAGATCAGCGAGATGGAGGCCGATTCCGCCCGCCGGGCGCTTGCCGTGGCCGGTATTGAAATCCTCGGCGCAAGGCAGCGCGGAAATTCCCTGCTGATCCGGTTCGAGTCGGTGGAAGCCCAGTTGAGTGCGCGGGACCTGCTGGAGGAGCAGCTCGGACCGGCTTACAGCCTGGCGCTGGACCTGGTGCCCCGAACGCCCGATTGGGTGGCGGCGCTCGGATTGAGGCCGATGAGCCTGGGACTGGACCTGCAGGGCGGCGTCCATTTCCTGTTCGAGGTGGACACCGATTCAGTCGTGAGCAAGCGGGTGGAGGGCTACGCCGACGACTTCAGCCGGCGGCTGCGCGAGGCAGGAATCCGCCGCACGGTGCAGCCGCTGGAAGGCGCCGTGCGGGTCGAACTTCGCCGCCGCGAGGACCTGGAGCAGGCGGAAGACCTGCTCGCCGAGATCGAGCCCGACCTTGCGTACGATTCGGGCTTTGACGGCGAAGGCGCCTGGATTACCGCGACACTGGGCGAGGCGCGCCTGAGGGAATTGCGCGATAACGCCGTCAGCAAGAACATCACGATACTGCGCAACCGCGTGAACGAACTGGGCGTGGCGGAACCGCTGGTACAGCGCCAGGGCCTTGGGCGTATCGTCGTGCAGTTGCCGGGAGTGCAGGACCCGGCGCAGGCCTCGCGGATTCTCGGCTCCACCGCCACCGTGGAGTTTCGGATGACCTGCTACGAAGAAAACGCGCTGGACGCCGATCGCCTGGGACGGGCGCCGCTCGGCTGCGAGTTGCAGTATCACACGGAAGGATATCCGATCCTCTTGCGGCGCGCCGTGATCGCCGACGGCGGCCAGCTGGTGGACGCCAGGCAGGGATTCGACGAGAACGGTCAGCCGGCCGTGCACGTCAACCTGGCGGCGCGCGGGGCGGACGCAATGCTGGAGGCCACCCAGGAAAACCTGAACCGGCCGATGGGCGTGCTGTTCATCGAGACCAAGCGCGAACTGGATGAACGCGGCGAAACCGTTCTTCGCGAAGAGAAAACGGTAATCAGCGACGCCATCATCCGGGGCGTGTTCTCCAGCCGCTTCCAGATCACCGGGCTGAACGTCGTGGAGGCGCGCGACCTGGCGCTGCTGTTGCGTGCCGGTGCGCTGGAGGCGCCGATCTTCAAGGTCGAGGAGCGGACCGTGGGGCCGTCGCTCGGCCAGGACAACATCGATCAGGGCATGCGCGCCATTCTCGTGGGCCTGTTTCTCGTGGTCCTGTTCATCAGCGTCTATTACCGGGTGTTCGGCATGATCGCGACGATGGCGCTGGCCGCCAACATGGTGTTGATCGTTGCGCTGCTGTCGCTGCTGCAGGCGTCGCTGACGCTTCCCGGGATCGCCGGCATCGTGCTTACCGTGGGCATGGCGGTGGACGCCAACGTGCTGATCTTCGAGCGCATCCGCGAGGAACTGCGCAACGGCAATTCGCCGCAAGCGAGCATCCGGGCCGGCTACGAGAAGGCCCTGGTGACTATTGCCGACGCCAACATCACGACGCTCATCGCGGCGATCGTGCTGTTTACCTTCGGCACCGGACCGATCAAGGGTTTCGCGATCACGCTGTCGCTGGGCATCCTGATGTCCATGTTCACCGCCATCGTGGGAACCCGGGCGGTGGTCAATCTCGTTTACGGCAGGCGGCGCCTGAGCAGGCTGGCGGTGTAACGATGGAACTGCTGCGCCTCCGCCGCGAAATCGACTTTTTCGGCCAACGCCGGATCGCCACCATCCTTTCCGTGGTCCTGGTGCTCGTTTCCCTGGGCTCCCTGGCTACGCGGCAACTCAACCTGGGCATCGATTTCACCGGCGGCGTCCTGCTGGAAGTCGGCTACCAGGCCGACGCCGACCTCGGAGCCATTCGATCCGACCTGGCGGCGGCCGGTTACGCCGACGCCCAGGTGCAGAACTTCGGTGCGGCCCGCGACGTGCTGATCCGGATTCCGCCGCGCGAGAACGTAGACGACGACGAGAAGGGAGTGGGCGAGGAGTTGCTCGGCGTGCTGCGCGCCGGCGGCGAGCAGGTGGACCTGCGCCGCGTCGAATTCGTCGGGCCGCAGGTGGGCCAGGAACTGACCGAACGCGGAGGCCTGGCGGTGCTTTTCGCCTTGCTGATGATCCTGCTCTACGTGATGTTCCGCTTCCAGTGGAAATTCGCCGTCGGTTCGGTGGCGGCGCTGGCGCATGACGTGATCATCATCCTCGGCATCTTCTCCGTTTTCCAGCTGCCGTTCGATCTGACCATCCTGGCGGCGGCGCTGGCCGTGATCGGCTATTCCCTCAACGACACGATCGTGGTGTTCGACCGCATCCGCGAGAACTTCCGCAGGATCCGCACGAGCGATGCGCAAGCCGTGATGAACACATCCGTCAACCAGATGCTCGGCCGCACCGTCATCACCAGCCTGACCACGCTGCTGGTCCTCATTGCCTTGTTCCTGTTCGGGGGGGAGGCCCTGAAGGGGTTTTCCTCGGCCCTGATCATCGGCGTGGTGGTGGGAACCTACTCCTCCATCTACGTTGCGGGAAATACCGCGCTGGCCCTCAAGGTGAGCACGGTGGACCTGTTGCCGCCGAAGAAGGAAACCGCCAACGACGGGGCCGTGACCTGAGCATTACCCGAAGGATTTATCGAACAGCTTTCTGAGCTCCGCATAAACCTTGGGCGTGCCCGCCAGTACATGACCCGTCTCCATGCAATCGGTGTCCGGTTCCAGTCCCGAAATCCAGCCCCCGGCCTCCTCGATCAGCAGGGCCCCGGCCGCGATGTCCCAGGGCTTGAGCCCGAATTCCCAGAAGCCGTCCAGGCGTCCCGCCGCGACGTAGGCCAGGTCCAGCGCCGCGGCGCCGGGCCGCCGCACTCCTGAGGTGTGGCGCATCACCTGGCGCAGCATGCGCATATAGACGTCCACCCATTGCAGGTTGCGGCGGTAGGGGAATCCGGTCCCGATCAGGCTTCCGGCCAGGGTCTCCTGGCGGCTGGTCCGGATGCGCCGCTCGTTCATCCGCGCTCCTCCTCCGCGCGTGCAGGTGAACATTTCCTGCCGCATCGGATCGTAAATCACGCCGAGCTGCAGTTCGTCCCTTCGGCGCAAAGCCAGCGACACGCAGAAAACCGGGAAGCGGTGGATGTAGTTGGTCGTGCCGTCCAGCGGGTCGATGATCCACTCGTACTCGCTGGCGCCGCTGGCGCCGCCCTCTTCGCCGAGAAAGGCGTGGTCGGGGTAGCCGGTGCGAATGTGCTCGACGATGATCCGTTCGGCGGCCTCGTCGACCTCGGTCACGAGTTCGTTCGGGCTCTTGCTGCGCACCGTCAGCTGCTCGATCCGGTCGGCGTAGCGCAGGGCCATGTCGCCGGCCCGCCGGGCGGCGGCGGTCGCGGTGTTGAGCAGGGGCATCATTTAGCAGTACCGGGAACGGTCAGGGGGGATTGTCGCTCGGGGACCCGAGGCCGCGCCGGGCGGAATCGGCGGGTGCGGCTGATCGGCGGTTCGGGCGCGTCAGGCGGAAGCGGCCATCGCCGGACCGGCCAGCGGCGCGTGCAGGTCGTTGGAGGCAATAGCCGACAGTTCCTGGTAGTGGTCCAACTCCATCGGGAATTCCTCCAGCGAATGCGGGTGCCACATACGACGCGGAAGGTTGTCCAGGTCGCCCCCGTATACGTGCAGCGCTATGGCCGGCTCTTCAGTCGCACATTCCGCCACGTGGATCGTATCCTCCTGCATCCGGAAGATTGAACCGGGCTTGAGCAGGACTTCACCGGTCTTGTCCAGCCCATGCCGGCCGCATCGGCGGTACACAATGTTGCGCTCGCTTCCGCTGAGCATCAGTATCGCCGCCCAGGTCGAGTGATCGTGCGGCGGGGTGCGAAGGCCGGGGCAGAAACAGATGCGCATCATCAAGAGGTTGGGGGACCGGTAGAAGATCTGCCGGTCGGGTGTGTCGTTGGCTTCGCCGCAGCCGCAGAAATCCAGCGCATCGTAAACGTCGTCGAGCCGGTCACGCAGTCCGCTGAGCATGCCGTGCATGGCGGCGCCTGGATTTGGTTCGTTCGCGGCCCTCGCGCCGCGCTCCACGAGATCAAATACCTGCAAGCTGATTCTCCGCGCGTTGTCCCCTCCCCGGGGCACTATTCTAATGCGATCCTGTTGGTATCCTACCGCCCCAGAAACCGGTCGTTTTGAGCCGATCCGTCCGATGCCTCCCGCCGCGCCGATCTACATGGACTACGCCGCTTCCGCGCCGGTGGACCCGCGCGTGGCCGAACGCATGAGCGCGCTGCTCATGGCCGGGCCTCACGCCAACCCTTCCGCCCGGCACGAGGGCGGGACCGAGGCCGGGAAACTGATCGCCGAATCGGCGGCCCAGGTGGGCGCCCTGGTGGGGCTCGCGGGCGAGGAGATCATCTTCACTTCCGGCGCGACCGAGTCCATCGGACTGGGGGTGATCGGTACGGCCCGCTATCGATCGCGGCACGGGCGCCACGTCATCACCGGCCTGAGCGAGCATCCGGCAGGACTCAAGACCTGCCTGGCTTTGCGGAACGAAGGTTTCGAGGTGACTTGCCTCGAACCCGATTCACGCGGCGTGATCACGGTTGCCGCATTGCAGGCTGCGCTGCGCCCGGACACCGTGCTCGTGTCGCTGATGCACGTGAACAACGAAATCGGCGTCGTTCAGGACGTTGCGGGATTCGGCAGGCTCTGTTCGGAACATGGCGCCTGGCTGCATGTGGACGCGGCGCAGAGCGCGGGCAAGCTTCCCCTGAATATGCGCCGGCAGCGCATCGACCTGCTGTCGCTTACGGCGCACAAGATGTACGGACCGAAGGGCGCGGGGGCCTTGTGCATCAATCGCGAGCGTATCCCGCGCATCGAGCCGCTGCTTTTCGGAGGAGGGCAGCAACGCTCGCTGCGTCCCGGCACCCTGCCGACGCACCAGGTCGCGGGGTTGGGCGCCGCCTGCGAGATTGCCGGCAGGGACATGGAGGAGGAGCGCCTGCGGGTAAGCGCCCTGCGCGAGCGGCTATGGCAGGGCCTGGGGAAAGCCGGTGGCGTAGTGCTGAACGGCGCGGGTGCGGATTTCGCGCCGGGGATCCTCAGCGTCAGCGTGGAGGACGTGGAAGGCAGCAGTCTGGTGGACGCGATTGAAGGCGTTGTTTTCTCGTTGGGTTCGGCCTGTTCCAGGGCGCAGGATGAGCCGTCCGCCGTCCTGCGCTGCCTTGGCCGGTCCCCGCTTCTGGCCGGCAGCACGATCCGCTTCAGCGTCGGACGCTTCAGCACGGAGCGGGAAATCGACCAGGTGAGCGAGATATTTCAAAGGGCAGTTGCCTCCTTGCGCGCCCTGTCGGACGAACGACCGGCTCTGGAGCACGGTCCGGGATGCATCACCCGGGGTGAAGCCGGGCGGCGCAACGCCGGCGACTGGATACGCCTGGAAGCGCGCTGGAACCGTGACGAGGCGGTCGAGACCGCATTTCGCGTGTTGGGCCCGCCGATACTGGCGGCCGCCGCGCGTAACGGCGCCACGGCGCTGAAATCGTCCGGCCGGCGATTGGCCGTGGACGAATGGGCCGCGCGACTGAACGAGGAGCTCAAGCCGCCGCCCGAGGCGCGCTCGCTGCTGCTATGCGCCCGCGACGCCTTGCAAGCCTGCCTGCGGGGCGAGGATAATTGAGCCTGACACGACACTTGGATCGACTGTGAGGTAAACGCATGAGTTTACGCCTTACATCCCGCGCCGAAGCCAGGGTGCTGGAATACCTGCAACGCCGCGGCAGCGGCCTGGGCTTGCGCGTGGGCGTTACGGAGACGGGCTGCTCGGGCTATTCCTATGTGCTGGATTACGCCGATGAGGTGGGAAGCGACGACGTGCTGTTGCGCCAGAACGACCTGAAAATCGTCGTGGCGCGCGAGAGCTTGCCGCTGCTGGAAGGGACCGAGGTGGACTTCGTGCAGAAGGACCTGAACGAGCAGTTTGTCTTTACCAACCCGAACGCGACCGGCGAATGCGGCTGCGGCGAAAGCTTTACCGTATGAGCCAGCGAACCCTGTCGATCATCAAGCCGGACGGCGTTGCGCGCGGCCTGATCGGAGAGATATACAGGCGGTTCGCGGACGCGGGACTCAAGATCATTGCCGCGCGAATGCTGCACCTTGACGACCAGCAGGCGCGCGATTTCTACCGGGTGCACTGCGAACGCCCGTTCTACGACGACCTGGTGGCCTACATGACCTCCGGTCCGATCATGGTCCAGGTCCTGGAAGGCGAAGATGCTATTGACCGCAATCGCGAGTTGATGGGCGCCACCAATCCGGCCGATGCCGACCGGGGCACGGTGCGCGCGGACTTCGGCGAGAGCGTGGAGCGCAACGTGGTCCACGGGTCGGACGGCCCCGGGACGGCCGGCGAAGAAATCGACTTCTTCTTCCGGCGCGCCGAACTGCATCCGCACTGACGTCGGCCTGCGGGCGTGACGTGACTCCAGTGACCAGGGAAGCGGGCGCCGTTTCACTGCTGGGCTTGCCGCGCGGCGAACTGGAAGACTGGTTCGTGTCGCGCGGCGAAGCGGCGTTCCGCGCCCGCCAGCTCATGCGGTGGCTCTACCACCGCGGCGAACTGGAGCCGGGCAGGATGACGGACATGACGCTGTCGCTGCGCGAATCGCTGGGGCGGACGGCCGGCCTCGCCCTTCCGGACGTGCTGCGGCATGAGCGCTCGGCGGACGGCACGCGCAAGTGGCTGCTGGACGCGGGCGGCGGGCAGGTCATCGAGACGGTCTTCATCCCCGAGCGCACCCGCGGCTCGCTGTGCGTGTCCTCGCAGGTCGGCTGCGCGGTCAACTGCCCGTTCTGCGCAACCGGCCAGATGGGATTCAACCGTAACCTGAGCGCCGCCGAAATCGTTGCCCAGGTCCTGGTCGCGCGCCGGGAACTCGGTCCCGGAGAGAGGGCCATCACCAATATCGTGTTCATGGGGATGGGGGAGCCGCTGGCGAATTTCCGCGAAGTCGTCCGCGCCGCGTCGGTGTTCGTCGATCACCTTGGCCTGGGGCTCTCGCGGCGGCGGGTGACCTTGAGCACCAGCGGCATCACGCCGCGCATCCGCAAGCTAGCGGCGGTGTCCCGGGTCGCCCTGGCCCTGTCGCTGCACGCGCCGGACGACGAACTGCGCAACTTCCTGGTCCCGCTCAACAAGCGCTATCCCCTGGGGCCCTTGCTCGACGCCTGCTGGAACTACGCCCGGGAGACGGAGAGCCGCGAAATCACGTTCGAGTACGTCATGCTCGACGGCGTCAATGACCAGCCCCACCAGGCCAGGGCCCTGGCGAAACTTCTTCGTGACCGGCCGGCCAAACTGAATCTCATACCCTATAACCGGGTGGAAGGCGCCCCATTCAAGTGCTCGCCGCGCGAAGTGATCGACCGCTTCCGCCAGGTCCTGCTCGACGCCGGCATCATGACCATCACGCGCAAGACCCGCGGCGACGACATCGACGCAGCCTGCGGCCAGTTGCGGGGAACGGTGCTGAACGGCAGGAGCGTTCCGGCCGGAATGAGCGCGCGCGCATGAGGCTGCTGTGGTTCATGGCCGCGGCCCTGCTGACGGCCGGATGTCAGGCGGGCCTGGAGGCCGGTCCCGATGCGTCGGCCCTGAACCTCGAACTGGGCGCGACCTACCTGGCCCAGGGCCGCCTGGAACTGGCCCGCGACAAGTTGCTGCGGGCCACGCGCCAGGATCCCCGTTCATCGGAGGCCCACCGCGTTCTGGGCATGGCCTACGAGCGCCTGGAAGACCTGGAGCGGGCCGAACGGCATTACCGAAGCGCCGTCCGGCTGGCGCCGCGCGACGTCGAGGCGCTCAACAGTCTGGGCGTTTTCCAGTGCCGCCGGGCCGGCAAGCCGCAAGAGGGCCTCAGGCTGCTCGAACGGGCTGCCCGGGAAGCCGTCGGAATTCGCCGCGCGGCCGTCTACGCCAACTGTGGCGTGTGCGAACTGCCGCTGGACAGGAACAGCGCGGCGGAGTGGTTTCGGCGCGCGCTTGCGCTCGATCCCCGTCATGTCGAGGCACAATTGCTGCTGGAGCGACTGGTGGCGCAGAATTGAACAGGAGAATTGTTGAGATGGCAGAAACGACCCAGAATCCGGCCGGTTCCTACGGCGAGCGGCTGCAATCCGCCCGCCGGGCGCAGATGATCACGGTTGAGGACGTCGCCCAGGAGCTTCGGCTGTCGACCGATGCCGTCAGTGCGCTGGAGGCGGGGCAGATCGAGATGTTCGGCGCCCATGCGCACGTCGTGGGACATTTGCGCTGTTACTGCAAGCTTCTCAAGATCAACGCGGAAGAACTGATATCCGACTACCGGCGCAAGTACCCGGATTGGGACCGTCTTCCCGCAAAAGTCGGCCTGGCGCCGTCCCGGGTCCAGCGCTGGGGACGCCTGAAGCTGGTTACCTGGATCCTGGTCGCTACGGCGCTGTGCCTGATCGCCTATCAATTCTGGGGCGACATGGTGCTTGGCTGGTTCTCGGACTGATTCCGAACCGGCGCCAGCGGGTTCCAGGCCAGGCCGGAGGCGGCGCATGCCGGGAAAATCCATTCAATCGGTCCGAGGCGTTCGCGACCTTCTCCCGGAGGATGCCGCCGTCTGGCGCAGCGCCGAGGGGATCGTCATCGGAACGCTGGAGGAGCACGGCTACCGCGAATTTCGCGTTCCGCTCCTGGAACACGCCGAACTCTACCTTCGCTCGGTGGGCGAGGACACCGACATCGTGCAGAAGGAAATGTATACGACCCGGGGAAGCAAGGGCCGGACCATCAGCCTGCGTCCTGAAGCGACCGCCGGCATTGTCCGGGCCGCGCTGGAACATGGCCTGCACCGCGGCCGCCATCGTGTCTGGTGCGCGGGGCCGATGTTCCGCCGGGAGCGGCCGCAACGCGGGCGTCTCAGGCAGTTCCATCAGTTCGACGTGGAAGCCATCGGGTTCGCGGGGCCGGACATCGACGCCGAGCTCATCGCGCTGGCCGCGCGCGTCTTCGCCCGGCTGGGCGTGGACGGCATCACGCTGGAACTCAACAGCCTGGGCGGTTCCCGCTGCCGTGCCGCGTACCGGGAGCGCCTGAGGGAATACTTCGGAGATCACATGCAGTCGCTGGACGCGGACAGTCGCGGCCGGCTGGACCGGAATCCGCTGCGCATACTCGACAGCCGCAACCCGGAGATGGCCGGTCTGATCGGCGCGGCCCCGGAAGTATCCGAATTTCTCGAACCGGAATCCGCCGATCACTTCGCCGAACTGCAAATGCTGCTGTCCGCGATCGGTCTGGATTTTCGCGTCAATCCCCGCCTGGTGAGGGGCCTGGACTACTACAGCAGGACCGTATTCGAGTTTCTGACCGACCGGCTGGGAGCGCAGAACGCGGTGTGCGCCGGAGGGCGCTATGACGGGCTGGTCGAGCAGCTTGGCGGACCGCCCACGCCCGCAATCGGATGGGCGATGGGAATTGAGCGCGTGCTTGAACTCGCGCGCCTTCCTGAATCGGCCGCGGCCGAAGGTGCTTACCTGGTCCTGCTGGGCGGCAGCGACGTGCGTGAGGCCGGTCTGAAGCTGGCCGAGAAGCTGAGGAACGAGTGCCCCGGGCTGCCCGTGCAGATGCATTGCGGCGGGGGCAACATCAAGGCCCAGATGCGCCACGCAGGCCGTTCCGGAGCGCGCTACGCGCTGGTCGTCGGAGAGAGGGAGCTGGACGCGGGAACCGTTGGGCTGAAGGACCTGCGCGGGGAAGGCGAACAAAAGGACATCCCGATCGAGGAACTTTCGCGCGTGCTGCGGGGGCGCTCCGACCGTACAATTCAGGACCATGGATGATTTTCTTACCGATCAACAGCAGGCGGCGCGCGTGCGGGGCTGGGTGCGCGAGTACGCGCCGTCCGCGATCCTGGCCGTCGTAATAGGAATCGGCGGCTACTTCGGCTATACCCAATGGCAGGTGCGGCAGGACCGCCAGGCCGCCGAAGCATCCGAACTCTACGAGGATTTCCGGGCCGCGATCGAGTCCGACGACCGGGATTCCGCCGGCACGCTGCTGGAGAGCCTGGTTGCGGAATACGAAGGCAGCGGCTACGCGGATCACGCCCGCCTGCTTATGGCAAAGGAGTATGTCGATACGACGCAGCCATCCCGGGCGGAGCAGGAGTTGCAGGCCGTGATCGAAACGACTTCGAACGGCGACCTGCGGCAATTGGCGCGCCTGCGGCTGGCGCGGGTGTACCTGTACATGGATCGGCCGGAAGATGGCCTGGAAGCGCTGGACACGGACGTGCATTCGCCCGCCTGGCGGCAGTTGACGGAGGACATGCGCGGCGACCTGCACCAGGCGCTGGGACAGACGGAGGCGGCACGTGCCGCCTACCAGGCGGCACTGGAACACGGCGGGCAGATCGATGCCGCCTGGATTCGCCTGAAGCTGGACCATCTGGCGGCAGTCGGCGTTGCCGACGCGGAGGCGCCTGAGCCGGACCCGGCGGACGAAAGCGCACCGGCCGGGGAGGAACAGTGATCAAGCCTTTCTCCCGCGACCGCGGCGCGTCCCCGGGAGTGAGGGGTTTGGCGGCGCTCGTCCTGGCCGCGGGTTCGCTGGCGGTCGGTGGTTGCGGAATCTTCGGCGGCGACGATGAGAGCGAGGCGCGCCAGCCCCGCGAACTCATGGAGTTCAGCGAACAGTTCCGGATTCGGCGTGTCTGGTCGGCGAGGGTCGGCGACGGCGGCGACGAGTTGCGCCTCGCATTGCGGCTGGATGGCGACGGCACCAGGATCTACGCGGCCAACGTGGACGGCGTGGTCCACGCCTTCGACGCCGCGAACGGCAGGCAGCGCTGGCGGCGCGACACGGACCTCAGCCTCTCGGCCGGCCCCATTGTCGGAGACGGCGTGGTCGCCGTGGGTTCCTCCGGCGGCTGGGTCGTCGTGCTGGATGCGGACAGCGGCATCGAGGAATGGCGCGCCTATGTTCGCGGCGAAGTGCTGGCGGCGCCGGCGATCGGCGGCGGCCGGTTGTTCGTGCGCACGGTGCACGGTTTTCTGTACGCGTTCAGTCTGGCCACCGGCCAGGAGCTATGGTCGGTTTCCCAGAGCGTGCCCCGGCTCAGCCTGCGGGGCACGTCCGCGCCGGTGGTGCAGGCGCAGATGGTGATCTGCGGGTTCGACAACGGGCGGCTGACCGCCTATCAGCAATCCGACGGCGCCAAGGCATGGGACGTGCCGCTTGCCGCGCCGGCGGGCCGCAACGAGCTGGAACGCCTGGTGGACCTCAACGGCGACGTGCAGGTGGTGGGTAACGACGTTTACGTCGCCGGCTACAACGGCCTGCTGACCTCGGTGGCGGCGGAGTCGGGGGAATTGCTCTGGTCGCGGGAATTTTCCGGCTACAACGGCCTGGTGGTGGACGCGAACAATGTCTATTCGGTCAGCGAAGACGGGCAGATAAGCGCCCACGCCCGCACCGGCGGCACCCCGCTGTGGAGCTCCGATTCGCTCGGCTATCGGGACCTTTCCCGTCCGGCGCTGTACGCCGCCCACGTCATGGTCGGTGACCTCGAGGGGTATCTGCACGGCTTCAACGTCTTTACCGGAAGGCTGGAGGCGCGCGCGCGCGCAGGGAACAGCCGCATCGGCTCGCAACCGCTGGTGATGGGCGACAGGCTGTTCGCGCTTACCGTATCCGGCGAACTGACCGCCTGGCGCTCCGCGGCCGCGGCCGGCTCCTGACAGCGGGCATGGGGGATCGCCGCCATGTTACCGGTCGTGGCCCTTACCGGGCGGCCCAACGTAGGCAAATCCACGCTCTTCAACCGGCTTGCCGGTAAACGCGAAGCCCTGGTCGCCGATTATCCCGGTCTGACGCGCGACCGCCGCCACTGCCTGGCCCGGCTGGACGGCCGGCGCGTAATCCTTGTCGATACGCCGGGCGTAGGCGAGGGCGGCGATTGGGACGAGGCGCTTCGCGGGCAGTTCGAACGGGCGCTGGCCGAGAGCGATCTCGCCGTCCTGCTGACCGACGCCCGCCAGGGACTCTGCCCGGCCGATGAAGCGGCGGCGGGCTGGATGCGCGAGGCCGGCTGCACCGTGATCCTCGCCGTCAACAAGAGCGAAGGGCAGCCGCGGGAAATCAGCGTCGCGGAGTTTCATGCCCTGGGCATCCCCGATCCCTTTGCCATATCAGCGCTTCGCGGCGACGGGGTGGCATCGCTTGCGGACGCGGTGGCGAACGCTCTGCCGGCTGACGCGGCAACTATGGAGGCGGACGAGGGACGCACCCGGATCGCTATCATCGGCCGCCCGAACGTGGGCAAATCAACCCTGGTGAACCGCTACCTGGGCGAGGAGCGCATGCTGGTGCGGGACCAGGCCGGCACCACGCGCGACAGCGTGCCGCTGGATTTCGAGTACGGCGGCAAACCCTGCACGCTGGTGGATACGGCGGGCATCCGGCGGCGCACTCGGGTCGATCCCGGTCCCGAACGGCTGTCGGTTACGCAGGCCTTGCAGGCGATAGAACAGGCGGACGCCGTCATCGTTCTTCTCGACGCCCGGGAAGGCGCAACGGAGCAGGACCTGAGACTGATCTCCCTGGCGCTGGACCGGGGCAGGGCGCTGGTCATCGGCGCCAATCAGTGGGACCGGGTCCCGGCTTCCGGCCGGGCCCGCCTGAACGACGAACTGGCGCGGCAACTGAAATTCCTGGACTTCGTCGATCTGCACCGCGTGTCGGCCCTGCGCGGATGGGGCGTTAACAAATTGCTCAACAGCGCGCTGGCGGGCGTGGAGTCGGCCAGCCGGGACCTGCCCACCGGGCAACTCAACGCCTTGCTGCGAAGGGCGGTGGAAGAACACGCGACGCCCCGGCGAGGCGGACGCAGGATTCGGCTCAATTACGCGCACCAGGGAGGCAAACGGCCGCCGCTGATCGTCATTCACGGGCGGCAGACGGAGCACCTGCCGGCCAGCTTCCGGCGCTACCTGGCGCGCCGGGTTCGAACGAAATTCGGTCTGCGGGGCACGCCGGTGCGCATCGAGCTTCGCACCGGGTCCAATCCCTACGCGGAATCTTCAGTCTGAGTCTTTCTTCTTTCGCACCCGGGCGTGCAGGGTTCCGCGTGCGAGCCGCGCCTGGATGTCGCTCCCCGGTTCCGCCTGTGAGGCATCGGTGAGCACCTGGCCTTCGGGTCCGGTCACGATGGCGTAGCCCCGGTTGAGCGTGTTCTGCGGGCCCAGCCCGCGCAGCGCCGAGCGGGCCACGTCCACCCGCCGGTGCGAGGCGGCAAGCAGGTTTTGCGCGGCTGAACCGAGACGCGGTACCAGCCACTCAAGCCGGGTTCGACGGCTGCCGGCCACGGCCAGAGGCGAACCTGCAAGCAGCCGGGCCCGCAATGTTGCCAGCGTTTGCGACCCGGAACCCGGCAGCCTCATTGCTGCGCTGCGCATTCGATCATGCAGTTCGTCGAGGCGCTGTCCGCATTGCATCAGCCGCGCGGGCGGTCCGGCGCGGGTCAGCCTGCCCGACAGCTGATTCAGCGACCTGCCCCGGCCCGACAGCAGTGATGCCGTCGCCTGTTCGATGCTGCTCCGGCCCCGCTCGACCCGCCGCAGCCAGTCGGCCGCGTCCGGCGTGGCGATCTCGGCTGCCTGCGACGGGGTGGCCGCCCGCCGGTCGGCAACGAAGTCCGCGATCGTGTAGTCCGTTTCGTGCCCGACACCGCTGATCAGCGCAATCGGAAAGGCCGCGATGAAGCGCGCCAGGTGCTCGTCGTTGAACGTGGCCAGGTCTTCGAGATCGCCGCCCCCGCGCGCCAGTATCACCAGGTCGCAGGCCTTGTGCTCCGCCGCGGCGCGCAATGCCGCGACAACCTGCTCGGCAGCCCCCACGCCCTGGACCTGGGTGTGGTAAAGCACCACGGGCAATGCCGGAAAGCGGTTGCGCAATACCGTGACGACATCGCGCGCCGCCGCGCTCTCCCGCGAACTGACCAGGCCGATGCGGTTGGGCAGCAAGGGGATCGCCCGCTTGCGCTCCTCGTCGAACAGCCCCTCTTCCCTGAGCTGACGCTTGAGCGCCTCGAACTGCTGCAGCAGCTTGCCGACGCCGGTCTCGCGCATGTCCGAGACAATCAACTGATAGCTGCTTCGCGGCGTATAGGCCTGGACCTGACCCATGGCGATGACGCGCTGTCCGTCGGCCGGCTTGAACGTGAGCCTCCGGTTGGCGGTGGCGAACATTGCGCACTGAATCAGCGCATCTTCGTCCTTCAGCTTGAAGTACATGTGGCGCCCGCGGTAATGGCTGAAATCGGCGATTTCTCCCTCCACCCTGACTGCCGCAAACTCGTCCCTGAGGCGTGTCGCGATAAGCTGGACCAGTTGCCCGACTTGCAGCAATGGCGCGTCTTCGGTCCGTTCGCCCGCGCCGAGATTTACCACTTCGCCACGCATTTGTAAAATGATAGCTTGTTGCGCAATTGGTTCGGTCCATGCGAATCATCCAGGAAGCCCTGACTTTCGATGATGTCCTTCTGGCGCCCGCCTATTCGGAGGTCCTGCCCAGAGAAGTGAGCCTGGCTACAGCCGCCGCGCGGGGCATTGATCTCAATATTCCCGTGATGTCGGCGGCAATGGACACCGTCACGGAATCGGCGCTGGCGATCGCGCTGGCGCAGGAGGGCGGGCTGGGGGTCATCCACAAGAACATGACGCCTCAACGCCAGGCGGAACACGTGGCTGCGGTCAAGAAATACGCATCGGGCGTGGTGTCTCATCCGATCACCGTGAGCCCGGACGAGAGCGTGCGCGAGGTGCTGGAAATCACGCGCCGGAACAATATTTCGGGCCTGCCGGTGGAGGACAAGGGCCGCCTGGCGGGGATCGTCACGAACCGCGACCTGCGCTTCGAAACCCGCCTGGACCGGCCGGTGCGCGAGGTCATGACGCCGGAGGACCGCCTGGTCACGGTCCAGGAAAGTCCCGACGAGGATGAGGTCCTGTCGCTGCTTCACAAGCACCGCATCGAAAAGGTGCTCGTGGTGGACGAGAACTTTCAGCTCAAGGGACTGATTACCGCCAAGGACTTCCAGAAAGCCAGTGATTTCCCGAACGCCTGCAAGGACGACCGGGGCGCCTTGCGGGTGGGTGCGGCGGTGGGCGCGGGGGCCGATACGGAGGAGCGGGCCGCGCTGCTGAGCGAAGCGGGTGTTGACGTCCTGGTGGTGGATACCGCGCACGGACACAGCCGCGGAGTCATCGAAAGGGTCGAATGGCTGCGGACCAATTACCCGGACATGCGCCTGATCGCCGGCAACGTGATCAGCGGCGAAGGCGCGGAAGCACTGATCAGGGCCGGCGTGGACGGGGTGAAGGCCGGCGTCGGTCCGGGATCGATCTGCACGACGCGCATCGTGGCCGGCGTGGGCGTCCCGCAGATCACCGCGGTGGCCGACGTATCGGCGGCGGCGGCCAAGCACGATGTTCCGGTGATCGCCGACGGCGGCGTGCGCTATTCCGGCGACATTGCCAAGGCGCTGGCCGCCGGTGCCCACTGCGCGATGATCGGCAGCCTGTTCGCCGGAACGGAGGAGGCCCCGGGCGAGGTTGAGCTCTACCAGGGGCGCTCCTACAAGTCTTACCGGGGCATGGGCTCGCTGGGCGCCATGTCCCAGCAACACGGATCGTCCGACCGCTACCAGCAGGACTCGACCGAGCAACTCGAAAAGCTGGTCCCGGAAGGCATCGAGGGCAGGGTGCCGTACAAGGGCAGCCTCGTGACCATCGTCCAGCAGTTGACCGGCGGACTGCGCGCGGCCATGGGCTACACCGGCTGCGCGTCGATCGACGAACTCCGCACCAGGGCGCAATTCGTCCGGATCACCGGGGCCGGCATGAAGGAAAGCCATGTGCACGACGTAGCCATCACCAAGGAGGCCCCCAATTACCGGGGTCGCGCGTGACACAGGGACGTATCCTGATCCTTGATTTCGGGTCGCAAACGACGCAACTGATCGCCCGCCGCATCCGAGAGGCGGGCGTGTATTCCGAAATCCTGCCCTGGGACATCGGCGACGACGCCGTGCGGAAATTCGCGCCGGCGGGTGTCGTCCTGTCGGGAGGGCCTCTTTCCGTTACGGGCGGGCGCACGCCGCGCGCGCCGCAAAGCGTATTCGAGCTGGGCAAGCCGGTGCTGGGCATCTGCTACGGAATGCAGACCATCGCCCATCAGCTCGGCGGCAGCGTGGAACTGGCCGACCGGTCTGAGTTTGGTCCGGCCGAAGTGCGCGTGACGTCCGAGAACGCCCTGCTGTCCGGACTGTCCGAAGAACCGCTGGAAGTCTGGATGAGCCACGGCGACCACGTAAACGGTCTGCCGCGGGGGTTCGAGAGCATCGGCGCGAGCGACAACGCGCCGCTGGCCGCGATCGCCGACCGGGAACGCGGCCTGTTCGGCGTGCAGTTCCACCCGGAGGTGACCCACACCCGGCACGGGCAGCAAATGATCGAGCGTTTCGTGCACGAAATCTGCGGCCTGGGCAGCGACTGGGCGCCGTCCGCCATTACCCAAAGCGCCATCGACGAGATTCGCCGGACCGCAACCGAGGGCAAGATCCTGCTGGGCCTGTCGGGGGGCGTTGACTCTTCCGTGCTGTCGGTGCTGTTGCAGAAGGCCGTGGGCGACCGACTGCATTGCGTTCTGGTGGATCACGGGTTGCTGCGGCTGAACGAGGCCGCGCAGGTCGTGGATACGCTGGGCCGACTGGGCGTGCGGGTTAACGTCGTGGACGCGCGCAAGCGGATGTTTGCGGCGCTTGACGGCTTGAGCGACCCGGAGGACAAGCGCAAGGCCATCGGGCGCTGCTTCATCGAGGTGTTCGAGGAGGAGGCGGCCGGGATCCCGGGCGTCGAGTGGCTGGCGCAGGGCACGATTTATCCCGACGTCATCGAGTCCGCCGCCGCCCACACCGGCAAGGCGCACCTGATCAAGTCGCACCACAACGTGGGCGGCCTTCCGGAGAGGATGAAGCTCAAGCTGCTCGAGCCTCTGCGCCTGCTGTTCAAGGACGAAGTGCGCAAGGTGGGGCTGGAACTGGGCCTGCCGGCGGACTTGATCGGCCGGCATCCGTTTCCGGGCCCCGGGCTGGCCGTGCGGGTGCTGGGCGAGGTGCAGGAGGAGGCGGTCGAACTGTTGCGGCGCGCCGACGACATCTTCATTTCGGAGCTGCGCGGCGCCGGCTGGTACGACCGCGTGGCCCAGGCCTTTGCCGTGTTCATCCCTTCGCGCAGCGTCGCGGTGAAAGGCGACGGCCGCCGCTACGAGCCGGTCATTGCCCTGCGTTGCGTCAACACGACCGATTTCATGACCGCAAGCCCGAGCCGGCTGCCGATGGAATTGCTTGAACGGGTCGCCGGCCGCATCGTCAACGAGGTGTCCGGCATTTCCCGCGTGACCTACGACATATCCTCCAAGCCGCCGGCGACCATCGAGTGGGAATGAACGCGGGGCCGCGGCTTGCTGGAAGCGGGCAAGTGGATGAATTGTCAGATTCAACATGTATGCTAGAGTCGTATTACGTTTTTCTTATCGATGGTGAACACCATGCAGCAGGTCAAGGTATCCCCCAAGTTCCAGGTGGTCATTCCCAAGCCGGTGCGCGAATCCCTCGGAATCCGGCCCGGGCAACGCCTGCAGGTAATACCGTACGGCGATCGGATCGAATTCGTACCCGTCAGGCGCATCGGCGAGATGCGTGGCTTTCTCGCGGGCATGGACCCGCGCTTCGAGCGCGAACCCGATCGTGAGCTTTGAATGTGGTCGAGAATCCCCTCAACCTCGTCGATTCCTCAGGCTGGATCGAATACATCGCTGAGGGGCCCAACGCCGGGATTTACGCCGAACCTCTGTCCGATACGGGACGGCTGATCGTTCCCACCATTTGTGTCTATGAAGTCTTTCGCGTAGTGCTGCGCCGCCGCGGCGAGGACAATGCACTGCGCACGGCCGCTCTGATGAATCAGGGGCGGGAAGTTCCCCTCACGTCCGCGCTTGCACTCGAAGCCGCGCGGCTCGCACACGAACTTGGCCTCGCGATGTCCGATGGCATCATCCTGGCCACTGCCCGGCTCACGGGCGCAACGCTGTGGACCCAGGACGTCGATTTCGCGGGTATTGCGCGTGTGCGCTACTTTCCCAAAATGCCAGCATAAGAACGAGTCATTCATGTTTGGCACTGCAGGAAAGGGGGCTCAATAGTATGCGGGCCGAGCCGCGGCTTGGGGGCTACGACGAGCGTTGCATGCAGCGAGCGCTGGAGCTTGCCGAGCAGGCGGGGGAAGAGGGCGAGGTGCCGGTGGGCGCCGTGCTGGTTCAGAATGGGCGCATCGCGGGCCAGGGCCGGAACCGCATGGTCGAGGCCGCGGACCCCACCGCGCACGCGGAAATCGAAGCATTGCGTTCGGCTTGCGTCTCGGCCGGCAACTACCGCCTCCCGGGGGCCGAACTCTTCGTTACGCTGGAACCCTGCGCGATGTGCGCGGGCGCTATCGTTCTGGCGCGCGTATCCCGCGTGGTTTTCGCAACTCATGATCCCAGGTCGGGGGCCGCCGGCAGCGTCTTCAACGTGCTGGACAACACATCCCTCAATCACCGATGCGAAGTGCAATCCGGCTTGCTGGAGGAGCAGTCAGCCGAACTTCTGCGCGCCTTTTTCCGCGCCCGCCGCTAGGAAAGCTTTCGTTATCATTGGTTTCGAAAACCATCGGTAACAAGAGTGAGTCCTGAAATACCCCACACTGCGCTGCAAAAGGCAGCGTTCGCCGGGGTGATCGCGTGCGCGCTGCTCGCCGAGGGCTGCACGGGCGACTCATCGCCGCTTCCCCTGGTCGGCACGCTGGAGCGCGAACGGATGGAGCTGGTGGCGGAGTTCCACGAGTCCATCATTGAACTGCACGTCATCGAAGGGGAGCGGGTGCAGGCCGGGCAGCTATTGATGCGACAGGACGGCGCCCGGGTCGATCAGGACCTCAAGGCGGCGGAAGCGGCCGTTACCCGGACACGCCAGCGCCTGGCGGAACTCATTCGCGGCCCGCGGGAAGAGGCGATTCGCGCCGCCCGCGCGCGCCTTGACGGCGCACAGGAGATTCTCGAGGTCAGCACCCGCGAACACCTGCGTATCACGGACCTTGCGGAACAGAACATCGCCAGCCAGACCGACGTCGATCGCGCGTTGCGGGCCGTGGAAATCGCCCGCACCGACGTGGAGGCGCTGGGCGCAGTTCTGGAGGACCTGCTGGACGGGGCCACGGTGGAAGAGCTGGGACAGGCCGCGGCCGCCGTGGACGAAGCGCAGGCCCGGCTCGAGCGCCTGCGGATCAGCGCCGAGCGCCTGGAAATCGTGGCGCCCCGAAACGGCCGGGTCGAGGCGCTGCCGTACGAGTTGGGAGAGCGGCCTCCGCCGGGGGCGACGCTGGCCGTCATGCTGGCCGGCGACACCCTGCATGCGCGGATCTACGTGCCGGAACCGTTGCGGGCCCGGGTGCAGCCGGGACTGGCCGCCAGGATAAGGGTGGACGGCTTCGCAAACGAAATCGAAGGCACGGTGACCTTTGTTTCCTCGGAAGCGGCGTTTACGCCCTATTTCTCGCTGACCCAGCGCGACCGCAGCCGCCTCGCCTACCTGGCGAAGGTATCGGTCAGGGAAGACGCCTACGGTGATTTGCCGGTGGGGCAGCCGGTGGAAGTCGACTTTCCGTCGCTCAGGTGAACGAAAACGACTTTGCCATATCCTGCCGCGGCCTGACGCGCCGCTTCGGTCCAGTTACCGCGGTCAGCAATCTCGATCTCGACGTCCCGCGCGGCCGCATCTTCGGATTCCTGGGGCCCAACGGCTCCGGCAAGTCCACGACGATGCGGCTCTTGTGCGGATTGCTGGTGCCGTCCGCGGGGCGGGCTACCGTTCTCGGCTGCCGCGTGCCCGAGGAAGCCGAGAAGCTGCGCCTGCAGATGGGCTATATGACCCAGAAGTTCTCGCTGTACGAGGACCTGACCGTCCTCGAAAACCTGCGATTCGTCGCCCGCGTGTTCGACCTGGGATTGCGGCGCATGCGGGAACGCATAGCGGTCAACAGCAAGCTGTATGAATTGGACGACCTGCATTCACGCCTCGCCGGGACCTTGAGCGGCGGCCAGAAGCAGCGGCTGGCCCTGGCCGCCGTCACGCTGCACGAACCCCGGCTGCTGTTGCTGGACGAACCCACCAGCGCGGTGGACCCGCAGAGCCGGCGGGATTTCTGGGACCGCCTGTTCGAACTGGCAGATGAGGGCACGACGATCCTCGTCTCCACCCATTTCATGGACGAAGCGGAACGATGCCACCGCCTCACTTTTCTCGACCGGGGCGCGATGGTGCGGGAAGGCCCGCCACAGGAACTGATGGACCGGCTCGAGGCGATCACGGTCGAAGTCGCGACCCGGATGCCTAGACGCACCCGCGCATTGCTGGACCCGAACGATTGGGTCCTGGCCGTGACCCAGCTCGGCAACCGCCTGCGCGTCATGCTTCGGCCCGACACGGCGTCCCCGGTGGAACGTATCGACGCCTTGCTGAAACAGGCGTCATTGCACGGGACGGTGCGGCGAACGGGCGCCACGCTGGAAGACGTATTCGTGGCCGCCACGAACTTTCAAAGGCCGTCCCGGTGAACCTCTGGCGGGCATTCACGTTCATCGTTGTGGGCCTGTGGCGGGCCTTCGTGTTCAGCCTTTCCTGGGTACCTCCGTTGCTGCGCCTGGTGCGGTTCTGGTTCCGGCGGACCTCGGCGATCGTCGACAAGGAAATACGGCAGTTGTTTCGCGAGCGGCTGACGCTGGGAATGATCGTGGGACTGCCGCTCATCCAGATCGTCCTGTTCGGTTACGCCATCAACACCGACGTGCGCCACATGGCCGCCGGGCTGGTGGACCACGCGGACACCTCGATGTCGCGCCAACTCGTGGGCTCTCTGGAAGCAAGCCAGGTTCTGGATTTCGTCAGCCGGTCGGGCGACGTGGCCGAAATGCTGGGGGAGATGCGCCGCGGAGACCTGCGCACCGTGCTCTACATCCCGGCGGATTTCGAGCGTCGCCTGAGCGACGGCGACCGTCCGCTGGCGCAACTGATGGTCGATGCCGGCGATCCGACCATCATCAGCGCGATCGAGCGGCTGGTGCAGTTTCTGCCGTCGCCGCGCGCCCAAACCGGACAGCCGGACATGCCCCTGGCCCTGCGTTTCTACTACAACCCCGAACGGCGCTCGGCCGTGCAGATCGTGCCCGCCCTGGTGGGCCTGATTCTCAACTTCACGATGATCGTGTTCACGGCGGTCGCAGTGGTGCGCGAGCGCGAGCGCGGCAACCTGGAGTTCCTGATTACCACGCCGGTGCGCAACTACGAGCTGATGCTGGGCAAGATCGCCCCCTACATCCTGATCGGGCTGATCCAGGTGTCGATCGTCTATTTCGCCGGAACCTGGCTGTTCCGCGTGCCGACCGTGGGGTCCCTGCTGGATCTCTATATAGCCAGCCTTGTTTTCGTTGCCGCCACGCTCGGCATCGGACTGTCCATATCCACTTTCGCCAAATCGCAATTCCAGGCGATCCAGGGCGCGATCTTCTTCATGCTGCCGATGCTGCTGCTTTCGGGTTTCATGTTCCCCTTTGACGGAATGCCCAGGGTGGCCCAGTGGGTGGGCCTGCTGTTCCCGATCACGCACTTCGTCGAGGTGGTACGGGGCATCATCCTTCGCGGCGCGACGCTGGCCGACCTGGCACCGCAGATGTACGCCATTTCGGGGCTGTTCCTGGTGTCGATCGCGATTCCGGTACTGCGATTCACCAAGCGTCTGGATTAGCGGGACGCTACAGCGGAACAAGAGACGGCGCAATATAATCCGCCCCCGGAGGGATGCCGGAGAGGCCTAACGGCGCTGATTCGAAATCAGATGGGGGCGATCCGCCCCACGTGGGTTCGAATCCCACTCCCTCCGCCGCCATCCGTGGATCACAAGTTTCCGACCAGGTTCCAGGCGTTTCTGTCCGGCGCAATGAACGAAATGCTTGGAGCGCCATATTCGTTTCCGCACACGTCGGTTACGTCGGTGGCGCCGCCGTCGATAACGCGGGCACGGTAATTGTCAATGTCACGAACCTGATAGGTGAAGAGCGACATGCCAAGCGAACCCGGACGGCTCTTGTTGTAAACGTCAGGCATTTCCGCGCTTTCGGCCATGCGTACGATCTTCAGGCGCCCGGACAAATGGCCTGAAATGTCGAGTGACGAGCGCGGGTCATCAAAGTCATGAATGTGATAAACCTCGTCGTCGCTCAGGGCAAAAGTCGCCTTGTTGCCGGGAGCACAGGTCGGCTTGCCTCCAAGGCTGTGTTCTTTCTGCTTCAGCAGGCCGAGGCAACGATCATAGAACGCAAGTTTTGAAGGGTCGTCCGAGCGGATCATGATGCCGTGATGGGTGAACTGACTGGTTTTCAGGAAGCTATCGTCATCAATCAGGCCGTAAGTCGGCTTTTCGTAGTTGTAGCGCTCGAACAGCGCCAATCGATGAAAAGGATGCGTGACAATACCTTCACGAATACCAATGGGGTTGGAGAAAAAGGGCTGACCCTTGTCCATCGCATACACTTGCAACCAATGCGGAATTATGTAGTTCCAGGGTTGCCCCAGAGCGATCGCATCCTCCACATGGTTGAGAATGTTCAGAATGCTTCGTGTCAGGACAACACCCCACCGTCCGCCATCCTGACGCAAGTGTTTTGTGATGCCGATACCGGCATTGACCGGTTTGTCCCACTGCATGAGGCGCAGGAAGCTGTGGTCCGTGTCCAGATGTTGCATCTGGACCGAAGTCAGCGCTGAATCGACGCCATAAAGACCTTTTGCTGCCCGGGCGGACAGTGAACCTTGCCGGGTAACCTTGTATCCAAACTGTCCCCAGAACTTTGTGCCCTCTTTAAGGTCCGGCACGCCTATGCAACTCTCGTACAAGCCACGAATCTGCGGTGTCCCGGTCACGGTGTTTTCTCCATGTCTGCTGCCCACCCCAGGCGTCGACGATGAGTTTGATCGACGGTAACACTTGCGGTCAAGCCGGCCACGATCGACGGTGGCCCTCGCCAGGTTACAGCTGGTACATGGTCGCGCTGCTGACCATTGTCTATATTTTCTCGTTCATCGACAGGTTCATTCTTGGCCTGCTCATTCAGCCCATACAGGCTGATCTTGGTCTCACGGATACGCAAATCGGACTATTGCTGGGGCCGGCATTCGCCATCTTTTATGTCCTGATGGGTTTGCCCTTCGGCTGGCTGGCGGACCGCAAACGCAGAACGTTCATCGTGGCTGCCGGTTTGGCAATCTGGTCTGCGGCTACCGCGGTGTCCGGTCTGGCGCGGTCCTTCCTGGCGCTGTTTATTGCGCGCATGTCGGTTGGAGTGGGTGAAGCCTCCCTCAGCCCCTGCGCCATGTCCCTGATGGCCGATTGTTTCCCGAAAGAGAAACGTGGCAAACCCATTGCCTTTTATTCAATGGCAATTTCCCTCGGAGCAGGTATTGCCGCCCTGACGGGGGCCGCGGTCATCGCCTGGGCTATGCAATCGGACTACGTTTCCGTTCCGGGATTGGGTGATCTGGCGCCCTGGAGGGTGAGCCTGCTGGTTGTGGGCTTACCGGGTCTATTGCTGGTGCCCTTGGTTTTATTCTTGAGAGAACCTGAACGCACAGTGGACACCGTCACCTCCAACGCGCAGGGCATCGGTTACCGTGCCGTCTTCAGCTATATCCGCAGTCGTCCGGCCAGTCTTTTCGGAGTGGTCTGGGTTTTTGGGTATGTGATTCTGATCGGCTTCAGCTCCAGTTGGGGGGCCGCGGCATTCGCCAGAACATGGGGCTGGTCGCCGGTTCAATATGGTCAGGCCATCGGCATATTGTTCATCGTGCTGGGGCCGCTTGCCGTAAACCTTGGCGGCTGGATGTCCGACAGGCTGTTGCAAAAAGGCCGAACTGCGGCGCCTTTGCTAGTTGGCTTGTATGGAGTGCCTGTAATGACGGTTGCTGGGGTCATTTGGCCCCTGATGCCGTCCGCAGGCCTGGCGCTCATTTTCCTTGGCGTGATGCTTGCCGCCGTCGCCCTGTCCACCGCAACGGGCGTAACCGCGCTCCTGAATATCATTCCATCCAATATCCGCGGTCAGTCCGTCGCCGTTTATTACATGGCCACCGCTTTGCTTGGACAGGGCCTTGGTCCGTTATGCATCGGGCTTATGAACGATTACGTGTTCGGATACGACAATCTGCGTTACTCGATGGCATCCTTGCCCGTGATTTTCGGCATTCCCCTGTTTCTTGCCGTGCCGTGGATTTTGAAGAACTATCGCCATTCTTTCGAGGAACTGAATAGCCCTCAGTGATTACGCCGGAGCAACTTGGCGACCTATTGAATTCGGGCGCACAACCCATTCTGATTGACGTGCGGGAACCGGTGGAATTCAAGCAGGGTCACATCGCCGGCGCCAGGAATGTCCCCCTGACGGCACTGTCCGACGTTGTCGCGGACTATGATCCGAATGACGAAATTGTTTTTATATGCCAGTCAGGAATGCGCAGCCTTCAAGCCGCCAGTTTCTGGAACAGTCTTGGATACAGGAAAGCGATGAATCTGGAGGGTGGCATGGATGCCTGGACCGCCGCCCAGTAAGGCTGGGCCGGCCAATCATCCCGGGGAGCTCCTCGCTTATAATCGATTTGACTGCGGGGGGCTTGTCATGAGCACATTTCGCCCTGCGCACGCTCGACAAAAGGGTAAAAGCACGTCATGGCACTTCAGCGAACCCCTCCGGCCCGCAGGGCGCAGCAAGACGCAGGGATCACCGCCGGCATCAGCGGCATGGCGATGGACCTGCCGCCGTACCGGGTCAGCCTGGAGGACTGGTGCGGTTGGACCGGCGCCTCCTGGGACAAGATTTCCGCCGTGGTCGGCCATGCCTTCCGGGTGCCCGGTCCCGCGCAAAGCGTCTATACGATGGCCGCGAACGCGGCGCTGAAGCTGATTCGCCAGAACGATGTGGATCCGGCCCGGATCGGGCTGCTTGCGCTGGGGACCGAATCGAGCAACGACAACTCCGCAGGGTCCATCATCATTAAGGGCATGCTCGACCAGGCGCTGGACGACCATGGATTGCCGCGCCTTTCGCAACATTGCGAAGTCCCGGAAATAAAACACGCCTGCCTGGGCGGCGTCTATGCGCTCAAGAACGCCGTGCGTCACTGCCTACTCGAGGATTCCGCGGCGATCGTCATCTGTTCCGATCTTGCCCTCTACGCCCGCGGCAGTTCCGGCGAGCCCACCCAGGGCGCCGGCGCCGTGGCGCTGCTGGTGGAGCGCAACCCGGCCCTGGCCAGTCTGGAGCTTGGGCACGCGGGACGCGCCTCGGACTACCGGATCTCCGATTTCCGCAAGCCTCTGATGGACGCGGACCGGCGGCCGCGCTCCAACCTTCACTACCCGGTGTTCAACGGCCGTTTCTCGACGTACTGCTATCTGGACCAGGTCCGCAACGCGCTGTCGCACCTGTACCAGCGCCGTGGGGTGTCGCCGGCGGAGTGGCTGCAGGAACTGCGGGCCGTATTCTTTCACCGTCCCTACCGGCGCATGCCGCAAAGCGCCTTTGCGCTGGTGCGATTGTGCGCGGAGGCGCTCAGTCATGGTGACGGTTCCCGCCTGCTGAAACGGCTTTGTCCCGAAACCGGAGTCGCGCTCGACGAAGCCCTCGGTGAAATGCGCGAGCGGCACGAATTGCCGAAGCACGATGCGGACGGACCCGGCGCCTGGAACCCGTTTCGCAGGACCAACGAACTCATGAAAGGGCTGCGCGCCACGCCCGAATTCGAGGAACTGGTGTTGCATCCACTCCGCTGGGGCGACGACAACATGATGCAGTTGGGGAACATTTATTCGGGCGCATTGTTCGCCTGGCTGGCGGCAGGGCTTGAGGAAGCCGCCCGGGCCGGAGAGAGCTGGGCGGGGGACGAGATCCTGCTGATCGGTTACGGCAGCGGAGACGCCGCCGAGGCCCTGCCCATGCGCGTATGCGACGGCTGGAAGGAAGCGGCCGGGCGCATTCATTTCAACAAGGCCCTGGAGCCGGCCTACGACCTCAGCCGCAGCCAGTACGAGGCGCTGCACGCCGGACTTGCGGTGGATGACCTGCCGAGCCCGCCGGGTTTCCGCGTGGAGAGCATCGGAACGAAAACCGGTCAGGATTTTCAGGACGAGGGCATCGAATACTACGCGTATTCGGCCTGATCCGGCCCTGCGCGGGGCCAACGCGCCGGGGGCGCGTTGACAACCACCGGGCTGCTAGAATTGCGCGAACAGGTGCGTCCTGGGAGAAGAGTTTGATGTTGCGACCTCGACCTGTCACGCTGGCGATGCTCGTGGTTATTGCGGTGGTCTTTCGGCTGATGCCGTACCTGCTGCATACGCTCGGTGTCCCCATCGACCCGGAAAACACCGTTTACCCGTGGAATTTCTCGCCGATACTGCCGCTGTGCATCTTCGGCGCCGCCTGTTTCACCAGGCGCAGCATCGCCTACCTTGCGCCCCTGGCGATCTACCTGGCGGGCGACCTGGGCATATGGGCGATTTCGGGGCGGGCCGACTGGGCCTTCTACGCCGATCAGCCGGTCACTTACCTTTCGGTGCTCCTGGTCGTCAGCTGCGGTTTCATCGCCCGCTCGCAGCGATCCTGGGGAAGGATAGCCGTTGCCGGACTGGGTTCGGCCGTCCTTTTCTTCGTCGTCTCGAATTTCGGCACCTGGGCGCTGGGCACGACCTACCCGAAGACCTGGGCCGGACTGGTGGAGTGTTACGTGATGGCGATCCCGTTTTTCCGCAACACCCTGATCAGCATGGGGGTTTTCCTGCCGTTGCTCTTCAGCAGGCTGGCGCTGCGCAGGTCCGCACCGGTAGCAGCCGTCCGCGCCGCATAAGCAAGAAACTCGATGGGCGAACAACGGATCGTTTCGCTTATCGCCAGCGCCACGGAAATCGTGGCCGCGCTGGGTTTCGAGAAGCAGCTGGTCGGCCGCTCTCATGAGTGCGATTTTCCGCCGGCCGTTGCCGGCATTCCGGTATGTTCCGCCTCGAAGATAGACGCCCGGGCGTCCAGCCGGCGTATCGACGCGCAGGTAAGGGCGCTGGTCGACCAGGCGCTGTCGGTCTACCGTGTGGACGCGGAGCTACTGGATCGCCTGGCGCCGGACCTGATCATCACGCAGTCGCAGTGCGAGGTCTGCGCCGTCAGCCTGGCCGACGTGCAGCAGGCCGTGGGCGAACTGGTGTCCTCCAGGCCGGAGGTCGTGTCGCTGGAGCCGATGGACCTGGATGACGTCTGGAAGGACATCCGCCGGGTGGCCGGGGCGCTTGAAGACGCCGGTAGCGGCGAGCAGCTCGTGAACAGCCTGATGGCGAGGCTAAGCGACCTCGGCAGGCGGGCAAAGCGGCTTGCGTCACGGCCGAGTATTGCCTGCATCGAGTGGATAGACCCGCTCATGTTCGCCGCCAACTGGGTGCCTTCGCTGGTGGAAATCGCGGCGGGCCGGATCATGATGGGGGAGGCCGGCCGGCATTCCGGATATTTCGATTTCGGCGAACTGGTTTCCCGCGATCCCGATGTCGTGGCCATAATGCCCTGCGGTTTCGATATTGCGCAGTCGCTGAAGGAGATGCCGGCGCTCACCGGCCGTACCGGATGGTCCCGGCTTTCAGCGGTGCGAAACGGGCGGGTGTTCGTGACCGACGGCAACCAGTATTTCAATCGTCCGGGACCGCGCCTGGTCGAGTCGGCGGAAATCCTGGCCGAACTCCTGCACCCCGAAACCTTCGATTTCAGTCACGAAGGAACCGGCTGGGTGCGCTGGTCCGAGTCGGCAGCCTGACGCCGGCGCCGCCGCCCGCGCGGAGTTCTAATCCGCCGAACGAACCCCCAGGAGTTCGATTTCGAAGATCAGGGTCGCGCCGGGGCCGATGAGCGGTCCGGCCCCGCGGTCGCCGTAAGCAAGCTCCGGCGGGATGTAAAGCATCCACTTGTCGCCGACCCGCATGAGCTGCAGGGCTTCCACCCAGCCCGCGATCAGGCGGTTGGCCGGGAATTCCGCCGGCTGCCCGCGCTGCACGGAACTGTCGAAGACGGTGCCGTCAATCAGCGTGCCGGTGTAATGCACCGTCACCAGGTCGGCGGGAGCGGGACTCGCTCCGTCACCGGAAACCAGCACTTCGTACTGGAGGCCGGAGTCGGTCGTGATTACATCTTCGCGGGCGCCGTTGCGCCCCAGAAAGTCTTGTCCTGATTCGGTCATTACAACGTTCTCCTCACTCCGCGGAGCAGTTTGCGGCGTTTGCGCCTCTTCCGGCGCCTCGCGCGGCGACTCGCAGCCCCAGAAGAGGAGCATGCCGCACAGGCACAGGACTTGCGCCAATGGCGCCGATATTCGATTCATATGGGGACCTGCGTGCTGACTTGCTGGAAAAGGTACAGCATTTCCCGGCTTATCTGCCGGCGGCGCTCATCATACGTGCATTAGACTTTGAACAAAACTCGGCACTGTCCGGGACTGTGGGGGAACATGAAACGGCGAAAACGAACAGCGGGACTTGCCGCGACAGCCGTATTGCATTCCCTGGCCGCACAACTGCCGGCCGTCGCTCAGGAAACCGGTGAAGCATCCGCAGCGATCGAGGAGATCGTGGTGGTCGGCACCGCGATACGCGGCACGCCCATTGACGCGCCGCACGCGGTAAGCGTGGTTGACCGCGAAGCGCTGGAGCAGCAGGGCGCACCGCTGATGGTTGACCTGTTCAAGCATCTGGGCGCCAGCAACGGCGTCGTGGGCGAGCGCTCGGGCTGGTACAACACCAGCCTGCCGGCAGCGGTCCTTGAAAACGTTTCCAATGTCAATCTGCGGGGCCTCGGCGCATCGCGATCGCTGGTGCTGTTCAACGGGAGCCGGCAGACCTATCTTCCCGCTCGGCTGATCGGCGGGCGCTTCGTGGACCTGGGCGTTCTGCCCGCCATCGCCATCGGGCGTATCGAAGTGCTGAAGGAGGGCGCCAGCGCCATCTATGGATCGGACGCGGTGGGTGGCATCGCCAATTTCGTCACCCGCGGCGATTTCGTGGGCCTTGAAGTCATTGCTTCCCACGACAGCTACGAGAGCGCCAGCGACCAGATGGCGGGAGTGATCTGGGGCGCCGCCGTGGGCGAAGCCAACTTCGTCATTTCGGTCGAGCACGAGCGGCGGGGCGAGCTGGAAGCGGAGGACCGCGACTGGGCGCTGCGTCCGCTGGTGGATCCCTGGAGGGCCGGCTGGTCGAGCGTCGGCAATCCCGGTTATTTCTGGTTCCCCGAGGGAATCGACACCGCGACCACCCCCAGGGAACAGGTCATCGACACGCTCAAGGCGGTCCAGTGGAGCGGCAGAACCGATCCCATGTGCAACGAACTGAACGGTTACCCGGAAAACCCGGCGGTCGATCCCTATTACTGCATCTTCAACTACCAGCCGTTCGACAACCTGATCGAGGAAATGACTCTCACGCGGGTTTTTGCTGAACTGAACGGGCCGCTGGGAAGGAATGCCGGCTACCATCTCGAAGCGCTTTGGTCGGACGCGGCGATGCCGAAGTGGCAGACCCAGCCTTCCCATCCTCCGTTCCCCCTGCTGCATCGCGGCGTAATGGAGATCGCTCCGGACCATCCCAACCGCGTGGCCTTCTGCGCCAACGAAGAATACAGCCGCGACTTTCGCACCGAGTGCATGGGCAACGAGAACTGGTACTGGCGGGGCCGGCCGTTCGGCAACGGCGATCCGGCCCGGACGGACCGGCGCGATACGAGCACCTGGCGCGTGGCCGGAAGCCTGGAGGGCTCGTTCGCCGTCCTTGGCGGGCGCGAGACCTTCTACGACCTCGGGCTTTCCTGGTCCGGAAGCAGGGGTAATGTCTCGATACCCGCGATTCTCACCGAGCGCCTGTTTCTGGCGTTTCGCGGCTACGGCGGCCCGGATTGCGGCGTTGATGTCGTTCCCGACACGACACTCGGGCCCGGTATGCGGGTGGCAGACACGGAGAAAGCACCCGGCGCCGGCAGCTGCCAGTACTACAACCCTTTCAGCAGCGCCAGCCGGTTTTCCTCCCTGCCGGGGGCGCCGTTTTACGACACACCCAACCCTCATTACGATCCCGCCCAGGCAAACTCCCCCGAACTGTTCGCATGGATGAACAGCGTTTCCGATCTGCACAGCGAAACGACGATGCTGGTTGCCGATGCGACCGTCAGCGGGAACTGGCTGAGCGACGTGCTGGGATACGCCGCGGGCTACCAGTTCCGGAGGTTCAACGCCCAGGGCAGCCCCAATCCGCACGGGAACCTGAGCATCAATCCCTGCGCGGTGCTGGGCGACAGGAGCTGCCTGACCGGCAATTTCGGCCCGTTCACGTTCATAAACGCCTACAACCCGTACGACGAAGACCAGACCGTGCATCGCGTCTTCGCCGAGCTTGCGATCAACTTCAGCGAACGACTGGACTTCCAGATCGCGGCAAACTACGAGCGGTACGACGAGGCCGACAGCATCGATCCGAAGCTCGCGGTGCGCTGGCGACTAAGCGACGCGGTAACGTTGCGGGGGTCGGTCCAGACCACTTTCCGGACGCCCTCGGTGGACGACCTCCTCCAGGATGTGCCGCTTACCGTCACCAATTACATCAGCCAGGTCGGCGCCTGGATCCCGGTGGACTTCTACGGCGATCCTTCGCTGGAGCCCGAGAGCGCGTTCACCTGGAACCTCGGGTTCATTTTCCTCCTTGAGTCCGGAATCGAGATGACCCTGGATTACTGGAACTACGACTTCAGGGACGTCATCGGCAGCCTGCCGCATGACAGGATCGACGACCTGTACGCGGACCCGGCCACAGCCCATCAGGTGCTGCACTACATTTACTGCGCGGACGGCCGGGCGGACACGCTGTCGGAACCCTGCGGCTCCAGGTCCATAACGCGCGTGGAGGTGCCCCTGGTCAACTGGCCCGGCGTCAAGACATCCGGCATCGACTGGGAAGCCCGCGGCTCATTCGATGTCGGACCCGGAGTGCTGGATGCCGGCCTTAACGGGACCTATACGCTGGAATACGACATTCGCGCGTTGTACCTGGACGAGTTCCTGATCCAGGACTTCGTCGCCGCGGCCGGCAGACTGAACTTCGGCAATCCGCTGACGGTGCCCATTCCCGACTGGAAGGGCCAGGCGTACGCCGCCTACCACTGGAACGTCTACAGCCTTTCCGCATACCTGAACCACGTGTCTTCCTACAAGGACGACAGCGCGCACGATGGCTTCGGCGGCGTGCCGGTCGAGAGTTTCACGGTGGACGGCTTCACGACTCTGGACCTGAGTTTCCAGTGGCGCCTGCCGCGATACGGCTTGAACCTGACGCTGTCCGCCCTGAATCTCACCGATGAAGCTCCACCCTTCGCCAACGTGGAGCACGCCTACGACGGCATGACCCATAACCCGAAGGGCCGGCGACTGAAGCTGATTCTTCGCTACTCCCCCGGCGGCAGCTAGCGCCGGCGGCCGATCTCGTCCGGTGAAACGCTGGCTTCGCCGGTCTGTTTTCGGCGCCGGCGGGCGCGTATCCTCCGGAATATGAAGGCGCCTGCGATCAGCGCCACGATCAATAGCGCCAACACTTCCTGCACGCCCACGGTCACCCCGCCAACCGGTAGGTGAGCATGCCGGCCAGCCAGGCAAAGCCGGACATGTAAATCCAGGCTCCCGCGGCCCATCGCCAGCTGTTCGTTTCCCTGCCTATGACCGCGACGGTCGAAACGCATTGCAGGGCAAAGGCGTAGAAGACCAATAGCCCCAGGGCCATGGCCAGGGTAAAAACGGGGCGTCCGTCCGGCCATCGCGACGCCCGCAATCGCTCCCTCAGGCCGACGCTGCCTTCGGCCTCGGAGCCGAGCGCATAGACGGTTCCCATCACGCCGATCACGACCTCGCGCGCCGGGAATCCCGCGACCACGGATGCCGATACCCGCCAGTCCCATCCCAGCGGCCTGAAGACCGGTTCGATAGTCTTGCCTATGCGGCCCAGCAGGCTGTATTCCAGTTGGGCCGCGCGCTCTTCCGCATCGAGGCGGCGAAGCTGTATATGCAGGTCAGCCGGCTCTTGCGCCAGCGCGGCAACTTCCGCGCGCCGGTCCGCGAAGTCGTTCGCAATCAGGTCCGAACGCGGGAAGTATCCGAGCGCCCAGATCATTACGCAGGCTGCCGCAATAACGGTTCCCGCCCGGGTGAGGAACACCCGCACCTTGGCCGTCAGCTTGAGCGCGAGCACCCGTGCGTTCGGCCACCGAAACGGCGGCATTTCCATGAAAAACGAAGCTCCCGCGCCACGCAATGCAATGCGCCGCGTAAGAAGAGCGCTCACGGCCCCGCCGGCGATTCCCAACACGTACAGTCCCAGCAGGATCAGGCCGTGGAGATTGATCCATCCGTTCAGGTAGTAGGCGGGCGGCACGAAGCCGGATATGAGCAGCGCATAGACGGGCAGGCGGGCCGAACAGGTCATCAGGGGTATCGCCACGATGGTCGCGAGCCGCGCCCGGCGATCTCCGACCACCCGCGTGGCCATGATGGCAGGCACCGCGCAGGCGAAGCCGGAGAGAAGCGGGATGAACGATTGTCCCGACAACCCGCAGATTCTGAGCAGCCGGTCCATCAGAAACGAAGCCCGCGCCATGTAGCCACAGTCTTCGAGGAACAGAACGAGGGCAAACAGGAACACGATCTGCGGAACGAAGACGACGACCGCGCCCACTCCGGACCACAAGCCGTCGATCAGCAGGCTGGAGAGCGCGCCGGCCGGCAGCGTCGCCAGGGCCAGGGCGCCCACCCCTTCGAAGAAAGCGCTGATTGCGTCCATCAGCGGCGTGGCCCAGGCGAACACCGCCTGAAAAACCGCGCTCATCACGGCTAGAAACACGATGGGCCCGGATACGGGATGGCTGACCAGGCGCTCCAGCCAGCCGGCCCGAGCCATACCGGCCGGGGGGCCGGTCGCTCCGGCCTGTCCCAGCCACCGGTCCACTTCCCGGTAGCGGCGGCGCGCCTCGCAGCTTTGCAGACTTGCTTCGCCCAATTGCGTGCGCAAGCGGCGCCGGGTGGTTTCGAGCAGGCGTCCGGCCTTGTCGCCGCCCGCCACGATCAGACGCCGTTCGAACTCGCCTCCGGTGTCGATGATGGCGCGTTCCAGGCATGGAGCTTCAGGCGCCGGCGCATCAAGATCCGTCCGCATCTGCGCGGCCGCCTCCCGAACCTCGGGCATGACCGGAACTGCCGTGACGTGCGTTCCGGCAAGCAAGCGTTCAAGGACTGAACGAAGTCCTTGAATTCCCTTTCCGCGATTGGCCGTGATCGGCGCGACCAGGGCGGCAAGCTGTCGCGCCAGCGCCACGGGATCCAGCATTTCCCCCTGCCGCTCGGCCACGTCCTGCATGTTCAGCGCGACCGCTACCGGCAGTCCGAGCTCCCGGGCCTGGGAAAAGAGATACAGGCTTCGCCGCAGATTGGTGGCGTCGGCCACCAGCAGCAGGGCATCCGGCTTCGGGATTCCCTCGGCCATTCCAAGTACTACATCCAGCGTGATTCCGGATTCCGGTCCGTCCGCGGCCAGGGAGTAGGTGCCGGGAAGATCGACCAGTTCCACGTCGCGCTTTTCGAGGCGCGCGATACCCATGATCTTCTCGACGGTTACGCCGGGATAGTTTCCGGTCCGTTGCCTGAGACCGGTAAGGCGGTTGAAGACGGTGCTCTTGCCGGTGTTGGGGCAACCCAGGACCGCGATCAGCGGGCGGCGGGGCATGGCGGGACTCAGGATTCGTCAGTGGCGGCCACGACGCGAATCATGCGGGATTGATCCCGCCGCAGGCAGACGGGATGGCCGCCGGCGACGATTTCCAGGGGATCGCCGCCAATGCCGCGGCGCAGCACGCGAACGCGAACCCCCGGCACCAGCCCCAGCGTCAGGAGTTCGCGGGAGACACGTCCTTCGCCCTGGACGGCGCGGATTTCGCTGCCGCAGCCGTTGGGCAGTTCGTCAAGACCGATTTCTCTCGCCAAAGTGATTTTTTTTCGGGATCGAGCGTTTTGTGAGTCTAGCATAAATGAGAATCATTATCATTCGTTTCGGATTACCATCTTCAATCGCCAGGGTTCGAACCGTTATAATTGCCCTCGATCATGGCGGCCAGGCCCCTTTATCGCATCAGCTTCCTGAACCAGGGCAAGGTCTACGAAATGTACGCCCGCGGGGTTTCCCAGGGCGGCATGTTCGGGTTCGTGGAAGTGGACGGACTGGAGTTCGGAAAGCGCACGTCGCTGGTCGTGGATCCGGGCGAGGAAAAGATCAAATCCGAATTCTCCGGAGTGCGCCGCACCTATATTCCCTTGCATTGCGTTTTGCGCATCGACGAAGTGGAAAAACGCGGCGTGAGCAAGATTTCATCCGCCGAGGAGGGCAACGTGACGCAGTTTCCCGCGCCCGTGTATGCCCCCGGCGGAACCGGTTCCGACTAGGCACACCGGCAGGCCACAGGGGATGCTGGCGCTACCAGGTTCCGGCGCACTATCCCCGTTTCGACGCAAGTTACTCCTGAGCCGATTGCGGGTCCGGGAACCGGGCGTCCGGGAAGTAGGCGCCAGTTTCCTGCACCTTGTCAGCATCGATCCGCGGCCGGAGGGCGCCGAGCTCGACCGACTCCGTGAACTGCTGAACTACGGGCCGGACTGGGCGCAGCCGGAATTCGACGGCCGGGAAGAGGTTCTTCTCGCATTGCCCCGGCGCGGCAGTATTTCGCCCTGGTCCACCAAGGCCAGCGAGATTGCACGCCTGTGCGGTTTTCCGAATACGCATCGAATCGAACGCGCCGTGCGCTATCGGATAGCCGCTTCGGCGCCGCTGGGCCGGGAAGCCCGCGCCGAACTGTTCGACCGAATGACCCAGGACCTGTTGCCGGAGGGGGCGCCGCTGGACGAACTGTTCGCCCCGGAAGCCCCCCGGCGGCCGGAAGCGGTTCCCCTGCTTTCGGAGGGCCGCGAGGCGCTGGAGCGGGCCAACCGGGAAATGGCCCTGGCCCTGTCGCCGGAGGAGATTGCCTACCTGGAAACGGGCTTCGGGAAGCTGGGGCGCGACCCGACCGACGCTGAATTGATGATGTTCGCGCAGGTCAACTCCGAACACTGCCGGCACAAGATTTTCAATGCCGACTGGTGGGATGGAGAGCAGCGGCTCGAGCATTCGCTGTTCGATCTCATTCGCCTGACTTCGGCGCGCAGCCCGGAGGGTTTGCTGTCGGCATACGTCGACAACGCCGCGGTCATCTCGGGCGGCCCGGCCCGGCGTCTGTTCGTGAACGGCTCCAGGCGCGAATACACGGTCGTTGACGAGCCGGCGCATACCTGCATCAAGGTCGAGACGCACAACCATCCCACGGCGATCTCGCCTTTTCCCGGCGCCGCGACGGGGGCGGGCGGCGAGATTCGTGACGGCGCGGCCACGGGGCGCGGCGCGCGGCCCAAAGCCGGAATGACCGGGTTTACGGTTTCCGATCTCAGGGTCCCCGGCGCGATCCGTCCCTGGGAGAACCTGACCGAGCGGCCCGGCCGGCTTGCCTCTCCTCTGCAGATCATGCTGGAGGCGCCGATCGGCGCGGCGTCCTTCAACAACGAGTTCGGGCGCCCCGCGGTGTCGGGGTATTTCCGTTGTTTCGAACAGGAAGGCGCGCGTCACTGGGGCTACCACAAGCCGATCATGATCGCCGGCGGCGTGAGCGCCGTTCGGGATCCCGACGTCCACAAGCGCAAGTCGCCGCCGGACACGCTGGTGGTGGTGCTGGGGGGACCGGCCATGCGGATCGGCGTGGGCGGCGGTTCCGCTTCCTCCAGGGGCAGCGGCGCCGATCATGAGGAACTCGACTACGCATCGGTGCAGCGCGGCAACGCCGAGATGCAGCGGCGCGCGCAGGAGGTCATCGACCGCTGCTGCGAACTGGGCCTTGCCGAGGAGGGCGGGAACCCGATTCTCGGCATCCATGACGTGGGGGCCGGGGGACTGTCCAACGCGATTCCGGAGTTGCTGCACGACAGCGGAAGGGGCGCGGACCTTGCCTACGATGCCATTCCGAGCGCCGACCCGGGCATGTCGCCGCTGGAAACCTGGTGCAACGAGGCGCAGGAACGCTACATGCTGGCCGTGGACGGGGCGCGGCTGGACGAATTCGAGGCGCTGTGCCGGCGGGAGCGCTGTCCCTGGTCCCTGCTCGGCCGGATGGACGACAACGGCCGGATACGGCTTCTTCGCGACTCGGGGCCGCCGCCGGTGGACATGCCGCTTGATCTGCTGTTCGGCGGGGCGTCCGGGGTGACCATGCGCCTGTCGGAACACCGGCCGCGCGCGGACTCCCTGGAACTGGACGGCATCGATCCGGAAGAGGCCGCGAAGCGCGTCCTGTCCATGCCCGCGGTGGCCGACAAGTCCTTCCTGATCCACATCGGGGACCGGACCGTCGGCGGACTGGTCGCGCGAGATCAATTGATCGGGCCGTGGCAGGTTCCCGTCAGCGACGTGGCCGTGACGGCGCGCGACTTTTACGGCCACGCGGGGGAGGCGATGGCGGTCGGCGAACGCACGCCCGTGGCCGTCATCGATCCGGCCGCGGCCAGCCGTCTTGCCCTGGCGGAGGCATTGACGAATATCGCCGCCGCCGACATCGGACACGCGGCCCGCGTTCGCATTTCCGCCAACTGGATGGCGGCGCCGGCCGAATCGGGCCAGGCATCGGCCCTGCGCCTGGCCGTCGAAGCCCTGTCGGCCTGTTGCCGGGAGCTGAAGGTTGCTGCGCCGGTCGGCAAGGATTCGCTTTCCATGCGAACGTCCTGGAACAACGCCGACGGCCGGGAGCACGTGGTTACGGCGCCGGTCTCGCTGGTGGTGACCGCGTTTGCCCCGGTATCGGACCTGCGGCGCACGCTGACGCCCGAATTGGCGGACGTTCCCGGGACCCGTCTGCTTCTGTTCGATCTGTCGCCGGGCCGCAACCGCCTGGGCGGGAGCTGCCTGGCCCAGGCGTTCGGCCGATCCGGGGGCGAACCCGCCGACCTGGACGACTCCGGCCTGCTGGCCGCGCTGGTCGGGACCTTGCGCGAGCTGGCCGCGGAAGGAATTGCGCTGGCCTGGCACGACCGGTCCGACGGAGGGCTTTTCGTTACCTTGTGCGAAATGGCCTTTGCGGGCCGCCTGGGCCTGCAACTGGAAATGCCAGACGCGGGAGGCCAGGACTTCCTGGCACGGTTGTTCTCCGAGGAGCCGGGTGGCGTGCTCCAGGTTCATGAGGACCAACTCGACAGAGTCCGGTCCCTGTGCCGGGATAACGGCCTGGATGAATGCCTGCTGGACCTGGGTGGGGTCACGGCTTCGGAGGGCGACTCGCCGCGTCCGCGCGAAATCGGGATTCGACACCGGGACGGCAAGCTGGAATTCGACCGCGTGCAATTGCACCGGTGCTGGTCGGAGCTGAGTTACCGCATGCAGTCGCTGCGGGACAATCCGGAGACGGCCGAAGAGCAGTTCCGAAGCCTTCTGGACGAAAACGATCCCGGATTGACGGCCGTAGCCGGCCATCCTCCGCGCGAGGCCGGCAAGGTCCGCAGCGCGCCCGCCGGCGGCGCCCGGCCCCGGGTGGCCATATTGCGCGAGCAGGGCGTAAACGGTCAGGCGGAGATGGCCGCGGCCTTCACGCAAGCCGGTTTTGTGGCCGTGGACGTGCACATGTCGGACATCCTCGGCGGCGGGGAGGACTTGAGCGGGTTCCAGGGCCTCGCGGCCTGCGGCGGGTTTTCCTACGGCGACGTGCTCGGCGCCGGGGGCGGCTGGGCGCGCTCCATCCTGATGAACGAAAGGGCGCGCGAAGTCTTCGCGCGGTATTTCGAGAGGCCGGACCGGTTCACGCTGGGCGTTTGCAACGGTTGCCAGATGCTCAGCCTGATTTCGGAATTGATTCCCGGATGCGAGCACTGGCCGCGCTTTACCCGCAACCGTTCCGAGCAGTTCGAGGCGCGGCTCAGCATCGTGCGGGTCGAGCCCAGTCCTTCCTTGCTACTGGCGGGCATGGAAGGCTCCCTGCTGATGATCGCGACGTCGCACGGTGAAGGACGGGCCGAATTCGCGACGCGCCGGCAGCGCAGGGAATGCGCAGAGTCGAACCTGGCCGCCTGCCGGTTCGTGGACGGGCACGGAGCGCCCACCGAGATCTACCCGGCCAATCCGAACGGGTCGCCCGGGGGGCTGGCCGGCCTGACATCCGTGGACGGGCGAGTGACCGCCCTGATGCCGCATCCGGAACGGCTGTTCCGGTCCGCGCAGCACTCCTGGCATCCGCCCGGCTGGGGGGAGCATGGTCCGTGGATGCAGATGTTCCTGAACGCGCGTTCCGCCATCGACTGAGGCGGCGCGTATGGCTCCGACACTGGTCATGGGCGGCAGCCAATTGTCCGGTTACGGCTGGTCCGGCGATCATCCCTTCGGGCTGGACCGGCACGGGGCCTTCGAACAGGCCTTGGCGAGACTCGATTTGGGGGACGCGATCCGAGTCGAGTCGGCGGGGCCAGCCGGGCTGGAGGAACTGGAGCGGTTCCACAGCCGGGACTACCTCGAGTTCGCCAGGAGGCGCTGCGATGAGGACCGGGGGTTCCTGGACGGGGGCGACACGCCGGCCCGAAGCGGGCTGTTCGAAGCCGCCCGCAGCGTCGTGGGCGCCGCGCTCCACGCAACCGATGCGATCATGCAGGGCAGGGTCGGCAATGCCTTTCTGCCGATAGGGGGCCTCCATCACGCCGGGAGGGAACACGCCGCGGGCTTCTGCGTGCTCAACGACATCGGCGTGGTCATCGAGACCCTGCGATCGGTCCATGATGTGCAGCGCATCGCCTACGTCGATATCGACGTGCACCACGGCGACGGCGTCTACTATGCCTACGAAGACGATCCGCTCCTGTTCTTCGCGGACATTCACGAGGACGGTCGCTGGCAGTATCCCGGTACGGGCAGCGAGAACGAGCGGGGCAGGGGGCCGGCCCACGGCAGCAAGATCAACCTGTGCCTGCAGCCGGGAGACGGCGATTCGCAATTTCTGGACGCGTTCGAAAAAGTCGAGGCGCACGTTCGCGAATGCGCGCCCGAATTCATATTGCTGCAGTGCGGCGCCGACGGTTTGCAAGGAGACCCGCTGGGCAGGCTGAATTACAGCGCCGCGACGCACGCTCATGCGACGCAAAGCCTGTGCGAATTGGCGCGGTCCGCCTGCCGGGGGCGGATCCTGGCCATGGGCGGGGGCGGCTACTCGCGTGAAAACCTGGCTTCCGCCTGGACCGCGGTGGTCGGGAGCCTGGTGGAAAACCGATAGCGGCCCGATTCGGCGCCGTTACCGGTACACTTGCCCGAAACGGAATCCCCCGCTTTTAATTGCGACGAAATTTCCCGAAAAACGACGTACCTGCCGGAGACCCATGGCCACTGAATACCCCGAAATCGCCCGATTCGATCCGCAGCTTGGCGAAGCCCTGCAGGCTGAAGTCAAGCGGCAGGAAGACTTTGTCGAGCTCATCGCCTCGGAAAACTATGCCAGCCGCCGCGTGATGGAGGCGCAGGGCTCGGTGCTAACCAACAAGTACGCCGAAGGCTACCCGGGCCGCCGCTATTACGGCGGTTGCGAGCACGTGGACGTGGCCGAGTCGCTGGCGATAGAGAGGGCGTCGCGCCTGTTCGGGGCGGACTACGCGAACGTGCAGCCGCACTCGGGAACGCAGGCCAACACGGCCGCGTACCTCGCGCTGCTGAAGCCCGGAGACGGGATTCTCGGCATGGACCTGAGCCACGGCGGCCATCTCACCCACGGATCGCCGGTGAACATCTCGGGCAAGCTGTTCAAGGTGTCGAGTTACGGGCTCGACCCGAAGACGGAACTGATCGATTACGACCATTTGCGCGATCAGGCGCTCAAGAACCGGCCGCGCATGATCGTGGGCGGGTTCTCGGCCTATTCCCGGGTCGCCGACTGGAAGATATTCCGCGAGGTCGCGGACGAGGTGGGCGCCTACCTCATGGTGGACATGGCGCATGTTGCGGGGCTGGTGGCGGTGGACGAATATCCCAATCCGACACCGCTGGCGGACGTCGTCACCAGCACCACGCACAAGACCCTGCGCGGTCCGCGCGGCGGACTGATTCTCGCGCGCGACAATCCGGAAATCACAAAGCGACTGCGCTCGCTGGTATTCCCCGGCACCCAGGGCGGCCCGCTCATGCACGCCATCGCGGCCAAGGCGGTGGCCTTCGAGGAGGCCCTGCAGCCGGAATTTCGCGATTACCAGCGGCAGGTGAAGCGCAACGCCGCGGCCCTCGCCGATGGTTTGAGCGAGAGAGGATTGCGCATCGTTTCCGGCAAGACCGAAAACCACCTGTTTCTCGTGGACCTGGGCGAGGCGGGTGTGACCGGCGCCCAGGCGGAGGAAGCGCTGGACCGGGCCAACATCACGGTCAACAAGAACACCGTGCCGAACGATCCCCGTTCGCCCATGGTCACCAGCGGTCTGCGCCTCGGGACGCCCGCTTGCACCACGCGCGGTTTCGGCGGACCGGAGATCGCGATGCTGGTGGATTCGATCGCCTCGGTGTTGGGCAGCCCCGATGACGAAGCCCTGATTGCGCGCGTGCGGGAACGGGTGCTGGAGACCTGCCGCCGATTTCCGGTGTATTCGTAGTGCCGTGTCTCGCTCATGTCGTCGCAAAGTGCCAGACCCGTTCAATCCGCCGATCCCCGCACCGACCGGCGCTGGATGAAGGAGGCGCTGGAGCTTGCCGCAAGGGGACTGAACACCGCCGACCCCAACCCCCGCGTCGGCTGCGTCCTGGTAAAGGACGGCGAGTTCGTTGGCGGCGGCTGGCATCGCCGCGCAGGCGAAGATCACGCCGAGATTCGCGCGCTGAAGGAGGCCGGCGCGGCCGCCAGGGGCGCCACCTGCTACGTAACCCTTGAACCCTGCGCGCACCGCGGGCGCACCGGCCCTTGCGCGGACGCCCTGGCGGCCGCCGGCGTAACGCGCGTTGTATACGCCCTTACGGACCCGAACACGAACGTTCGAGGCGCCGGCGCACAGCGGCTGCGCGAAGCCGGCATCGACGCCCAGGGCGGAGTGCTGGAAGCGCAGGCCCGGGAACTGAACCCCGGCTATCTGTCCCGCTGGGAACGCGGCCGGCCCTGGGTGCGCGTAAAGCTGGCCGCCAGCCTCGATGGCCGCACCGCGCTGGCCAACCGCGTGAGCCAGTGGATTACTTCTTCCGAGGCGCGCCGCGACGGACACGGCTGGCGCGCCCGCAGTTCGGCGGTGCTTACGGGCATCGGCACACTGCTTGCGGACGATCCCCGCCTTGATGCGCGGCGCGACGACCTGGGCGAAATCAAGCCGCCGGCCCGCGTTGTCCTGGACTCGAAACTGCGTACGCCGCCCGATGCGCGCCTGTTCGAGCGGCCCGGCGACATTCACGTGCTGCACTGCGCGCCGGATGACGAGGCCGCAAGGCGCCGGGCGTCGGACCTGTCGAACGCTGGGGCGGCCGTTTGCAGACTGCCTGCCGGAAACGACGGGCACGTTTCGCTTCCCGCCGCGATGGGACTGCTGGCGGACATGGAATTCAACGAGGTCCACGTGGAGGCGGGCGCTGTTCTGTGCGGGGCGCTGCTGGCCGGGAAGCTCATCGACGAGGTGGTGCTGTATACCGCGCCGGTCCTTCTGGGCGACGGCGCCGCCGGGCTGTTCCGGCTCGCCCCGCTAAAGGACATGAGCCAGCGGCCTTCGTTCCGGGTGCTGGAAGCGGGCAGGGTGGGGCCTGACGTTCGGCTGATACTCGCGCCGGCGGAGGACTGACGTGTTCACCGGCATTGTCCAGACCGTCGGCACGGTCATCGGAGTGGACGCCTTCGACAGCGGCGACCGGCGGCTGCGCATCGACACCCGTGGAATCGCCCTCCCGGCGCTGGAAGTCGGCGCCAGCCTCTGCGTCAGCGGGGTCTGCCTGACGATCGTGGAATCCACGAAGGGCGTCGTGGCCATGGACGTTTCGGCGAGAACGCTTGCCGACACGGTGCTGGGGGAATGGACCGTCGGGCAGAGCGTCAATCTCGAGCCGGCCCTTGCGGCCGGAGACGCTCTGGGCGGGCATTTCGTGATGGGCCACGTGGACGGCGCCGCCGAGGTGGTTCAGGTTCGCGAAGACGGGCGCTCCGTCGAACTGGTCCTTTCCGCGCCCCGGGAGTTGAACAGGTTCATCGCACCCAAGGGATCGGTGGCGCTTGACGGCGTGAGCCTGACGGTCAATGACGTCTCCACGGACTCGTTTTCGGTCAACCTGGTGCCCCACACGCTCAGGGAGACCACGCTGTCCGACTGCCGCGCCGGAAGCCGGCTGAACCTGGAAATCGATATCATTGCGCGTTACGTCGCACGACTGAAGGCGACCTCCTGAAGGGCCGGACCCACGATGTTTTCCAGCACCGAAGAAATCATTGCCGACATCGGCGCGGGCCGCATGGTCATCATCGTCGACGACGAGGACCGCGAGAACGAGGGCGACCTGGTGATGGCCGCGTCCAGCGTTACCGCCCCGGACATCAATTACATGAGCCTGCATGGCCGCGGCCTGATCTGCCTCACCCTTACGCCCGAGCACTGCCGCCGCCTGCGCCTGCCGCTGATGGTGGCGGACACCAACGTCCAGCGCAGCACCAATTTCACGGTGTCGATCGAGGCGGCGGAGGGCGTTACCACTGGAATATCCGCGCACGACCGGGCCCACACCATACGGGTCGCGGCCGCGCCGGACGCCCGGCCGGAGGACCTGCGCCAGCCGGGGCACGTCTTCCCCGTCATGGCCCAGCCGGGCGGCGTGCTCAGTCGCGCCGGCCATACCGAGGCGGGATGCGATCTTGCACGGCTGGCCGGATTGCCGCCTTCCGCGGCGATCGTCGAGATCCTCAACGAGGACGGCAGCATGGCAAGACGCCCCCACCTGGAGAAATTCGCGGCCGAACGGGGCCTGAAGATCGGCAGCATCGCCGACCTGATCCGTTACCGCCTCGAAAAGGACAAGTTCGTCGAACGTCTGGAAGAACGGAACGCCCGGACGCGGTTCGGCCCCTGCCGGCTGATTGCCTACGAGGACCAGGTTGCCCGCACGGTGCACCTGGCGCTGGTGCACGGCGACCTCCGCAAGGACGATGCGCCGCTGGTCCGGGTTCACGTGCACAACACGCTGCGCGATGCGGCAGGCGTCCAGGCCGACCTGGGCTGGCCCTTCGACGCCGCGCTGAACCAGATCTATGCGTCCGAAGCGGGCGTGGCCGTGCTGTTGTGCTACGAGGAATCGCCGCGAAGCATGATGGCCGCCATGTCGTCGCTGAACGGCCCGGCCAGGGCCGGCGGCGAGGAAGTCACCGACTTGCGCACGATCGGAGTGGGTGCGCAGATCCTTCGCGACCTCGGAGTGACGCGCATGCGCGTGCTGGGCGCTCCACGCAATATCCATGCGCTCTCGGGCTTCGGCCTGGAAGTCGTCAAGTTCGTCGATGCGGGGGACTAGACGCCGTGGCTGCCGGTGAGTCGAAACTGAAGATCCTGATCGTTACGGCGGATTACTACGAGGATCTTGGCGAACTCCTGGAAAAAGGCGCCCGCGAACGCTTCCTTGAAGCGGGCGTGGCGGAAGAACGGATCCTGCTGCGGCGAGTGCCGGGCTGCTGGGAGCTGCCGCTGGAGGTGCGCCGCCTGGTACGCCGTCATGCGCCGGACGCCGTGGCTGCTCTGGGCGTGCTTATTCGTGGTGAAACCGACCACTACGATCATATCGCGCGCGAGTGCTGCGCCGGGCTGATGCGCGTAGGCCTCGAAGAGGACATCCACGTCGCCCTGGGCGTGCTGACCTGCGGGAACCGGGCCCAGGCCGAAGATCGATGCGGCGTGCGGAGTCCGGAGCGCAACAAGGGGCGCGAGGCCGCCAACGCAATCCTTCGCATCCTGCCCGCGGATTCGGGCTAGCCGATGCGCTGGGAACGCCGCCGCCGGGCCCGCCGGCTGCTGGTGCAGGCGCTGTACCAGCAGCAGCTCGCCGGTTGCGATGCGGACGAAATACTGGCCCAGTTCCGCCTGCGCGAGGACTATGGCCGTGCCGATACGGAGTTTTTCACCGACCTCCTGCGCGCCGCAATGGCGCGTCGCGACGAGCTGGACCTGCAGATCTCGGCCGCCAGCGATATTCCCGTCGAACGAATCGATCCGGTTGAACGCGCGGTTCTCTGGACTGCGCTGGCCGAAATGCAGGGCCGCGGCACGGGCCGGGCCGTAGCCATCAACGAGGCGATCGAACTGGCGCGGGAGTTCGGCGCCGACCACGGGTACCGCTTCGTCAACGCAGTGCTCGATCGCTGGTCCAGGGCCACTCCTGAAGCCCGGAGAGATCCGGAAGCCGATCATGCCGGCTGAGCGGGAAGACCGGCTGATCGAGACCTTGTTTGCCCGTCATTCGGCGGATGGGGACAACGTGCTGATCGGACCGGGCGATGACGCCGCCCTGCTGCGTTGCCCCCCGGAGGAGCAGTTGCTGATCACGACCGACACGCTTAACGAGGGGGTGCATTTCCCTGCGGGCACGCCCGCACATTCCGTTGGCCACCGCGCGCTGGCGGTCAGCCTCAGCGACCTGGCCGCGATGGCCGCTCGCCCGCTATGGGCGGTCGTTACGCTTTCGGTCCCGGTTGCCGACGAGGATTGGCTGGGCGGTTTCGCCGAGGGACTCTACGCGCTGGCGGATGTACATGGCGTGAGGGTGGTGGGCGGCGATTTCGTGCGGGGTCCTCTCAGCATCACGGTGACCGCCCATGGATCTGCCCGGGAAGAAGCGGTATTGCGCCGCGACGGCGCCGGCGCGGGCGATGGCATCTGGGTGTCCGGCTTCCTCGGCGATGCCGCCGCAGGCCTGGAGGTCCTGAAACAGCGTTTGGAAGTGAATTCGTTGCCCCTGGGAGTGGGGGCATTGCTCCCACGGCCGTCCTCGCCTTTCCGGAGGGCGGGTACGCCCTCCGACCCAGAGGGCCACCCCGAATCCTCAGAAGAAGCTCTGGTCCACCGCTTCTGCTATCCGCAGCCTCGGATCGAACTGGGCAGGCGGCTCAGCGGGATCGCAACCGCCTGCATGGACCTGTCGGACGGCCTATTGACGGATTTGCCGCGCCTGATGCGCAAGAGCGGGCTTCAGGGGCGCGTTGAGGCCGAAAATCTGCCGATTTCACGTGCGTTGCGGGACTTTGCCGGCCTGGACGACTCCCGTCGACTGGCGCTGGCGGGCGGCGACGATTACGAACTCTGCTTTGCGGTCCCCGAAGGGAACGAAGACCGGCTGAAGACACTCCCGGATGAACTGCAACTTACCCGTATCGGCGACGTGTACGTGGGGGAGGGACTGGTCCTGACGCGCGGCGGACAGCCCTGGGAGCCACCCGACTCCGGTTTTCGGCATTTTTCGTGAAAGCACGGCTTGTTCGACTTGCCGGTTCCGGCCTCGGCCTGGGCTATCTGCCCGTCGCGCCCGGCACCTGGGGCTCGGCCGGGGGGCTTTTGATCTGGTGGCTCACGCTACCGATGGGCCGGGGACTGCAGGCGCTGTTGCTGATCCTGGCCGCCGTGCCGGCCGCGCTGGCCTGCGGCGCCTGTGCCCGCGAGTCCGGGCGGGAAGACCCGTCATTCGTCGTCCTCGACGAAGTGCTGGGGATGTACATGGCCCTGTTGTTCCTGAGTCCGTCGCCGGCGTGGGTCGCAGCGGCCTTCCTGCTGTTCCGGCTGCTCGATATCCTCAAGCCCTGGCCGGTGAGCCTGATGGAAAAGCGATTCACCGGAGGCGCCGCGATTCTGCTTGACGATCTTCTGGCAGGCGCGATAACCGGATTTATATTGATTACATTACAGATACTTATAACTGTTATTTAATGTCAGACCTGAGTAAAGCGCGCACCGGAACCATTATCGTCATCGTGACGGTGATTCATGCGCTTAGCCCACTTGCCATGCAGATCTTCGTCCCGGCGCTCCCAAGTATCCGGGAGAGTTTTTCCGCAACGGTCGCGGACACGCAGTGGGTTATATCCGGTTTCTCGGCCGCGCTCGCGTTCGCGATGCTGGCGTATGGCCCGGTTTCAGACCGCTTCGGGCGAAGGCGGGTCGTCCTGCTGGGACTCACGGTGTTCTGCATCGGTTCCGCCATCAGTTACTGGGCGGATTCTCTTGCGATGCTGGTCCTGGGCAGGGTGGTGCAGGCCGTCGGCGTGGCGGCCGGTTCCACGATGGGACGCGCGGTGGCGGCCGACGTGATACCGCCGGAGAAGCTGGCCCGGGCGGTGAGCTTCATGACCATGGCGCTGGTCATGGGTCCGATGCTGGCGCCGGTGATCGCCGGTTATCTCGTGTCCGCGATCGGCTGGCGCAGCATTCCCCTGTTGCTGGGCGCGTGTTCGGCGCTCTTGCTGCTCATGGCGATCAAGTGGATGCCGGAAACCCACAAGCCCGTTAAAGGCAAGCCGCCCGCCGCGGACGGGAACGGCGGCGGCACGGTCGGCAATTCGCCTTTCCTCGCCATCGGCTTTATTGGCCACCTGACGATCCTGATCGCCGTTCAGGTGGGGGTATACGGCTATCTGTCCGCCTCTCCGTACCTGGTCATAGACATGCTGGGCTACGAGCCGTTCCACTTCGGCTACGTGTTCGTTTACCTGACACTCGGATACCTGCTGGGAACCGCATTTTCCGGCTGGGGCGTGCTGGCCAGCCGCGGGCTGCTGGCTTGCGGGATCCTGTCGTATGCAATCGGCAGCGGCGTGATGCTGGGACTTGCCCTCAACGGCGTAGTGAACCTCTACTCCATCGTCGGCCCGGCCGTATTGCTCAGTTTCGCCAACGGCATATCCCAGCCGCAATGCATGGCCGCCGCGCTGTCCGCCGCACCCACGCGGCGGGGCGCGGCCTCCAGCATTGTCGGCTTTTCGCAGATCATGGCGGGCGGCGTGGGGTTTCAGTTGATGGGCTGGCTGCCGAACGGCTCCCCGGCGCCGATGACCATGCTCATCTGCGCCTGCGCCCTGACCGGCGGCATCGGCCTGATCATGATCTACCGCCGCCCCTGACAGCGGGGGCTACTCGCCGACGATAGGGTTCACGAGGCTGCCGATGCCCTCGATGCGAACTTCGACCGTATCGCCCGGCTTGACGTCGGACAGCCCGTGCGGGGTTCCGGTGGAGATGATCGAACCGGGCGCCAGGGTCATGAACTCGGAAAACCACTCGATCAGCGTCGGAATGTCGAAAATCAGGTCGCGCGTGTTGCCGTCCTGACGCAATTCTCCGTTGACCCGGGTCTGAATGGACATTTCGTGCGGATTGGCGATGTCGGCTGCATCGACGATCCACGGACCGACCGGGCCGAAGGTGTCGAAGCCCTTGGCCTTGATGGGCGGCCGATAGAAGTTACCGACAAAATCACGCACCGTGAAGTCGTTGCAGATGGTGTAGCCGGACACGTAGTCCATCGCCTCCTCACGGCTCACACGCCGGGCCGCGCGGCCGATCACGACGCCCAGCTCGCCTTCGTAGTGCATGTACCGGACCCGCGCCGGCCGGACGACTTCCGCCAGGTGGCCCACGACCGAAGACGGGTTCTTGATGAACGGTATGGGTTCCGTGGGCAATTCCGCGAATTTCAGTTCGCGCGCATGGTCGGCGAAATTCAGCGCCAGGCCGTAGATGATCGTGTGCGCCGGCGGAAGCCAGCGCCAGACCGCGGGCTCAAACGGTTCCCCGCCGGCAAGGCGGAAACTTCCGTCCCCGGCCACGCTGACTTCCACGGCTTGCCCGTCCACTTCGATGCGCGCCTTCTTCATGCCAGTTCCTGCTCCAGTCCGGCGAAAAACTCCAGGGATTCGGGGTTCGCCAGGGCCTTGCGATTGGCGACCTCCCGGCCGTGTATGACTTCCCGAACCGCCAGTTCGCTGATTTTCCCACTGATGGTTCGCGGAAGATCGGGGGCAAAGATAATTCTTGAGGGCACGTGGCGGGGGCTGGCGTCGAGGCGCAGCGCTTCCCGCACCCGCTTCTTCAGCAATTCCCGGTCGACGGCTTCATCGGTCAGCCGCAGGAACAGGACGATGCGAACATCGTCGTCGTATTCCTGGCCGACGGCCAGCGCCTCCGCGACTTCGTCCAGCGCCTCCACCACGCGGTAGATTTCGGCGGTGCCGATCCGGATTCCGCGCGGATTCAGCACCGCGTCGGATCGCCCGTGAATCACCATGCCGCCGGTGCCGGTAATCTCGGCGTAATCGCCATGGGCCCACACGCCGGGAAACCTCGCAAAATAGGCCTGGTGATATTTCCTGCCGCCGGGATCGTCAAGGAAACCGAGCGGCATGGAAGGAAACGGACGCGTGCAGACCAGTTCGCCGGTCCGTTCGCGAACCGGCCGGCCATCGGAATCGAATACGTCAACCGCCATTCCCAGCGCCCGGCACTGCATTTCCCCCCGGTGAACGCTGAGCATTGGGTTGCCGGCGATAAAGCAGCCGAGCAGATCCGTCCCGCCGGCAATGGACGCCAGCATGAGGTCGCTTTTCACTTCCCGGTAAACGTAATCGAAGCTTCGGGGCGCGAGCGGCGAACCGGTCGAAAGAAGCGCCCGCAAACGGGAAAGATCGGAAACGGCCCGCGGCCGCACTGCAGCGTTTTCCATGGCCTTCACGTAAGCGGCGCTGGCGCCGAACACGGTCACCTTCTCCTCACCGGCAATCTTCCAGAGTGCGTCCGGCGACGGATGCAGGGGCGAACCCTCGTACAGAACCAGCGTGCATCCCGACGCCAGTCCGCTGACCAGCCAGTTCCACATCATCCACCCGCAGTTCGTCAGGTAGAACATCCGGTCGTCGGGGCCGACGTCGGCATGCAGGCGATGCTCCTTGACATGCTGCAAGAGCGCCCCGCCGGCGCGATGCACAATGCACTTGGGCGCTCCGGTCGTGCCGGAGGAAAACACCACGTAAAGAGGGTGGTCGAAGGGGAGCTGTTCGTAGGATGGCGCTTCCGCCCGGCCCAGCTCGTCGTAAGGCACGGTCCTTGCATCCCGCGGAAGATCTCCGGCGCTACCGAGATTGGGCGCCATCACCGTCGTCTGCAGTCCGGGCAGGCCCTTGCGTATTTCCTGAAGTTCCGTCAGGCGATCGACGGGCCGCCCGCGCCAGTGATAGCCGTCCGCGGCGAGCAGCACCCTGGGCCCCAGTCGCCCGAACCGCTCAAGCACCGCGGGCACGCCGAATTCCTGCGAGCACGAGCTGAATACGGCCCCGATGCTCGCAGCGGCAAGCATGAAGACGATGGTCTCCGGAACGTGCGGCATCCAGGCCGCAACGCTGTGGCCGCGCTCCACTCCAAGGCTGCGCAGACCTGCCGCGACTCGCCCGACCTCTTCGCGCAATCGCCCGTAGCTCACTTCCCGCCGCCGGCCGGCTTCGTCACGATAGATCAGCGCGAGCCTTGTGTCTTCCTGCCACAGCAGGTTCTCGGCGAAATTGAGGCGCGCGCCGGAGAACCATTTGGCGTCCTGCATCCGCTTGCCCTCGGCGAGGGCGACGTTGAAATTCCTGCTGCTGCGAATCCCGCAGAAGCCCCACAGCCGGCCCCAGAAGCCCTCGGGATCGTCAATCGACCGGCGATGCAGGGCAGAGTAGTCGGAGAAGCCGGCTTCGCGCATGAACCGCGCCATGGCGCTGGCCCGCGCCCTTTCGGGCGGCGGAGTCCAGAGGGGAGCGCTCACGGCGCCGGAATTACCGGGAGGGCGCACGCCCTCCCGGTAACGGGAATCAGAAGCTCCAGTCCACTTGTATTCCGGCGGACCGCAGGTCCTGCGGCGCCACCATGACGCCGTGGATGTTGAACCGGAAACCTGTGAACTGCGTGAAATTCGTATTCCGCACGGCAGCGACCCAGGTGTCCTGCTCCAGAGCGTTGTTGACGAAGAACTCCACGCGCAGGTTGTCCCGCTCGACTCCCGCGCGCAGGTTGGTCAGCCAATAGGCGTCCAGCCTGGCCAGGTTGCCGCCGTTGCCCGCCCAGGTCTTGCCGTAATACATGAAATCTCCACGCACGAAGAAGTCCCAGTCGGCCGTCAGCGTGTCCATGTAGGTCAGGCTGGCATTGCCCATCAGATTCGGGTAGCGTCCCGACTGGTTGCCGGCCAGGTTGCGGCTGCCGGTGATGTCCTGCACGAAGGTCGCGGCGAAGGTCGTGTATTCGTTGTCCTGCCAGGCGGCATTGGCGCCGATCAGCCAGTTATCGGTAAGCGCCCAGGAGCTCTCCACTTCAATTCCCCAGAGTTCCGAGTCGCCCGGGAAGTTGAATTCCAGCGTGCGCGGCTGCTGCTGGGGGCCGGCTATGCCGTCGCGGGCGGCCGGGTCCGGGTCGTCCTGGTAATAAACCACGAAGTTGGTAAACAACTGCGCCACCCACTCGTAGTAGTAGGCGGCCGCGCTGATCTGGCCACGTCCGTCCATCAAGGCCAACTTGATGCCGACCTCGATCGCGTCCAGTTCCTGCGTAGGAGTGGACTCGCCGGCCTCCGGGGCTTTGCGGCGGATCTGGTCGTACTCGGACTCCGTACTGGGCATTCCGGTATCGCGGTCGATATACGGCTCCCTGAACGCCTCGCGGGACGCGAAGATGAGATTCGTGTTCAACACGCCCGGCAAGACCCCGAGTGAATAACTGGCATAGACGTTGGTGTTGTCATTGGGGTTCCAGCGGAGAATTACCCGCGGCACGATTTCGTTGTAGTCCTCGGCAAGACCGCCGGTCACGCGCTGGTCCGCCATGTAACGGGCTTCGATGTCGATTGCAAACTGGTCCCCGAGCGGAATGGTCGTTGCCGCAAATAAGCCGCGAGTCTTGGCGGTTTCGCCCTGAACCGGGGGCAGCGACACGAACAGCGGGCCGAAGCAGCCGATGGCCTCGGGCAGGAAGCACGCCACCACCACATCGCCGCCAACACCGGACAGCGCGATTTCCTGCTCGCTGTAGCTCGCTCCCACCATCCAGCTGATCCGGCTGTCCGGCGAGGAGGTCAGGCGCAACTCGGCGCCCTTGTCTTCATTCCTCTGCGGGTCGGAAGTCCAGAAGGATTCGAAGTCGGTCATGTCGAAGTCGCGAATCCAGTTCACGCCATGGTCGTTGTACGAGGCCTTGAACGACACGTCCATGCCGTTGGCGAACCCGTAGTCCAGTTCAATGCTGGAGCGGAAAACCTCCCGGCTCATGCCCATCGTGGTGCGGGACGGCACGCCGTCCAGCGTCGTGTTGTTCACGAGGTTCTGCACCAGCCAGTTCGAGCAATCCTCCGGACAGCGCGTCGGGTGCGTTATCCGCGTGAAGATCTGGGGATACAGCGTGGTATTTACGGAAATATCGGGCGCGCCCGGCTCCCCGGGCAAGGGAACGCGGCCGCATATGTATTGCGTGGGATGAAGCGTCGTGATGTTGCCGTCATTGTCCGGGCGCCGGATGGTCGTGCCGGTGCAGGTGTCCCAGTCGGAACCGGGCAGGTAGCCGACCGCGGGCGGTCCATCGTCGTCCTCGTGATAGAAGAGGCGAACGCGTGCGGTGAAATTGTCGCTCGGCGCGGCAAGGAGCGTCAGGCTCATGGAATCGGAGGACTCCTTGCCCAGCTCGCCGCCGTCGTTGGCGGTGTACATTGACCCTTTGTTGTAGTCGCTGAAACCGATCTGGAAGGCCAGCCTGTCCTGGATAATCGGCCCGCCGTAGCTGGCGGCAATGTTGTACTGGCTGTACTGGCCCGCGGTGGCCCGCACCTTGCCTTCGAATTCCGTCAGGCTCGGATTGCGGGTTACGTAATTGATGGCGCCCGAAAACGTGTTGCGCCCGAAAAACGCGGACTGCGGGCCCTTGATGACTTCCACCCGCTCCACGTCCAGCATCGGAATGGACTGCGAACCGCCGGTGACGAACACGCCGTCCACGAACAGGCCGGCAAGTTGCTGATGGGGCGATCCTCTCGGCGGTGACATTCCGCGAAAGCGAATCACCGTGTTCTGCCGCCCCGGCCGATTGCTGGCGATGTTGTCCTGGAAGGACAGCCCGGTAGTCTGCAGGGCGATATCTCCCAGCGTTTCCAGCCCCGCCCGGCTGAGATCCTCGGCCGAAAAAACGGTGATCGACAGCGGCGCCTCCAGCAGCGATTCGTCACGCTTACGGGCGGTAACGATGATTTCCTCAAGTTCCTGCGCAGCAGCTCCCAACGGGATGCACAGGGCAAAGGCGGGAATTGCGACGCCAAGCAGGCGCAAGCGGAGCGTTCGGGCCATAGGGTCCCCTCCAGTTCGTGCAGATGACCGCGCCGGATAATAGCATGCAGGCCGAAATCCCGCCTTCATTCGTACCGCGCGGCGTGGCGCCGTGTAAACTGCCCGCGCAATGAACGCGCGGGAAAGCATGGAGTTCGACGTCATCGTCGTCGGGGCAGGGCCCTGCGGCCTGGCGGCTTCGATCCGGCTGGCCCAGATGGCCCGGGAGACGGGGCGCGAGCTGAACGTCTGCCTGCTGGAGAAGGGCGCGGAAATCGGCGCGCATATCGTCTCCGGCGCGGTGCTGGAGACCCGGGCGCTGGATGAGCTGCTGCCCGGCTGGCGCGATCAGGGCGCGCCGCCTGCAACGCCCGTCGAAACCGACGATTTTCATTTCCTCCTGTCTCCCGGCCGATCCGTGCGCCTGCCGGGCGCTTTCATTCCGCACCCCATGCGCAATCACGGCAATTGCATCGTCAGCCTGGGTGCGCTGTGCCAGTGGATGGGGGCCCAGGCGGAGAACCTGGGCGTCAACGTGTTTCCGGGGTATCCGGCGTCCGGCATCGTTTACGAGAACGGGCGGGTCGCGGGCGTGATCACGGGCGAGATGGGCCGTGCCCGTGACGGAAGCGAAAAACCCGGCTACGACCCCGGGATAGAGCTGCGCGCGCCGTACACGATCTTCGCGGAAGGCTGCCGTGGCCATCTCGGCAAGGAATTGATGCAGCGCTTCGATCTGCGCAGGGACAGCGATCCGCAGCATTACGGCATCGGCATCAAGGAAGTCTGGCGGGCTCCGGAGGACCGGCGCCGCCCTGGAGCCGTCGTGCATACCCTGGGTTGGCCGCTCGGACAGACGACCGAAGGCGGCGGGTTCCTTTATCACGCGCATGACGGCCTTGTGTATCTCGGCTTCATCGTGGCGCTGAACTACCGCAATCCGTACCTCGATCCGTACGAGGAGTTTCAGCGCTGGAAGCACCATCCGCGCATTCGCGAGGTCATCGAGGACGGCGAAAGGATTTCCTGGGGAGCGCGCGCGGTCAACAAGGGAGGCCTGCAGTCTCTTCCGAAGCTCGCCTTTCCCGGGGGACTCCTGGCCGGATGCGATGCGGGCTTCCTGAACGGGGCGAAGATCAAGGGCAACCATACGGCGATGAAGACCGGCATGCTGGCCGCCGAAGCCGTATTCGACGCGCTTTCGGGCGATTCGCCGCCGGCGGTCCTGGAGGACTACCAGGACCTGATCGGCGGCTCCTGGGTGCACGAGGAACTGTTCCGGGCGCGAAATTTCGGGCCGGCCCAGCACCGGTTCGGCCTGCTCGCCGGGTCGGCGTTTACCTGGCTGGACCTGAACGTCTTCCGGGGGCGGCTGCCTTTCACGCTGCATAACCGCACGCCGGACCACGAGGACCTGCTGCCGGCGTCAAAGGCGCGCCGGATCGATTATCCGAAGCCGGACGGCAAAATCAGCTTCGACCGGCTCTCTTCCGTGTACCTGTCGGCCACGAACCATGAAGAGGACCAGCCATGCCACCTGGTCCTGGAGGACGCGGACCTGCCGGTACGCGACAACCTGCCGTGTTACGCGGAGCCGGCGCAACGCTATTGCCCGGCGGCCGTTTACGAAGTGGCATGGGAGGGCGACAAGCCCCGTTTCGTCATCAACGCGCCGAACTGCATCCATTGCAAGACCTGCGACATCAAGGACCCGGCGCAGAATATCAACTGGGTTGCGCCGGAAGGTGGCGGAGGCCCCAACTACGCCGGGATGTAGGCCCGGAGCGAGGGCATGCCCCTCGCCACCAGGAGTCAGGAGACTTCGACGGCGACGGCGACGGCTTCACCGCCGCCGATGCACAGGGCGGCGACGCCGCGGCCACCGCCGCGGTCGCGCAGGGCGTGGATCAGCGTTACCAGGATGCGGGCGCCGCTGGCGCCGATCGGGTGGCCCAGCGCGCAGGCGCCCCCACGCACATTCACCTTCGTGTGCGGCAGGCCCAGGTCGCGCATGGCGGCCATGGCGACGCAGGCGAAGGCCTCGTTGATCTCGAACAGGTCCACGTCGCCGACGGCCCATCCCGCTCTTGCCAGGACCTTCTCGATCGCCGGGCCGGGGGCGGTCGTGAACCACTCCGGTTCGTGCGCGTGGGTAGCGTGACCGGCCACGCTCGCCAGGGGCTCGACGCCCAACTCGCCCGCACGGCTTTCACTCAGCAGGACCAGCGCCGCGGCGCCGTCCGAGATCGAGGAACTGGACGCTGCCGTGACCGTGCCGTCGCGAGCAAAGGCCGGCCGCATGGCCGGTATCTTTCCCGGGTCGCATCGACCCGGCTCCTCGTCTTCGCCTATCGTGACCGGGTTGCCGCGATACATGTAATTCACTTCAATGATTTCAGTTTCGAAGGCCTCGCGCGAGGCCAGCGCGCGCGTCACCGACTCCACAGCGAACTCGTCCTGCTCCCGGCGGCCGAACCGGTAGCGGCGGGCGGTCTCCTCGGCAAAAAAGCCCATCATCTTTCCGTCATACGGGTTCTGCAAACCGTCAAGGAACATGTGATCGCGCAGTTCCTTGTGGCCCATCCTCAGGCCGTCCCGCGCCTTCTCGACCAGGTACGGAGCGTTGGACATGGATTCCATGCCACCGGCCACGATGGCCATGCCGGGATCAGCCAGAATCCGGTCGTGCGCCAGCATCACCGAGAACAGTCCGGACCCGCACACCTTGCTGATCGTCGCGCAGGGCGTAGCGCTGGCCAAGCCGGCTCCGAGGGCAGCCTGGCGCGCCGGCGCCTGACCGAGCCCGGCGGGAAGCACGCAGCCCATCAGCACTTCATCGATCTCGCCCGGCGGCAGGCCGCTGTCGCCGAGGCAGGAACGGATGGCGGTCGCCCCCAGATCCGTAGCGGAAATCCGGGACAGCGCGCCCAGCATGGCGCCGATTGGAGTCCGCCGCGCGGCGGCGATGACGGCTTTTTCTGTGCTCATAATCGATCAGTCGGCAACATTGTGCGTAAAACCGAAGCGGATATGTTATTTTGGCTGTCCGAAAAAGGGTAGGTAGGGGACAACAAAATGAGTTATTCCGCTTTCAGGACAGGTTACGCGCCCCGGCTTGCAGTCGTTGCATGCGGCATTTGCCTGTTTGCCGGCTCCGCGGCCGGGGACCAGCGCGTAAACGAGATGCTGGCATTGCAGCAGAGCGCGACGGCCGACGACCGGCAGGCGCAGGCCGTGGTGGACACCCTGGCCGACGAGACGCAGGAAGCGGTAAGCGAGTACCGCGTGCGGCTGCAGGAGCTGGACCGCATTCGCCGCTACAACGACAACCTGCAGCGCACCATAGACGACCAGGAGCGCGAAAAGGCCTCTCTCAACAGGCAGATCAACGAATTCGGCGATCTGGAACAGGGCATCGTTCCGCTGCTCATGGACATGGTCGAGGACCTGGACCGGTTCATTTCGCTGGACGTTCCGTTCCTGCCGGATTTGCGTCGCAACGAGCTTACGTACATTCGCGACGTGATGGACCGCTCCGACGTCAGCATTGCCGAAAAATACCGGCGCGTGATGGGCGCGTACCAGTTAGAGGCGGGAATGGGGCGCAACATGGAGTCCTACCCCGGAGAACTGGAAATCGGAGGCGTCAACCGCAAGGTGGACTTTCTGCGCGTCGGCCGCGTGCTCCTGGCCTACCAGACGCCCGATCGCGAGGAAACCGGCTATTGGGATACGCGCACGCAGGAGTGGCGTGCGCTGGATAACAGTTACCGCGGCCCGATAACCACGGGGATACGCATGGCGCGCCGGCTGGCGCCGCCTGACATACTGACCCTTCCGATCGCCGCGCCCGAAGGAGGTCAGTCATGAATCGTTTGCTTGGATTATCGGGATTGGCGATCATCCTGGCCGCTCCCGTCGCAGCCCAGGAAGAGTCGCAGCCGGCTGTCCCTCTGGAACAGGCCGACTCCGTACTCGAACTTCTCGAACTGGTCCGCCTGGAGGCTCGGGAGGGTACCCGGCTTAACCGCGAGCGGGTGGAACGCTTTCGCCAGACCCGCGACGAGCGCCAGCGCATGCTGGAGGACGTTTCGCGCGAGCTGGCCGCGGAGGAGCGTCGCAGCACCACGCTGAACCGGCGCTACGAGCAGAACGAAACCCAACTCGCGGACCTGGAGGAACGGCTGCAAATCCGGATCGGTAACTTCGGCGAACTGTTCGGCGTCGTGCGCGACGTGGCCGGTGACACCTACGGCCAGGTCCAGACGTCGCTGGTGTCGGCGCAGTATCCGAACCGCCTGGATCTGGTCAGCGAAATGGCGCTTGCAGAGGAGCTGCCCAGCCTGGAGGATCTGCGCGGCCTGCAGTTGATGCTGCTGGAGGAAATGGCGCAGTCCGGCCAGGTCGTTCGCTTTGACGCGGAAATTACCGATCCTTCCGGCCAGACCAGCGCGGGCGACGTGATCCGCGTCGGGGCCTTCAACCTGGTCCACGACGGCAAGTTCCTGACCCACAATGCCGCAACCGGAGCGCTGCAGATACTGCCCCGCCAGCCTGCGGGCCGCTATCTCAACATGGCCGAGGACCTGGTCGAAGCCACGTCGGGCACGGTGGAGATGGCGGTCGATCCGACCCGCGGGCAACTGCTGGGGATGCTGATTCAGGCTCCGGATCTGGGCGAGCGCCTGCAGCAGGGCGGCTACGTGGGCTACACGATCATCGGCATGGGGGCCATCGGCCTGCTGATCGCGCTTTGGCGTCTGGTCGTGCTGCAGGGCGCCGGCCGCCGTATCCGTGCGCAGCTCAAGAGCTCGAGCGCAAGCAAAAACAACGCTCTGGGCCGGATCCTGGCCGTCTACGAGGAACACCAGACCGGCAACCTGGACGCCCTGGCGCTCAAGCTCGATGAAGCGATCATGCGGGAAGCGCCGATACTCGAGCGCTACCAGGGGATACTCAAGGTGTTTGCCGCGGTCGCCCCGCTGCTGGGGCTGCTGGGCACGGTGGTCGGCATGATCATCACCTTCCAGCAGTTGACGCTGTTCGGAACCGGCGACCCGAAACTGATGGCCGGAGGAATTTCGCAGGCCCTGATCACGACCGTACTGGGCCTGATCGTAGCCATCCCTCTGGTACTGCTGCACAGCGTTGTTTCCAGTTCCAGCCAGGCGCTGGTGGAAATCCTGGAGGAGCAGAGCGCCGGCCTGATCGCACGCAGGGCCGAAGGCGATGCCGCGGCGGAGGCTTGAGGAGGGCCAGGCTGGAGACCGGTAGATGACTTTCCTGTTCGAAGTCTGGGTTTCCATCCGCGGCTTTTTCGAGCTGGGCGGCCCGGTGCTTTACGGAATCCTGGCCGTCACCATGCTGATGTGGACGCTGATCGTGGAGCGGCTCTGGTACTTCTTCGGCGTTCTCCCCGGCGAAATGCGCGGCGCCCGGCAGCTGTGGGAAAGCGGACGCCGCGACGGTTCCTGGTTCGCAGCGAACCTTCGGCGCCTGATTCTCTCGGAGGTCGGCCTGAGCGCCCGGCGTAACCTGGGGCTGATACAGACGCTGATGCAGATACTGCCGCTTCTGGGCCTGCTGGGCACGGTGTGGGGCATGGTCCAGGTGTTCGAGATCATGACCGTGTTCGGCACCGGCAACGCGCGCCTGATGGCCGGCGGCGTTTCGCAGGCCACGATCCCCACGATGTCGGGGCTGGTCGCCGCGCTGTCCGGTCTGTACCTGTCGGCCTGGCTGAAACAGCGGGCAAAGCTCAAGATGGAGGAGCTCGAAGACGTCCTGGAAATGCAGTTCGACGAACAACCCCGCGAGGCAGCCGCATGATTCAACGCAAGCACCGCAAGCGGTTGCAGGAAGAGGCCGAGATCAACATTACGCCTATGCTCGACATCGTGTTCATCATGCTGATCTTCTTCATCGTCACTACTTCCTTCGTGAAGGAACTGGGCGTGGACCTGGACCGGCCCTCGAACGCTCCGGTCCAGGAGAAGAAGCGTTCCGAAGTGATCCCGGTGCGGATAGACGCCAACGGACAGGTGTTCGTCGAAGACCGGCTTGTGCATGAGGGCGCGATACGGGCCAACATCGTCTCGGGGCTGGCCGGAAAGCCCGACGCGACGGTGGTTGTGATCGCGGACCGGAACGCGGATTCCCGCTTCATCGTGACCGTGGTCGACCAGGCGCGGGTGGCGGGCGCCGAAAAGGTCTCCCTCGCTGCCGCAGCAAACTAGGAGCAGGGCGCGATGCCGCAGATACGAAGACGAAAACCGGAAGAAGAGGGCGAGATCAACATCACGCCGATGCTCGATATCGTGTTCATCATGCTGATCTTCTTCATCGTGACCACATCCTTCGTGAAGGAGCCAGGCATCAATCCTTCCCGTCCCTTTGCGCAGACGGCGGCCACCAAGGAGCTGGGCAATATCATGATCGCGGTATCGCGCGACGATCATATCTGGATGAACAAGAATCGGGTGGAATTGGCGGGGGTCCGCCAGTTGGTTGAAGCGGCGCGGGCGGAAAACCCTGAAAGCAGCGTTATCATCGTGGCGGATGAATCCGCGTCCACCGGCATGGTGATCGACCTGATGGACCAGGTCAGGGCTGCCGGCGTGACCAGCGTTGCATTGGCCGCGGAAGGAGTGGATTAGCGATGAACCAAACAAGATGGCGTATGGTGGGGTCGATAGCCGGCGGCATATTCGTTGCGCTGGTGCTTTTTCTGATCATGAACACGCTGATAACGGGCGGGCGCGGGCAGCAGGGCGCTGCCACGGCCGGACAGATCGTGGACCTGATACGCGTGCAGGAAGACGAGATCGTCCAGACCAAGAAACGGGTCAAGCCCAAGAAGCCGCCGCCGCCCAAGGATCCACCGCCGCCGCCCAGGCTGAAGGTGTCCAACGAGGCCAAGCCGCAAAAGAATCCAATGCGCCTCGATCTTCCCAAGATCGATGTTTCCGGCGCTGCCGGGGGCGGTCCCTTCATCGGCAGTTGGAGCCCGGGCGATCCGGCGGCCGAGGGCGATGCGGTTCCGATCGTGCGCATCGACCCGCAGTGGCCCCGCGAGGCGCTGATGGACGGAACCGAGGGCTACGTCAGGTGCGAAGTGCTGATCGGCCCCGACGGCAGCGTGCTGGACGTCAAGGTTCTGGAAGCCGCTCCGGGCCGCCTGTTCGTGCGCAACGCGCTGCGGGCCGTACGGCGCTGGAAATTCAAGCCGCGAATAGTGGATGGCGTGGCCGTGGAACGGTGGGCCACGACGAGTATCGTTTTCCAGCTGGACGACTGAATGGGTAAACGCCTTGCTCTGTTGTCGGCATTGCTGATGCTGGCGCCGCAGGCGCCGGCGCAGAACGATCCCGGAAATCTGCCGCAGTGGCACCCGTTGCGCCCGGATCGCGTGGCGGAAGAACGCGAGGAGCCGCCCGCATCCATGAGCGAGAGCTTCTACCGTCGACTTTCCCGCACGCATGAACTGCTGGACGAGGACAATCTGACCGAAGCACTGGACCTGATGGACCGAATCCGTCCCGATCGGATCAGTGACTACGAGGCGGCCCAGCTCTATCAGACCTATGGCTTTATTTACTCGCAATTGGAAAGGGAAGACGAGGCCTTTGTGGCGTTCGAGCAGTGCCTGGAGCTGGACGCCCTGCCGACCCTGGTGCAACAGGGCATCGTGTACTCGGTCGCGGGCTACTATTCGGGCGAGGAACGCTTCGAGGATTCCAACAGCACCATGCTGCGCTGGTTCCGTTACGAAGCGGAACCCCGATCCGAGGCCTACATATTGATGGGCGCCAATTTCGCCCAGCAGGAATTGATGCGGGAAGCATTGCCCTACGTGATTCGCGCCAATGAACTGGCCGAAGAGCCCAATGAGAGTTGGCGAAACCTGCAACTGGCCATCCACGTTGAGTTGGGTCAGACTTCCGAAGCCATCGACCTGTTGAAGGAGAACATCGGAATCTGGCCGGACAAGCTGCGCTTCTACCAGGTGCTGTCCGGTCTTTACATGGAGGTCGAGAACGATGAGGGCGCACTTTCCGCGCTGACCATTCCCTGGCATCAGGGCATGCTGGAAGATGAATCCGACATTCTGAGCCTTACGCGGCTCAACCTCTTTCTGGAGAACCCGGCCCGCGCGGGTGAGATCCTGCACCTGGCGATGGAGCGGGGCCACGTCGAAGAGAACTTCGAAAACCTCCGCCTGCTGTTGAACTCATGGACCATGGCGCGTGAAATGGACCGTGCCGTGAACGCCATCGACAAACTCGCCGAGCTCGCCGACGACGGCGAGTTCTACCATCGCAAGGCCATGCTTCTGAACGAGACGGGCGACTGGGACGGGGTGGTGGACTCCTGCCGCCGTGCGCTGGAAAAAGGCGGACTCGAGAATCCCGGCGAAGTATGGATACTGATGGGCGTTGCCCTGGCGGAATTGCGGCGTTTCGACGATGCCCTCGAGGCATTCGAAAACGCAAAAAATGAGGGGCCCGACAACATTCGCCGCAACGCCAACGCCTGGATCGGCTACGTCAGGGATCGAACCGGAGACTCCTCCCCCTAGCGTCGATCCTGCGCCAGCGCGGCTTGCATGGCCCTCCTGCATTCCTGCGCGAGTTGCTCGGCCTGGTGGGAGCGGCGCCCGCCTCCCGTGACCCTGATCGGCTCCAGAAAGCGCACCTCGATTGTCGAAGGCGTGAACAGCCACGACCCCGACGGCAACAGGCGGCGGCAGCCGCGAATGGCCACGGGAACGACCGGCAGTCCACCGGCGGCGGCGGCGGCAAAGGCCCCGGGCCGGAAGGGCAGCAGCCCGGGATCCGGAATAAAGGTTCCCTCCGGAAAAATCGCCAGCGATTGACCGGACCGGGCGGCCCTGAGCACGGTCCGCACATCACCGATGCGCTCCTTTCCCTCCTCCCGTTCCACGAACACGGCGCCGATGCGGCTCAGCATGCGGCCGGCCAGAAGCACCGAGCGCATCTCGCGCTTGATGACCAGCCGAAAGCCGGGGGGCAGCAGGGCGCAGAGCAGGATTCCGTCGGCGAAGCTCTCATGATTGGCGGCAACCACGCAGGGCTCCGACGGCAGGTTCTCAAGCCCATGCACCCGGGGCCATGCGCCGCCAAGTCGGAATATGACCCGCGAAGCCTTGCGGGCCAGCCAGCTGCATCGTTCCACTCCCGGAAGCACCAGGATCACCAGCGAAGTGGTCAGCGCGATCGTGCAGAACACGCTCCAACCCCAGAGCGTGTAAGGGATTTTTCGAAGCCGCGTCATAATTGTAAATTTTATGGCCAGCCCCGAACTACTTGATCGCTTTCTTGACGCAATGTGGTCGGAACAGGGGCTCGCCCGCAATACCCTGGCCGCCTACGGTTCCGATCTCCGGCTGCTGGAACGGTGGCTCGGCAGGCGCGGCAAGGAATTGACGGAGGCGGGCAAACCGGACCTGCTGGCCTTCATCGGCGAACGGACCGCGGAAGGCGTCAATGCCCGCACGCTGGCGCGGCAACTGTCCACCGCCCGGCGTTTCTACGGCTACCTGGTGCGGGAGGGCCTGATGGATCGTGATCCTTCGGCGCAGATCGCCACCCCGCGCGTGGGACGGCCGCTGCCGCATTCCCTGACGGAAAACGAAGTCGAGGACCTGCTGGCCGCGCCCTCGTTGTCGGACCCGCTGGGGGTGCGCGACCGGTGCATGCTGGAGGTGCTGTACGCGACCGGGCTGCGGGTCAGCGAGCTGATCGGTCTGACCGTGTCGCAAATGAACCTGGCCAACGGGGTCCTCCGGGTCGAAGGCAAGGGGTCGAAGGAGAGACTGGTCCCGCTCGGAGACGAGGCGGCCGATTGGGTGCGGAAATTCCTGGATGGCGCCCGCCGCGAAATCCTCGGGGAGAGGGTCAGCGACGCGCTATTCCCCACCCGCAGGGGCGCGGCCATGACCCGGCAGGCGTTCTGGCAGCGGCTGCGCAAGCACGGCGCCGCCGCGGGCATTACGGAAGGCCTGACGCCGCATACCTTGCGGCACGCCTTTGCCACGCATCTGCTGGATCATGGCGCCGACCTGAGGGTCGTGCAATTGCTGCTGGGGCACAGCAGCCTCTCGACGACGCAAATCTACACCCAGGTGGCGCGAAAGCGCCTGCGCGACCTGCACCGCCGCCACCACCCCCGAGCATAGCGTGGAGTGCCTGTGCCACTACCTGCCGGGATACGCCGGCAAGCACATCCCTGTGGGCTCGGCTTCGGCATCCCTGCCTCAGACGCTCCCTGCAGGTAGTGGCACAGGCACTCCCCGCTGGACCCTGGGGTTTTGCGTTCAGGGGATGGTGAGGACCAGTTTGCCGCGGGTGAGGTTGGCTTCCATGAGTGTGTGTGCAGCTTCCGCTTGTTCCAGAGGAAACGAGCGTTGCACGACGGGGCGGAGTTCGCCCGATTCCAGCAGCGGCCACAAGTGCTCCCGCACCGCAGCTGCGATTTCCGCCTTCTCTTCGTTCGACCGCGGCCGCAGCGTGGAGCCGGTAATCCACAGGTGCGACATCATCACCCGCCGGATGTCGAGTTCCGTCTTCGGCCCGCCCAGCGCCGCGATCAGCACCAGCCGGCCGCCGGGCCTGAGGCTGCGGAGATTGTCGCGTAGATAGGGCGCGCCCACCATGCACAGAACGACATCCACGCCTTTGCCGCCGGTTGCGGTTTTCAGCGCCGCGGGCCAGTCTTCGGTCCGATAGCACGCGCCGCCCCAGGCGCCCAGGTCCCGGCAGAACTGCACTTTCTCCTCGCTGCCGGCCGTCACGAAGACGCGCGCGCCGAGGGCGTTGGCAATCCCGATGGCCGCGGTCCCGATTCCGCTGGCGCCCCCGTGCACCAGAACGGTGTCGCCCTCGCGCAACCGGCCGGCGTCCACGAGATTGGTCCAAACGGTGAACCAGGTTTCCGGAATGGCCGCGGCCTTCGTCATGGACACGCCGTTCGGGACCGGAAGGCAGAGCGCCGCGGGGGCCACGCAGTATTCGGCGTACCCTCCGCCCGGAACCAGTGCGCAGACCGGCTCGCCCACGGCCGGGCTTGCCACCCCGTCGCCAACCGCCTCGACATGACCCGCCACTTCCAGCCCCGGCCATTCCGGCGCGCCGGCGGGTGGCGGATAGATGCCCTGCCGTTGCATGCAATCGGGCCGGTTTACGCCGGCGGCGGCCACCCGGATCAATACCTCCCCCGCGGCGGGGACAGGCCTGGGCCGCCGTTCGACAACCAGCACTTCAGGACCCCCCGGCCTCGAAATAGCAACTACGCGCATACGCGGCAGGCAGTATATCCGGCTTGCCCAAGCGACCGGAATCGCCGAAGATTGGCGCATGGAGAGTACTTGGGGAAGCAATACCGGCATCGTTGAGCTGCGTCCGGACGTGCGCGACACGCTGGGGCGCCCGCTGCGGGACCTGCGCATTTCCGTAATGGACCGGTGCAATTTCCGTTGCCCCTATTGCATGCCGGAAGACATCTACGATCGTAATTTCCGCTTTCTTTCCAGCCGCGAACGCCTGTCGTTCTCCGAAATCGTGCGGCTGACCCGGCTGTTCGCCCGAATGGGCGCCTGCAAGCTGCGCATTACCGGCGGGGAGCCGCTGTTGCGCGCGGGCCTCGCCGACCTGATCGGCGACCTTTCCCGGCTCGAAGGCGTCGAGGATATCGCGCTCACCACCAACGGCGTGCTGCTTGCGCAGCAGGCGGCGGCGCTCACCGCCGCCGGACTGGACCGCGTGACGGTCAGCCTGGATGCCGTGGACGAAGAACTGTTCCGGCGGATGAGCGGGGGCAGGGGACGTCTCGAGGCCGTGCTGGACGGAATCTCCGAGGCGCGCGCGGCCGGATTGAACCCGATCAAGATCAACGCCGTAATCCAGCGCGGCGTGAACGACGGCCATGTGCCCGAGCTGGTCGATCATTTCCGGGGGACCGGAATGATCCTCCGGTTCATCGAGTACATGGACGTGGGCACGATCAACAACTGGAGCGAAACGCAGACCGTGCCGGCCGCGGAGATCGTGGAAACGATCCATCGGCGCTGGCCCTTGCGACCGCTTGAGGCGAACTACCACGGCGAAGTGGCCCGGCGCTACGAATTCGTGGACGGGCAGGGGGAGCTTGGATTCATTACTTCCGTCTCCCAGCCGTTCTGCGGCTCCTGCAACCGCGCCCGCCTGTCCTCCGACGGTCGTCTCTTTACCTGCCTGTTTGCCTCCGAGGGGCTCGATCTGCGCGGCCCGATGCGCGACGGCGCCCCGGACGATGCGTTGCTGAACCTCATGAGGGGCCGCTGGTCGCGGCGCGCTGACCGCTACAGCGAGTTGCGGAGTTCGGGCCGCGCCGGGGCGGGGACGGACAAAAGAGTGGAAATGTATTACATCGGCGGTTAGTATGCGCGCGGGTGTCAACGCAAAGTACAGATGTCCCCTTTTCTCCAAAGCAGAGATGTCC